>RXJQ01000009.1 GCA_003963115.1 Burkholderiales bacterium
GCACGGTGTTCGTGCCTTCGTAGATCATGTTGATGCGGGCGTCGCGCACGAACTGCTCCATGCCCCACTCGTGGATGAAGCCGTGGCCGCCGTAGACCTGCTGGCATTCCACCGTGGCCTTGAAGGCGTTTTCGGTGATGAAGGCCTTCACGATCGGAGTCAGCAGGGCGACGATGTCGTCGGATTCCTTGCGAACGGCTTCGTCAGGGTGGTTGTGCGACTTGTCCAGCTCGATGGCGGTGTAGTACACCAGGGCGCGGGCGCCTTCGGCGTAGGCACGGGCGGTCAACAGCATGCGGCGCACATCGGGGTGAACGATGATGGGGTCGGCAGGCAGGTCAGGACGCTTCGGGCCGGACAGGGCACGCATCTGCACGCGGTCCTTGGCATAGTTCACGGCGTTTTCGTAAGCGACTTGGGTCAGGCCCAGGGACTGGTTGCCCACGCCCAGACGCGCGCCGTTCATCATCACGAACATGGCGGGCAGACCGCGGTGGGGCTGGCCCACCAGGGTGCCGACGGCATCTTCCAGCACGATCTGTGCGGTGGCGTTGCCGTGGATGCCCATCTTGTGCTCCAGGCCGGCGCAGAAGATGCCATTGCGCTTGCCCAGCGTGCCATCGGCGTTCACCAGGAACTTGGGCACGGCGAACAGGGAGATACCCTTCGAGCCAGCAGGCGCATCAGGCAGGCGAGCCAGCACCAGGTGGACGATGTTGTCGGCCATGTCGTGCTCACCAGCCGAGATGAAGATCTTGGCACCGGTGATCTTGTAGGTGCCGTCAGCTTGAGGCTCGGCCTTGGTGCGCAGCAGGCCCAGGTCGGTACCGCAGTGAGGCTCGGTCAGGCACATCGTGCCGGTCCACTCGCCGGAGGTCAGCTTGGGCAGGTAGGTCTTCTTTTGCTCAGGGGTGCCGTGCACTTCCAGGCAGGCGTGAGCGCCGTGGCTCAGACCGGGGTACATCGTCCAGGCCTGGTTGGCCGAGTTGTTCATCTCATAGATGGCCTGGTTGATCAGCTGAGGCAGGCCTTGACCGCCCCACTCAGGATCAGCCGACAGCGCCGACCAGCCATTCTCGGTGTACTGCTTGTAGGCTTCCTTGAAGCCATCGGGGGTCTTGACTTCGTGCGTGGTTTTGTCGAGCACGCAACCTTGCACGTCACCGACCAGGTTCAGGGGGGCGATGACCTGGGAGGCGAACTTGCCGCCTTCTTCCAGCACCGCGTTGACGGTGTCTGCATCCAGATCGGCATAGGCCGGGATCTGCTTCAGTTCGTCAACAGCGCCCAGCAGTTCGTGGATCACGAATTGCATGTCGCGCAGTGGGGGGTTGTAAGAAGGCATCGTCAAGCTCCTCGGTAGAAGAAAGGCACGTTGAAAAACAGGGGGGTCAATAGTTGGACGGGGTCGTTGCCCCGTTGGCTCCAGCCGGCGTTCCCGGCGCGCCCAGTGCATAGAACTGGATCACGCGTTCGAACGCCGTGCGGGCCCGCTCGATCGCATCTGGCGAGCGCAGGAAACGCGCATCGTGGTGAAGCGACAGGATCAGGCCATGGATCTCAAACTGCATCTGCATCGGGTCGGTGTCGGCACGCAGGTGGCCCATCTCGACCGCCATCTTGATGGCGCGCACGAGAGAGCCGTGCCAGGTCACCACCATACCTGCCAGCGCATCGCGCACGGGGCCCGGACGGTCGTCGAATTCAACCGCACCACTGATGTAAATGCAACCGGAATCGATTTCGGTGGCCACTTTGGCCACCCAGTTGTCAAAAAGCGCATGCAGACGCGGCAGGCCTCGCGGCTGGCGGATGGCCGGACGGAAGACTTCTTCCTCGAAGCGTTCGTGGTACTCGCGGATCACGGAGATCTGCAGCTCCTCGCGCGAGCCGAAGTGGGCGAACACGCCCGACTTGCTCATGCCGGTGACCTCGGCCAGCGCGCCGATGGACAAGCCCTCGATGCCCATCTGGGAGGCCAGGTTCAGCGCGGCCTCCAGGATGGTGGCGCGGGTCTGCTGCCCTTTGTGTGCGCCGCGCCCACGCTCGCGCACCACCTCGGGGGCGGGCTTGGCGTCTTGGGGCAGCAAATCGGACACGGGCATTCCTTGGAATAAAACGAACGGTCGTGCTATTTTGCAAAAAAAGATGACGGCTGTGTGTGCTTCCGCAAACTTTTTTTTGTGGCATTTCCCGCATCGCGCGACATTCCGCGTCAAGCCCGATGCAGACCCGCCAATCAGCCTAGGTAGTCACCCTGAGTGTTGCAGTGCAGCAGCGCTCATTGATCCACCACTTGCCCAAGTGGTTGAGAAAGTCATGCAAGCTGCACTATCCTGTGTCCATCTTCGCGTTGTGAGGGTGGTATGGACGTGCTGCAGCTTGACGTGTCAGGTCGTCCGCAGGCTTGGCTGTCGGCCAAGGAAGCGGCGGTCCTGTATGCCAGTGACGGTATAGCCTGGACACTGGGTGACCCGTTCATTGTGTTGCGCGGAGGGATCCAGCGCCGCACCGGGCAGCAATCGCGCATCGAATTGCACCCCATCGTGGCCGTGCACGGCGCGGTACCCAGCCGGGCCTGGCGCCACGAACCGGCGCTGTCCAACCCCAAGCTGTTCGCGCGCGACCGCCAGGTCTGCGCCTACTGCGGCAGCCGCTTTCACCTGGATGAACTCACGCGCGAGCACATCGTGCCGACCTCGCGCGGCGGCTACGACACCTGGATGAACTGCATCACGGCCTGCCGCAACTGCAATGGCCGCAAGGGCAACCGCACGCTCCATGAGCTGGGCTGGTCGCTCTACTACCTGCCTTATGTGCCCAGCCTGCACGAGGACATGATCCTGCGCGGGCGCCGCATCGTGGCCGACCAGATGGAGTTCCTGCTGGCCAGCGTGCCGGCGCACAGCCGGCTGCGGTCCTGATCAGCTCCAGTTCGCCGCGATCACGCTGTTAAGTGCCGTCTGGTAATTGGGCGGCAGCGTGGTCTGGCCCTGCGCCGGCGGCGTGAAGCTGGCCATGGCATCGACCAGGTTCTGCACATTGGCTGAAGACAAGGTCTTGCCGTCGCCGCCCGCGTAGATCGACTCGACCTGGTAGACCCCGCCCAGGAACCAGCTGTTGATGGTGACCTGATCCGTCGTGCCGATCAGGCTCACCACCAGGTCATTGCCCGACTTGGCCAGCCAGACCTGAGACGAGTTGATGGCCCCGTCGAACATCAGCTTGTCCTGGTTGCCCACGGTGGTGTCGAAGTCGTAGACCGTGTCGGCACCGTCGCCACGCGAAAAGTGGTAGGTGTCATTGCCCACCGAGCCATAGAGGCTGTCATTGCCCGTGCCGCCGTAGAAGGTGTCGTCACCACTGAGGCCGAAGAGCTTGTCGTTGCCACCATTGCCGTACAGTGTGTTGGCGCGGTTGTTGCCCTGTATGAGGTTGTTGCCGTCGTTGCCATAGGCGGTACGCGCGAGGTAGCTCTTCATGTAGAGGCGCTCGACGTTATCGGCCATCTTGATGCCGTCGCCATAGGCCCAGATCTGATCGAGGCCGCCACCGGGCTGCTCGATCACGGTGTCGTTGTTGTCGGTCAGGTAGTAGTAATCGTCGCCCGCACCGCCTTCGAGCGTGTCATTGCCGTCGTCGCCATACATGTAGTCCAGGCCATCGCCACCTTTGAGGTAGTTGTTGCCCGTGTTGCCGAACAGGTCGCACCCCATGTTGTTGGCCGTGGCGTTGATGTTGGCCGTGCCAGTCAGGGTGATGGACTCGACGTAGTCCGGCACCGTGTAGCTCACCGAGGACTGGATCGAGTCGTAGCTGGTGTAAATGTCGGCTTCGGCCTTTTCTATCACCACGTCGTTGACGTTGTCGACGATGTAGGTGTCGTCGTCGGCGCCACCGACCATGGTGTCGGCACCTGTGCCGCCATCCAGCGTGTCCATGCCGGCATCGCCCACCAGGTAGTCGTCGCCTGCCAGGCCCGAGATGCTGTCGTTACCCAGCCCGCCGTCAATGAGGTCCTCACCCGTGCCGCCGCTGAGCACATCATCGGTGGCGTTGAGCTTGCGATCGACCGTGGCCGAGTCCCAGGCCCAGCCATTGGCGAACTGGATGGACAGGCGGTCGGCCGCCGCGCGGTTGAAGTAGCCCTGCACCAGCACGCTGTCGGTGGTGCCGGCGATCTGCAGCAGCAGGTCGGACGTGCCGGAGCTGGAGACCTGGATGTCCTTGGGTGCGACGTCGGCGCCGAAAACGAGGCGGTCTTGCGTGCCAGCGGCATCGGAGGCATCGGCCTGCACCGTGTCCTGCCCATCGCCCAGGCCGAAGAGGTAGGTGTCGTTGCCTTGGCCACCACCCAGCCAGTCGTTGCCGGCGTCCCCATACAAGGTGTCGTCGCCCTCCATGCCGGCGATCACGTCATCGCCCAGGCCCCCATCGAACGATTCGGCTGGCGGCTGGCCCCACAGGCCATCGTTGGAATTGGCAAGCTTGGTGTCGATGGCATCGCCTGTCCACGAGCTGCCATCGGCAAAGCGCACGAGTGGGCGGTTGGCCGAAGCCGAGCCGAAGTAGTTGTCGATGTAGATCTGGTCGCTGCTGCCGTGCAGCGTGATCAGCAGGGCGTTGGACGCGTTCGAGACATCGACATCGGCCATGGTGATGCCATAGCCCAGTTGCAGCACGTCGCCGTTGATGGCGTTGACGATGTGGTCGGTGCCATCACCCCGGCCGAAGAAGAAGGTGTCCTGGCCGCCACCGCCGTCCATGGTGTCGTTGCCGGCATCGCCATACAGCGTGTCATTGCCGGCGCCGCCGTTGATCGAGTCGTCGCCCAGGCCCCCGTTGAGCACATCGTTGCCCGCGCTGCCTGTCAGGGTGTCGTTGCTGGAGGCCAGCATGCGGCCAATGGCGGTGTTGTCCCAGCTGCCGCCATCGAGGAAATCGATGCGCAGGCGATCGGACACGGCCACGCCGAAGTAGTTCTGCACCAGGATGCTGTCACGGTCCTTGCCGCCCTTGAGCTTGAGCAGCAGGTCATTGCCGGACTGGGACACATCGACATCGGCCATGTTGATGCCATGCCCCAGTCGCAGCGAATCGACGATGCCAGCGGATGCGGCAGCGCCCGCCACCACGGTGTCAGCGCCGTCGCCACGGCCAAAGAGGTAGGTGTCGGCGCCGTTGCCGCCGTCCATGAAGTCGGCGCCCGTGCCGCCGTACAGCGTGTCGTTGCCATCGCTGCCAGTCAGGGAGTCGGCGCCCAGGCTGCCTTCCTGCCAGTCGTCGCCCGAGGTGGCCGTCACGCCATTGCCCGAGCCGGTGAGGTAGTGGTCCACGGCACCGCCACTCAGGGTCAGGCCGTCCGTGAAGCGGATGATCGGGCGCGTGGCCGCCGCCAGATCGAAATAGCCTTGCAAGGTGACACGGTCTTGCGTGCCGCGAACAGCGACCAGCAGGTCAGAGCCATTGCGCGAGAGGCTCAGGTCGCTGACGTTGATGTCCGAGCCCAGCTTGAGCTGGTCGCCGCCTGCATTGACGCCGCCGACCACGATGGTGTCGCGTCCATCACTGCGGCCGAAGATGAAGGTGTCGTTGCCGCCACCGCCATCCAGCAGATCGGTGCCGGCATCGCCATAGATGGTGTCGTCGCCGGTAGAGCCGGTGATGGTGTCCTGGCCGCCACCGCCGTCGAGGATGTTGGAGCCGGCCTGACCCACGAGGGTGTCGTTGAAGGCCTGGCGCTTGCGCTGCAGGGCATCGGCACCCCAGAAGCTGCCGTCATCGAAGCGCACGGTGAGGCGGTAGGTGTCAGGCGAGGTGTAATAGCCGGGCACGCGGATGCTGTCCATGCTGCCGTGCAGCTTCAGCACCAGATCACCCTGGTCTTCGATGGCATCGACGTCGGCCATGGTGATGCCTGCGCCGAGCTGGATGGCATCGGTGTTGCTGCTGTCGCTGCCCGATGTGGCGTTGACGGTGTCCTGCCCGTCCCCCCAACCGAAGTAGTAGGTGTTGTGGCCGTTGCCGCCGGTGAGCAGGTCATTGCCGGCATCACCGTAGATCACATCGTCGCCATCGGAGCCGTTGATGGTGTCGTCGCCCAGGCCCCCGTCCAGCGTGTCGGCGTTGGCTGTACCAGTCAGCGAGTCGTTGCTGCTGCTGACCTTGCGGCCGACGGTGGTCGAGTCGAAGCTGGTGCCATCGGCGAAGTCGATGCGCATGCGGTCGGATGCCGCGAAGCTGAAGTAGCCTGAGATGCGCACGGTATCCAGCGAACCCTTGAGGGCCACGATGAGGTCGTTGCCGCTCTGGCTGAGGTCGACGTCGGTCATGGCGATGCCGTGGCCCAGGCGCAGGTGGTCGACCTGGCCCGAGGTGGCGGCGCCGGCGACCACGGTGTCCTGGCCATCGCCCCAGCCGAAGATGTAGGTGTCGGCACCGGCGCCGCCATCCATGCTGTCGCGGCCGGCATCGCCATACAGTGTGTCGCTACCCGCACCACCGGTGATGGTGTCGTTGCCGAAGGTGCCGTCCAGCCAGTCGTCACCCGTCGTACCGGTGATGCTGCTGCCCGTTGTGGTGAGCTTGCGGGTGATGGTGGCCGGGTCCCAGCTCAGGCCGTTTTCGAAACGGATGGTCGGCCGGTTGGCCTGGCTGGCCACGAAGTAGTTCTGCAGCGTGACGCTGTCAGAGCTGCCACGCAGGCTGATGAGCAGGTCGTTGCCGCTTTGCGTGACGGCCACATCCGACACGTCCATGACCGCTGACAGCAGCAGTTGGTCGCCGACGCTGTTGGTGTTGTCCACCACGATGGTGTCCTGGCCATCGCCACGGCCGAAGAGGAAGGTGTCGGCGCCCGCGCCACCGTCAAGGTAGTCGTTGCCTGCGCCGCCATAGAGCACATCCGCACCGGCGCCGCCGCTGAGGGTGTCGTCACCCAGGCCGCCGTCATACGAGTCGTTGCCCGAGGTGCCAACGTAGTTGTCGTTCTGCGAAGTGGTCTTGCGCAGGATGGCGGCCATGTCCCAGATGCTGCCGTCATAGAACTGGACGCTGAAGTTGTAGCTCGACGGGTTGTTGAGGTAGTCCTGCACCCGCACCGTGTCGGAACTGCCGCGCAGGCTCAGCATCAGGTCGCCCTGGTCGTTGCTGACACTGACATCGGCCATGCTGATGCCGTAGCCGAATCGCAAGGTGTCGGATTGGCCGGCGCCGGTCGAGATCGGCGAGATCGACAAGGTGTCCTGCCCATCGCCCCAGCCGAAGTAATAGACGTCGGCACCACCTCCGCCCACCAGCACGTCGTTGCCGGCGTCGCCATACAGGGTGTCGTTGCCCACATCACCTGCCACGAGGTCATCGCCCGTGCCGGCATCGTATGTGTCGTTGCCTGTGGTACCGGCGAAATAGTCTTCCGATGAGGTCAGCTTGCGGTTGATGGTGGCCACGTCCCAGCTCGTGCCATCGGCAAAGTCGAACACCATCTTGCCGGCATCGGAGCCGCTGGTGTAGTTGAGCACGCGGATGCTGTCGTGGCCGTTCTTGAAGGTCAGCACGAGGGTGCTGGTGGTCACCGGGTCCAGGCTGACATCGATGTCGGCCATGGTGATGCCGGCGCCGAATTTGACGTGATCGGCATACGACGACAGGATGCCGCCGCTGGAGACGATGGTGTCCTGCCCATCGCCGATGTTGAAGTAGTAGAGGTCGGCCCCCGTGCCGCCATCGATGTAGTCGTTGCCTGCATCGCCCCAGAGGCTGTCGGCACCTGCGCCGCCGGTGATGCTGTCATTGCCCGCGCCACCGTGGATGACGTCGTTGCTGCTGGTGCCCGTCAGGGTGTCGTCGCCAGAGGTGCCGGTGATGGTTGCCATGTCTCTTCTCTCAGTGCCATGTGTGCAGGAACGGCACGCCGCGCCGCAAAACGACGCCAATCGTGCAATGAGACACGTTTATAGGACCCCGGAAAGACCCTCCCTCCCCGAACTTGCCCCTAGGAACAGGGCGAACACACGAGCCTCCCCCCTGCATCGGGGGGCCAAAGATGCGTCAGCCTGCAACGAAGCCTGCCTGGTGCAAGCAAACGTGACGCAGACAGGCTGTGGGGTTCACACCTTGCGTGGCCCTGGCACGCCCCGCTCGACCACATAGCGCGCCTGGGTGCGCAGCTTGGCGTCGCGCTGGACGGGATGCGGCGTGGCACGGAACTCGCACAGGGCATGCTGCGGGCTGAGGTCCAGCAGGATGTAGCCACGCTCGTCGCCGCGCAGGTGCAGCAAGTCCGGGTTGCTGCGCCGCACGAGAGACGACAGGAACTCGCTGAGCCCGCGTGAACTCACCGAACTCGTGACGAACTCGCTGGCCACGATGGGCGATCGAAGATCACGCGGGTCAAGGCGCAGGTTGGCCGCGACATGGCGATGCACGTCGCCACCCAGGCAGATGACATCGGGCACCCGGGGCTGGGCGATGGCCGCCATCAGCCGCTCGCGCGCGGCCGGGAAGGCGTCCCAGCCATCTGCATAAACCACCGGCCCCAATGGTGTCGAGATCCCGCCCGGAGCGATCTGGGTCGGCTGGGCAATGAGCTTCCAGATGCGTTCGCTGCCAGCCAGCCCTTCGGCCAGCCAGTCTTCCTGCTCTGCGCCCAGCATGCTGCGTTCCGGGCGCTCGGCCGCCGCGCACCGCCACAAGGCCTGGCCATGCAGCAGACCATGGATGCCGTAACACACATGGCCATCACGGAACTGCCGGCCATCGACGGTCCAGATGTCCGCCAGGCTTCCCCACTGATAGTGCTCCTGCATGCGCATCGACGCGCCGATGGGTGCACGCGAGGGCGACACGGGCAGGTGCTCGAAGTAGGCCTGGTAGGCCATCGCACGCAGTTGCACGAACACCTGCTGATCCCGCGGCTCCAGGGACTCCCGCCCCGCATAGTCGTTGACCACCTCGTGGTCGTCCCAGACCATGAGCCAGGGGTGTGCCGCATGGCTAGCCCGCAAGTCGGCATCGAGCTTGTAGCTGGCATGGTGCACGCGGTAGTCGCTCAGGGTGTACTGCGCCACCTTGTCGGGGAACTCGTGGGGATGCTGCCGAACCGCGATGAACGATGGCTGCTCGGTCTCGTAGATGTAGTCGCCCAGGAAGAGCACCAGGTCGACGTCCGACGCCGCGATCTCGCGATGGACCGCATAGAAGCCGGCTTCGTAGTGCTGGCAGGACGCCACCGCCATGCGCAGGCGCTCGACATGGTCCTCCAGTGCCGGGGCCGTGCGCGTGCGCCCCACCGGGCTGACCCGCCCGCCCGCCCTGAAGCGGTAGAAGTAGCTGCGCCCGGGCGAGAGCCCCTGCACGTCCACATGCACGCTGTGCGCGGACCGGGGCTGGGACACCGCCACGCCGTAGCGCACGATCTGGCTGAACTGCGCATCCACCGCCACTTCCCAGACGACCGGGATTGCACGGGCGGGCACGCCGCCATCGGGCTGCAAAGGCTGGGGCGCCAGGCGGGTCCACAACACCACCGAATCCGGCCGTGGTTCGCCGCTGGCCACTCCGAGGGTGAAGACCTCGGCCGAGGCTGTCCAACTGGCGGCGTCCGGAGCCTGCGCTTGCGCAAGGGGCGCGAACACCCGCTGCCAGGCGAGGGCAGCAGCGACCTGACTGAGACGGGAAAACAGTTGGCGGCGTTGCATGAAGGCGCCGATTATGCGGTGCAACAAAGTCACCAGCACGGCCAAAGCGCGACAGTGGCGCCGGCCGGGGGCACAATGGTCTCGCCAGTTCGAATGACCAACGAAGACATCGCGGAGATACAAGACATGCCCACACGTCCGCCCAGCCCGGATCCGACCGGCGCGACCAACGCCGACCAGCGCGCCAACCCCTTTGCCTCACTGGGGGCGGGCCTTGGGGCCGGACTGGATTTTTTCCAGGACTGGATCAAGGCGGCCGGCAGCGCCCTGCCCAATCTGCAAGGCGTCACGGGTGGCAGCACGCCCGGCATGTCGGCCTGGACCATGCCGACGCTGGACCCGGCCGAGCTGGAAAAGCGCATCCAGGATCTCAAGACCGTGCAGTTCTGGCTGGAACAGAACGCGCGCATGATCGCCATGACCATCCAGGGCCTGGAGGTGCAGCGCATGACGCTGTCCACGCTCAAGGGCATGAATGTGTCGATGGACGCCCTGCGCGAGTCCCTCAAGGTTCGCCCGCAGGCGCCCGAGCCCAGCCCGGCTTTCACGCCACCACCGGCACCGGCCTTCACCTCGTCGTCCGCAGGCGGCTCGGATGACAAACCCGCAGAGGCAAAAGCCACTTCATCGGAGGGCCAGGAAGGCCCCGAGCTGATCAACCCCATCCGCTGGTGGGACACGCTCACCCAGCAATTCACCCACCTGGCCTCGCAGGCTGCGCAGACCGTGGGCGACTCAATGGGCGAATCCATGGACATGATCAAGCAGGCCCAGGCCAAGGCCGCCGAATTCACCGCGCCCCCCAAGCCCGAGGCCGACACGGCCGGCAAGACCACGCGCAAAACCACCTCCCGATCCCGCGCCGGCGCTTCGGGCAAGCCAGCCCGCAAGGCCACACCGAAAGGCTGATGTGAACCCCTCGCCCATGCGCTTTCTGCACGCCCACGCCACGCATCCGCAAGGCGAACTGGCGCTGGAGCTGGTGTGGGCGCAACTGGCGTCACAAGGCGCGCTCGACATGGACGCCACCTTGGGCTGGTGCTACCTCACCGAAGAGCTGGCTGACAGTGCGGATGCCGTGCTGGCCAGCCTGCGCGAGCGGCTGCCTCATGTGGCCTGGGTGGGCGGCGTCGGCGCGGGCATTTTGGCCACGGGGGTGGAGTACATCGATGAGCCCGCGCTGGCCATCATGCTGTGCAACATGCCGATGGGCGACTTCCGCGTCTTCCATGGCCGGCAGCCGCTGTTGCGCCACACCGCGCCGGGTGCCGGTGACTGGCACGCGCATGTCGCCATGGTCCACGCCGACGGCCACTCGCCCGACCTGCCCGAGTTGATTCAGGAGCTGGCGGCCCGCACGGCCACGGGCTATGTGTTTGGCGGGGTGACGGCGGGCCAGCATCAGAGCCTGCACTTGGCCATCGACCCGCAGGTGCCCGACCGGGGTGATCGGGGCGAACCAGCCGAAGAAGCTGCTGGCGGCATCTGGCGCGGCGGGCTCTCCGGCGTGTCCTTCAATGACCGGGTCAGACTGGTCTCGCGTGTGACGCAGGGCTGCGAGCCCATCGGGCCGCGCCGCGAGGTGACCTCGGCCAACCGCAATGTGGTCTACGAACTCGATGGCCTGCCTGCCTTGAACTGCCTGCTCAGGGACCTGGGGGTGCCCGTCACGGTCAATGAAACGGACTGGCACCGCGACGCCCTGCCCAAGGTGCGCGCCACCCTGGTCGGCCTGACTGATGCCGACAGCGACCTGCTCAGCCATGGCCAGCATTTCGGGGCCGACACCCGCGTGCGCCACATGATCGGCCTGGACCCCAGCCGCTATGGCGTGGCCCTGAGCGACCTGGTGGAAACCGGCATGCAACTGGCCTTCTGCCAGCGCCACATAGGGGCAGCCCGGCAGGACTTGGTGCGCATCTGCGCCGAGATCCGCGAGGAGTTTGACCCCAGCGAGCACCCCGACAGCCGTGCCCTGGGCGCGATCTACGTGAGCTGCACCGGCCGCGGCGGCCCCCACTTCGGCGCGCCTCATGCCGAGATGGACATCATTGCCCACGCGCTGGGCGACATCCCGCTGGTGGGCTTCTTCGCCAATGGCGAGATCGCCCGCCATCACCTCTACGGCTACACCGGCGTGCTCACGGTATTCGGCGGCTGAAACCGACACCGTCTCCCCCATGGGTGGGCCCCCATCCGGCTGCACCGCCCAAGGGGATTTTCACGGTGTGAAGCGGCTCGCACACTCCCGTCCGTTGTCTGTTGTTGGACACCGCCGGAGCCCGCCATGACCCCCCGTCCCGTCAACCGCCCTCGCCCCATTCCCTTTGCTGCGCCAGCCCCGGCGTCCAGCTCGCCACGCCCCGTGAGCTGGACCTCATCGGCCAGCCCGCTGGCACAGGCCGCGCCAGCCGCCCTGCATGCCACACTGCCCACGGCTCAGCCTGCGTCTCAGTCCGTATCCCAAGCCAAGGTCGTTGTGCCCATGCCGGCCAGGCGCTCGCAGGTGCTGGTAAATGGCTCCGGAGGCCATTGGGCAGCGACAGGCTCGTCACCATCTGCTAAAGGCAAGCAGGCCGGCTCACCAACCCTGGAGCTGTCGGCCAAATTCGTGGGCCAGGGCGCTTTGAGCGTGCGCTCCTCGGTGACGGGTCGTCACTACCGCTTCCAGGGGCATGGCGACTGCCAGAAGATCGACAAGCACGACCTGATGATGCTCAAGCGCATCCCCGATCTGATCGTGAGCTGAACACCAAGTTTGTAGCCTGCGGCGGCGACAGTGCGCGGCCCATGCGGTGCGTGATGCACGGCATGGGCCGTTGTTGGGTTTAAAGTGATGTCGATGGACACCACGGTCACCTCATCACCCAACGCGCCTCAAGCCGACCGCCCGCAACGACAGCAGGCCGTCGTCAAGGCCTTGCTGCGCGTGCTGCCTGAGCGCAGCGTGCTGTGGCGCGAAGAAGCCGTCACCCCCTTCGAATGCGACGGCCTGAGCGCCTACCGCCAGCGGCCTTTGGCCGTGGCCATGCCCGAAACCCATGAACAGGTGGGCGCCGTGCTGCGCGTGTGTCATGAACTCGGGGTGCCTGTCGTGGCGCGCGGCGGCGGCACGGGCCTGTCTGGCGGTGCCCTGCCCCACAACATGGGTGTGACGCTGTCCCTGGCCCGCCTCAACCGCATCCTGCACATCGACCCGCTGGCCCGCACGGCCGTGGTGGAGTGTGGTGTACGCAACCTGGCCATCAGCGAAGCGGCTGCACCGCATGGCCTGTATTACGCACCGGACCCCAGCAGCCAGATCGCCTGCACCATCGGTGGCAATGTGGCCGAGAACGCGGGTGGGGTGCACTGCCTCAAGTACGGCCTGACCGTGCACAACGTGCTGCGCGTGCGCGGCTTCACCGTTGAAGGCGAAGTGCTTGAACTGGGCAGCGAGGCGCTGGACGCAGCCGGGCTGGATCTGCTGGCCGCCTTCATCGGCAGCGAGGGCCTGCTGGGCGTGGCCACCGAGATCACCGTGCGCCTGCTACCCAAGCCGCAGGTGGCGCGCTGCCTGCTGGCCAGCTTCGATGACGTGGGCAAGGCGGGGGATGCGGTCGCCGCCATCATCGGCGCCGGTCTGATCCCCGCTGGCCTGGAGATGATGGACAAGCCCATGACCGCCGCAGTCGAGGACTTCGTCCATGCCGGCTACGACCTGGACGCCGCCGCCATCCTGCTGGTTGAAAGCGATGGCAGTGCCGAAGAAGTCGACGAGGAGATCGAACGCCTGCGCGCCGTGCTGGACAAAGCCGGCGCCACACGCATCGACATCAGCCAGGACGAGGCCCAGCGCCTGCGTTTCTGGAGCGGGCGCAAGAACGCCTTCCCCGCCACCGGCCGCATCAGCCCGGACTATCTGTGCATGGACGCGTCCATCCCGCGCAAGGCCCTGGCGACCATGCTGAACGCGATCAACGGCATGCAGACCACCTATGGCCTGCGTTGCGTCAATGTCTTCCATGCGGGCGACGGCAACATGCACCCGCTGATCCTGTTCGATGCCAATGACCCCGACGAGCTCAAGCGGGCCGAGGCCTTTGGCAACGACATCCTTTGCACCGCCGTGCAGCTGGGCGGCAGCATCACCGGCGAGCATGGCGTGGGCGTTGAAAAGCTGGACGCCATGTGCGCCCAGTTCAACGATGCCGAGCGCGAGCAGATGCTGGCCTTCAAGGCGGCCTTCGACCCAAAGGGGCAGCTCAACCCGGGCAAGTTGATCCCGATGCTGGCGCGCTGCGGGGAATTGCGGCCAGCACCTGGTCAGGCTTTGGGGCAGACGCCGGCCTTGCAGGCGGCATTGGCCGATCTGCCGCGTTTTTGAACTGGCGTTTGAACTGGCGTTCTAAGCGGGCCCGCTTTTTTGCCCCTCGCGTCAAATGCCTGCGGCAATGCGCTGCCTGGCCTGATAGAGCATGTCCAGCGTGATGTGCCGCACCTCGGCCTTGCTTTGCGCCACGTGGGCCTTGAGCAGGCGCTGGGCCTCGTCGGCGCGACGGCGGGTGATGGCGCGCAGGATGCGGGCGTGCTCGTCGTAGGTGGCCTCGACGCGCGCCGGTTTGGTGAAGTCCAGGCGGCGGATGATGCGGATGCGCTCGGTGATGTCCTCGTGGACGCGGATCATCTCGGCATTGCCGGTGGCCCGCACCAGGGCGGAGTGGAAGTCCTCGTCGAGCCTGTCGACCGTGATGAAGGCGGTCTGGCGTTCGGCAGGCTTGATCAGCCAGGTCTCGGCCAGTTCCTTGAGCAGGGGGCGGTCCTCGGCCTCGCACAGGCGCGCCACGGCGTGGGTTTCGAGCAGCACGCGCAGGTCATAGAGCTGATCGAAGGTTTCGAAGTCCAGCGGGGCCACCTGCCAGCCGCTCTTGGGAAACACCAGCAAAAAGCCCTCGCGCTGCAAACGCTGCAAGGCCTGCCGCAAGGGCGTGCGGCTGACCTGCACCTGGTTGGCCAGGTCGCTCTCCGAGAAGCGGTCACCCGGCAGCAGCACGAAATCGAAAATCAACTGCTTGATCTGGGCATAGACCCGCTCGGCCAAGGTAACAGCGGGCAGTGATGTCGGGGGGGTGACGGCAACCAACTTCATCGTCGAACAATCATCATGAGGGCGTGGATGGTTTGAGGGGAACCATGCTGACGTGGGCCGACACGATACGCCATCCTTCAGGCATCCTCACCCAGGTCTGGGTCTGAAAGCCGTGCAGGTCGGTGTCGCTGCGCTTGAACTCGCACATGGCCACGGCCATATCCGGCCCGAAGGCGGTGATGCGCACATCGTGCAAGGTCCGCATGAAGTCGGGGGCCGGCACGCTGGCGCGGTAGGCCACGAGCGCATCGTGCCCCAGTTGCTTGTCGTTGATGCCATAGCGGGTGACCGCCTGATGGCGCCAGAAAAAGGCATTGAGTGCTTCCACATCGTTGCGCATCAGAGCCGACTCGTAGTCCAGGAAGATCTTGGTGATCTCCTGGACCACGTCGTGCAGATTGATCTGCGATGGGTCCTGGCTCATGCCACCCTCCTGTCGGCATCGAGGCTCTGCTGTGCCTTGACGTGCGCCATGTAGGCACGCCAGCCGCCGAAGTGGCTGATGTCCTGGGCGCCCGCGATGCCGGCGGGCTCGCAGATGAAACCCTTGACCCATGAGCCATCGGCCAGCTCGACCGAGCCCAGGCCCAGCGGCGAAGGAATCAGTGCCAGGAAAGAGCCGATGCTCGATTGCGGCAGGGCATAGACCTCCAGCTCGATGGCATGGCCTTCCGCAGGGGGTGCGTTGTCAGCGACACGGGCCAGGCCGGGCTTGGGCGGCACCGTGCCGGGCAAGGCATACAGGCGATAGCGTGGTGCCGTCCGCGTGGCCATGAGCAGACGGGCACGACGCTCGACCAGCTGACCATGCAGGGGCATGCCGCTCAGGTGGGCGCCGACCACGGACACGGCCATCACCGGCTCGGACGGAATCGTGGCGCGGGCCGGCAGGAAGAGGTCGGCCTCACTGGCGGCGCTCAAGCCATGGCCCAGCCCAGGTGATTCGCCGGCCTGCAAGGCCTGCCAGTGCACACCCAGGTCCAGCAAGGCGGCATCGCTGCCACCGGGTGCGATCAGGGTGATGCCAAAGGGCAGGCTGCCCGCCGTGAAGCCCGCAGGCAAGGCCAAGGCCGACAGGCCCAGCAGGTTCACGAAGTTGGTGTAGGTGCCGAGCTGGGCGTTGCGTCCCACCGGATCGGCCTCGACGCTTTGCCGCGTGGGCATGGTGGGCGCCGTGGGCACCATCAGCACGTCGATGTCTTGCCAGACGGGCTCGGCATGGGAGGCCAGTTCCTTGAGCCGGTACTGACCGTTGAAAGCCGAGACCGCATCGTGCTGGCGTGCGCCCTCGATGATGCCACGCACCACCGGGTTCATCTGGTCGGCCTGCTGCTCGATGAAAGGCGCGATGGCGGCGAAGCGTTCGGCCACCCACGGGCCTTCGTACAGCAGCCGGGCCACGGCATAGAAAGGCTGCATGTCCACGGGCACGAAGCTCACGGGCCACGCCGAGCCATCAGCGTCCTTGAGCTGGGCCCACTGGCTGCGTGCCTGCTCGAAGGCCGCCGCGTAATCCGCGTCGCCAAAGAACTCGCCAACCATCGGCACGCCAATGCGCAGTTGCTTGGGCAAGCGAGGCAGTTGCGGCTTGAAGGGGTTGAACACGGGCTGCCCGGCCATGGGGCCTTGCGCCACGCTCAGCACACGCGCCGCGTCGCCGACAGTCAGGGCAAAAATGGAGACGCAGTCCAGGCTGCGGCAAGCAGGCAGCACGCCATGTGTCGGCACCAGGCCCGGCGTGGGCTTGAGCCCGACGAGGTTGTTGAAGCCGGCCGGCACGCGCCCCGAACCGGCTGTGTCGGTCCCCAGGGCAAAGGGCACGTCGCCGCGCGCCACCACGACAGCCGAGCCCGAGCTGGAACCGCCGCTGACATGCGCTTCGCTGAAGGTCGACGATGGCGCGCCATAGGGCGAGCGCAGGCCCACCAGGCCGGTAGCGAATTGATCGAGATTGGTCTTGCCCACCACGATGGCGCCTGCAGCCATCAAGCGGCGCACGGCTTCGGCCGACTCGACCGGCTTGTAGGCGAAAGCCGGGCAGGCTGCGGTGGTGGGCAGGCCCGCCACGTCGATGTTGTCCTTCACGGCGAAAGGCACGCCATACAAAGGCAAGCCGTCGAGCGACTGGCCGGCCAAGGCATCGAGCTGCGCTTGCAGGAAGGCGGCATTGGCCCGTGCGATCCAGGCTGGGTCCTGCTCAAGCGGCGTGGTCTGCCAGCGCGCCCACAAGGCGGCCAGCACGCGCGCGGGCGTCAGGCTGCCGTCGCGGTAGGCGCTCAACAAACCCGCGATGGTGACGGGTGGGGATACAGCAGGATCGGCATCAAGAAAGGACATGCTCAGCAGAATCGGTTCAACGCAAGGGTTGTTGGTGGGTCAGGGATCGATAAGGTCAAGCGGCCAGCACGGCATCGACCGCCTTGGGCCAGCCCAGTGCGGCGAACAAGGCCTCGCTGGGCGCCGTCCAGCCGACGATGGCACCTTGGGCGCGGATCATCTCCAGCGCGGCCTGCTTGAATGCGGGGAAGTAGCTCTCGGTGCCGTCTTCGATCAAGAGGCAGTCGTAGCCACGGTCATTGGCTTCGCGCATGGTGGTCTGCACGCAGACCTCGGTGGTCACGCCCATCACGATCAGGTGCGTGATCTCGCGCACGGTGAGCGCCTCGCTCAGACAGGTCGCATAGAAAGCACCCTTGCCCGGCTTGTCGATGACCAGCTCGCCCTCGATCGGCGCCAGCTCGGGGATGATGGCGTGGCCCGGCTCGCCACGGATGAGGATGCGCCCCATGGGCCCGGCGTCGCCAATACGCAGCGTGGGTGCGCCCCGGTTGAGCTTGGCGGGCGGGCAGTCAGACAGGTCTGGCTTGTGGGCTTCGCGCGTGTGCACGACCCAGCCACCCATCTCGCGCCAGGCCTGCAGCACGCGCCGCACCGTGGGCACGATGGCCTGCAGGAGGCTCACGTCGTTGCCCAGCGAGGCACCAAAACCACCGGGCTCGACGAAGTCGCGCTGCATGTCGATGATGACGAGCGCCGTGTGCCGGATGTCGAAGGGGTAGTCGAACGGCTGGGCGTGAACGGTCTTGGTGGTCATGCGGCCTCCTGGACAGGATGGTGGTGATGGGCGCCACCCATGAAGGCGCCAAGCACGTGGCGATCGGCGTCGCGCGCATCGCACTCGTGCACGATGCGGCCTTCACTCATCACCACGATGCGATCGGCCAGCTTGAGCAGTTCGTCCAGGTCTTCACTGACCAGCAGCACGGCACCGCCCTTGTTGCGCACGGCCATGATGCGGCTGTGGATCTCGGCCACGGCGGCGAAGTCCAGACCGAAGACGGGGTTGGACACCAGCAACACGTCCACCTGGCCATCGAGCTCACGGGCCAGCACGGCACGCTGCACATTGCCGCCCGACAGCGAACGGATGGGCGCGTTCTCGCCCTGGGTCTTGACCTTGTAAGCCGCGATCAGCTCACGGGCCTTGTCACGCAAGGGGCCGCCGCGCATCCACCCCATGCTGGCCACGGGGGCCTGATCGAAGCGCCGCAGACCGATGTTGAGCGCCACGCTGAGGTCCCCCACACAGGCATTGCGCAAGGGCTCTTCGGGCAGGCTGCGCACGTTCAGGCGCTGGTTCTGTTCACGGCGCGCGTGGTAGCGCTCATCGGCCATCCAGACTTCGCCAGACTCGCGGTCGCGCTGGCCCACCAGGGACTCCATCAACTCGCGCTGCCCATTGCCCGACACCCCCGCGATGCCCACGATCTCGCCGCCCCGCACATGGATGGACAGCTCGTGCACCGCGCGCTCACCCCGGTCCCCAGCCACGCACAGCTTGTCGACACGCAGGCGCAAAGGTGCCGCTGGGAAAGGCTCGCGGAGCATCTCTTGCGAAGACACGGCAGCCGACGTGCTCGCCCCCGCGCTCAGCCCCATCATCTCCGCGCCCAGCAGAGCTGGGGTGGTCTCGGCCACGCGGTGGCTGCCCATGAGCTGCCCACGTCGCAGCACGCTCACGTCATCGGCGATCTCCATCACCTCGCGGAACTTGTGCGAGATCATGATGACGCTGACCTCACCGGCATGGGCGCGATCACGCAAGGCACCCAGCACCTCGTCGGCTTCCTGCGGGGTCAGCACCGAGGTGGGCTCATCGAGGATCAGCAGGCGCGGCTTGAGGAAGAGCTGTTTGAGGATCTCCAGCTTCTGCTTCTCACCGGCAGACAGGTCCATGGGGCGCGCATCCAGGTCGAGCTTAAAGGGCGTAGTCGCCATGAAGGCGTCCAGTTCTTCGCGCACCTTGCGCCAAGGCACGATGGCCGGCAGTTCACCCTTGGCCAGCAGCAGGTTCTCCGCCACGGTCATGCCCGGCACCACGGTGAAGTGCTGGTAGACCATGCCGATGCCAAGATGGCGCGCCACCACGGGCGAGGTGATGGCCACCTCGCGACCGTCAATGAGCACCGCGCCCTCTTCCGCCTGGTGGTAGCCCACGATGGCCTTGACCAACGTGCTCTTGCCCGCGCCGTTCTCGCCCAGCAGGGCATGCACGGTGCCAGGCCGCACCTCGATGGACACGTTGTCGAGCGCCGTGAAGCTGCCAAAGCGCTTGGTGAGCTGGTAGGTGGACAGCGCCAAAGCGCCTGTCTTGGGTGGGACGGGGTCAAGGGGAGCTGTCATGGCCGCACCTCACAGCGACGTCAAGGCCTTGATCACCGCCTTGGAATCCGACACCGCGCCAAACACCCCGCCTTGCATCTTGATCATCTGGAAGGCCGCCGCATGGTTGTTGGGATCGGTGGCACCCGTGCAGTCGGTCAGCATCACGCATTCGAAGCCGCGGTCATTGGCGTCGCGCATGGTGGTATGCACGCACACATCGGTGGTGATACCCGTGAGGATGATGTTCTCGATGCCCTTGGTATGCAGGATCAGTTCAAGGTCTGTTGCGTAGAACGAGCCCTTGCCAGGCTTGTCGATGATGGGCTCGCCATCAATGGGGTAGAGCTCGGGAATGATGTCCCAACCCGGCTCGCCACGCACGAGGATGCGGCCGCAAGGCCCTTCGTCGCCAATGCCGATGCCGTTGGTGCCGATCTGCCTTGAGCGCCAACGCTTGTTGGCAGGCAGGTCGCTCAGATCAGGCCGGTGCCCTTCGCGCGTATGGATCACCAACATCCCCACTTGCCTGGCCACAGCCAGCAAAGCCTTGATGGGCTCAATCGGTGCACGCGTGGCCGTGATGTCATAGTCCATCTTGTCGACATAGCCGCCCACACCGCAGAAGTCGGTCTGCATGTCGATGATGATCAGCGCTGTGTTGGTGGGTTGCAGGTTCCCGTTGTAAGGCCAGTTATAGGGTTGAGCGTCAACATAGGTACTCATGCGGCCTCCTTCATGGCGGACTGGGCAAACAAAGAGGGTTGATCGACAGGCTCCAGCAAATTGGGCTCGGAGCCGGCAAAGTCACGCGTGGGCGGCGCAAAGCCACAGGACTGGCCATCGGTGTGCACCACCTCGCTCGCCCATGGCAGCTTGAATTCGCCGCTCACCATGTCCTGCATGAAGGTGTAGGGGCAGTCCTGCGCGCCACCTTTGACGGCCACATAGCCACGGTGGTAGAGCTGGTAGATGTTGTTCTCCACGCCCCAGTGCACACGCGCTTCGCGTATCAGATCAGCACGGATCTCGGCACAGACGATCTCGTCGGGCCGACCACCACCTTGGGCCATCACCGTGCCATCGAAGTTGCACACCATGGCCTCGCCCATCGAGTCGAAGGTGCCATCGCTGCCGCACAGGCACACGCTGGCCGTGGCCATCAGGTTCTGGAAGGCATTGGCCTGGTTGGTGATCTGCCAGGCATGGCGGATGGGAGCCGTGTAGCCCGCCGTGCGGATCATCAGCTCGGCGCCCTTGTAGGCACACTCGCGCGCCATCTCGGGGAACATGCCGTCGTGGCAGATGATCAGCGCGATCTTCACGCCCCTGGGGCCCGTGATGACGGGGATGCCCATGTTGCCGGGCTCCCATGGCTCCACCGGCACCCATGGGTGGAACTTGCGGTAGTAGAGCTGCAAAGCCCCTTTGTCATCGATGATCAGGCCCGTGTTGTAGGGGTTGCCGCCCGCGTTCTTCTCCATGATCGAGAAGCAGCCCCAGATTTTGTGGGCCACACAAGCCGCCTTGAACGCCGCCACTTCTGGTCCGTCGAGTGTGACCATCAGCTCATCGGCCGTGCTCATCGACAGACCATGCAGCGCGTACTCGGGGAACACCACCAGGTCCATGCCCGGGTAGCTGCGGCGCGCCTTGCCCACCATGTCGACAATGCGCTGCGTCTGCGCCGCCAGTTGCGACGGGGTCTCGACCACGGGCAACTGCAACTGCACCATGCCCACCGTCATGCCTGATGGGGTCTTGTTCAAGCCGGCCAGTCCACTCATCTTCATCCTCCTCGAACCGTCAACGCGACACACCCAGCTCCATCGGCGCACCTTGCAGCGAACGCTTGGGGCTGCAGGTCCACACCAGGATCAGCAAGGTCAAGGCATAGGGCACGGCATTGAACAGGTGATAGCCCCAGCCGATGCCCACCGATTGCAGCGCCGGGCCCAGGGCACCCGCGCCACCAAACAGCAAGGCCGCCCCCAGGCAAGCCAGAGGACGCCAGCGCGCAAAGATCACCAGGGCCACGGCGATCAGGCCCTGACCACTGGACAGGCCCTCGTTCCAGCTGCCTGGGTAATACAGGGACAGCGAGGCCCCACCGAGGCCGGCGATGAAGCCGCCCGCCATCGTGGCCAGGACGCGCACGGTGTTGACCGAGTAACCCAGCGCGCGCGCCGCATCGCTGCTGTCGCCCGCCATGCGCACGATCAGGCCCCAGCGCGTATCAGCCAGGGCCCAGGACATCAACACGGCCAGCCCCACACCCAGCGGGAACAAGGCATTGATGCGCAACGCAGCCTGCACCTGCTGTGAGCTGCTCCACATGCCCAGCTCGATCGAAGGAATCTGCGCGGCCTGTGGCTGGATCAAGGGCTTGCCCAGGTAGAAGGCCAGGCCCGCCCCCAGCAGCATCAGGGCGATGCCCGTGGCGATGTCGTTCACCCGTGGCAGCGAGCACAGCACGCCATGCAAGGCCGCGAGCAAAGCCCCCGCCACGCCAGCCAACAGCACACCCGCCCACGCCGACCCGGTGAGATAACTCCCGGCAAAGCCGGCCATGGCCGACAGCACAAGCACCCCTTCCAAGCCCAGGTTGATGCGCCCGGACTTCTCGGTCAGGCACTCGCCCAGACTCACGAACAGAAAGGGCGTGCCCACGCGGACGGCGCCGCCCAGCACGGCCACGGCCACATCGGCCCAGATCGATACATCGCTCATGCGGCCTCCTTGCGTGCGGCATCCAGGGCCGCCTGCTCACGTGTCAGACGAACACGCGAGGTTTCATGGGCTGCCGCACGTTCGGCGCGGACCATGCGCTGCCTGGTCAGCCACTCGCCCATGCGGCCACGCAAAGCTTCGCTGGCCAGGATCAGCACGAAGGCAAAGCCCTGCAACACCAGCACCGAGGCATCAGGCAGATCCAGCCGACGCTGCAAGAGACTGCCTGCCGAACCAAAGCCGCCGAACAGGATGGCCACGGGGATCACGGCAAAAGGGTTGTGCCGCGCCACGAAGGACACCAGGATCCCCGTGTAGCCCAGACCCGCGATCAGCGAGGCATTGGCCGTCGTGTGCACAGCCGCCACCTCGATGCCGCCAGCCAGACCGGCACAGCCCCCACCCAAGGCGCAAGCCACGATGATCAAGCGATGGCTGGGCAGCCCCACCAGGCGCGCTGCCCGCGCATTGCCGCCCACCACCCGTGTGGCAAATCCGTGCGTGGAACCGAACAGCCACAAGCCCGCCGCCACACAGGCCACCACACCCCAGACCAGACCCCAGTGCACGTCATAGCCAGGCAGCGAACCCAGGCGGATGCTGTCTTCCAGCGGCAAGGTAGAAGGCTTGTTCAAGCTGCTCGGGTCGCGCATGGGCCCTTCCACGAAATGCTTGAACAGGCCGATGGCCAGGTAGCCCATCAGCAAGGAGCTGATGGTCTCGTTCACGCCGCGGTACTGCCGCAGCACGCCCACCAGGGCGATCCAAGCGGCGCCACCCAAAGCCCCGGCCAGCAAGACCATGACCGTGCCCGGCAACCCTGGGGGCGGCGCAAAGAGGTAAGGCAGCCCCGCACAGGCCAGACCACCCAGCACCAACGCGCCCTCCCCACCGATCACCATCAAGCCAGCGCGCTGCGGGATCGCCACGCACAAGGCCGTCAGCATCAGGGGAGCGGCCCGCTGCAGGGTGTTCTGCCAGGAGAAGCTGTCTCCGAACGCCCCTTTGAACAGCAGCACCCATGTCTCGGTCGGGCTCGTGCCACCCAACCACACAAAGCCACCGAACAGCAGCACGGCCCCGCCCAGGGCCAGCACCGGTAGAACCACGCTGTCGAACACGGCAGCCACGCGCGAATCGCTCATGGGTACTCCTTTCCCAAGCGCTCAGGCCATACTGAACACGCGGTGGATCAGACCTTGCCGATCACACCTTCGACCAGGTAGTTCATGCCTTCCAGCGCAGGGTCGATCTGCTTCATGGTCGTGCCCTTGGGGATCACGACCTTGCCGGTGTTGTCCTTGAGTTCACCCTTGAAGATCTCGAAATCGTCCTTGAGCATGGCGGCCTTGACGCTGTCGGCCTGCTTGCGCGCACCCTCAGGCACCATCGCGCCATAGGGCGAGGTCTTCACGTAGGCCTCCTTCAAACCGCCACGCATGAAGTTCGGGTGCGGCTTGCCGGTACGGGCCGCTTCCACGATCTGCTTGTAGGGCGTGATCCAGTTCCACTCGGCGCCTGTGAGGTAGGCATTGGGCGCCAGCTTGGCCTGCGAGGCATGGTAGCCGCACACGAACTTGCCGCGCTTGGCCGCCGTCTCGACGATCACCTTGGGGCCGTCCACGTGCATGGTGAACACGTCCACACCCTGGTCGGCCAGGCTGTTGGTGGCCTCCGCTTCCTTGACGGGCATCGACCAGTCACCCGTGAAGATGACCGAACAGGTGATGTCGGGGTGCACCGAGCGCGCGCCCAGCGTGAAAGCATTGATGTTGCGCAGCACCTGCGGAATGGGTTTGGCCGCCACGAAGCCGATCTTCTTGGACTTGCTCATGTGACCGGCGATCACGCCATTGAGGTACTGACACTCGTCGATGTAGCCAAAGAAGCTGCCCACGTTCTTGGGGTGCTTGGATGCATCCCACAGGCCACCGCAGTGCGAGAAGCGCACATCGGGGTTCTTCTTGGCCACCTCCAGGATGTGAGGGTTGAAGTAGCCAAACGAGGTCGGGAACAGCAACGTGGCGCCGTCCTGCGAGATCATGCCCTGCATGGTCTTTTGAACGGCCTGCGTCTCCGGTACGTTCTCTTCGCCCACCATCTTGATACCAGGCATCTTCTTGATCTCGGATGCCGCTTCGTAGTGCGATTGGTTGTAGCCGAAGTCGTCCTTCGGGCCCACATAGATCATGCCGATCGTCAGCGGTTTCTGGGCAAACACCAGTTCAGGCAACCCACCCAATGCCAAAGTGGCCCCAGTGGCCCCGACACCTTTGATCCACGTCCGACGATTCCATTGATCCATTGACATGCGCATCTCCTTGCACCAGCCTGTTGCACAAATCACCCCCCGCGCACCGTTGTGAGGCACCCTGAGGTGTCACTGAGATACCGGTTGATGTACAGGCTTGTATACAAGCAACGGCCATGCCATGGATGGCCCAGGGCGCTCAAGTTCTGCGCTGGGCCGTCGATACAGGCCAACAGATCAAATCGGGAAAAATGGATGCGGGAGCCCTCATGAAGAAAAGCCTCTACACCACGCTGGGCGTGGAACCCGCAGCTGGTGCAGACGCCATCCGGGCCGCCTACGAGGCGCAGATGGCGAGCACAGACCCGCAGGACGCTGTTCGCTGCCTGGCGCTCAAGGAGGCCTGGAACGTGCTGGGCCACACGCAGCGGCGCGCCGTGTACGACGCCTCCCTGCGGGAACAGCAGGCATCGCAGCCCGACCCACGGGCCTCTTCACGCCAGAGAACCCGTCCACTAGCTGACAGCACCTACTCCAATGCCCGCTGGATATGGGTTGGCGGCTTGGTACTGTTGATCGCCGCAGCCTGGATGGTGACGACACGGACCAAGCATGCGCACAGCCGGGTCTCCTCTGCCCGCGTCTTGCCGGGCACCACCATCGCCGATGGGATGGCGACGACGCAGCCCGCCCCCACCGCCACCGCCACCGCATCAACGGCCCGCCCCTTGACGGCCGAAGCGCTGTTTGCCAAGGCCTCGGCCAATGTGGTGCGCATCGACGTGGCGAACGCCTCAGGCGAAGACGTGGCCCTGGGCAGCGGTGTGATCATCGAGCAGGCCACCGTCATCACCAACTGTCACGTGGCCAAGGCAGGTGCACGGCTGCGTGTCCAGTATCAAGACAAAGCCTATGACGCCTCGCTGATATTGGCCGATGAAGCACACGATCTGTGCAAATTGTCGGTGCTGGGCTTGAGTGCCCCGCCTCTTGCCACGGTGGCGGTGGCCGATGTCAAGGTGGGCCAGAAGGTCTATGCGATTGGCGCCCCGCAAGGACTGGACCTGACCCTGAGCGACGGCATGGTCTCGGCTTTGCGACATGTCGATGAAGGCACGGTGATCCAGACCAGCGCCCCGGTCTCGCCAGGCTCCAGCGGTGGTGGTCTGTTCAATGAGCAAGGCATGCTGATCGGCATCGTCACCTTTCAGATGCGCAGCGGCCAGAATCTCAACTTTGCGGTACCGGCCGAATGGATCGCCAGCATGTCGTCCTCGACCCTGCCAAGCCGTGACCGCGACACCAGCCGCACCGCTGCGGCCAGCGCAAGCGGCAACAGCGACATCCTGGGCACCTGGCACTGCTTCGGCCCGCTGACCGGGCGCGGCATGGACGTGAGCTTCGAAGGCCAGAACCATGTCAATGGCACCTTCGATGGCCAGCCCATCGATGGCTACTACACCTTGAACAACAGACAGCTGTCCTTGATGGGGCGGGTGTTCGCGGTCGAGGAGCTGTCGCCCTCACGCATGGTGCTCAGCGCCGGACAAGGCCGACGCCTCGCCTGCAACCGCTGAGACACGGGCCAGCAGGCCTTCGTCGATCCAGCGTCGCAGCATCCCTGCCGCCAGCAGGGTGGCGTCGTCATCGGGAAAGCGTTCGGCCAGCAGCCCGCAGATATCGCCAAAGCTGCGCCCCAGCAGCATGGCCGTCAGGGCCACATCCTCCTGGAGCGACACGCTGCGGAAATGGGGGCGCTCATCCAGCCGCCAGACAAGCACCCCCAACGGTGCGGCCAAGGTCTGCGCCTCGGGCACCGCCTCGTCCTGGTCCAGGGCATGCCACAGCGCCAGGGTGTTGTGACCCACGGTGAGCGTGGCCACCGAAGGCTGCGCCACCAGGGTCACGTCGGCCCAGGCCTCGGGCGGCACGGCGGCCAGATCGGCCAGGGTCGCCACCTGCCGGTCTGCCGCATCGAAAGCCCGCCTCAAGGACCAGTCCAGGCTCGCCAGCTCGGCCACCTCGGGGTGATCGCCAGCCCCGGCGTCGGCCAGCCTGGTCCCGGCGAGCCAGTCGGGCCAGGTCTCGCCATACCACCGCAAATTGGCATGGCGCGAAGGGTGTGATTCGATGTAGGCCAGCGCCAGGTGGTCGAACCAGTCGTCGCCCAGATAGCGCCAGGTGTGGCCGAAGGTGTCGCGCATGGTGTCGAGCAGGCGCGCACGGTAGGCATGGTGGTAGATGTGCAGACGCCGCTCGGCACTCAGGCCGCCCGCCTCGTCCACATCGGCCAGGGCTTGGGCATCGCCCGTCAAGACATGCGACTGCATGCGCGACTGGATCTCGCGCAGGGACGATCCGGGCACAAGCTGCATCGTCGTCATCATGCAGCCTCCCGCCAGACGTCAGCCGCCACGGCACGGGCATGGTCCAGCTCATTGATCAATTCAGGCAAAGGCGGGATGTGGTCATCGCGCTCGATCATCGTGGCCACCTGGCCGAACCGCCGGCAGGCCTGCGCATACAAGTCCCACACGGGGTCGGCCACGGGGTGGTCATGCGTGTCCACGATGTGGTCACCATTGTGCGAATGCCCAGCCAGGTGGATCTGCTGCACGCGGTGCGCCGGCATGCCGTTCAAATAGGCCATGGCATCGAAGCCATGGTTCACGCTGCTGACGTAGATGTTGTTGACATCGAGCAGCAAGAGGCAATCGGCCTGCTCACACACGGCCGAAACGAAGTCCCACTCGCTCATGTGGGACTGCTTGAAGTTCACATAGCTGGAGACGTTCTCCAGCACCAGCCTGCGCCCCAGCACGTCCTGCACCTGGCGAACGTGCTGCACAACCAGCTTCAAAGCCTCGTCGGTATAAGGCAGGGGCATCAGGTCATGCAAATGGCGGCCATGCACGCCCGTCCAGCACAGGTGGTCGGACACCCACAGGGGCTGCACATGGTCTGCCAGCTGCTTGAGCTGCTGCAGGTAAACCGGGTCGGGCCCGTCGATGGACCCGATGGACAGGGCCACGCCATGCATGGCCAGGGGGTAACGCTCGCGGATGGCGTCGAGCATGCGCATGGGCTTGCCACCAGGCACCATGTAGTTGTCGCTGATGATCTCCAGCCAGTCCACGGGCTGTGGCTCGGCCAGAAAATCACCATAGTGCACCGTGCGCAGCCCCAACCCGAAACCGGGCGAAGGCCGCGTCACGGCCCCGTGGGCTGAATGGCTCATGCTCATGATCGCGCCTCAGCTTCAGCAGGCAAATTACTTCGCGCCGAGGTCGCCGATGGTGCCGCCCTTCATCAGGCAGCCCTTGGCATCCAGGGCCTTGAAGCCATGGCCCTTGCAGGCGTTCTGGCCCTTGCAGGCATGCTCGGTGGTCTTGCAGTCACTGGAGCCCTTGCAGCTGTTGACGCCGTAGCAATGCACGGTGTCTCCAGCGGCAACGGCACCACCCATGCTGCCGGTGGGCGCGTCAGCAGCGAAGGCGGCGGCGCTCATGGCCATCAGGGCGGCAGCAGCGGCGAGGGAGGCGGTGTTACGTTGAGTCATGTCATTTCTCCGTTCAGTGAGGATGTTGATGGATCAAAAAAGGCCCGGCATTTCAGCTCGGGACACCAGGTAGTCGGGTAAGGCGCCGAGTCCTTACACCGTTACGACAACTTTTTTTGGTTGGATTCAAACAGCCGGTGCGCGAAGGTCTTCCAGCAGGGCACCGTATTGCAGAGAAGCATCGTCATGCGCCGGCTCGCGCCAGGGTTCCGCCAGCGCCTCTTCGTACCACTGCCGCATGGCCGGCAGGGCCAGCAGGCGGTCGACATAGTGTTGTTCGGCCTCGGGCAAACCCAGACCGAAGGTCTGCACGCGAAACGCCACGGGCGCAAAAAAGGCGTCGACCGCCGAGAAGCGGGCACCAGCCAGAAAAGGACCACCAAAACGCGACAGGCCCTGCCCCCACAACTCCACGAGGCGCGCCACATCGGCCTGCAAGGCGGCGGGCTCCTCATGCAGGCGCACCCGCAGTCCGCAGTTCATCGAGCAGATCTCACGCAAGGCCGCAAAGCCCGAATGCATTTCGGCGGCGGCACAACGCGCCCAGGCCCGCGCGGCCGCGTCAAGAGGCCACACACCGGGATGACGCTCAGCCAGGTATTCGGCGATGGCCAGGGAGTCCCACACGACGTCGCCGTCCACATGCAGGCAAGGCACCTTGCCTGTGGGCGAGAAAGCCCGAAAGGCCTGCCAGTTGGGGCCAGCCGCAAAGACCTGCACGTGCTCCTTGAAAGGAATGTCCAGCTGCTTGAGCAGCACCCAAGGCCGCAGCGACCAGGACGAATAGTTCTTGTTGGCGATGAACAAGTCGTACATCGAGAGTCCCGTGCCTGAAAAATGGTTCGGTGAGGCCGCAGCTTAGCCTCTTCCAGCCACTTGGCACAAAACCCCTTGCGTCAGCTACCGAGGGCTTGACACGCCCACGAGCAAACCGGAGGGCTGCTGATCACGAAGCCTCGCCAGACTTCACTGGGCCTGAGAAGCGGCAGCCACCGAGGCGGCCACTTCGGTAAGGCGCTTGGTCAAGGCCGCCGCACGATCGCTGCGTGCCTGTGCGTTGGGCTCGGCATCGTTGAGCAGGCCCGACATGATGCGCTGGGTTTCCTTGACGTCCATCTCGCCATTGGTGATGCGTGTGGGCAGCTCGCCCAGCAACTGCTCGGCCAGGTCATGGCGCTTGGCCTTGTCGGGTGACGAGGCCAGGCTCTCCCACAGCTCGAGCTGCTTGTTGAAGCGCAGGAAATTCACCAGGCGCGTGAGCTCCTTGTCCGGGTCGGCCGCCTGCTGCGCGACACCCTTGAGCATCTGCCATTCCAGCGCCGACACAAAAGCCGGTCGATCCTTCACCGGGCCCAAGATGGGCTTCATGGCGGGCTGCTTCTCGACCTCCTTGGCTGCCTCCTGCTGGCTCGCCATGATCACCTTGGTCTCGGCTTCCACCTGTGACGCCGACATGGGTGGGAGGTCTGATACGCCCACGCCCGAAGCATGTGTGGCCGATGCCTGCACCGCAGTCACGCGGCTGCCGTCGCCATCGTGCGGGCGCGACAACCAGACCGCCGCCGCTGCGGCCACCGCCAAGGCAACCGCAGCCATCACCCATTTCGTGTTCGTGTTTCTGTCGAGATGAACTTGTGCCATGTTGTCGAGACCTGTGTGTTGCCAGTGATGCGCTGTGATCCAGTTTGATCGGCCTCATCACCTGGGTTCCTGAGAAATTACCCGAGCTTTGCCGATGCTCCCCCGAGAACAGGCGGGAATGCAAGCCGACAAGCGCAAAAAGAAGCAGCCCACCCGGACGTGCCGGGTGGGCTGATCGTCAACTAACTAACGCTTGAAAGACGCGTCAGATCAGTAGCTCTTCGGTGCAGGAGGTTGCACCGTGAAGCTGTAGGTCTGACCCGAACCCGACATCAACGCCGACAGGATGGCGGAGATGATGCAGCCCTTCACTTGCGGGAAGGTGGTGGTGCCCGAGAAGTTCAGACCACCATTGCCCAGCGAGGACAGGGGGCCGTCGAAGTTCAGCGGGAAGGCCACGGGCGACACGGTCTTGCAGGAACCGACAGGGATGCCCGACACCGAGGTGATGGTGATGTCAGCGTAGGCGGTGCCATGGACGTGCAGCTTGCCATCCGTGGTCAGCTCGGCGGTCCCGGTGGTGTCGCCGTTCGGCGTCACGCTCATGCCGATCTGCGAACCGATGCCGATGATCTTGAGCGACTGCTTGAAGCTTGGCACCGACAGCGAACCCTTCAGAGTCTTGGCAGTGATGTCGGTCGTGGCCGAGAAGCTGGAAGTGCTTGGCAGGACGACGGTCTGCCCCAGGGTCTTCAAGCCCACGGTGGCAGTCAGCGGCCAGGTGTCCAGGTTCACCACGAAGTTGCTGCCAGGCGTCTTGTTGGTGTTGGTGGGCGTGGGGTAGCCGGTCGTGTTGGTCGAGCAGCTGCTGGGCGCGGTCTTGCCAGCGAAGCGATCAGCCAGCCATGTCAGCACGGTGGGCGCGGCCTGGAACTGCGTCACGATGTGCTCGCTGGGATACAGGTCGAACTGGACCTTGGCGCCTGGCGCCGAGCAGTAGAAGCGCTTGAGGTCGATGTCCTGTGCCAGGGGGATGAACTCGTCAGCCTGGCCGTGGTATTGGTACATCGGCACGGTCAGCGCGCTCTTGCCCAGGTTCTGAGCGTTGAGCGTATCGGCCACTGCGGGCACGCCCAGAATGTCATCCAGCGTGGTGTTGGTCGGATCGACCGTGTAGGACGCCAGTGTCTTGTTGAACACATCCTTGTCGAACAGGGCCGTGAACACGCACTCCGTCTTCAGCTTGGCGATCACGGCCTTGCCGGCATCGCTGGCCAGCAAATTGAAGTTGTTGCCGATGGTCTTGGGATACTGCACGCTCAGGCCGGCCACGCCACTAGCCAGGAAGGCTGCGCCAAGGTTGCCGTCCAGGAAGTGGGCGGCGGTGATGAAGTTGGCAGGAATACCGCCAGCAGCCACGCCCTTGACGTTCAGGCCAGGTGCATAGGTGGCCAGGGTTTCAGCAGCCCAGGCTGCCGATTGCCCACCCTGCGAGAAGCCCCAGATGCCAACCGGTGCGTTGCTGGCAATGCCCACCGACGGGATCGAAGTGGCGGCCTTGAACATGTCCAGCACGGCATTGCCTTGGGACTGACCTGCCAGGTAGGTGGAGTCGGTACCGTTGAGGTAACCGGCATAGTCGGTCACCAGCACGGCATAACCGGCCTTCAATGCAGCGTTGATGTTGGCGTTTTCATAGTCGCTGCCCACTTCGAACTGACGCGAAGGCGCGCAATTCGTGGCCAGACCCTGTGTGCCCACGGCGTACAGGATCACGGGACGTGCGCCGGTGCCCGACCAGGCCGTGGTGGGAACCAGCACGGTACCGGACACGGCATTGGGCTTGCCCTGGGAATCGGTGGATTGGTAAAGGACGTTCCAGGCTTTGGTCGAAGCAGCGCCAGCACCCAGATTGGCCGTCGTGGGACGGTACTGGATCAGGTCACCGTGGCTGCCAGTCGGCACGCCCGGATTGTTGTAGAAAGTGGAATCCGAGGGGCCGACCACGGGGGCGGCGTAGGCGGACGACACTGCCAGAGCGATGGCAGCCAGGGGTACGCTCAAAACAGACTTGCGCAGGGTACGGATCATGTGTCTCTCCAGGTGAATCAAGGCGATCTAACAGTCGCCAACAATCGGTTAACTGTCACCGTTAGTCTCTCGAACTGTTGCAAGCTGTACGAACAGGGTTTTTGCGCGACTGACGGGAAATCCACCCAAAACCCCGTATTCGCGGGACTGAAGAACGACAAAAAATGGATTGGGTTCTCCCTCTCACCTGATGTGGTTAACCCATTTTTGGGCCCCACATAACCCCCTTGATACCCCCTCGAAATTCAGTGGGATTAATGCACGAAATAGGGGCAACCGATGCCAGTCGCCTGTCCATCCGCGACATGAATCGGGCACGTTGAACACCACCTGGCCGGCACCCCGTGCGAGCGCCTGCCCAGCCGCCCAACCGGCCCTTTCACGCCCCTTGAACGCCCCTTCAATTCAGGGGGAGGGACGGCCTGAGGTGCCAAAACCCGCACGATCGTACGGAAAGACTTGCCACAAGCCCCCGACTCTGCGGTATAACTGCGCCCTGATTCGAACGACCGTTTGAAATGAACGATCGTTCGAAAGTACGCCCTATCCCTAACAGCGCCACCCGATTCCCGATTCCTGGCGCCCGACCTGAACCGAGGTGACATATGCCGCAGTACAAGGCCCCTTTGCGCGACGTGCGCTTCCTGCTCAACGAAGTGTTCGACTACCCTGCGCATTACGCCAAGCAACCCAATGCCGAAGACGCCACCCCCGACATGGTTGACGCCATCCTGGAAGGTGCCGCCACGTTCTGCGAAGAAATCCTGTCGCCCTTGAACCTGACCGGCGACCAGGAAGGCTGCACCTTCAAGGACGGTGAAGTCACCACGCCCAAGGGCTTCAAGGAAGCCTACGCCGAGTACGTGGCCGGCGGCTGGCAAGGCCTGTCCCACCCCAAGGAATACGGCGGCCAGGAGCTGCCCATGTCGCTGAACCTGATGAAGTCGGAAATGATGGGCACGGCCAACTGGTCGTTCACCATGTACCCCGGCCTGAGCCTGGGCTGCATGAACACCGTCTTCCAGTTCGGCTCCACCGAGCAGAAGAACACCTACATGCCCAAGCTGGTCAGTGGCGAGTGGACCGGCACCATGTGCCTGACCGAGCCCCAGTGCGGCACCGACCTGGGCCAGGTCAAGACCAAGGCCGAGCCTCAGGCTGACGGCACCTACAAGATCACCGGCACCAAGATCTTCATCTCCGCTGGCGAACACGATCTGGCCGAGAACATCATCCACATCGTGCTGGCCCGCCTGCCCGACGCGCCCAAGGGCACCCGTGGCATCTCGCTGTTCATCGTGCCCAAGTTCATGGTCAACCAGGATGGCTCCCTCGGCGAGCGCAATACCGTGAAGGCCGGCGCCATCGAGCACAAGATGGGCATCCGGGCATCGGCCACCTGCGTGATGAACTTCGATGAGGCCGTCGGCTTCATGATCGCCGAGCCCAACAAGGGGCTGGAAGCCATGTTCACCTTCATGAACACCGCCCGCATCGGCACCGCCGTGCAGGGCCTGGCCCACGCCGAGCTGTCCTACCAGGGAGCCCTGCCCTACGCCAAGGAGCGCCGCTCGATGCGCGCCCTCTCCGGCAAGAAGGACGCCGACCAGATCGCCGACGCCCTGATCTGGCACGCCGACGTGCGCCGCATGCTGCTCACGCAACGCGCCGTGGCCGAAGGCGCCCGCGCCATGATCTACCACTCCGCCAAGATTGCCGACAACATGGTGGCCTGCGTGTCCACGGGCGATAAGGCCGGCTACGAGAAATTCGACAACGAGCTGGGCTTCTACACCCCCATCCTCAAGGGCTTCATCACCGAGATGGGCCTGGAGTGCGCCAACCTGGGCATGCAGGTCTTCGGTGGACACGGCTACATCAAGGAGCACGGCATGGAGCAGATCGCCCGCGACGCGCGCATCTCCACGCTGTACGAAGGCACCACCGGCATCCAGGCACTCGACCTGCTGGGCCGCAAGACCCTGCTGCAAACGCGCGGCAAGTGCGTCTTCGAGTTCACCAACGTCATGATCGCCCAGGCCAAGCCCCATCTGCTCGATGGCGGCACCATCGGCAAGATGGCACGTGCCTGCTTCAAGCGCGCCCTGCAATGGAAGTGGTTGACCCTGAAGATCATGTTGCGCGCCAACAAGGACCGCGACATCGTCAGCGCCGCCTGCTACGACTTCCTGATGTACTCGGGCTTCTTGATGATGGGCCATTTCTGGCTCAAGCAGGCCCTGGTCGCCAACGAGAAGCTGGCCAAGGGTGGCAAGGACTCCGCCGAGTTCTACAAGGCCAAGCTGCAGACCGCCGAGTTCTACTTCGAGCGCCTGCTGCCCCGCGCCGACGGTCACAAGAAGGCCATGGTCTCGCCCACCAGCGCCATCATGCAGATGGACAACGAGCACTTCAGCTTCGTCTGATGATGCAAGCCGGGGCGCATCTTGCGCCCCACAAGATCCTCGATCGACAAGCATGCCCACCAGGCGCCAGGCCGGGTGGGCATGTGTCTTTGACGGCTCTGCACCAAAAAATGACCCCAGGGCGACTTGTGGTCACCCAGGGGTACAGGCGCATCAACAAAATCCGTACATCGGAGCCGTTGCCGCGCGACACGCCGCGGAGAATGGACAGTTAACCAGGCGTGTCAGGCGGTCAATCAGATCAGTTGTCCACCGGGGCGGGAGGCGTGATGGTGAACGTGAACTGCTGGCCACTGCCCGACACCAGGGCTGTCAGGATGCCGGAGATGAAGCAGCCCTTGATCTGCGGGAAGGTCGTCGTACCCTTGAAGATCAGGTTGCCATTGCCAAAGGAGGCGATGGGGCCGTCGAAGTCCAGCGGGAAGACCACGGGCGTGACCATCTTGCACTGACCGAAGGGGATGCCCAGCAGCGAGGTGATGGTGATGTTCATCGGCACGGAGCCATGCACGTGCAGGATGCCGTCGTTGTCGAGGTTCACGGTACCCGTCATGTCGGCGGCCGGCACGATGCTCATGCCCGTCGAGAAGGGGATACCGACGATCTTGACCGGGTAGGCGAAGTTGGGAATGCTGACCTGGCCGACAATCTGTTGCTTCGTCAGGTTGACGGTGGCCGAGAACGTCGAGGTGTCAGGCTCGGGGAAGTCCTGCATCAGGGTGCGCAGGTGCACGTTCGAAGCCAGCTTCCACTTGTCCATCTTCACGATGAAGTCGCCGCCGTTCGGGGTGGCGTTCGTGGGTGTGGGATCAGCCTTGGTGGTCGAACAGGTGCTGGGAGCTGCGGTACCGGCGAAGCGATCGGCCATCCAGGACAAGACCTTGGGTGCGGCCTGCGTCATCGTGGCGATGTGTTCGCTGGGGTAGAGGTCGAAGGCCACCGTGGTGCCCAGGGCGCAGTACTTCTTCTTCAGCGCCATTTCCTGATCCAGTGGGATGAACTCGTCAGCCTGACCGTGGAACTGGTAGAGCGGCACATTGATCTTGTTGTTGCCCAGACCCTGGTCACTCAGGGTTTGCGCGACGGCAGGCACGCCCAGGATGTCGTCCAGCGACGTGTTGGCCGGGTCGTTCGTGTACTGCGACAAGGTCTGGTTCTCATGCTCGAACAAGGCCTGGAACACGCATTCGCCTTGCAGCTTGGTCATCTCGGCCTTGCCGGATGCGCCGGCCAGCAGATTGAAGTTGCGGCCGATGGTGTTGGGGTACTGAACGCCCAGGCCCGACACGCTGGAGGCCAGGAAGGCAAAGCCGATGTTGCCGTCCAGATTGTGTGCAACGCGGTTGAAGTCGCCGGGGATGCCACCTGCAGCCACACCCACCACATTCAGTTCGGGCGCATAGGTGGACATGATTTCAGCGGCCCAGGCAGCGGTCTGGCCACCTTGCGAGTAACCCCAGATGCCCAGCTTGGAGCTGGCCGTGAAGCCCACTGAAGGGATGCTGGTGGCGGCGCGGAACAAGTCCAGCACGGCCTGGCCTTGCGACTTGCCCGACAGATAGGTCGATTGCTGGCCATTGAGGTACCCGGCGTAGTCGGACACCAGCACGGCGTAGCCGGCCTTCAGCGCGGCGACCATGTTGGCGGCTTCATAGTCCTTGCCCACTTCGAACTGACGGGAAGGTGCGCAGCTGGAAGCCAGGCCGTGGGTGCCGATCGCATAGATCATCACAGGACGCGAACCAGCGCCGGTCCAGGCGGCCGTCGGCACGATCACGGTGCCGGACACGGCATTGGGCTTGCCCAGCGAGTCGGTGGATTGATAGATGGCGTTGAAGGCCGTGGTGGCAGGAGCGCCTGTGCCCAGGTTGACCGTGGTGGGGCGGTACTGGATCAGGGCGCCGGGCTGGCCAGGCAAGCTGGCCGGCACGTTGTAGAACGACGAGTCGGACGGGCCGACGGGGGCAGCGTAGGCCGACGACACCGCCAGAGCGATGGCAGCCAGGGGAACAGTCAGGACTGACTTGCGGAACGTGTTGATCATGTCTCTCTCCAGGGTGAACAAGGTGGCCTTTACTGGCCTCCGACAATCGATTAACTGTCACCATCAGTCTGAATAACTGGAACGTCACAAATGCAGAGGGTTTGTGCCGAGATGTCATCCAATCGTCCCGAAACCCCCGCGTATATGGGAGATGATTCATTTGACAAATGATTTGGGTTCGCCCTATCCCCCAATTAGGGTATGCGATATCTGAAAATCCACCTTTTCCATTCACAATCCAATTAATATAGTTACACACAGTAATCGTATTTGTCGTTCATTCGTCCGAGCCTCCCGGCTTTCACATGAAGTCCACCGCCCCCACACCCAGCAGCAGCGGGTCTCGCGTCTACCGCGGCGCATCTGCCGAAGACCGTCGCCAGCAGCGTCACGAGCGCTTGCTGGAAGCCGCTTTTGAAAGTTTTGCCCGCCACGGTATTGCCCGCACAACCATGCGCGACATCTGTGCTGTGGCCCGCCTGACAGACCGCTATTTCTACGAATCTTTTCGCAATACGGAAGATGCTTTCGAGGCGGTTTACCAGTGGCAGAAGACGCAGTTGATGGCGCACCTCACCCAGGCGCTCCAGGATGCCCCCCGTAGCCTGCAGGAGCTGGCCAAGGCCGGTTTGCGCGCTTTCTTCGAGTTCATGAAGGAAGACAAGCGCCGCGCGCAGGTGCTGCTGATCGACGCGTTCAGCGCCAATCAGCAGACCTCGACCAAGTCACGCGCCGCCATGGGGCAATACGCGACACTGGTTAACCAGATCGCGCAAGAGCTCTACCCCAAGATGCCGCCCGGCTTCAATCTGGAGATGCTGACCTGGGGCCTGCTGGGCATGGTGCTGCAGGTGGGCATCAACTGGGCGCAAAACGGCTACCAGCAGCCCGTCGAAGAGGTCATGTCCTACACGCTCTTTGCGTGGCAGGGGCTGGAAGCCTGGATCGGCCGCATGATCTCGGACGCCAAGGAGGCGCAAGACCTGCGCCGCCGCGCCACCGATCCCAAGCCGGGCGAGTTCGGCATCCCCCCCAATCTCGCCGATTGACGCCGGCGCGCCCCTGTCGCGCTCCACCCCGCATTGTTTTCAATTGGCCCACGAATAAGGCCGGGTTGCCGCCAATTACCGCCAAAACACCGCCTATCGATGCGCAACCAACGATTGCATAAACCACGCTGTTCGCCATGTCAATGATATGGAAAGTCACATCATCAAATATGCAGTGCATCAAATAGAACAAAACACCAGATAAAGCGAGCCTCGGTTTGAAACGCCACCGATGCCGGACTGCGTGAGGCAGGTTCAGGCCGAGGTCACCAGCACGCCGTCGTGGGCGGAAAGCCAATGATGAAGCCCCCGCCAGGCGTAGACGTTGTGGTCGACCAGGACATCGACCGGCGTGTCAAAGCCGCGCTGCGACCAGACCGTGGCCGTATGAATCACCATACCCACAAAACCCCCGACGATCAATTCCACATCCAGGGGTATCGCCAGATTCGGATACCTTTTCCTGAATCGCGCCTTTAATAAATCAGCATACTGGCTGACACGGGCGTTGAGATTATGTGGATTGGTCAAGCCGGTGGTCACCGCATCGACCAGCAGTATTTGCGCCCGGCGCGCATCCTCCTTGATATATTCAAAGAAGGCTGTCAGGCCGACCCGGGTTTGAGTCACTGGATCGTCGGGCTGCGTCATCACGCGGGTCATGATCTGAATTGCCACTTCAGCAGATAATTTCTGGTGCACGGCCAGGAATATATCGTCTAATGTCGCGAAATGTTCATAGAAATAGCGGTCATTGAGCCGGGCCTGGGCGCAGATCAGGCGCATGGTGGCCTGGCGGTAGCCCTCGCGGCCAAAGACGTCAACGGCAGCCTCCAGCAGGCGCTCTCGGCGCTGCGCGGCACGCTCGGCAGCGGACACCCCACCATAACGGCGGGCAGAGGGGGCGGCAACGGTGGTGGATGGCAACTGGCTCATGGCGCTGACGGCTGCCCCGGGACAGCCCTATCGGATGCAAGACGCCATCTTAGAGACAGCCCGATGGGTACAAGATGCTCGTTATACCCATCAGGAATAATTTGCGTCTCAGGCAGCCCAGTGCCGTTTCATGAACTCCACCTGGCGATCCAGCGCCTTGATCGAGCTGGGCAGCAGCGACGCGTGCGCCTGGAACACATGCCAGCGCTTGAGGTAGACCTCGAGTTCAGAGGTGCGCCCCGCTGCCGTGGCCGCCTCGACCAGCCAGGTCGAGTTGTCGTAGAGCACCTCGTCGTCGCCGACCTGGATCAGCGAAGGTGGCAGCTTCGAGAGGTCCTGCTCCAGCGGGTTGGCAAAGGGGTGATCGTGCGGGATCTTGAGCGCGCGCTCCACGTCCTGCCCCCAGGCCAGACGGATCATGGGGTCACGCGCCTGGCGCTCTTCGTGCGTGGAGTTGGGCAGTGGCGCCAGGCTCAGGGCTGGCGACATCATCACCAGCGCGGCCGGGCCAGGCATGCCGCTCTTCATCGCCGCGATCGCCGTCATGAAGGTCAGGTTGCCGCCGGCCGAGTCTCCGGCAATGGCAATGCGCTCAGGCAAGAAGCCCTCCTTGAGCAACTGGCGGTAGCAAGACACGCAGTCTTCCAGCTGGGCCGGAAACGGCGCCTCGGGTGCCAGGCGGTAATGCGGGGCCAGCACCAGCGCGCCGGTGGTGGCCGACAGACGGCGGGTGATGCTGCGGTGCGTGCGCGGGCTGCCCGCGACGAAGGCCCCGCCATGCAGATAGAGGATGGCATGACGCGGCTTGCTGCTGCCCTTGGGCGTGATGCGCTCCACGGGGATGTGGTCGACGCGATCGGCCTTGACTTGCGCGCGGCCGTCTTGCGGCATCAACGCCGAGCCGATGGCCAGGGCGGCACGCTGCACCGCGAAAGGCCAGGGCGGCCCCAGGAAAGGCTTGAGGCTCACGCGCAAGGCCATGCGCATGACGGCCGCCGCCAGGGCCTCCTGCATGCCGGATGGCGGCTGGTAACGTCGGATGACGGGGTGGGCCTGCGCTTGCTGCGCACCCGTGTCCAGTTGGGCTGCCGACATGAGCTGTCTCCTTTGAATGCAACGAAACCACACGATGCCAAGGCCTTCTCAGCCTAGCATGCCCTTCTTGGCGAAGAAGGTGGTCAGGGGTTGGTACCAAGAGCCCAGCAAACGCACCTGCAGATCGAGGAACTTGGCGTCAGGCCCCACCAGAACGCGGCGCTTGTTGCCTTCCACCGCACGCAGGATCTGCAAGGCTGCGCTTTCGGCGCTGGTGGTGTTGAGCAGCTTGTCGAAGCGCTCCTTGGCCTTCTGGGCATTGGCACCGGTCTTGGCCTCGATGCTGTCGTCCATCTTGGCGTCGCGGGCGATGTTGGTGCGGATGCCGCCCGGGTGCACGCAGGTCGCGCTCACGCCGCATTTCTCCAGGTCGAGTTCCTGGCGCAAGGCCTCGGTGAAGCCACGCACCGCGAACTTGCTGGCGTTATAGGTACCCTGCGTGGGGATGGACAGCAGACCAAACAGGCTGGATGTGTTGACAATGTGGCCTTCACCGGCCCTCTTGATGTGCGGCAGGAAGGCTTGCGTGCCCCAGACCACGCCCCAAAAGTTGATGCCCATGATCCATTCAAAGTCCTTGGGCTTGACCGTCTCAACGAAAGCACCTAAAGCCACCCCGGCATTGTTGAAGATCAGGTTGACCTTGCCATGGTCGGCGACAACCTGATCGGCCCAGGCGAACACGGCTTCACGGTCGGCCACGTTGACCTTGGCGGTAGTGACCTTCACACCCAGCTTGCCGGCCATCTGAGCCGTCTCGGCCAGACCGGCCTCATTGACATCACTGAGTGCCAGATGACAGCCCCTGCGCGCCAGTTCCAACGCCAGCGTGCGCCCCATGCCGGATGCGGCACCGGTGATGGCGGCCACCTTGTTCTTAAAGTCTTTCATGTCTTGCCTGCTCGGTCCGCGTTGAAATGCTGCGCCGCCCCCTGTTTGGAGGTCGTGTTGTCAAAAGTGGGCATTCACCGCATTGGCGCTGCCACAAACGTGGGGCAAGATGCCCGCAGTCCTGATCATTGACGGATGGCACACTGCAACGATGAAGCGTCTCAGGCGCCACCCATGCCAATATTTTGACAATGGTCAATTTCAGAATAGTATTTGACAATGCCCGTTTCCAGAAATAGGGTTAACCCTGAACAACCCTCCACTCCGGGGACTACCGGCCGGCGTTATGGCGGCATCGACCCACAGGAGCGCCAGCGCCAGCGCCGCACCAAGTTGATCGACGCGGGCCTGGCGGTGTTCGGCGAGCAGGGCTATCACCACTCGACGGTGCGTGACGTCTGCAAACAGGCGCAGCTCACCTCGCGCTATTTCTACGAGAACTTCGACAGCATGGAGGCCTTGTTCAAGGCCGTCTACACCATGGTATCGCGCGAGCTGATGCAGACCACCATCATGGCGCTGGCCAGTTGCCAGCCCGACCCTGAGAAACTGGCCGAAGCCTCGCTGCGCAATTTTCTGGAGTTCATTCGCCAGGACCCGCACCGTGCGCGCGTGGCCCTGATCGATGCCTTCAATGTGGGCGAAGGCATGAGCCTGCTGACCGACAAGGCCTCGCAGGATTTCGCGCACCTGATCGCCGGCTTCATGCACCAGATGTTTCCCAAGCTGGATGCGCAAGGCAAACTCAGCTTCACGATGCTGGCCAATGGCCTGGTGGGCGCCAACACACGCATCGCCACACAATGGGTGGCCGACCGCTGCAAGGCGCCGGTCGACGAGGTGCTGCTCAACACCCTGACCATCTTCAAGGCCTGCATCGCCTACGCGCGGGCGCAGGAGGCCGCCCTGGGCTGAGCCAGGGCCGGCGGTCACACGAGATCAACCTTCTTCAGAGGGCGCGCTGCAGTCGGCTTCGGCCGGGTTGGCGGCGCAACGCACCTTCTTGATCACCTTCAGACCCTGTTTGTTGTAGACGCCCTGTTCGGCGATCGAGATGCGGGACTCGCGCAGGATGTTGGTGTACTTCTTGACGTGGTCGGGCGAGACCTCCATCCAGGTGCCGGCGGGGATGCTGGCATCGGCGTTCTGGATCAGGCGCATGGCACGGTCGAACTCGCCCACCCAGTGCTCACGCGACTTCTCGCCAAAGCCGGCCGGGAACCTGGCCTGCTTGAGCACCACCTGGTAGGTCAGGATCATCAGCGGGAAGCGGGCGATGCCACCCTTGGCCCCGATGCCCTTGCCAAGCTCCAGCGGCTTGTAGGCCAGCGTGGGCGCCGCGATCATGTCGACCTCGCCTGAGTTGAATTTGGCCGACAGGTTGTTGATGTCGGCGGGCACCGCACGGCCGCCCACGCGCTGGATCATCATGGCCTGGGCACGGTCGTATTCCAGTGCGGCGATCTTCTTGCCGGCCAGGGCCTCGACCGAATCAATGGCGCGGTTGTTGACCACCGGGTAGGCCGCGCCCAAGGGCACGATGCCGCCCACTTCGTAGTTGCCTTCCACCATCAGCTTGGCGGCCTGCGGCGAAGAGAAGGTCTGCACGACCTTGCGCACCACCTCATAGCTGGCCGGCAGATCGACCTTGCCGTCACGCACCACGGTGGTCGCGCCCAGCGTATCGATGGCACCGGCCACGCCGTTGAACTCGCGGGTGCGAAAGGCCGTGGCCATCAGGGCATCGCACTTGCCGGCGCGGAACTCGTCGACCGCAGCGGCCTCGTTGCTGTAGGCCTTGAGCTCGACGGTCACGCCATTTTTTTGCATGGCCACGGCATAGTCCTTGGCCATGTTGAAGGCGTCGCCACTGGCGCCGATGATGTCGAACACACACATCGTGTTGGCGGCTTGCGCGGAAAGGGCTGCGGCTGTCAGCGCCAGTGCTGCGCCGGCCTTTGCATTGAGGTTCATTGTTTTCTCCAGTGAGGGGGCGGCCAAAGCCGCAGGGGATGCGCCCGAACCTTCGCTCAAGCGCCGGCGGATGCTAGGAGCCTCACCAGGCGTGGTGTAACGACTTACATACGCCCTCCGTTCAGTCACCGAGGCTGCATCTCACTTTTTCACCGGGGAACAGCCGCGCTTCATCACGGCCAAGGCATCCCGTCAGGTGGAACCACTCGGTTACAGAAGTGACGGCCTCCCTGGCTTTTGATACGGCCACAGCGGGTTCGTGAACAACGTCACGCCAGCACATGTCGCGGCACCAACCTGGGGTTGACCCGCCGCGTGCGCACCAGCTTGACGCACCAAAGCAGCGCACGAGATGGCTGCCTGACAGCCTTCAAGTGGGCATCACCTGGCTTTGGCGGCTGCATTCGAGCTGGCATGGAACCTGCACGTGATCAGTCACCAAAGCAATGACGCTTTCTTTTCCTCGATCCTGATACCGCTCCGCTAACGATGGCGAGTTCGACGAGCAGTCCGCTCGTTTGATCCGTGCAGGAACCATCCGTTAGTTCGTGTCCAACGCTCGCGCAGCAGTGTTGGCGCTCAAGGAGTCATCATGAAGATTGTCGTCGTTGGTCATGGCATGGTCGGCCACAAGTTCCTGGAGTCCCTGGCAGAAGCTGGTGTGCAGGGTGCCGACGTGACCGTCCTCTGTGAAGAGCCCCGCCCCGCTTATGACCGGGTGCACCTCTCCGCCTACTTCTCTGGCCAGACCGCCGAAGACCTGTCTCTTGTTGAAGAAGGCTTCTTCGAGCGCACGGGCTTCAAGCTGCGCCTGGCCGCACGCGCCGCGCACATCGAGCGCCGCACGAACACCGTCACCACGGTCGATGGCCAGCAGTTCAACTACGACAAGCTGATCCTGGCCACGGGCTCCAATGCCTTCGTGCCGCCCGTGCCCGGTCGTGATCGCCCGAACTGCTTCGTCTACCGCACCATCGAAGACCTGGACGCCATGAAGGCGGCCGGCGCCAAGGCCAAGTCCGGCGTGGTGGTGGGCGGCGGCCTGCTGGGCCTGGAGTGCGCCAAAGCCCTGCGCGACATGGGCCTGGACACCCACGTGGTGGAGTTCGCGCCACGCCTGATGGCCGTGCAGGTTGACGAGGGCGGTGGCCGCATCCTGCGCAGCAAGATCGAAGAGTTGGGCGTGCACGTGCACACCAGCCGCAGCACGGTCGAGATCGTCGACGGCGCCGAGCACCGTCACCGCATGGTGTTCGCCGATGGCAGCTACCTGGAGACCGACATGATCGTGTTCTCCGCCGGCATCCGGCCCCGCGATGAGCTGGCACGCCAATGCCTGCTGGCCGTGGGTGCACGGGGTGGCGTAGCGATTGACAGCCACTGCCGCACCAGCGACCACCACGTCTATGCCGTGGGCGAGTGTGCCTCCTGGAACGACCAGACCTTCGGCCTCGTGGCACCTGGCTACGACATGGCCCGCGTGGCCGCCAAGCACATTGCAGGCGACACCAACGCGGCCTTCGCCGGCGCCGACATGAGCACCAAGCTCAAGCTGATGGGCGTGGACGTGGCCTCGATCGGCGATGCCCATGGCAAGACCCCGCACAGCCGATCCTTCCAGTATGTGGACGAGGTCAAGCAGATCTACAAGAAGATCGTGGTGAGCAGCGACGGTAAGCAGCTGCTGGGGGCCGTGCTGGTCGGCCATGCCGATGAATACGGCACCTTGCTGCAGATGGCCCTCAACGGCATCACCCTGCCGGCCGACCCCGAGTTCCTGATCCTGCCCTCCAGCGATGGCAAGGCCAAGCCCGGCCTGGGCCCCGACGCCTTACCTGACAGCGCCCAGATCTGCTCGTGCAACAGCGTGAGCAAGGGCCAGATCTGCGCCGCCGTGAGCGAGCAGAAGGTCTGCACCATCGCTGAGATGAAGGCCTGCACCAAGGCCGGCGCCACTTGCGGCGGCTGCGTCCCCCTGGTCACGCAGATCATGAAGAGCGAGATGAAGAAGCAAGGGATGGCGGTGAACAACCACATCTGCGAGCACTTCCCCTATTCGCGCCAGGAGCTCTTCCACCTGGTGCGCGTGGGCGAGATCAAGTCCTTCGACGATCTGCTGACCAAGCATGGCAAGGGCCTGGGCTGCGACATCTGCAAGCCGGCATCTGCGTCCATCTTCGCCTCGGTCTGGAACGAGTTCGTGCTCAAGAAGGAACTCGCCAGCCTGCAAGACAGCAATGACTACTACCTGGGCAACATCCAGAAGGACGGCACCTACTCGGTCGTGCCGCGCATGGCCGGTGGCGAAGTCACGCCCGACGGCCTGATCGCCGTGGGCCAGGTCGCCAAGAAGTACGGCCTCTACACCAAGGTGACGGGCGGTCAGCGCGTGGACCTGTTCGGTGCACGTGTGGAACAGTTGCCCTTGATCTGGGAAGAGCTGATTGCTGCGGGCTTCGAGTCGGGCCATGCCTATGGCAAGTCGCTGCGCACGGTCAAGAGCTGCGTGGGCTCGACCTGGTGCCGCTATGGTGTCGATGACAGCGTGGGTCTGGCCGTCGAGCTGGAGAACCGCTACAAGGGGCTGCGCGCCCCGCACAAGATCAAATTCGGTGTCTCGGGTTGCACGCGTGAATGCGCCGAAGCCCAGGGCAAGGACGTGGGTGTGATCGCCACCGAGAAGGGCTGGAACCTCTATGTGTGCGGCAACGGCGGCATGAAGCCTCGCCATGCCGAGCTGATCGCCTCGGACCTCACCAAGGCCGATCTGATCAAGCTGATCGACCGCTTCCTGATGTTCTATGTGCGCACGGCCGACCGCCTGCAGCGCACCAGCACCTGGCGCGACAACCTCGAAGGCGGGCTGGACTATCTGAAAGAGGTGCTGCTGGCCGACAAGCTGGGCATCGCGGCCGAGCTCGAAGCGCAGATGCAACACGTGGTCAACACCTACCAGTGCGAATGGAAGACAGCTGTGACCAACCCGGAAGTCCGCAAGCGCTTCCGCTCCTTCGTCAACAGCGACGCCAAGGACGAGCGCATCGTCTTCGTCAAGGAGCGTGGCCAGATCCGCCCGGCCCGCGCCGAAGAGCGCGAGCACGCCTCCCCCGACGCCACGACCGCATCCTGATACACAAGGAACGCAAGGATTTCACACCATGAATGCAAGCGACAAGCATTTCCAAGCCTCCTGCTGGACCGGGGCCTGCCACGTTGACGACATCCTGCCCAACACCGGCGTGTGTGCCTTGGTGAATGGCGAGCACGTGGCCATCTTCCGCGTGGGCCAGGACCAGTTCTACGGCATCGAGAACATCGACCCGATCACGGGCGCCAGCGTGCTCTCGCGCGGCCTGATCGGCAGCCTGGGCGATCACATCGTCGTGGCCTCGCCGCTGTACAAGCACCACTTCGATCTGCGCACCGGCCAGTGCCTGGAGGACAGCGCCTTGTCGGTACGCGCCTATGCCGTTGAAGTGCGCGAGGGCCGTGTGGGAGTGCTGACGGCATGAGCCTGGATGCGACGTCTCTGCGCCATGGCGGACGGTTGATGCTGGCTGTCGATGGACAGCCCCGGCAGACCCGTTCGACCTGCCCCTATTGCGGCACCGGCTGCGGCGTGCTCATCGAGTCCGTCGGGGAGCAGCTCGTCAATGTGCAGGGCGACCCGGACCACCCCGCCAACTTTGGCCGCCTGTGCACCAAGGGCAGCACCCTGCACCTCACCGCCGCTGAAAGCGTGACGCGTCAGGCCCGCCTTCGCCAGCCCCTGCTGCGCGCCCAACGTGGTGGCGACACGCACGCCGTGTCATGGGACGCCGCACTGCATCTGGCTGCCGATCGCTTGGCCGACATCATCAGTAGCCATGGTCCTGAAGCCGTGGGCTTCTACGGTTCAGGTCAGTTGCTGACCGAGGACTACTACGTTCTCAACAAGCTGGTCAAAGGCCTGATCGGCACGAACAACATCGACACCAACTCGCGCCTGTGCATGAGCAGCGCAGTGGCCGGCTACAAGGCCACGCTGGGTGTGGATGCGCCGCCCGCCTGTTATGACGACTTCCAGCATGCCGAGACGCTCTTCATCGTGGGCGCCAACACGGCCTGGGCCCACCCCATTTTGTTTCGCCGCATCGAGGATGCGCGGCGTGCGCGCCCGAGCCAGAAGCTCATCGTGGCCGACCCGCGCCGCACCGAAACCGCCGAGGTCGCCGACCTCTTCCTGCAGATCCGCCCTGGTACCGACGTCGCGCTCTTCCATGGCCTGCTGCATGTGATCGTGCAGGAAGGCCTGCTCAACCACGACTACATCGCGCAGCACACGAATGGCTTTGCCGAGTTGCGTGCACTCGTGGCCAAGTACGAACCGGCCGCGGTGGCCGAGACCTGCGGTGTCGCGATGGCCGACCTCATCCAGGCCGCGCGCTGGATGGGCGGCCACACGCCCACGCTGTCGCTCTACTGCCAAGGCCTGAACCAGAGCAGCCAAGGCACGGACAAGAACGCGGCCCTCATCAACATCCACCTGGCCACCGGCCAGATCGGCCTGCCGGGTGCCGGCCCGTTCTCGCTCACGGGCCAGCCCAATGCCATGGGTGGTCGGGAGGTGGGCGGCATGGCCAACTTGCTCAGCGCCCATCGGGACCTGGGCAATGCCCAGCACCGCGAAGAAGTGGCTGCGCTGTGGGGTGTGCCTTCGGTACCTGCCCAGCCCGGCAAGACCGCCGTGGAGATGTTCGAGGCCGCCGCGCGTGGCGAGATCAAGGCGCTGTGGATTGCCTGCACCAACCCCGCGCAGTCCCTGCCCGATCAGCACACGGTGCGCCGCGCACTGGAAAAGGCCGAGTTCGTGGTGGTGCAGGAAGCCTTCGGCACCACGGCCACCTGCGAATACGCCGACCTGCTGCTGCCGGCCACCACCTGGGGCGAGAAGGACGGCACCGTCACCAACAGCGAACGGCGCATCAGCCGGGTGCAGCCTGCCGTGCCCGCTGAAGGTGAAGCGCGGCATGACTGGGCCATCTTCACGGCCCTGGGCCGCGAGCTGGAACAGCGCCTGCCTGAGCGTGTGGCCAGCTACCGCCCCGGCACCAGCACCCTGTTCCCCTACACCTCGCCAGAGAGCGTGTGGAACGAGCACCGCGAATCCACGCGTGGCCGCGACCTCGACATCACGGGCATGAGCTATGCCTTGCTCGAAACGCAAGGCCCGCAGCAATGGCCCATGAGCGAAGGTGAGGCGCAAGGCCAGGTCCGCCTGTATGCCGATGGCCGCTTCCCCACGGCGGACGGCCGTGCCAAGTTCGCCGCGGTCGAGTACCGCCCCCCTGTCGAGATCCCCGACGCCGAGTTCCCCTTCAGCCTCAACACGGGCCGCCTGCGCGACCAGTGGCATGGCATGAGCCGCACGGGCACGCTGGGCCGGCTCTTCGGCCACATCAGCGAGCCCACGGTGGACCTGCACCCGCAGGATCTGGCCGAGCTGGGGTTGACGGAAGGTGACCTGGTCAAGGTGCGCTCGCGTCGCGGCATGGTGATCATCCCCGTGAGCGCTGCGCCGTCATTGGCACCGCGCCAGGCCTATATCCCGATGCACTGGGGCAGCGAGTACATTGGTGGCCGAGGCGCCGAAGGTCAGCGCCTGTGCGGTGTCAATGCCCTGACCCAACCGGCCTTCTGCCCCACGTCCAAACAGCCTGAGCTCAAGCACGCCACGGTGTCCGTCGAGCCCGTCGAGCTGCCCTGGAAGCTCGTGGCCATGGCCTGGCTGCCGGCGAGCAATGCGCTCATCGTGCGTGAAGCCGCAGCGCAAATGGGCCGCGAGCTGGCCTTCTTCAGCTGTGTGCCATTCGGCCGCGAGCCCGATGCCATGGGCCGTGTGGGCGTGCTGCTGCGGCTGGCCCACACACAGCCGCTGGCCGACGATCAGATCGCCATGCTGGAGCGCTGGTTCGGCATCGAAGGCAGCAGTGTGCTGCGCTATACCGACACCGCACGGGCCCATCGCCGCGCCCTGCGTTTGTCTTCCCTGGATGAAAGCCAGCAGGTCGAAGCCTTCTTGATGGCGGGCGATGTGCGCGCGCAGGCCTGGCTGCGCCCCCTGCTGCAGGAAGACCAGCCCGTCGCGGCCTTGGGGACCATGCTGCTCCACCCCGGTGCGAAGGCGCAGGGCAAGGTGGCCTCGCGCGGCAAGCAGATCTGCGCCTGCTTTAATGTCACCGAGCCGCAGATCGAAGCCTGCGTCGCGACCTGCCAGGGTTCGGAAGACGAGCGCCTGGCCCAGTTGCAAGGGCAGTTGCGCTGCGGCACCAACTGCGGCTCGTGCGTGCCCGCCCTGCGCAAGATCATCCGGCTGGTTCCCATTGCCACCGAAGCCACCGCCGCAGCCCCTCTAGAGGCAGTCTCCCTCGCCAGCTCCTGAACCCAGCACCACCACGCGCCCTCCAGCCACACCGCCATGTCCAACTTCAAGCACTTCCTCAAATCGGGGCACTCGCCCACGCTCTTTGCCTCCTTCCTGTACTTCATGTTCTCGTGCGGGATCTGGGTGCTCAACGGTGGCATGGCGCCTTTCATCGTCGAAGACCTCAAGCTCAGCCAGGCTGAAAAAGGCCTGATGCTGTCGATACCCATCTTTGCTGGCGCCCTGATGCGCTTTCCGCTGGGCATCCTGGCGCAGTACATCGGCCGCAAGAAGGCCACGCTGGTCGAGATGACCATGATCTGCGCGGCCATGCTCTTTGGCTACCTGTTCGTCAACAGCTTCAGCTCGCTGCTGGCCATGGGTGCCCTGCTCGGCATCGCCGGCGCCAGCTTCGGCGTGGCCCTGTCGCTGGGTTCGGGCTCCTTCCCACCCCGCTACAAAGGGCTGGCCATGGGCATCGTGGGCGCGGGCAATGTGGGCACGGCGGTGTCCGTGCTGATCGCCCCGCGCGTGGCCCAGGCCTATGGCTGGCAGACGGTATATGGCTTTGCCGCCCTCACCATCGTCATCCCCATGGTGATCATGATCGTGTTCGCCAAGGAGCCGTCTGACCGCGACGAGCACGGCACGCTGCGTGAGCACCTCTCCTGCCTCTTCGAAAAGGATGGCTGGGCTTTCTCGGCGATGTATGCCGTGACCTTCGGCGGCTTCATCGGCCTGACCACCTTCCTGCCCAGCTACTACTACGAGCAGTTCAAGGTGAGCAAGGTGGAAGCCGGCCAGCTGACCATGCTGGCGGCCTTCATGGGTGCGGCTGTGCGCGTGCTGGGCGGCTGGATCTCCGACCGCTGGGGCGGCGTCAACACCCTGACGGCCGTGATGTGCGTGGCGGCACTCAGCCTGTTCGCCTGCGGCCTGGCCGGCAACTCGCTGACCCTCACGACCTTGCTCTTGATGGTGTGCTTTGCCGCCCTGGGCGCAGGCAATGGTGCCGTGTTCCAGCTGGTGCCCCTGCGCTGGCCCCTGACCACCGCCGTGGCCGGCTCCATGATTGGCGAGCTGGGCGCGCTGGCAGGCGGCCTGGTACCCAATGCCATGAGCCAGTCCAAGCTGCACACAGGTTCTTTCTTCGGTGGCTTTGCCTCGATGGCCGCCGCCGCGATACTGGCTCTGGTGATGATGCGGGTCATGCAGATCCGCTGGACACGCACCTGGGCCGAAAAGGGTGGTCGCGCCCGCTCTATCGGTAGCACCTCGGCCGTGTTCAATCAGACTGCCTCCTCCAGCCGCTGAACCTGATCCCGATGCATCCGCCTTCGTTCAATCGGCTCACGAGGCCATATTGAGTTGTACCCCGGCCCAACAGGCTGTCTGGCCCCGCCCGGCTGAGTCGGTCGGGGCTTTTTTCTAGCAAGGCACTCGCCATGAATCAACGCAAGAAGCTGGTCGTCATCGGCAATGGCATGGCCGGCATCCGCACCATCGAAGAGCTGCTGAAGATCGCGCCGGATCTGTACGACATCACGGTCTTTGGCGCCGAGCCTCACCCCAACTACAACCGCATCATGCTGTCGCCTGTGCTGGCTGGCGAGCAGACGATCGACGACATCATCCTCAACCCCGTGGCCTGGTACGCCCAGCATGGCATCACCCTGCACATGGGCAAGGTGGTGACCTCGGTCGATCGCCGCAACCGCATCGTCACAGCCGCAGACGGCACGCAGGCGCATTACGACCGCCTGCTGCTTGCCACGGGCTCGCAGCCCTTCGTGCTGCCGGTGCCGGGCCACGACCTCCCGGGCGTGATCACCTACCGCGACATCGCCGACACCAAGGCGATGATCGAGGCCACGCGCGCGCACCAGCATGCCGTGGTGATCGGCGGTGGCCTGCTGGGGCTGGAAGCCGCCAACGGCCTGAACGTGCGCGGCATGAGTGTGACCGTGGTGCACCTCGCAGACTGGTTGCTGGAGCGGCAACTCGACCCCGAGGCCGGCGAGTTGCTCAAAGCCAGCCTGGCCGAGCGTGGCCTGAAGTTCGCCTTGAGCGCCAGTACCTCGGCCTGCCTGGCCGATGAACAGGGACGCGTGCGCGCGGTCGAGCTCAAGGATGGGCAGCAGATCCCGGCTGACCTGGTGGTGATGGCCGCCGGCATCCGCCCGGATGTGCGCCTGGCCACCAGCATGGGCCTGCAATGCCAGCGGGGCATCCTGGTGACCGACACCTTGCAGACCTTGACCGATCCGCGCATCTATGCGGTAGGCGAATGCGCCAGCCACCGGGGCACGGCCTATGGCCTGGTCTCGCCTTTGTATGAGCAGGCCGTGGTCTGCGCCAATCACCTGGCCAACTACGGCATCGGCCTCTACCTGGGCAGCCAGATCTGCACCAAGCTCAAGGTCACCGGCATCGACCTGTTCTCGGCCGGCGACTTCATGGGCGCCGAGGGCACGGACAGCATCGTCCTGCGCGACCCGGTTCGCGGCGTCTACAAGAAGCTGGTGCTCAAGGGCGATGTGCTGGTCGGTACATGCCTTTATGGCGACATCCAGGACGGCGCCTGGTACTTCGACCTGATCCGACAAGGCCAGAACGTGGCCGACCAGCGCGACACCCTGGTGTTCGGGCCGCAAGACCCGGCGCCCTGAGGTCGGTCAGTCCTTGGGCAGGAACACCAGCCAGTAGACGAGCAGCAGGTTGAACAGCACCGACACGGCCAGCGCGATCTTCCAGACGGCGGCCGGGTCGCGCTCCAGCAATGAAGATGCACGCGGCGCCACAAGCGGCCTGGATGCCCCTCGCTCCAGCGCCAGCTGCATCTCCTCGGCGGTTTCGAAGCGCTGCCTGGGGTCACGCGCCACGGCCTTGAGCACAATGTGGTCCAGCCAGATGGGCACATCGGGCCGCAGGCGCGAAGGCGGTACCGGGTCTCGCCGGTAGCGGCTGATCTGATAGGGCTCGATCTCGCCATAGGGCAGCCGGCCGGTCAGCCACAGATACAGCGACACGCCCAAAGCATACAGATCGGACTGCGGCGTGGCACGGCTGATGGCCGCATCATCCAGCCATTGCTCGGGGTTCATGTAGCTGGGCGTACCGGCATGCAGCACACGCAGCGACTCGGGCTCGCGGCCGGAGAGCGCCACGCCCAGATCGAGGATGCGCCACTGCCCATCGCGTCCTCGGTGCAGGTTGTCGGGCTTGATGTCGCGGTGGATGACGCCATGCTGATGGAGCCGCCCCAGCGTGCGCGCCAGACCTGCGCAGGCACCCACGATCTCGGCCACGCTGAACGCTGTCTTGCGCTCGATCATGGCCGCCAGTGATTCACCATCCAGCCAGTCCGACAGGGTGTAGAAGGCCGTGGGGTTGACCGGCTCGGTCACGTGCAGGAAGCCTTCGGCATTGCGCTCCGACACCCGCGCGGCCAGCCAGGCCTCGTGGGCCAGCATCTCGCGCTCCTGCGCATCGCTGGCGCGCGACTCGTGCAAGGTCTTGAGCGCATGGATGCTGCCGTCGACCTGGTCCCGCACGCGGTAGACACGGTGCACGCCATTGCTGAACACCGACGACTCCACCACGTACTGGTCGATGACATCGCCTTCCTTGAGCCGCGGCGGCACGGGCAACTGGCGACCGAGCCGGCTCATGTCCGCCAGGCTGACCACGTCCAGGCCGTTGATCTTGAGGACCACCGCCGTGGCATTGTCGCGGCCACCCGATACCAGGGCCTTGGCGACCAGGGCCGCACTGGCCTCCTGCGCACTGCCCTTGCTGGCCAGCTCCTTGAGCACAGCCGGCTTGATGTAGCCATGCACACCATCGCTCGTCAGCACAAGGGTGTCGCCGATCCGCAGATCACCGTCCAGGTAGTCCACGCGCAACGCCTCGTCCAGGCCGATGGCCCGCGTCAGACCGTTCTGGAACTCGGTGCCGCCCATCACGTGGTCCTGCGTGAGCTGTGCGCATTCGCCATCGCGGATGAGATAGGCGCGGCTGTCGCCCACGTGGGCCAGCGTGAAGCCGTGCGCGCGCAGCACCAGCGCCGTCAGGGTGCAGGTGCCCGTCTGGGCAGTGCGTCCTTCCAGGCTTTGACGGCGGCGGTTCTGCCCCACCAGCCAGGCGTTGTGCGCGGCGATCACGCGCTCCAGCGCCACGGTCGGATCCCAGGTGGCCGGCGTGCCGTACCAGTCCTCTACCAAGGTCATCACCGTGGTCTGCGAGGCGACCCGGCCCAGCCCGCCCACCGACACCCCATCGGCCAGCGCGGCGATCACGCCCCAGTCCGACTCCCCCGGCCCGGGATGGCGAACGAGCGCAAAGTCCTCGTTGTCGCTGCGGGGGCCACGCTCGCTGCAAAAGCCGATGTCGACGTTGAAGCTCATCGGGGCTCACCCGCGATGGGCATCAGGCCAAGGAGGCGGCCAGGGTGAAGGATGTTCATGCGTGACCGGATCAGCCTGGCTTGCCTGGCTGCGCTGTGGCACCGGATGCCGGGGCCGATCCCAAGGCGATGTCCGACAGGGCCAGCGTGGCCTCCGCCACATCGAGCAGGCGCTTGTTCTTGTCCATCGCCACCTTTTGCAGCGCCCGGTAGGCCGCGTCTTCAGTCATGCCCAGGCGGCTCATCAAGGCGCCCTTGGCACGCTCGATGACCTTGCGCTCATCCAGCGCCCTGCGCACTTTCTGAAGCTCCTGCTCGGTCTGCGCCAGCTTGCTGGACTGGCGCTGCAGCAGATCTTGGAGCGAGGCCACCACGGCCTGCTCGTCGGCCTGGCGCGCCTCTTCCTGAGCTGGCGGTGCAGCTTCAGACCTCGCGGGCAGCACGGGCACGGCTTCGGGCTGCCCCTGCTCGCTGAAGTAGCGGTCCACGGCCTGGGCATGCGGCGGCGGGTTCTCACGCAACCGCTTGACCAGGCCGGTCGAGTCCAGCAGATCCTGGCGCGCGGCCTCGATGCCCTGCGTGCAGGCCGCATGCAGGCGCTCCACCAGCGCCGCTTCAAGCCCACCGAGATCCGTGATGCGCTGGCTGCTGACCTCGAACCAGACCTTGCTTTGCGCCTCGTCCAACTTGGCGCCGATGCGGGCCATGCACAAGCCGCGGCGCAGGCGCTCCAGTTGCGCCATGTTCGTGCTGTTCTGGGCCTGGCTCCAGTGCGGCCGCACATCCTCGTCGATGAAGTCCAGCAAGACCTCGGCCGCGCGCTCCTGTGCATCGATCAGGTGGATGAAGCGCTGCTGCTCGCCGTCCGTGCACACACCCGAGGCCAGCAGGTTCGCGCCCAGCGCGCGCTCCTGGCCGGCCGCTTCCTTGACCTGGAACAGGTGCACCAGCGCCACCAGCAGGCGGGAGATGGCAGGCTCGCTCGCGCCATCGGCCAGGTGAAAGACCAGTTCGATGAGCCCGGCGATCACGCGGCTGAAGGCCGCCATGGCGTCACTGGCCCGAGGCGCCTTCTGCCCGATGGCCGCGCGCAGGGCCATCAGGTTGTCCAGATCAAGCAGCACCCAGCCCATCATGGACATCATCTGCGAGCTCGCGCCGCTGTCCGGCTGAAGTTGCGCGCCAAAGCCGGAGCGGACCGCCTGCTCGGCAGCCACCGCCTGTGCCACCGCTTCGTCGCGCTCCTGGGCGAAGGTCTGACCATCAGAAGCCAGGTAGATGCTGGAGACGCCGCGCTCCCATTGCAGGGCATGCACCAGGCGACCCAAAAGCTCCACCAGCGCCACCCGCAAGGCCAGATGCTGCATGGCCTGCAGATCCAGCTGGCGCGCGCGCAGAACAAAGTCTGAAGTGGAAAGGCTCATGTTGGCTCGGCTCGGTCTTGCATACATTCGAATTATCCGCGACGCGGGCACAGCCCCCTTGCACAAAGAAGGTCATCCCAGCCACCTTCCCATCCTGCCAAGCGGCGCCGATAATCACCTCATCCATCCCTGACATGGAACGCCCAGGGGGTGCGCGGCCATGGCGATCTTGCTGGACACGTCGAACAGCGACAGGCACGTCCTCAAGCCCTACTACGTGTTGGGCCGCTCCGCCACGCACGCAGACTGCGTACTGGCCTCGCCCCTGGCCTCCCTGATCCACGCCAGCATACGGTGGCATGCCGAGCAGTGGACCCTGACCGACCAGAGTCGCAACGGCACCTTCCTCAACGGCGATCGCCTGCCCAAAGATCAAGCGACGCCCATGCAAACGGGTGACGACATCTGCTTTGGCTCGCTGGAGAGCACGCCCTGGCGGCTGATCGACGCCTCTGCCCCCGCCGACCTGCTGATGCCCTTGTCGCTGGGCCAGCACACCATCAAGCTCGCGCCCTTCCAGAACCTGCCGGACGACACCACACCGCTGGCCTGCATCTTCCGCACGGCCGATGGCCAGTGGATGAAGGAAACGCATGACGGCGTCACGCCGCTCAACCATGGCGACCTGGTCTACATCGGTGCCACCGCCTGGCGCCTGGTGTGCGCCGAAGAGCGGCCAGGCACGCTGATCCCATCGAGCGCCATCACCTGCATGCGCTTCCAGCACGACCAGGACGATGCGCACGTGAGCCTGCACCTGCGGCGAGGCCGCGCAGAGATGGACCTGGGCGAGCGGCCCCACCACGAGCTCCTGATGCTGCTGGCCAGGCAGCGCCTGCGCGACGCCGAACGGGGTCTGGACGACCCGCATGCGCAAGGCTGGATCGACTTTGAACGCCTCGCCTGCATGCTGGACATGGACCAGCCCCACCTCAACATCCAGCTTTTCAGATTGCGCAAGCAGTTCGAGCAGGCGGTGGAAGAAGGTCTGATCTGCCACGGCTTCGTGGAGCGGCGACAAGGCGGCGTGCGCCTGGGCCAAGTGGGCATCGAGATCTGGCAGGGAGCGGAACTGGAGGGATCCTGGGAACCTGATCACGCCCACCACGTGTGAATCGCCGCGCCTGGCAGCCAGGTACCGCGATAATCACGCATGAACGCTTCTGCCACGTCCTTTGACGCCCTGGCCCTGCCCGCTGCAATGCTGTCGAACCTGCACAGCCTGGGCTACCAGACCATGACCCCCATCCAGGCCGCCAGCCTGCCCTTGACCCTGGCTGGCGACGACCTGATCGCCCAGGCCAAGACCGGCAGCGGCAAGACCGTGGCCTTCGCCCTGCCCTTGCTGTCCAACCTGGATGCGCGGCGTCTTGCCGTGCAGGCCCTGGTGCTGTGCCCCACGCGCGAGCTGGCCGACCAGGTCACCCAGGAGATCCGCCGACTGGCCCGCGCCGAAGACAACATCAAGATCCTGACCCTGTGCGGCGGCAGCCCCATGCGGCCCCAGATCACCAGCCTGGAGCATGGCGCCCACATCGTGGTGGGCACGCCGGGCCGCGTGCTGGACCACCTCTCGCGCGAGACCTTGAGCCTGGAGGCCCTGAACACCCTGGTGCTCGATGAGGCCGACCGCATGCTCGACATGGGCTTTGCCGATGACATCGCCCAGGTGGCCACGCACTGCCCGCGCCAACGCCAGACCCTGATGTTCTCGGCCACCTACCCCGAGGGTGTCACCCGCCTGGCCAGCCGCTTCATGCGCGATCCCAAAGAGGTCAAGCTCACCGAGCGCCACGACACCAAACTGATCCGCCAACGCTTCTATGAGGTGGATGAAGGTAACCGGCTGCACGCCGTCGGCCTCCTGCTCGATCACTTCCGCCCTGCCAGCACGCTGGCCTTTTGCAACACCAAGCAGCAATGCCGAGACCTCGTGGCCGTGTTGCAGGCGCAAGGCATCGTCGCGCTGGAGTTGCATGGCGACCTTGAACAGCGCGACCGTGACCAGGTGCTCATCCAGTTCGCCAACGGCAGCTGCAGCGTGCTGGTGGCCACCGATGTGGCCGCCCGCGGCCTGGACATCGCGCAGCTCGAAGCCGTCATCAATGTGGACGTCACACCCGACGTCGACGTGCACACGCACCGCGTGGGCCGCACAGGCCGAGCGGGTGAGGCAGGCTGGGCCTTCAGCCTGGCCAGCATGGATGAGATGGGCCGCGTCGGCCGCATCGATGAGATGCAAGGGCATGAGAGCCCGTGGCACCCGCTGAGCGAGCTCACGCCCTCGAAGGATCCGCAGCCCTTGCTGCCGCCCATGGTGACCGTGCAGATCCTGGGTGGTCGCAAGGAAAAGATCCGGCCAGGCGATGTGCTGGGCGCGCTCACGAAAGACCTCGGGCTGGACGGCGCCTTGATCGGCAAGATCAATGTCAACGAGTTCTCGACCTATGTCGCCGTGGACCGCAGCATCGCCGATCAGGCCCTGCGAGGCCTCCAAAAGGGCAAGGTCAAGGGCAAGTCCGTGAAGGCGAGGTTGCTGTGAGCGGCTTCGACACACTCGGTCTGCCCGACACCTTGGTGCAAGCCACCCAGGCCTGCGGCTTCACGACGCCCACCCCGGTTCAGGCCGAGGCCATTCCCCAGGCCCTGACGGGGCGCGACGTGCTGGCCACCGCACAGACCGGCTCCGGCAAGACCCTGGCCTTTGTGCTGTCCATCCTCGCGCAGCTCGACAGCTTGCCGCGCCGCACTCCACGCCACACGCACGCGCTCATCCTGGTGCCGACGCGTGAGCTGGCCATGCAGGTCAATGACACCCTGCTCGCCCTGGCACCCGGCCTGTCCGAACCCATACGCTGGGCCTGCGTGTTCGGCGGCGTCTCGATCAACCCGCAGATGATGGCGCTGCGCGGTGGCGCCGAGATCGTCGTGGCCACGCCGGGCCGCCTGCTGGACCTGGTCGAGCACAACGCCCTGCACCTCAACAAGGTGGCCACGCTGGTGCTGGACGAGGCCGATCGCCTGCTGGATGCGGGCTTTGCCGATGAACTCAGCCGCGTGCTGGCCCTGCTGCCTGCCAAGCGCCAACACCTCTTCTTCTCGGCGACCTTTCCGCCAGCCGTGCAGGCACTCGCGCAAGGGCTGCTGCACGACGCTGTCCGCATCGAGGTGCCCCACACCGAGGCCGAAGCCCCCGACATCGAACAGCACGCCATCGAGGTCGATGCGGCACAGCGCACGCCCCTGCTGCGCCACCTCATCGCACAAGAGGGGTGGCGACAGGTGCTGGTCTTCGTGGCCACCCGCTATGCCTGCGACCACGTGGCTGACAAACTGCGGCGCAACGGCATTGACGCCGCGGCCTTCCATGCCGACGCCAGCCAACGGGCACGCAGCGAAACCCTCGCCGCGTTCAAGGCGGGGACCCTTCAAGTGCTGGTCGCCACCGACCTGGCCGCGCGCGGCATCGACATCGCGCAACTGCCTGCCGTGGTGAACTACGACCTGCCTCGCGCCGCCGTGGACTATGTGCACCGCATCGGCCGCACCGCGCGTGCAGGCGCCAGCGGCGTGGCGGTGAGCTTCGTCACCGCCGATACGGCAGCGCACTTCAGGCTCATCGAGAAACGCCAGGGCCAGCGCGTGCCACGCGAGCACGTGCCTGGGTTCGAGCCCACGCCAACGGTCGAGCCCTCATCCGCCACGCAGGACGACGGCGGCACGGGCGGCATCAAGGGCCGGCGCAAGAGCAAGAAGGACAAGCTGCGCGAAGCGGCGGCACGTGGCAGTTGAGGCCCTGGCGCGTTTGGTCACGGCTCCACGCGCGGCTGGCCATTGAGCTGATGGCGCAAGGTGGAGATGGTCTGGTAGACCGTCTTGCGCACACGCGAGATGCCACCCAGCGGACGATGTTCGGCGATGCTGTGCCAGGGCGTGAAAGAGCGGATCTCGCAGGCCTCGGCACCCTCAGGTGTCTGGGCAGGGATGTCGATGCGGGCCACGGGCACGAAAGGCGATGAAGCCTCCTTCCATTCGATGGTGGGATCCTCGATCGGCATGTCGGCAGGTGCGGTGCGCGTCTGCACCATGAAGTCGAAGCAGGCCGAGCCCGAAGCCAATTGCCCGGTCAGGTTCTCACGCAGGCGATCGGCGCTGTTGGACTGGTCATAGAACGTGCCGCCCGCGCATGGCCGGGCCGAGTACTTCATCTGCTCGGTGCCCAGCTTGTAGGGCACCATGCTCCAGTAGCGCGCGTTCAGCGGGTTGGTCATGCTGTGGGCGCCGATCGCGATGATGATCCCCGCCTCATGCAGGTGCGTCAGCAGGAAGCTCACCGTGTTCTTCTGAAAGGCCACATAGTCGCTGGCATTGCGCACGAAGAACACCGGGTGGTTGATCATGAGGAAGTCTTGCGTGCTGGCGTTGGGCTCATCGTCCAGCAGCTTGGGGCCGCTCACACCCAGCACCTTCACCGCCATGCCGCGGCCATCGGGGCTGTGGTCGTCCTGAGACGAGCCCGAGCCATTCGAAAAGCGGACGACGGCGTCGTACGACCTGGGCGTGGCGAACAGGCCTTGCGCCAACTTGGCCGGCAGCTTGCCCAGCACCGTGAATCTGGCCTGGACACAGCCATGGGCCTTGCGGTGTGCGTCGCGGTAGGCATGACCGTTCTTGTCAAAGCCTGCCTGTACGGAGGCCTTGATCGAATTGGTCACGGCGGCGATCGCGGCAGGCTCGTCCGCCGGGATCACTTCGCCATCGGCATTGGGTGTGGCGACCGCCGTTGCCGCCCACGAGGCGGGCGCCAATGCAGCCATCAGTGCGGCAGCGCAAACGGCCTGGAGGCTGGGCGTGGCCCATGAAGGCCTCAGGTGAGATGTCAGGGTAGGCATGGGAAAAGCTCCTCGCCCTTTCGCCCTGGATCCTGCCAAAGCGAAAGGTCAGTTGTGGGTTGCACGCACGGCAAATGGGCCCGAACGCCACATGGGAAGCCATGTGACGCCCAGCCGTTTATCCCTCTTCGTTAAACAAAGGTTCATAGGATATACGCTAGCCAGCGTGGTGGCAGGCGCACCAGCCAGCAGCGGGCCACTCGGCACATCTACCATCGGGCGCCGCGGATTTCATGGCAGAGTGCAGTCAAATCCAATAGCCAATAGACAGCAAGGGAGGCCGCCATGAGGCAGGGAGCGCAGGAATTCGCCAAACAACTGGCTGGCTGGGTGCTGGTGGCGGCCAGCTCGTGGGGCGGCATGACAGGCCTCGCCACGGCCGGCCCGCTGCCCCGCAGCGACATCCCCAAGTCCCTGCAAGACTGGCTGCCCTGGGCCATGCACGGCCAGGCGTCCCTGCTGTGCCCGCCCGCCTTCAACAATGAAGCGGACAAGGCCTGCACCTGGCCCTCGGACCTGTCGCTGCACGCCGAAGCGGATGGCGCCCGCTTCCGCTACGAGGTGCAGGTGTACGGCCCGGCCGCCTTGCTGGCCTTGCCCGGTGAACCGGGCCGCTGGCCCACGGAGGTGCGCGCAGACGGCCAGGCCCTGCCCATCGCCGAACAGAACGACCGTCCCGTGGCGCTGCTTGCACCCGGCCGCCACGTGATCGAAGGCCGCATCGCCTGGCAGGAGATGCCCACCGACATCCGCCTGCCACAGGGTGTGGGCAGCCTGACCGTGTCGATCGGCGGCCAGACCGTGCAACGCACGCCCGACAACGAAGGCCGCATCTGGCTGAAGCAGGCCCCCGAGGTCGAGCAGAAAAGCGGCGAGTCCTACACCGTGCACACCGTGCGCCGCATCGCCGACCAGGTGCCGCTGCGGGTGACCACGCACATCGACATCGACGTGTCCGGCAAGGCACGCGAGATCGTGCTGCCCGTGGTCCTCCTGAACGGCCTGGTGCCCGTGTCGCTGGAGTCGGCACTGCCGGCCCGCTTGACCGATGGTGGCGCGCTGTCCCTGCAAGCCCGCCCTGGCCACTGGACCGTGACGCTGGGCGCCCGCCTGATGTCGCCGGTGCTCGCGCTGAGCCTGCCGCGCCAGGCCACGGCCGGCGAGGTCTGGTCTTTCGAAGCGCACAACGATGTGCGCCTGGTCAGCATCGAAGGCGCACCGTCGATCGACCCGCGCCAAGTGGCCATGCCCGAGGATTGGCGCGGCCTGCCCGCCTACCGGCTCGAGCCCGGCGGCACGCTGAAGCTGACGCAATCCCGCCGGGGCAACCCCGAGCCACCGCCCGACCGGCTCCGCTTGCAGCGCGAACTCTGGCTGGACTTCGACGGCAAGGGCTATACCGCGCATGACGAGATCAGCGGCACCTTGTCGCGCTCTTCCCGGCTGGAGATGGCGCCACCAGCCGTGCTGGGCCGGGCCTCGGTCGATGGCGAGGACCAGTCCATCACGCAGCAGGCCGGTGACGGCCCGCAAGGCTTCGAGGTGCGCGGCGGGACGGCCCGCTTGAGCGCTGACAGCCGCATCGAGGCCGATGTGCGCACCTTGCCCGCCACCGGCTGGCGCGTGGACATGAACCAGGCCTCGACACGACTGAACCTGCCGCCTGGATGGCGCCTGCTGCATGCCACCGGCGTCGACAGCGCCTCGGGCTCATGGCTATCGCGCTGGACGCTTTGGGACTTTTTCTTCGTGCTGCTCAGTGCCCTGGCGGCCGGCAAGCTCTTTGGCCTGGCCACCGGCGGCCTGCTGGGGCTGGCCATGGTGCTGTCATGGCACATACCCGGCGCACCGCAGACCATGTGGCTGGCCCTGCTGGGCCTGCATGCCTTGCGGCGCGTGCTGCCGGCCGGGCGCCTGATTCCCTGGGTTCACACTGCCGAGCGGGGTGCCGCCCTGCTGATCGCCCTGGTGCTGCTGCCCTATGCGGTGGAGCAGGTGCGGCTGTCGATCTACCCCTCGCTGGAGCGGCCGTGGCAAGCCATGGGAGAGACCGACACACTGGCGCGCGACCGCAGCGAAGCTGCGCCGGCCCCGGCCACTCAAGCGGAAGAGGCCGGCAGCTCGATGGTCAACAGCAAGGCAGATGCCCCGCCGCCGCCCACTCCCTCTCCAGCGGGCGCCAGCAGCGACGACAGCATGAGCGGGATATCACGCAAGCTGAGCCAGTCCAGCGCACCCGTGCTGCCTGAGCCCATCATCAGACCGCCCATGGAGCAGGATCCTTCCGCACGCGTGCAGACCGGCCCTGGCCTGCCGCGGTGGCAATGGAACACGCACACACTGACCTGGCAAGGCCCGGTCCAGGCGACGCAAGACCTGCACCTCGTGCTGCTCCCCCCCACCGGTACGGTCGCCTTGCGGCTGCTGAGCCTGGCCCTGATGGTGGCGGCCTTGTGGCGCATCGTCGGGCAGAACGGGCGCGCGGGCACAGGCTGGCCGCCAGCATGGACACGGCGTCCGCATGCAGCCGTGGCCAGCACGATGCTGGCCTGTGCGGTGATCAGCCTGGGGCTGTTGGCACCCCCTTCGCCGGCACAGGCTGCACCAGCCGCCTCACCGGCCGCCAAGGAATCGCTTGACGAACCCGTGGCGCCTTCGCCGGACACGCTCGATGAACTGCGCCAGCGCCTCACTGCCGCGCCAGACTGCATGCCGCATTGCGCCGACGTCGCCCGCATGCTGGTCACCGCCAGCGGCTCACGCATCCAGTTGCGCCAGGAGGTCCACACCCTTGCCGACGTGGCCGTGCCACTGCCAGGTCAGGGCAACAACTGGCGCCCCTCGCTGGTGAGCGTGGATGGGCGACCGGCCACGACACGGCGTGACCCGAGTGGGGCACTGTGGATCGTCCTGCCGCGCGGCATCAATCAGGTCGTGCTGGAAGCCGATGCCGGGCAGGCTACCGGTGTCGACATCACGCTGCCACTGCCCGCACGCGAGGTGCATGCGCAAGCCGAGGGCTGGACCTTGTCCGGGCTGGACGGCCATGGTCAGGCCAGCAACGCCCTGAGCCTGTCTCGCACGCAGGTCGGCGCGGTCAGCGCCGATGGCGGCACGCAGCGCGATGCCCTGCCACCTTTCGTGCGCGTGCAACGCACCTTGCATCTGGGCTTGCGCTGGACCATCGAGACCCGCATCGACCGCATCGCGCCCAGCATGGCGCCGGTGCGCGTGAAGGTGCGCCTGGCCTCCGGCGAGTCCGTCACCGATGACACCGTGGAGGTGAAAGACGGCATCGCCAATGTGCTGCTGGGCACGGGCGGAGCCGGCGATTCAAGCCGCTTTGTCAGCACGCTGGCCACGGCGCCGCGCATCACGCTCGACAGCCTGCGTGAGCCCAACCAGATCGAACAATGGACGCTGGACGCCTCCACGCAGTGGCACACACGCCTGTCCGGCATCGCACCCGTGGTGCACCAGGCTCAGGGGCGCTGGATGCCCACCTGGCAGCCCTGGCCGGGCGAACAGGTGGTGATCGACGTGAGCCGGCCAGCCGGCGTGGCGGGGCAGACCTTCACCGTCGACAAGGTGCACACCACCGTCACGCCGGGTGCACGCGCCACCGACGTGACGGCCGAGGCCGGCCTGCGCTCCAGCCAGGGTGGCAACCACCAGATCACCCTGCCTGTTGGCGCCGAGTTGCTCGGCCTGTCGGTGGACGGCCAGACCCTGCCGGTGCTGGCCTCGAAGGGCCAGGTGACCGTGCCCATCACGCCTGGCGCGCATCAGCTGCGCGTGGATTGGCGCGAGGCACGCGGCATGGGGCCCCGCTTTGACACCGCTGGCCTGACGCTGGGGGCGGCGGGCGTCAACGACACCCTGACAGTGAACGTCCCGACCGACCGTGTGGTGCTGGCCGTGGGCGGGCCTGCAGTAGGGCCGGCCGTGCTCTTTTGGGGCGTGCTGGTGGTGATCATCGCCGTCGCTTTGGCACTGGGCCGCTGGAACGGGTCGCCGCTGAGCGCCCTCTCATGGGTGTTGTTGGGATTGGGCGTGGCGCAGATGTCCCTGATGGGCATCGCCGTGGTGGTCGGCTGGTTCCTCTTGATGGAGGCACGTGGCCGCTGGGGCGCGAGCCTGGCGCCACGCAGTCTGAAAGTCGCGCAGGTGCTGCTGGCGCTGTGGGCCGTGCTGGCCGCCGGCGTGTTGCTTGGAACCGTGCGCATGGGCCTGCTGGGCTACCCCGACCTGATGGTGATGGGCAATGGCTCCAACGCCTCTCAACTGCACTGGTATGCCGACCGACTGCTTGAGCAGTCCACTGCGTCGGCGTGGATCGTGTCGATGCCGGTGCTGCTCTACCGTGGCCTGATGCTGCTGTGGGCGCTGTGGCTGGCCGCATCGATGCTGCGCTGGATCCGCTGGGCCTGGGAGCGCTACAGCGCCGGTGGCTACTGGCCAGGCAAGGCGTCTGATGAGCCCCAACCCGCGCCCGTGCCCGCATCTGACACGGACTCCGACGACTTTCCTGATGCCGACCAGGAAGGTGATGAACGCTGACGCAATGGCCATGCCACCCGGACCGACCACCTTGGTGCTCATGTCAATCGGTTGAGCAACGAGGACGCGCAGACCCGCGCGTCCTGTGTGTCGATCCCTCGCCTTCAGTCCCCGTTGGGGTCGAGCCACTTCGGCGAAGTCAAGCCGGTAAAGTCGCCAATCACCTTGGCGTCATATGGCCCATTGAGTTGATTGAAGCCACTGCCAGCCGCATTGAGTTGCCCTTGCTGAAACACGATGCGCTTGTCAGGGTTCACCTCGATCACGCGGTTGTTGAACTGATCGCTGATCAAGGTGTTGCCGCTCCTCAAGCGGACTGCGCGTGTGGGCGCAGGATTCTCATTGCTGCCGGCCTGCAGGTTGGTCGCGTACGCCCAGACGATCGAGTCGTTGGCATTGACCTCAACGATCCTGTTGTTCCCCGCATCGGTGATCAGCGTGTTGCCGCCCGGTAAGCGGCTGGCGAAAGCCACGGCGCCCAGCGTGCCTGAAGCCGTGAATTGCTTGACCACTTGATGGTCCATCGTGACCTCGATCACCCGGTTGTTGCCTTCATCGGCGATCAACACGTGGCCGTTGTCCAGCAACTGTGAACTGTTGGGGCTGTTGAGTTGATTGCTGCCATTGCCCGCCACGCCCGTGGTCCCGTACTGCCACAGCAGATGATGTGCGCTGTCAACCACCATGACGCGTTGATTGCCCTGGTCTGTGATCATGACCAACAAGCCATGATGCCGTTGAAATTGCGGCAAGAGCGCCGCGTGCACAGGCGCATTCAGCTGATTGGGCCCAGCGCCAGCAACACCGCCTTGCCCGTACTGCCAAACAATGGTTCCTTGTCGATTCACCAGAATCACGCGATTGTCGGCACAGCCGTTCACAGGGTCCGAGCACCCGGGCAAGGGTGGGTTGCTGGGTGGTGTACCTGTGCCAGAAATGAGCGTGAACGAGCCCACACGCTCGGCATCGTTGACCCCGACGACGCTGTGAGGCCCCGGTTTGTCAGCGCCATCGCCAAACTGCCAGACGACCTGATGGGTACGCTCATCCACCTCAATGACGCGATTGTTGAACTGGTCTGCAATCAGCACGTGACGCGAACCGAGGGAAGGCTTTTCTGCATCTGAAGCCAGGGCAGCATCGGCTGCAACCAGCGCCGCGAGGACCGTACTGGCCGCCAGGAAGGTGGCACGACGGCGCCATTGCTGCTCGGATGAATTGCTTGGTAGGTGCATGGCACGCTCCTTTCGTTGCGGGATCAAGTCCAAAGGACATGGCAGCCTCGACACCACTGAACCGTGTCGAGCCCAGCGGTTGATGCCCTTTCGTTGAACAACAGTTCAAAGTGGACAAACTGATTGATACCGATCCAGGGGCATGGCGTCTGTCGCGCAAGGCAACAAGCGACTGAACCCCACAGCATGGCAGACGCATTAACCGACATCCAAATGCCTGTGAGACGTCCATGCCTTACCTCTTCAATGGCCGGCTGATGCGCTGGTGCCGGGCCTGCACATGGTCATGGCTGCTCGGCCCGGTCTGCTGGGCGCTGTGCACATCTGCCCATGCACTGCCAAGCTTTGCCCGGCAAACCGGCATGGCCTGCGCTCAATGCCACGTCGGCGCCTTCGGTCCTCAGCTCACGCCCTATGGCACGCTTTTCAAGTTGCGCGGCTACACAGACCACGATGATCGCCCCGGCCATCTGCCCCTGGCGGCGATGGTGCAGACCTCGTTCACGCGCACGGCCAGCGACCAGAACCCTCCGCCCGAACATGGCGCGGTCAACAACAACACGGAACTGGACCAGGCGTCGCTCTTCATTGCCGGACGCTGGACGGACCACGTGGGCTCGTTCGTCCAGATCACCTACGACGGTATCGCCAAGACCACCGCGTTGGACAATATGGACATCCGCTACGCAGACAGCACCACGATCGCAGGCCACGATGCCCTCCTGGGCTTGACGCTCAACAACGCGCCGGGTGTTCAAGATCCCTTCAACACTTTGCCAGCCTGGGGCTTTCCGTACATCCAGTCGGGTGTGGCACCTGGCCTGGGCGGCGCCGCCAGCCTGCTGAGTGATGGGCCTGGCCTGGCACATCGCGTGACGGGCTTGTCGGCTTACGGGCTGCTCGAAGGCAAACTCTATGCCGAGCTGGGCGCTTACGCTGCGCTGTCGCCGTCGCTTCAATCGCACTTGGGCCTGGGCCGCGACGGTGATGTCGGCCGCGTGAGCGCCAACTATTGGCGACTGGCCTACCTCGAAAACCTCGGCGATGAAGCCTACAGCGCAGGCCTGCTTGGCTTCAATGCCGGCCTGCGACCCAGCCGCCTTGAAAGCGATGCGAGCAACCGCCTGCGCGACATCGGCATCGACGGCATGGCGCAGTGGCATCCATTCGGAGACCACGCCTGGAGCCTGTATGGTCGTTACGTACGCGAACACCAACGGCGCGACTTTGACCAGGCAAACGGTCTGGCCGACAACAACAGCGACAGCCTGAGGGAGTTGTGGCTCAACGCTTCGTACTATTACCGTCAGACGTGGGGGGCCACGGTGGGCGCATTTCGTACCTCAGGCTCCATGGATGCGAGCCTGTATGGGGGACTCTTGAATGCCGCCAACGGCAAGCCCGACACATCTGGCTTCTTGCTGCAAGCCGATTGGACTTTGTGGGGACGCCAGGTGCCCACGGCTTTTCCGCTCCCATCAACCAGCAACCTTCGAGTCGGCGCCCAGTATTGGTTCTACGGCACCTTTGCCGGCGCGCATACCAACTATGACGGTCAGGGCCGCAAGGCCAAGGACAACAACACCTTTTTCCTGTTTGCGTGGTTGGCGCTCTAGCCTGGCGACGCTTCGGCCATTCCGGCCATTTGGGCCATCTGTTTACTTCGCCTCGTTGACCTTCACACCCGCCTGCATCGCCTGCTGATCCGCGTGGTACGACGACCTAACCAGCGGCCCCACCGCCGCATGCGTGAAGCCCATCTTCGCGGCCTCGTCCTCGAACATCTTGAAGGTGTCGGGGTGCACGTAACGGCGCACCGGCAGGTGGTGGCCGCTGGGTGCGAGGTACTGCCCGATGGTGATCATGTCGATGCCATGCTCGCGCATATCGCGCATCACCTGCAGGATCTCCTCATCGGTCTCGCCCAGGCCCAGCATCAGGCCGCTCTTGGTGGGCACGTCCGGCGCGAACGCCTTGAAGCGCTTGAGCAGGTTCAGGCTGTACTGGTAGTCGGAGCCGGGGCGCGCTTCCTTGTACAGACGCGGCACGGTCTCCAGGTTGTGGTTCATCACGTCAGGCGGTGCGGCCTTGAGGATCTCCAGCGCGCGGTCCATGCGGCCACGGAAGTCCGGCGTCAGGATCTCGATGCGGGTGGCAGGTGATTGTTCGCGCACCTGCTGGATGCATTCGACAAAGTGCGCCGCGCCACCATCGCGCAGGTCATCGCGGTCCACGCTGGTGATCACCACGTACTTGAGCTTGAGCGCGGCAATCGTCTTGGCCAGGTTGGCCGGCTCGTTCACGTCGAGGGGATCAGGGCGGCCATGGCCCACATCGCAGAAGGGGCAGCGGCGCGTGCACTTGTCGCCCATGATCATGAAGGTGGCCGTGCCGTGGCCGAAGCATTCGCCGATGTTGGGACAGGAGGCCTCTTCGCACACCGTGTGCAGCTTGTGCTCGCGCAGGATGTTCTTGATCTCGTAAAAGCGTGTGCTGGGCGAGCCCGCCTTGACGCGGATCCAGTCCGGCTTCTTGAGCACCTCGCCTGCCGGCACGACCTTGATGGGAATGCGCGCGGTCTTGGCCTGGGCCTTTTGCTTGGCGCTGGGGTCGTAGGAAGCGGCGGCGGCACTGCCGGAAAGGGGGGAGGATTCAGCGGAGGAGGGATCTTGAGCGGACATGGTCGGTCTTCGGCAATCGGTGCCCGAGCTTCTCCATCGACTGACGGCCGGGCCATCTGTCACTGTATCCGATCGGCGTCGTGCAGGGTGAAAGGCGGCGCACAAGTGCGGAAGACCACATGGCCTTGCCCCCCGGCTGAAGAGGACCTCAGCGCGCCAGACGCAGATCGAGTTGCTGGGCCTGCACCGCCGCCGCTTCGTCCCAGCCCACGCTCACGCCGATGCTGGCCAGGTCGACGGTGCGCAGCCCGCTGTAGCCGCAGGGGTTGATGCGGTCGTAGGGGCGCAGGTCCATGGCCACGTTCAGCGCCATGCCATGGTAGGTGCAGTGCCGCGAGACCTTGATGCCCAGCGCCGCGATCTTGCCCAGGCCCTTGAACGGGTCGCGCGGGTCACGCGGCTCGGTCAAGGCGGCATGCGCGAAAGGGTCGTCCAGGCGCACATAGATGCCTGGCGCGCCGCCCACGCGGTGCCCCGTCACGCCAAAGTGCGCCAGCGTGCGGATGATGGCCTCCTCCAGCCGGTAGACGTATTCCTTGACGAAGTAGCCGCGCCGGTCCAGGTTGAGCAGCGGGTAGGCCACGACCTGCCCCGGCCCGTGGTACGTCACCTGGCCGCCCCGGTTGGTCTGCACCACGGGGATGTGGTCGGGACCTTCGGGGTTGAACAGCACGTGATCCGACTTGCCGGCCAGCCCTTGCGTGAAGGTTGGTGGGTGCTGGCAGACCCAGATTTCATCGGGTGTCTCGGCGGCGCGGGATTCTGTGAAGGCCTGCATGGCCTGCATGGTGGGGGCGTAGTCAACCAGGCCCAGGTTCTTGATGATCGTCGTGCTCACGACCGCGTTTGTATCACCCTCACCGATTCCGCATAGCTTTACTGGTCTCAAGCCGCCGCCACGCGCTGGAACAACTGCCCCGGCAGGCGGGCCACCTGTCCCATCAGCTCCAGCTCCAACAGGCGTGCGCCCAGGTCGGCCGCACCCAGGCCGGTGCGCGCCGACAAGGCCTCCTGGCTGACCGGGTCATAGCCCATGGCGGCCAGAATGGCGTCCTGATCGGGATCTTGGTCGGGCGCGTCATCGGCACCGGCCACGCTGCGGTCGCTGGCCTGGCTGGCCGACAACCCACCGGATGCCCCACCCAGCGCGACCTCCAACCGCAGTTCATCGAGCACATCCTGCGCCGTCTCCACCAGCTTGGCACCTTGCTTGATCAGGGCATGACAGCCCCGCGCCTGGGGCGAGTGGATGGAGCCCGGGATGGCCAGCACCTCGCGCCCCATCTCGGCGGCCAGGCGCGCGGTGATCAGGGAGCCGGACTGCACGGCCGCCTCCACCACCAGCGTGGCTCGCGACAAGGCCGCCACGATGCGGTTGCGCTTTGGGAAGTTGGCTTGCAGCGGCGGCGTGCCCAGCGTGAACTCGCTCAGCAGCAAGCCCTGCTCGGCCAGGCGCTGCGTCAGGGCCTGGTGGGACTTGGGGTAGACCACATCCAGCCCGGTGCCCACCACCGCGATGGTGCTGCCCTGACCACCATCCAGGGCACCTTGGTGGGCCGCGCCATCCACGCCCAGCGCCAGGCCCGACACCACGGTCACGCCCGCATCACTGAGCGCCTTGGCAAAAGCATAGGCGTTGTCACGGCCCTGCGGGCTGGGATGCCGGCTGCCCACGACGGCCACAGCGGGCTTGGCGAGCAAGTCCAGACGCCCCTGCGCGAACAGCAGCAAGGGTGGGTCCGCGGCCTGCAGCAAGGTCGATGGATAAAGCGCATCAGCCAGGCACAGCACCTGACGAGCACGGCCTCCGTCAGGCAGGCTGGGTGAGGTCGCCAGCCAGGTCAGCAAGGTCTCGAATTGGGCGTCCAGCTCGGGCGGCACGGCTGCCAGCGCCGCCCGCTCGCGTTTGCCCAGCAGGGCTTGCAAGGCCTCATCGCCTGCGTCAAAGATGGCCTGGGGCGAGCCCAGGGCGGCCAGCAATTTGCGCGCGCTGCCCGGGCCAATGCGCGGCGTCAGCACCAGGCGCAGCCAGGCACGCAGTTCCTCCTGATCCATTTTGTTTTGTCTCTTGGTCACATGAAGCAAAAAGGGCAGAGCGGGTTCACGCCGCATCTGCCCTTCACTGACAGGGCCTCGGCCCTGCGGGGTTCAGTCCATCATCACTGCTGAGGCTGGGTGAAGTGATCCCCCGCCTTGACCGGGTCAAGCGCTTTGAGGATCAGGGCATAAGACACGCGGTCGAACACGCGGAACACGAACAGGTGGCCGTTGGGCTCGTCCGGCAGTGCCAGGGTCGCCTTGTCGTCGCTCGTCTTGTCCTGCACCACGGCGCCGGCACGCCACAGCGCCAGCACATGGCCACGCTCGATGCCGTCGCGGGCGCCCTTGTTGATCGACACGATCTGGTTCTGGCCAGCCGTCAGGGCATCACCATAGATGGAGATGATGTTGCCCGAGACGTTCTGGGCCGGCGCATGCGGCACCATGTTGACGTATTCGCGCGGCGGCACAGGCGAGAGGCGATCGCCCACGGCCACTTCCTGGCGCAGGCTGGTGATCGTGAAGGTGGACGGGATGACGACCTGGCCGCCGTCCGCACCTGTGCCTTCGGCGCCATCGCGGGTCTTGCTGGCCGTGCCCACATACTGGCCTTCGAAGCCCAGCACCTCGTGGGTGATGGGGTCTCGCAGGGGCTTGGGCTCGCGGAAGAGGCGGAAGTCGCCGCGGCCATTGAGGTCGCCGCGCACATAGGCGGTCTCACCACGCGACAGCACCACGCGGCCCTCCTGCGTGGCCACGATGCGCGGCGCCTGCAAGAGCTCCTCGCTGGTATCGAACACCACCGCCTCGTTGAAGAAAGGCTCCAGCAGGTGCACGCGCACGCTGCTGATGGCGTCATCGAGGCTGCCTTCGCGCACGCGCGGCGACAGCTTCACCGTGCCGCCCGCACCCACCACCGGCTCGCCCACGCGCAGGCGAGCGCGACCATTGCTCTTGTCCAGATACAGCATCTGCCCCGGGAAGATCAGGTGCGGATTGCGGATCTGCTGCATGTTCATGCCCCACAGCTCGGGCCAGCGCCAGGGCGATTTCAGAAACAGCCCGGAAATATCCCAGAGGGTGTCGCCACGCTTGACGGTATAGGTATCGGGCGCATTGGGCGCCAGTTCGGACAGGGGCACGCCGGCCTCGGCCACTTTGGACGCCGTGGCTTTTTGCTGCGAGGTGATGGGGTAGTTGGGGAAACCCTCGGCATGGGCCGCCGTGGCCAAACTACCTGCCAGCACGCCCAGCGTGGCAAGTGCCGATACAGTCATCCGAGCCGCACAGGACAGCGATCGCTGGGTCATGAAAACAGTCTCCAATTACCGGCCGAAGAGATTCCCTTACGCAGGGTTACCTCAGATTCGGCAAAATCTGGTCAATGATCATTTGATTCTGCCCGCAAAACCTGCACGGTCGCAACGAAAATTGCCCCGTGTTACCTGCGGTTGCCGGCCCGGCACGGACCCGGTCGTTGCGCCGCTTCCACAACGATATTGTTGATTTCCCTCGTCAGGACACGAACAGAACATGGCCTTGCTGCCCATCCTCACCTACCCCGACCCCCGACTGCATACCGTGGCCAAACCCGTGGCACAGGTGGATGAGCGCATCCGCCAATTGGTCGACGACATGCTGGAGACCATGTACGACGCCAAGGGCGTGGGCTTGGCTGCCACGCAGGTCGACGTGCACGAGCGCGTGGTCGTCATCGACACCAGCGAGGAGCGCAACCGGCCCCTGGTGCTGATCAACCCCGAGATCATCTGGGCCAGCCATGAGATGCTGGTGTGGGAAGAAGGCTGCCTCTCCGTGCCCGCCATCTACGACAAGGTCGACCGCCACACCCGCGTCAAGGTGCGCGCGCTCAACCGCGATGGCCAGAGCTTCGAGTTCGATGCCGACGATGACCTGATGTCGGTGTGCATACAGCATGAGCTCGATCACCTGCTGGGCAAGGTCTTCGTGGAGTACCTCTCGCCTTTGAAGCGCAACCGCATCAAGGCCAAGCTGCAGAAGAAGGCCCGCGAGGATCGCCACGCCGCATGAGCGCCTTGAAAGTCGCGTTCGCCGGCACGCCTGAATTCGCCAGCGAGGCCCTGCGCGCCATCCTGGCCGCGGGCTTCGAGGTGCCCCTGGTGCTGACCCAGCCTGATCGTCCGGCCGGGCGCGGCATGAAGCTGCAAGCCTCGCCCGTCAAGCAAATGGCGCAGCAGCATGGCATCAAGGTGGCCCAGCCTCACAGCCTCAAGCTGGATGGCAAGTACCCCAACGAGGCCTGCGCCGCGCGTGAAGCCCTGCTGGCCGCCGCGCCCGACGTGATGGTCGTGGCCGCCTATGGCCTGATCCTGCCGCAGTGGACGCTGGCTCTGCCCCGCCTGGGCTGCCTCAATATCCACGGCTCACTGCTGCCGCGCTGGCGAGGTGCTGCGCCCATCCACCGCGCCATCGAGGCGGGTGACGAAGCCACGGGCATCACCATCATGCAGATGGACGCGGGCCTGGACACGGGCGACATGCTGCTGATGGAGCGCGAGCCCATCCGCCCCGAAGACACCACCGCCGCGCTGCACGACCGGCTCGCTCGTCTGGGCGGCAGGCTGATCGTCGAGGCGCTGGAGCTGGCCGCATGCGGCGGCCTGAAAGCCACCCCGCAGCCCCAAGAGGGCGTGAACTACGCGCACAAGATCGAGAAGGCCGAGGCCGCCATCGACTGGTCCCAGCCTGCGGGGCAGATCGCGCGCCGCGTTCGCGCCTTCGACCCTTTCCCTGGCACGACCTTCTTGTGGCCTGTAGACAAGGGCGAGGACGCCATCAAGGAAACCATCAAGCTTTGGGCCGCCACCGTCCTGCCCGATGCCAGCGGCAAGCCAGGCCAGATCCTGCAGGCGCAGGGCGACACCCTGGTGGTGGCTTGCGGCCAGCAGGCCCTGGCCTTGCAGACGCTGCAAAAGCCTGGTGGCAAGCGCATTTCAGCCCGTGATTTTCTGCAAAACGCAAGGACCATACCCCCGTCCCTGGCTTGAACTTTCCAGCTGGGAGCTTATCTAAGAACCTGTTTACGATCTCCCCATGGTGCCCGTTGCCCCGCAAAGGTGGTGGCCGCAAGGCGCAAACCCGCAGCCGGGCTGGCGGCCCGGCGAGGATTTGCAACGTGGCGGACGCTGCCTTTGCGGGGCAACCCGTAGGGCAAGGCATCTCCAGGCCACCCTCCGCGTTGCCCACCTTGACCGGGCATCAGCCCGGCCGGCGGCGTGCGCCTTGATGGCGACCTGGGGATGTCTTGCGGGCACCATGGGGAGATCGTCAACAGGTTCTAAGGCTGCCACCATGAGGTGGTGTGCTCCTTTTTGCGGGTCAGGAGGCCCGAGCAGATGTTCAACATGATGAAAACCGCCATCCTGATGGCGGCGATCACGGCCCTGTTCATGGCCATTGGCGGGATGATCGGCGGCCGCTCCGGGATGATGCTGGCGCTGGTCGTGGCGCTGGGCATGAACTTCTTCAGCTACTGGTTCTCGGACCAGATGGTGCTCAAGATGTACAACGCCCGCGAGGTGGACGAGACCTCCGCGCCGCGCTTTTACGCCATGGTCAAGGAACTGGCCCAGCGTGCCCAGTTGCCCATGCCCCGCGTCTACCTGATCGACGAGGCCGCGCCCAATGCCTTCGCCACGGGCCGCAACCCCGAGCACGCCGCCGTGGCCGCCACCACCGGCATCATCAACATCCTGACCGATCGCGAGTTGCGCGGTGTGATGGCGCACGAGCTGGCCCACGTCAAGCACCGCGACATCCTCATCAGCACCGTCAGCGCCACCATGGCCGGTGCCATCTCGATGCTGGCCAACTTCGCGGTGTTTTTCGGCGGCCGTGATTCCGAGGGCCGCCCGGCCAACCCGCTGGCCGGTATCGCCGTTGCCATCCTCGCACCGCTGGCTGCCAGCCTGATCCAGATGGCCATCAGCCGTGCACGCGAGTTCGAAGCAGACCGTGGCGGCGCCGAGATCAGTGGCGACCCGCAGGCCCTGGCCAATGCGCTCGAGAAAATCCACCGCTATGCGCAAGGCATCCCCCTGGAGACCGCCGAGGCCCACCCCGAAACGGCCCAGATGATGATCATGAACCCGCTGTCGGGCGACGGGCTGCGCAGCCTGTTTGCCACGCACCCACCCACCGAGGAGCGGGTGGCCCGCCTGATGGCCATGGCCCGCTGAACGCCCGCCATTCACCCTTGTGCGCCAGGTTGTGACACCCGTCACGCTTTGCGCGTATGGCGCCCAACTTCTGGGCGCCACCCCCTCATTTGAGGGTCAAGCCGCCCAGCCCCCGTCCGATACACCGACAACGAGTCCCGCCCCCAGGGTAGGGCTACGGCATGTCAAGGACACTGGATGCTGCTGGATATTCGAAAAACGGAAGAAGAATCGCACTGGTTGCACCGCTGCGCCTGGGTCGTCCTGGTCGCCGGCCTGGTGCTCAGCGTGCTCGCCTGGTGGCGCACGAGTGAGCACCTGCAACGCAATGCCGATGCCGCTTTTGCCCAGCAGACCGCCGACGTCACCGAGCACCTGGACCAGATGCTCGACCACTACCTGGATGTGCTGCGCAGCTTCCAGGCCATGTACCTGGTCGACGACAAGGTCAGCCGCACCACCTTCCACCAGCACTTCCTGAATCTGGACATCTCGGCGCAATACCCCGCCTTCATGGCCATCCAGTACGCCAAGGCCGTCTCGCAGGCAGAGCGCAGCGCCTTCGAAGCCGCCGTGCAAGCCGACCGCAGCACGGATGCGCAGGGCTATCCGAGCTACCGCATCATCCCGCCCGGCGAGCGTGCCAACTACATGCCCGTGGTCTACAACGAGCCCATGACGCCCAACCGTTCGGTGCTGGGCTACGACATGGCCTTCGAGCCCACCCGCCGCGACGTGCTGGAACGCGCCCGCGACTCGGGGCTGCCGCAGATGTCTGCGCCGCTGCACATGCTGCAGGAAAAGGGCGACAACCTGGGCGTGCTGGTGCGCCTGCCGATCTACAAGACCGGCGCGCGCGCCAACGACCCGGACAGCCGCAGGGCCGCCTTCATGGGGCTGGTCAGTGGCGTCATCCGGGCCTCCAGCCTGATGAAGCAGGTGGCCAGCCGCAAGGACTGGCAGCACCTGCATTGGGTCGTCAGCGACGTCGGCGCCTCAGACCAGGATGCCAAGGCCGCCGAGGCCAAGCCTCTTTTCGACAGCGCCCAGCACATGGAGCGGGGTTACCGCAGCGAGTCCCATGTCAACGACGAGGACGTCCACCTCACGCAGATCAACATGGGCGGCCGCCGCTGGCAGTTGAGCTTCATGCGCGAACCGGTCCATGCCCGCACGCAGGCCTATCCACTGGCCCTCCTGCTGGGCGGCCTGTTCGCCTCGGTAGGCTTGTGGTGGGCCTTGCGCAGCGTGGCCAACCGCCAGGGCCTGGCCGCCGCGATGGCACTGGCGCTGAGCCACAAGGCCCGCGACAGCGAGCGCCGACTGCGCTCGGTGCTGGACAACACCATCGATGGCATCCTCACCCTGAGCCCCGACGGCGCCATCCTCAGCGTCAACCATGCCGTGCGCCTGATGTTCGGGCACGCCGAGGGCGAGATGGTCGGCCTGCACGTGTCCAAGCTGTTGCCATCTGCTGCATCGTCATCGCGCGACCAGGGGCTGGATCATTTCCTGCAAGCCCAGCAAGTGGGTCTGGACGGCGTGGGCCGGCGCACGGAAGGCCGACGCGCCAATGGCGCCACCTTCCCGCTGGACATGGCCGTCAGCAGCATGGAACTCAATGGCCAGCCTCAGTACGTGGCCGTGCTGCGCGACCTGACCGCACAGGTCTCGGCCGAGCGCGCCATCCTGGAAGCACAGCGCCAGCTCATCGAGGTCGACGAAATGCGCCGCGTGATCGTGCACAACGCGCCCTACGCGATCTTCGTGCTCAACTCGCAAGGCATCATCCAGACCGTGAACCCGGCTGGCGAGCGGCTGGTGGGCACCAAGGCTCAGGACCTGGTTGGCCGCAGCACCACCAAGCGCTTCTTCGATGCCGACCAGGTGGCCGAGCGCGCGCGCATGCTCTCCATGCGCCTGAACGTGCCGGTGCAGGATCTGGATGTGCTCACCCACCTGGCCCAGGAATCGCCTGGCCTGCCCAGCGAGTGGACCATGCGCCGCGAAGACGGCAGCTTCCTGGTCGCCGAGATCACCGTGACCGAGCTGCGCAATGAATACGGCCAGCTCACCGGCTATCTGGCCATGGCTTATGACGTGACCTCGCGCCGCGATGCCGAGCACCAGTTGCAGCACATGGCCCAGCACGATGCGCTGACCGCCCTGCCCAACCGCAACATGCTGCAAGAGCAGCTCAAGACCTGCATGGGCCTGGCCGAGCGACATGGCCACCACATGGCCATGATGTTCCTGGATGTGGACCGCTTCAAGAAGATCAACGATGGCCTGGGCCACCATGTGGGCGACAACGTGCTCATCGAGATCGCGCGCCGGCTGCGCTCGGGCATGCGCACCTCCGACATCGTGGCGCGCCTGGGCGGCGACGAGTTCGTGATCCTTCTGCCGCAGATCTCGGCGCCGGAAGATGGCGAACGCGTCGCCCAGAAGGTGCTGGACCTCTTCACCGATCCGCTGCGCATCGGCAGCCACGAGCTGCGTGTCACGCCCAGCATTGGCCTAGCGACGTACCCGCAGCACGGCACCGACACGATCACGCTGATGCGCCATGCCGACCTGGCCATGTACCAGGCCAAGAGCAATGGCCGCAACCGCATCCAGGTCTACAGCGACAAGATGCAGAGCCCGTCCGTCGAGACCCTGGTGCTCGAGAACGACCTGTACAAGGCCCTGGCACGCCAGGAGCTGCGCCTGCACTTCCAGCCGCAGTTCGACTGCGCGACCGGCCGCATCAGCGGCGCCGAAGCCCTGCTGCGCTGGGAGCACAACGGCAAGCTGGTGCCGCCTTCCGACTTCATCCCGCTGGCCGAAGAAACCGGCCTCATCGTCGCGATGGGCGAATGGGTGCTGCGCCGTTCCTGCACCATGGCCCAGCAATGGCGTGAACGCAGTGGCTGGCCGCTGCGCGTGGCCGTGAACCTCTCGGCCGTGCAACTGGATCAGGCCGATGTGCCCAATGTGGTGGCCCGCGTGCTCAGAGAGACTGGCTTGCCGCCCACGGCGCTGGAGCTGGAGATCACCGAAAGCGTGGTGGTGCGCGAGTCGCTGCGCGCGGCCGATGTGCTCAGGCAATTGCGTGCAGTAGGCGTGAGCGTGGCCATCGACGACTTCGGCGTGGGCTATTCGAGCTTCGCCTACCTGCGCGAGTTGCCGGTGGACCGCCTCAAGCTGGACCGCAGCTTCCTGTCGTCCGTGCCCGAGTCGCCTGGCGACAGCCGCCTGGTGGCCGCCCTGATCGCGATGGGCCACCGGCTGGAAGTGGGCATCGTGGCCGAAGGCGTGGAGACAAGCGAACAGGCCGCCTTCCTGGTGGCGCATGGCTGCGACGAAGCCCAAGGCTACTACCTGGGTCGTCCCATGAACGAGGACGCCTTCGAAGCCCTGCTGATGACACACAGCCGTGAGCAGGCGGAGTGCTCGGCCCCGCTGGCGGCAGGCCTGCCGCAGCGCTTGCCTGCAGCCCAGTCAGGCAGTGCGCCCGGCGTCAAAGACCCCACGTTGATTCTCTGAGCTTCCCTACAATGCCGGACCGTGCCCGCGTGACAGCCCGTCACGCCCTTTGTCTGCATTGTTGTGATGAGCTCCGTTCACGCCCACGCTTCTTTCGATTCGCCCGCCGTCCCGGCTTCAGGCCTGGATGACCGCCATCTGGCCTGGGCCGTGCTGCTGGCGCATCTCGTGCTGTGGACGCTCGTGCCCTGGCTCGTGTCACGCAACCTGCCGCTGGACGTGGTCGAGGCCCTGGCCTGGGGGCGCGAATGGCAATGGGGCTACTACAAGCACCCACCGCTGTCGGGCTGGGTGGCGGAGCTGGCCCGCTTCGGCCCGACGAACCTGAGTCTCTTTGCACTGTCCCAGCTCATGGTCACGCTGGGCCTGCTGGCCACCTGGCTGCTGGGGCGCGACCTGCTGGGCACACGCCTGGCCACGCTGGCTTTGATGGCCACGGAAGGCATCCACTACTTCAACCTGTCGAGCACCGAGTTCAATGCCAATGTGGTGATGTTCCCCTTCTGGGCCTGGGCCACGCTGTGTGCCTGGCGCGCCATCCGCACGGGGCATGTGGCCTGGTGGATCGGGCTGGGGCTGTGCAGCGGCCTGGGAACCTTGGGCAAGTATGTGTTCCTGCTGCTGCCGGGCAGCGTCTTCCTCTACACGCTCCTCAACCTGCAAGCCAGGCAGGCATGGCGCAGCGCAGGCCCATGGGCAGCCGTGCTGGTCTTCGCACTGATCGTCGCGCCACATGTGCAATGGGCGCTACAGCACGACTGGGCCACCTTGCAATACGCCATAGGGCGTGGCCACAGCGACGAACTCGCGCAGCAAGGCAGCTGGGGACTGGAGTTCATGAACTTCGTGCTGGCCCAGACCCTGACCTTGTTGCCCGCCTGGGGCTTGTTGCGCACGCTGGGCCCTGCACAAACCGTGGCACGCCCCGCCCATGAGCGCTGGCTGCTGGCCGCCATGGGCCTGGGCCCGCTGCTGCTCATCATGCTGGCGGCCTCGCTGGCACAAGCCAAGATGCTGCACATGTGGGCATCGCCCTTCTTCATCTGCGCCGCGCCCTTGTACCTGGCCTGGCGCCGGCCCGATGCCTCACGCTTGCATGTGCGCCGCTTCACATGGGCCTGGGTGCTGTGGACGCTGTTGCCACTGTCGCTCTTCGTGAGCATGGCCTTGCTCGGCCCGCAGAAAAAGCACAGGCTCGACCGCACCAGCTACCCGGGAGTCGAGATCGCACAGGCGCTGACCCGGCAATGGCATGCACAGACCGGGCAGACACTGGCCATCGTGGCCGGTGAAGAGTTCGTGGCCGGCACCGTGGCGCACTACAGCGCCGACCGGCCTTCGGTCTTCTACGATGCAGACTTCCGCGAATCACTCTGGCTGACACCCAGGCGGGTCGAACAAAAAGGCGCGCTGTTCGTGTGGCCCATCGGGCGAGGCGATGTGGCACCCGCTGATCTGCCGCTGGACAGCCAGGCCCAGGTGGCGCCCCTGCTGGCGCGCTATCCGCAGCTGCAGGTCAAACCCACCTTGCTGGTGCAGACCACCTGGATGGGCAAGCCTTACACGGTCGCGGTGGCGTGGGCGGTGTTGCCGCCTTCACCGACAGGCCATGCGCTCGTGCATTGAGACAGCACGCCATCACACTGGTCAATGCGCCGCCGTGCAGTTCGGCGTGTTCCCATTGTTGTCATCTGAACGGCAAGAAACAACACCATGGCGCTTGCGCTCCACGTAGTTCATGCCGCCAGACGAGGCGTTGTCCGGACAAGAGGCCGCTGAGCCATTGCAGGCCACGGCGTCGATCATGTAGAGGTAGAGCGTCAAGTCCGTACCGTTGGTGTCTTGCCCCTCCTTGAAGGCCGTGCTCTGACTGGTGCAGGTCACTGTGACCTTGAAGCCCATCGTGCTCGTGAGGTCGATCGTCTGGCTGCTGCCATTACACCCGCCTTGAATCCAGCTCCCACGAAGCGCCTGGTACATGCCCCACTCGACACCGGCATTGGCCGCCTGAAAGGCCCGCGCGCCAGCGATGTCCTGAGCCGAGCTGACCTGCTGCGTCCAGCTCAGGCGCGTCACGGCTGCGGCCAGCGAGGCCAGCAACACCAACACAACGATGGCCGCCACCATGCCGATGCCACGTTGTGCACTTGGGTTGATCTTGTAGAGGCACTTCATGTGAGTGAGCTTCATGGCACGTTCATCACATGGGCACCGACGGCCATGTGCGCGGTTTCACTGTTGCGGGCGATCTCCAGATCCATCCAGAGAAAGCCGCTTTGCTGCGTGGCACCTTGATTGGGGTCGTAGATGAAGGAGCAGGACTTCACCTTGGTCGCCAAGGCCGTGGCCCCTGTCGTGGAGGGGCAGGACGTCGGGTAAGCCGCGTTGAAGGTACGCACCAGGCGGTACAAGGTACCCTTGCCGTCGCCATTGCTGTTGAGCGTGCCGTCCGCACCCGAGCAGATGTAGAACACGGACTGCTCGCTGTTGGACACGGTCTGGAAGCGCCCGAAGCTGTAGCCAGGCGAGACCTGCAAGGACGAGATCGTCAGGCGCTGATAGCCTTGTGTCGACAAGGGCGAGGTCGACACCGCTGAGATGGCCGCGCGGTTGTTGCCCGCATACACATCGTTGCCATTCTGGTTGTTGATCACCACCCAGTCACCCACGGAAGGCGTGGTCGACATGATGGACAAGACATCAAACACGGTGGTGGCCTGAGAAGGGTCCACCCAGGCCGAGCAGGTACCGCCCCCAGATTGAGCCGTGCACCCGCCACTGTCGTTCGCGGCATCTGGGCCCATGCGGTAGCGCCCACCGGACACCACGGGCACCAGCTCGAAGCACTGATTGGACGGCACACGCAGCGAGTTGGGCACGGCCCGGCGCACATCGCGCAGCATGCGGCGCAAAGACGTGTCAGCCTGATCCGACATGTTGGCCCGCAGACTGGTATTGGTGTAGGCATCGATGGTCGGCTTGATGAAAGCCGATACCGTGGCTGCCACGATGGCCCCCACCACGATGACCGTGATCAGTTCGACGAGCGAGAAGCCCCGTTGGGATGGATTGCGAGCCGTCTTCATCATGATGCGTAGTTCGTCCGCCACCCCTTGAGCACCACGCTATCGCTGCCACGGGTGACCGTCACGGTGATCAACGCCGCTGCGGTGATGCCGCTCAACGTCGATGTCGCAACGGTCACACTCAAGGAGTACCCATTCAGTGCAGAAATCGTCGTGCCATCGATATTGCAGATTTGATTGCTGACGCTGTAGCCGTTGTAGTCCCAGATGTCGTTGAAAGTGTTGCGTGCGCAGCTGTTGTTCGGAGCGGAATTGGCTGCGACCGTGTAGGGCTTGAGCTGGATCTCCTCCATGAACTCTTCGGCCAGCACCAGCATCTGCTTGCGTGCAACCGGGTCGGCACTCTTGCCCACACTGCGGTTGAAGGCCGACATCACCCCGGTCAGGCCCACGCCGATGATCACGATGGCCACCACCGTTTCGACCAGGGTGAAGCCGCGCTGAGCGCGTTTACTCAACATAGCCCGTGTCCCCATAGACGGTGATGTTGCTGGCCCCGCTCATCGAGATCGTGCGGGTGGTGGTGGTGGTGCCCGCGCCATCGGAGGTCACGCGGCCATCGGGCTGAAAATAGATGGTGCCGGCCGGAGATACCGTCGTACCGGCGCTGCTGTTGTTGGCCGTGGCGAAAATGCTGTTGCCCGTTGGGCCGTTGATCGTGGCGGTGCAGGTGCTGGCTGGGTTGACGGCAGCAGACGTGATCGACACCGTGGTGGCCGTGACGGTCACGCAGGTCAGGCGCCGCCGAGCCACGGCGCCCTTCTGGGCAAAACGCAGTGCCCCTTGCAACTCGTCGTGCCAGGCGTCATCCCGCCCGCCCAGTGCCGCCATGAGGTTGGGCAAGGCATAGGCTGCCAGGATTCCGCCGATGATCATCACGATGATGAGTTCGACCATGGTGAAGCCGGCTTGTCCATGCCGCTTCGAGGATGAGCGATCAGTAGATATCACGGCTGAAAACTGTCTTCGTGGATTCGGGTTTGTAGACACCGAAGGTAGCCCGCGCACTGGGGTCGCGGTCATAGGTGAGCACACCGGAGCAGCTGTTGCTGCTACCGTTCTGGGCGCGCAGCCAGCTCAAAGATGCGGCGGTGCTGGCAGGATGGCTGCTCAGGCAGGATTGGTCGGTGGTGGTCGTGCCGAGGTTGAAGGCGAAATCCACGCTGCCCGTCGCCGTGGGACTGGGAGCACTGAGTGTCAAGGAGCCATTGCCACTGCCGATCGAGACAACCGAGGCCGTGGTGGTCCAGCCGGCCGTGGCCGCGCCTTTGTAGTCCAGGTAGTTCGTCAGCACCACCGAGGCAGCCGGCACGCTGGTGCAGCTGTCCGAGCTGTTGACCACCCAGGCCTTGCCGTTCCAGTATTGGGCTTGCACAGGCACGCTCAATGAGGACTTCTCTGAACCGAATGCATTGGACACATTGAGCCGCCCGCTGCGCAAGGTGACCGAGCCCTGCGTACCCGAGGCAGACGACACGCCGCTGGTGTCGACGGCCTGCATGGTCACCAGGGAAGTAGGTGAAGTCAGCTTGTTGGTGAAGGTGAAGGTCGGTGTGGTGCTGGATGCCACCCCTGCTCCGAAGCTGGAGGCCGACACCGATGTGCCTGCAGTCAGGCTGCCCAGGCCGGCCCCCGCGCCCGTGGCCGACAGGGTCACTGCTTTCGCGTAGTTGGGCGAGGTATTGGCCGTGCCGTCGTAGTTGTAGGTCGTCGCATTCAAGGCATTGCGTGCCGTGATCTGCACGGTGTAAGGCTGGCCGCTGTAGGTGAAGCTTGAGCAGCCTTGGGTCACAGCCGTATCGAAATGATGCGGAATGAAGGGGCCCACCGCGCCGGCAGCGCCGGTCGTACCTGTCACCGTCGTGCCCGTGCCCAGGTAGCTGCCGCTGACCAGCGTGGCCGTCAGGTCGCCAAGGCCCACCTCGGTCCATTTCAGATCGCTGAGCGTCACTGCGCCGCTGCTGAAGCTGCTTGACGAGATATAGGGGGACCCGCCGGTGCCTGTGCCCGTGAAGGTACCCGCCACCGCCGCCGTGCCGGTGGGCTTGGCCTTGGCCCAGCTGATGCGCACGTAGTCGGTGGTCACCGCTGTTTCCTTGCCGAAATTGGGCACGGCATTGCCCGAGCTGTTCTTGGCCGTCACGGTGGCCGAGAAGGTGCTGCCAGCCACCGGCGCCGCCGTGATGCCGCTGAACGCGAACGAGGCCGGGCTGGCAATGAAACTGGAGCTGCCCGTCATGCTCAAACCAGCGTCGGTGCCTGAACCCGTGTAGGTGCCCGTCAGGTTCATCTGCCCCACGTCGGCATACTGCACGGTGGTCGTGGCGACACCGCTGGCATTGAAGCTCAGGCTCACCGCGCGGCCTGTGCCGTCACACGCCGCCGCCGTGCTGTTGCTGGCGTTGAGCGCCGAACCGCCCACCCGCACCGGCAGCGTCCCCGTGGTCGGGTTGGTGTAGGTGCACTTGAAGGTCACGTTCTTGCTGACGCTGGCAAAGGCTGGCGTGCACACCGTGGCGTTGTTGCTCGACTGCACCGCGCTGACCGTCACGCTCTGCGACGCATCAGACAGGTGGTTGGGCACCGTGAAGTACAGGGCCGAGCTGACCATGCTGACCGCACACGACCCACCCGATGTGGCCGCAGCCCCCATGCCGCAATACACCGATGGCGACCCGAAGGGCGTCACCGACAAACCAGACAGCGCGGCCGTGGCCGTGCCCACCGTGGTGAGCGCAGCCGAGATCGTGGTGCTGGAACTGCCGTTGCTGATGGTGAAGCCTTGACCAGAAGGGTAGTTCGCCGTCACACCCGACACCGTCAGGGTGCCGGTGAGGCCGGTGGTGTAGAGCGTCGAGCAGGCGGCGTTGCCGCAAGCTTTGACGGTGTAGGTCACCGGGGTGCAGGTCACATTGGTGCTGCTGCCCGTGGTGAGTTCGACATGATCGAGCGTCTGGTTGGAGGTGTAGCCGCAGCTGTTGCCGCTGGCCGCCGCCCCGCCCATGCCGCAATAGACCGAGGGCGAGCCCGATGGCGCCGGCGACACGCCGCTGAGGCTGACCGTGGCCGTGCCTGCCGATGTGGGTGTGACACTCACCGTGGTGGTGGCGCTGCCCGCGCCGATGCTGAAGGCCTGGCTGGCAGATGGCGTCACGGTCACGCCCGAGATGGTGAAGGTGCCCGTCACACCCGAGGTGTAGGTGGTCGAGCAGGCCGCGTCGGCGCAGGCCTTGATCGTGTAGGTCACCGCCGAGTTCATGCTGCCCGACGATGAGACCGTGGTGACCTCCAGGTGGTGCAGGCCCAGTACCGTGATCGTGCAGGCATTGCCGCTGGCCGCCGCCACCCCGATGCCGCAATACACCGAGGGTGAGCCCGTCGGCGTGATGCTGGGTGCGGACAGCGCCACCGTCGCCGTGCCCGATGGGGTGATGCTGGCAGACAAGGTTGTGCTCGAACTTCGTGCGCCAATGGAGTAGGTCTGCCCTGCCGGGTAGGTGGGCGTCATCCCCGAGCCCGTCAGCGACAAGGTCCCGGTCATCCCCGTGGTGAACAAGGTGCTGCACGCCGCATCGGCACAGGATTTGACAGTGAAGGTGATGGTCCCTCCCGCAGCAGCCGAGTTACTGGCCGTGGTCACCTCCAGGTGGTGCGGCGCCACAGTGGGGTCCACGTAGATCAGGTTGTCCACGTACATGTCCTGGCTCAGAGGGAAGCCCAGGAAGCCGCAGCCATCGCATCGATTGTTGTAAAAGGTGACCGAGGTGATCTTGATCCCTGTCGCAGGGAGATAGGTCAGGTACACCGTGTCTAGCTGGTTGCAACCGAATAGGCACAGAGTCAGCAGGTTGAAGAGGTCCGTCAAGAAGTTGCTGGGTACATAAGCACCCAGGCAAGTCGAGTTCGACGAGGTGTCGCAGCTGTAGAGCGTCTGCGAGGTGCCGTCGCTGAAGTTGAACGTCACATAGGCGCCGTTCTGGTCCTTGAGGCCCAGGTACCAATCGAAGGCGACATAGCTGGTGCCGCCGTTGGCGAAGGTGACGGTCAGCGAGGAGGCCGTGCCCGACGTACCCGATGAAATCTTGACGTGCTTGCCGGACATGCCCGTTGCGCCAGTGGTGTCGGTCTGCGTGAACGAGGCACCGCTGGCGGTCGACGTGCTGAAAGTCAAGCGGCCAGCCGTCTGCTCTGTCGTCAGCGTGTTGTTGGCAGCGGCTGAAACGGGTGTGCCGGTGCTGAAGTCGATGGTCCGCTCGTTCGCGTACGAGGTCGGCGAGTTGAAGCCCGCATCGCTGCTGGTATAGGCGTTCCAGCCGGCCTCCACATGGCTCCACGGCCCCACGGCCATGAGCAGGGCGAACGCAAGTCCCCTCAGCCAGGCAGTCACCTTGGCGCCGAGTACGGTGCGTTCAAGGGCGCGCCCAACCCTAGTCTGCGTCGCGGCCATGTGGTCACCTCACGCCAGTGCCCCGCCAACCGGTTCAGCGGGTATTCAGATTGTGGAATTTCTGTGATTCATAAAAGCTCGAAACAAACCGGGGAATGCACCTCAGTAAACGCCACCTCGGCGGCGTCGGTTCAATACAGCTCTCTCGAATAAACAGCCTTTTTGGTTTCAGGTTGGTAGACGCCGAAAGTGGCCCGCGCACTCGGGTCGCGGTCATAGGTGCTCACGCCAGCGCAGCCGTTGGCGCTGCCGTTCTGGGCACGCAACCAGCTCAGGTTGGCCGCCGTGCTGGCTGGGTGGCTGGCCAGGCAGGATTGGTCGGTGGTGGTGGCGCCCAGGTTGAAGGCGAAGTCCACGCTGCCCGTGCTCGATGGGCTGGGCGCGCCCAGGCTCAGGGTGCCGTTGCCGCTGCTGATGGTGACGGCCGATGGGGTGGTCGTCCAGCCTGCTGTGGCGGCACCTTTGGAGTCCATGTAATTGCTCAGGGCCACCGAGGCCGCCGGCACGCTGGTGCAGCTGTCAGATGCGTTCAGTACCCAGGCCTTGCCGTTCCAGTACTGGGCCTGCACGGGCACGCTCAGCACCGATTTCTCGGAGCCGAAGGCATTGGAGATCTTGAGCCGGCCGCTGCGCAGCGGGACCGAGCCTTCCACCACCGGCGAGCCGGCACTGGAGGTCACGCTACCGGCCGTCTCCTGGGCGTGGATGGTGATGCTGGTGGGTGTCGTCAGCTTGTTCGTGAAGGCAAAGGTGGGCGTCGTCAACGAAGCCACGCCCGCGCCGAAGCTGGTCAGGGCCACGGATGTACCTGCCGTCAGGGAGCCTGAACCGGCCCCCGCGCCCGTGGCCGACAGCGTCACCGCCTTGGCATAGTTGGGCGAGGTGTTGGCCGAACCATCGTAGTTGTAGGTGGTGGTGTTGCCCGCGTTGCGCGCCGTGATCTGCACCGTGAAGGGCTGGCCGCTGTAGCTGAAGCTCGAACAACCCTGCGTGATCACGGTATCGAAGTGATGCGGCACGAAGGGCCCCACCGCGCCGGCGGCGCCTGTCGTGCCGGTCACCGTCGTGCCCGAGCCCAGGTAGCTGCCGCTGACCAGCCAGGCCGACAGGTCACCCAAGCCCACCTCCGTCCAGTTGAGGTTGCTCAAGGTCACCGCCCCGTTGCTGAAGCTGCTCGACGACAGGGTGGGCGAGGTCGATGTGCCCGTGCCCGTGAAGGTGCCCGCCACCGAGGCCGTGCCCGTGGGCTTGGCCTTGGCCCAGCTGATGCGCACGTAGTCGGTGGTGACCGCCGTTTCCTTGCCGAAGTTGGGCACGGCATTGCCCGAGCTGTTCTTGGCCGTGAGCGTGGCCGCGAAGTTGCTGCCCGCCACGGGCGAGGCCGTGATGCTGCTGAACGCGAACGACGCCGGGCTGGCGATGAAACTGTCGCTGCCCGTCATGCTCAGGCCTGCGTCCGTGCCGGAGCCGGCGTAGGTGGCCGTCAAGCTCATCTGCCCCACGTCGGCGTATTGCACTGTGGTAGTGGCCACGCCACTGACGTTGAAGCTCAGGCTCACCGTACCACCCGTGCCATCACACGCCGCCGCCGTGCTGTTGCTGGCGTTGAGCGCCGTGCCGCCCACGCGCACAGGCAGCGTCCCCGTGGTTGGGTTGCTGTAACTGCATTTGAAGGTCACGTTCTTGCTCACGCTGGCAAAGGCCGGCGTGCACGCGGTGGCGTTGTTGCTTGACTGCACCGCGCTGACCGTCACCGTCTGCGACGCATCGGATAAGTGGTTGGGCACATTGAAAAGCAGCCCCGAATTGGCCAGGTTGATCGTGCAGCTGCCGCCACTGGCAGGCGTGCTGCCGTTCATGCCGCAGTAGACGGATGGCGAGCCTGTGGGCGTGGCCGACAAGCCGCTCAAGGTGGCGGCGGTGAGTGAGCCAACCGTGGTCGCGTGAACCGATACCGTGGTGCTCGACGAGCCGTTGGGGATGCTGAAGGCCGCGCCGGAAGGGTAGTTGACCGTCATGCCCGAGCCCGTCACCGACAGCGTGCCGCTCAGCCCTGCGGTGTAGGGCGACGCACAGGCGGCGTCGGAACAGGCCGTCAAAGTGTAGGTCCTTGGGGTACATGTCAAGCCATCGCTGGCCGCGATGTTCACGTGGTGCAGGGGCACGGTCACCGTCATATTGCATGAGTTGCCACTGGCCGCCGCCACGCCGATGCCGCAGAACACCTTGGGCGTGTTGCTGGGCGTTGGGGTATACGTGGGCACACTCATGGTCGCCGTGCCAGCGGTGGTCGGCGTGACCGTGACATCCACATAGTTGGTGGGCCCGGCCGGGATGCTCCACGCTGCGGTGTAGGTGGCCGACACGCCCGACACCCCGATGGTGCCGCTGACGCCGGTGATGTATGGCGTCGAACAGGCGGCATCGCCACAGGCCTTGATACGGAAGGTCGTGGCCGCATTGGCCGATACGCTGCTCGACACCGTGGTCAGCTCCAGATGGTGAGGCACGACCGCCCCATCGACATAGCTGATGTTGTCGACATACCAGTCCTGCGAGGTGTTCGTGGACAACAAGCCGCAGCCGCCGCAGTTGTAGAGCTTGAACTGCATGGAGTTGACCTTCACGCCGTTGTCGGGTGTGTACTGCACGTAGATGGGATACCAGGTGATGGCGTCACCGAACAGCCACCCAAACAGAAAGTTGAGCAGAGAAGTCAGCCAGTTCGGGTCATCCACATACATGCCGATGCACTGGCTGTTGCTTGACGAGGTGCAGTTCTTGAGCACCTTGGTGCTGCCGTCCGAAAGCGTCAGGGTCAGGATCTCGGTGTTCTCGCTGTTGAACTGGGCGCGCCACATCAGGCCCACATAAGGCGTGGGGTTGGCAAAGTTGACGGTGACGGTGCTGGGGTTGCCCGTGGTGCCCGAGGAAATGTCCATCGCATTGCCTGAAAAGCCGCTCGCCGACACCGAGCCGGTGTAGCTGATCGAACCTCCAGATGTCAGGAACTGCGCCGCACCGGCTGCGCTCGAGTAGGTCAAGCGGCCAGCCGTCTGTTCGCTCGCCAGCGTGCGCGTGCTGAAATCAATGGTGTACTGGTTGGCGCCAGGGGCTGGCGGCGAGTACACGCCACTGGTGTAGACGTAATACCCGGCTATCGCATCGCCAATGCCTGCCACCACACAAAGCAACAGCACCAGCTTGAAGAAGCCGCTCACGATGCGGGTCTTGTTCATGAAAGTACCTTCCGCAAAGGGGATCTGTTTGTCCATCCCCAATCGTTTACATATTGCAACAGCTGATGGGCAGCAGGAAAAACAAAGGCCGCAAAAGCAGAACTAATCCTGCATTTGCGGCCCTCTTGAGGAGATTAAAGACCAGCTGAGATGCCCGTGAACGTAGACGAAGCATTGCTGGTGCCATTCGTCGCCGTCAAGGTGCAATTGGCCGTGACGCCATTGGCCCCTGCCGCGCCAGAGCCAATGGCCCCGGCCGTGATGGCATAGGTGGTGCTGCTGTTGGTGGGCAGCACGCCGCCGGCCAGCAGCGAGGCCGCCTGATTGCAGTTGGAGATCGCGATGCATTTGTTGGCCGTGACCACATGGTTGGTCGCGGAGCAACCACCATAGTTGACGGTCATGGCACTGGACAACTGAGACGCTACACCATCGGACGCTGCAGCAATCGAGTCCGAACGCAGATCGAGGAACTTGGGCAAGGCGGTGGCCGCCAGGATGCCCAGGATCACGATGACCACGATCAGCTCGATCATGGTGAAGCCCCGCTGTTGAGTGCAACGCGAGTCAGGCATAGGCATCAGGCCAAGCCTCAGTTGCCCGCCGCCACGCCCGTGAAGGTCGAGGTGAGGCTGGTGCTGCCGTTGGTTCCCGTCAAGGTGCAATTGGCGGTGGCACCGTTGGTGGTGGTCAAGGTGGCGGCGGCCACCGAGAAGGTGGTCGAGCCATTCGTCGGGAAGGCACCGCCTGTCAACAGCGTGGCAGCCTGGCTGCAGTTGTTGATGGTGATGCACTTGTTGGCTGTGGCCACGTTGTTGGCGGCTTGACAGCCCACGTAGTTCACCGACATGGCGCTGCCCAGCTGGCCGGCCATGCCGTCGGTAGCGGACTGAACCGCATCTCCGCGCAGGTCCACGAACTTGGGCAAGGCGGTGGCCGCCAGGATGCCCAGGATCACGATGACCACGATCAACTCGATCATGGTGAAACCCGTTTGACGACGCTTCATGGCGATCACCTCACATACTGCTGTCAGGCTATCGCAGTGGGCATCCATTGGACACCCGCCACGCTCAGTTCAGCATCAGTTACCAGCCGCCACACCCGTGAAGGTCGACGTCTTGGACGTGGAACCGTTCGTACCCGTCAACGTACAGTTGGCGGTCGAACCGTTGACGGTGGTCAACGTGGCAGCAGTCACCGCGAAGGTGGTCGAGCCGTTGGTCGGGAAGGCGCCACCGGTCAACAGCGTGGCAGCCTGGCTGCAGTTGTTGATGGTGATGCACTTGTTGGCCGTGGCCACGTTGTTGGCGGCTTGACAGCCCGCGTAGTTCACCGACATGGCGCTGGCCAACTGACCAGCCATGCCGTCAGTGGCAGACTGCACCGCATCGCTGCGCAGGTCGACGAACTTCGGCAGCGCGGTGGCGGCCAAAATACCCAGGATCACAATGACCACGATCAGTTCGATCATGGTGAAGCCGGCTTGATTGCGTTTCATAAAAGACCTCTTTCTGTGTACGGGCCGGGCCCCGTGCGTGCATCCCGGCTTGAATAAAAATGCACGTTTGATCCACATTTCGACTGGCCTGAGCGCAACTTGAGTTTCTGTTACAAATCGACCAATCACCCCATGACGACATGGTGCGTCAAGTGAATTCCAGACAAACACGCAAAACGAGCCGAAACCGGAACTAGTTCTCACGTTTGAAGCAGGAAAACACCGACTCCAGCAGGTATCAGTGCTTCATGGCCGCGCCGCCCATGTTCCACATCGGCAGGAACACACCCAGCGCCAGCACCAGCACCAAGCCACCCATGAACACGATGAGGATGGGTTCGATCTGCTGCGACAAGGTCTTGAGCAGGTACTGCACATCCTCGCTGTACAGCTCCCCGACCTCGTCCAGCAGCTCGTCGACCATGCCGGTTTCCTCACCGATGGCCAGCATCTGCAAGACCATGGGCGTGAACACCCCGGTGCCCGCGGCGGCATGCGCCAGGGTCTCTCCACGCATCACGTGCTCGCGCATCGAATCGATCTGCTGAGTCAGGTAGGCGTTGTCTGCTGTCTGGGCCACGCCGATCAGGGCGCGCTCCAGTGGCACGCCGCTGCGCAGCGACAAGGAAAAGGCCCGGGTGAAGCGCGCCAGGGAGGCCTTGGTCACGATCGGGCCCACGATGGGCATGCGCAAGAGCGCGCGGTCCCAGATGGGCTTGCCCTGTGGCGACTGGATCCATTTGCGCCAGAGCATGAAGGCCGCGACGATGGCACAGAGCAAGGACCAGCCATGTTCGATGGTGAAGGCCGAGGTCGCCATCAGGATTTTGGTAGGCAAGGGCAGCTCGGCGCCCAGGCCCTTGAACACCCCCGCAAACGCCGGGATCACCATCACATTGATCACCGCCATGGCAACGGCCATGGCCATCACCACGAAGCTCGGGTAGCGCAGCGCGGACTTGACCTGCTGGCGCATGAACAGCTCGAACTCCATGTGCTCGGCCAGACGCAGGAAGATCTCTTCGAGCCGCCCCGAAGACTCACCCACCCGAACCATGGACACATAGAAGCCATCGAAGATCTTGGGATGCTGGGCCATGGCGGTGGACAGCTCCACACCGCCTTCCAGTGCGCGACGCAGGTCCTGCAGCACGCCCTTGAGCGTCGGGTTCTGCGCGGTTTCCTGCAAGCCCGCCAGCGCACGCAAGATGGGCACGCCCGCCTTGAACAAGGTGTAGAGCTGCTTGGAAAACAGCATCACATCCATGGGCTTGACCTTGGGCTGCATGAAGTCCGGCATCTTGACCGGTGCACTGGCCCCGCTGCCCGTCGCCGCAGCCTGAGGCCCATCCGGCTTGATGACGAGCGGCACCAGGCCCTTGGCCTGCAGGTCGCTGGCCAGTGCCCCTGCCGATGCGGCTTCCTGGGTCCCCTGGACATTGCCGTGGGGCCCTTTGGCAACGAAGGTGAAACGGCTCATTCATCCACCTCGACACTGACCCGCATGGCCTCGTCCACCGTCGTGCGGCCTTCGACCACGAGACGGGCCGCATCGCGCAGCAGCGTGTGGCCGGCCATGTGATGGCGCGCGGCCTTGGCGAACACGCCGGGCTCGGGCTGGTTGAGTGCGTCGATCAGCGGCAGGTTCATCTCCAGGAACTCGTACACACCGGTACGGCCCTTGAAGCCCGAATGGTTGCACTCGGGGCAGCCCTTGCCGAACTTGAAGGTGGCGTTGTCTGCATCAGCGCCGAGCTGGCCACGCAGCCAGACCAGCTCCTGCGGCGTGGGCTCGTGCGCCACGGCACAGGCCTGGCACAAGGTGCGCACCAGGCGCTGCGCCACCACCAGTTGCAGCGACAGCGCCACCATCCAGCGGGGCACGCCCATGTCGATCAGGCGCGCGGGGGTCGAGGCCGCATCGTTGGTGTGCAGCGTGGACAGCACCAAGTGGCCCGTCATGGCGGCACGCAGGCCGATCTCGGCCGTGGCCTTGTCCCGGATTTCGCCCACGAGAATCACGTCCGGGTCCTGACGCAGCGCAGCGCGCAGCACACGGTCGAAGCCCAGGTCGATCTTCTCCATCACCTGCACCTGATTGAGGCCGGGCAGGCGGTATTCCACGGGGTCTTCCACCGTGATGATCTTGCGCTCGGTGCTGTTGAGCGCATTGAGCGCGCCGTACAGCGTCGTGGTCTTGCCCGAACCCGTCGGGCCGGTGACCAGGATGATGCCGCTGGGCTTGTCGATGGCCTTGCGCAAGGCGGTGAGCATGCGCGGCGGCATCTTCATCTTCTCCAGGTCCAGCATGCCGGTGCTCTGGCTGAGCAAGCGCATCACCACCGACTCGCCGTACTGTGCTGGCATCGTCGAGATCCGGATGTCGACTGTGCCGTCCTTGAGGCGCACGGCGAAGCGGCCGTCCTGAGGCAGGCGCTTTTCCGAGATGTCCAGGCCCGACATCAGCTTGAGGCGCAAGGCCACGGCCGATGCGATCTTGGGGTCGGCCTCGGTCTGCACATGCAGCACGCCGTCGATGCGAAAGCGGATGCGCAGTTGCTTTTCCTGTGGCTCGATGTGGATGTCCGATGCGCGCAAACGCAGCGCCTGCTCGAACACCGAGTACAGCAGCCGCACCACGGGCGCGTCTTCATTGCTGGTGGAGTCCACGCCCAGCAGGTCGCCCAGGTCCGATTCGGCGCCGGCCAGCTCGGTGGTCAGCTCGCGTGCCAGCCCCTCGATCTCTTCGGTGCTGTGATACACACGGTCGAGCGCGGCATTGAGATGCGTCTCGGTGATGACGGCCAGGTCCACGCTGCGCTTGAGCAGGCGGCCGATCTCGTCGAAGGCATAGATATCGGTCGGGTCGGCCATGCCCACCATCAGGCCGCTGGGTGGATCGTCCAGCACGATGGCGTGCATGCGGCGTGCATGCGCTTCAGGCAGCAACTGGGCCAGCTCAGGCCGCAAAGGAAAGTGCGCCAGGTCGATGTAGGGCGCGCGCAGCTGACGCGCCACCGCCTTGGCGATCTGTGCTTCGGTGATCCAGCCGTGGTCGATCAACACCTGGCCAAGCTTGCGGCCACTGCCGCGCTGTTCACCCAGCGCCTGGTTCAGCTGGTCTTCGGTGATCAGCTTGTCCTGGACAAGCAGGTCACCCAGGCGGAATTTTTGCGGCCGAGACATGGTGCGGACCCTTTGGCTTTAATTGGACGCGGTTTCCTGATCGAGCAGCGATGCCGCCGGTACAGCCGCATTCGCACCCGTGCCGTCTTCGTTGAGCACGGTTGGCTTGATCAGGATGACCAGCTCTCGCTTGCTGCTGCTCGTGGTCTTGTAGCGGAACAGGCCGCCCACCACAGGTGCCTCGCTCAGACCTGGCAGGCCCGCCACGCCATTGGAGCCGGACTGCTGCATCAGGCCACCAATGGCCACGATCTGGCCATCACGCACACGCACCATGGAATCGGTCTCGTTGATGGCCACGGCCACGCCCGGCACCTGATAGGTACCCGAGTCGCCCAGTTGCAGCGACAGGTTCTTGGTCGTGGCCACGCTGATGGCCGGGTGCACATGCAGCATCACCGTGCCGTTTTCGTCGATCTGCGGCGTCACGTCCAGCGAGATGCCGCTGAAGTAGGTCTTGGTGCCCACCGTCGGCGAGTTCACGGTCGTGTTGTTGACCACCGAGACGTTGTTGGTCACCGAAGTCACGAAGGTGTCGTCGCTGCCCACCTTGAGCACGGCCTTCTGGTTGTTGAGCGCGGCGATGCGCGGGCTGGACAGCACCTGCACATTGCCCTGCGTTTCCAGGAAAGACAGCAGCGCGGCGAAGTTGGGCGTCTGAATGGCCAGACCATAGAAGCCCTTGCCGGTCGTGGTCGAGGTCACGCCCGTACCGGTGGTGTAGGAGACATTGCTGTTGCTCAACGCGCTGCCACTGAGGGTGGTGCCCGGTGCCACGTTGATCAGGCCAATGCGGCCGCCATCCATGCCTTGTGAGCGGAAGGCACCCCAGTTGATGCCGGATTCAGAGCCCTTGGACAGTTGCACATCGACAATCTTGGCCTCCAGCATGACCTGACGCTCGATGGTGACCTGCACCGCGCGCAGGTAGTCGGTCACCTGGCGCAACTCGGCCGGAGAGGCCTTGACCAGGATGACGCCCGCCCCCGGGTTCATCGTCACGCTGCGGCCATCCTTGTTGCCCACCATCGAAGTCAGCGAATCGCTCACGTCTTTCCAGAAGTCGGAGTCCGAGGTGGTGCGCACCGACGAGGTCAGCGAGGCGCCCCCGCTGCCACTGTAGCTACTCGTGCTGGTCCCCGTACTCGTTGTGCTGCTGGAGCCATTGTTGGCACCCGACGCCGTGGCCTGCGCTGCCGAAGCGATGCTCAACTCGGACGAACCCGAGCGACGCCCCGGCAGGTAGTTGATGCGGTAGAGCCGAGTCTGCACCGCGTTGGAGTAGATGAAGACCCGGTTGCCCGTGATGCGGTAGTCATAGCCATACATCTCGCGCAGCGTGTCAAGCGCCTCGCTCATCGTGGTGTTGCGCAGCGTCAGGCTCACCGTGCCAGACAAGTCGGGCGGCACGAGGATGTTGTAGTTGCTGCCTGCGCCCAGTTGCGCAAAGACCTGCGCAGCCGGTGCGCCGCGCACGGCGATGTCAAAGCGGGTTTCAGCCTGCTTGCCCCCCAGGACGGCCGACGAAGACCGAACACCCGCATCCGCCACGGCCTGACGGGGCCCGAGGTTCATGCTCATGCTCATGCCACCGGCCAGGGCGACGGACTCCCCTCCATTGCTTTGAGCGTCGATGTTGGCGGCATGCACCAGCCCCCATCCACTCACTCCCAAGCCAAGCAGCAGTGCGCGTTGGATTGTCTGCAAGGACTTCATTTTCTTTCCTTTCGTCCGCGCTTGGCGGCACGGCCTGCTTTGGCCTGACTCTGCTCGATCGCATCGGGAAGCAACAGCCTGCGCATCCCTTGAGGGCCTTTGAGCTCCACCGCGTCCTGCGTGATGCTCACCACCGTCATGTCTTTCACCTTGTCCCCCACATGCACCACGTCTTCACCGACCACGGCCACGCCGATGCCCGTGTACAGGTCGATCCGGATGGCGCTGACGCGCAAGGTTTGCGCTTGCGGCGCAGATGCTGCGCTGGCGCTCGATGCAGGCGCCGAAGCCGCTGAAGCCAGGGCCTCTGCGGCCACCGGCGCCGAGCTCGCGTGGGCCCCACTGGCCGGACCAGCCCCCAAAGTCGACTGGCGCGCCAACACACTGGCTGGTGGCCGGGTGGGGTCGCCCAAACCGCGCAGATCCGGTTCGGCCCCGCCCGCCATGAAGGGGCTGCACAGGAGCAGGCCGATCAGGGCAATCACGGTGGTCGTTGTGCCGCGTCTCATGGCGAGATCTCCAGGGCATCGCGATCCGGGCTGAAGGTGTGGACCTGCAAGGTCAGGATCACCAGGCCACGGTCATTGGTCTTGAGCGTCAGGCCATCCCACAAGAGCTTGCGGGGCAAGGCCTCGATGCTGCGCAGCCAAGTCAGCACTTCAAGGAAGCTGCCTGCCACCGCCACCTCCATGCTCTGGCGATAGAGCATGGTCTGCGACAGCGCCACGCCGGGAATGGGCGCGAACTTCACGTCCTCGGGCGGCATGGTGCGGATGGCCTGCAGTTGCAGGCGGCCGTTCTGGGCCAGTAAACCTTCCAGGAGGCTGCGCATCTCGCGCGCCGGAATCAGCATGGCCTGCTGCTGTGCCAGCGCCTGCTTGCTGCGCTCGATGCGCTCCTTGATGCGCATGATCTCCTGCCTGGCCTCCACTTCCTGCAAGGCCATGTCCTGCTTGCGGCGCTGGGTCTCGGCCACCAGGGCATCTCGGGCCGCGTTGGCCATCTTGTTGCGTTTGGACGCCTGCCCGAACTCCTGCATGGACGGCGTCACCAGCATGGAGTCGAGGAGGAAATAGATGAAGGCCACCAACGCCACGATGATCAGCCTGCGCTCATTGAGCAGACGGCTGTCGAACATGCGGCGGCCTTGTCGCCAGCGTGTCTGGACCAGCGGAACCAGGGAACGAGCCAGAGAACTCATTTCTTCTGGGCCTCCTTGTTATCGGGCAGCTTGCCCACGGCACGCAATGCGGCTTCACGCGTGGTGGTGTCCCCCACGTCGTGGCGCAGGCCCTTGAGGGTGAATTGCACGATGTCGTTGGACGATGCGTCATCGGACGACTCGACCGAGACCATCTCCATCTGCGCAAAACGGCGCCCCTTGAAGCGCTCTTCCTGCGCCAGCTTTTGCAAGTAGTTCGGCAGAGCCGACACATTGTTGGTGCGCCCGGTCAGCACGATGTCACGGCCATCGCCACGCACGCTCAAGCCGGTGAGCCAGACACCGGCATAGGTCTGGCGGCCCAGGGCCATCAGGTAGTCGGAGTAGCCTTGCGAGGCCCAGGCCATGCTGCCCTGTAGCGCATCTTGCACCTGGCGCTGCTGAGCCTCTTTCTGACGCAGCGACTCCAGCTCCTTCACCGTGGGTGAAGGCGGATTGGCGGCGGCCGCAATGCGCAGGGTATTGATCTCTTGTTCGGTCTGCTTGGCTTGCATGTTGTAGGCACCGGCCACTGCCTGCAGGCCCAGCCCGGCTGCCGTGGCCACGGCCAGCACGCCACCGCCCACCCGCACGCCCAGTACCGCGCCCCAGGGAGGCGACTGACCCAGCACGCTGTTGGGGTCGAGCAGTTGCAGCTGCACACGCTCGGCGAAATTGGGATGCGCGCGCAGCAAGGCGCCCAGCAGGCACAGCTCGCTGAAAGTCACGCCCTGGCTCATGTCCACGCCCTGCTCGGTGAGCTTGTCCAGGTCGAACCAGGCGCTCAGATCCAGGGGCTGCAAGGGCACGTAGATCAGCTCGGACAGCATCTCCAGCGCCTCGGGGCCACAACCGGGCGGCAAGGCCACCGTCAGGCCAGAGAGGTTGACCTGGCTGTGCATGCGCTCGAAGGTGTCCACCGTGCGCAGGATTTCCAGCGCAGCCCGGCTGAGCGCGGCGCCACGCACTTCTTCGTCACCCGTCACGGCCGACAGCGTCACCTCGATGTGGCGGGCCATCAGCAGCTCGCCCTTGCAGGTGATGACCAGCATGCCGTGGTCTTCACCGAACACCATCAGGGCATGGGCCTTGTCGTCGGTTTCGGACAAGGCGCTCAGATTGCGCAGGGCGATCTCGGGCACGTCCAGCGCGGTCCAGCCCAGGCCCAGGTCATCGGCCGCCAGCTCGACCTCCGTGTAGTCGGCACGCGGCACCAGGAAGGTCATCACGGCGCTGTTGCTGCGCAGGGTGCTTTGCGGCACCTCCAGCACGTCCAGCACAGCGTCATCGACGGGGAAGTCCACCTGCTCCTTGAGGTGCCAGCGCATGGCGTCGCGCCAGTCCTGGCGGGGCACATCGGGGGTGTCGGTGGCCAGCATGCGGTAGTGCAAGCGGTTGAGCACGCCGATCAGCGAGCAGCCCTTGAGCTTCTTGGCCGCCTGCAGGGCGCGCAAACCGGCTGCCACACCTTCAGCCTGAGCGCGCCAGACCCATTGGACGCAGGGACGGCCCTCGGCCGTGTACGCCACCTGCGTGGCATACACAGTCGATCCATCCTGGATCATCGCGACCCATTGCGAACCATCATGTGACTGGCGTCGAAAAAACATTCCGCACTCCGAGACTCTTACATCGGAATGCTGACAGAAGGGATTCCACGAGGTGGAAGGAATAGAAGCCGGATCGTGTCGTATTTCTCGCAAGCCCACACCCGAGATCGCCGACCGTGGCCGAATCAGCCCGGCATGCTCAGCTCAGCAGGCGAGCGGGGTCGGCGTCCAGCTTGGCCAGCGCTTCACGCGTGGCGCGGGTGGTCAAAGGCTCGTCCTCGATGGGCACGAGCAGGCCAGCCTGCAGGAAGGCTGCCAGGCGATGCAGTTGGAACAGCACGCCGCGCCCGCTGGGGGCCACGAACAGGATCAGTTGCTTTTGCAGCCCCTGCCAGGCCAGTTGCACCGATTCGACCCGGCCGCGGTAGTCCAGCTTGAACCAGACCCCCACGCGCAGGTCACGCGCCCAACCGAGCATGGCCGGCGTCGGCATCGTGCCGCCTTCTGCAACGATTTCCAGGTTATCGCTCTCATGTCCAGACAGATCACGCAAAGTCTGCTCGTCGAGCTCGACCTCGCCGATGTCCGGCAACACATCGTCCAGGGCATCGAGCCGGTCGGTGACGGCCTTGAGGTGCGCCGCCGACAAGGCCGCCGAACGCGCCGAGAAGGCTGCCGCCAGGGCCGTGTTCAGCGACTGGATGTGCTCGTCCTGCTTCTCCACTGACAAGCCGGCCTGGGCCATGCCCTCGCGCACCGCCTTGAGCAGCGGCGGCAGGCGCATCAGCACATCGGCCCGCTCCTCGCGGGAGGTCTTGGCGCTGGCCGACCAGATCAGGTCGGCCGCCGCCTTCTTGAGCGCGCGCGTTTCGTCGCTGGACTGGCTGGTCAGCACGGCGCTGTGGCCCAGCACGTCGGCCCAGACCTTGAAGAGGAACTCGCGCACACCCTCGTGCACCGGCACGCCTTCGAGCATCTTGCGCAACTCGATCGTGTACTGGATGGCGAAGGTCTCGCGCTGCTCCACCTGCTGCGCCAGCGAAACGCCTTTGCGGCTGGCTTCGTTGTGCTCGCGGAAGTAGCTCTCCAGGAAGCGCTCGAACTCGGTGAGCACGGTCTGGAACACGCGCCGGCCGGTGTCCGGGTAGGCCTCCACCACCTGCACCACGCGCTTGATTTCACGGTGCAGGGCATCGTCGTGCTCCTGCTTGCCGCCCACGAAGCCCATCACGCAGCCCCCCATGCGGTCGATCAGCACGCGCGCGGGGTGGCTGGTGGTGGCAAAGAAGTCGGGCTCGCTGACGGCCACGCGCAACACCGGCATCTGCAAACGCGCGAACCAGACGCGGATCGTGGCGGGCAGGCGCTCTTCCTGCAAGATGGACTGGAACAGCAGGGCCACGATCTCGATGGTGGCCCGCTCGACCGGCGTGGCCGCCGCCTTTTTCAGGGCCTGCTTGCTCTGTTGTAGGTCTTGCAACAGGGCTGCGGGCGTGCTGACGGGCTGCCCCGGGCGCTCATCGGTATGGCGACGCACCACCTGGTCCACGGCCTGCATGGCCTGGCCCAGGGATGCGCTGAGCGCCAACGGCGCCTGCACCGGCGCGGTGGGGGCAAAGCCCGGCACCTGGCGCGCCACGACCTGGTTGAGCTTGCCGAGCACAACCTGCTGCTGTTGCAGGGCGGCTGCGCGCATGCCGGGCGTTTGTGTCAGCCCCTGCGTTTCGTCATAGGCCTGGCCCAGTGGTTGCAAGCCACTGTTGCCAAATGCCGCCATGGGCGCACCGCCGGGTCTGGCACTCAGACCGCTGCCCGCCATACCGCCAGAACCTGCTCCCGCACGCCCTCCTACAGGGGCACCCGATCCGGCCAACGCGCCCGGCGAGGTCGTCACGCGGGCTTGCACCCCGCTGTCACGCGCACGCCGGATGAAGGGTCGCAGGTCGATCTCAGGTCGCACACCGTGGTCCAGCAAAACACGATTGGCGTGGTGATAGGACTCCTGCGCCCAATGTGACACCTCGTTTTGCAACACCGTCTGCAAGGTGGACCAGTGCTGGAGCGTCAAGCCCGACGTCAACCAAGCCTCCACCACCACCTTGGCCAGCCACTGAGGTCCCAGTACATCCACCTGGCCATGGCTGCTGTCGACCTGTCCACCCACGGCTTGCAGGCGGGCGTTGAGGTCGGTGTATTCCTGGCCCGTCAGGTCCGAGACGGCCTGCGCCAGACGCGAGGCATTGAGGTCGCGGTCCATGTCGCTGTCATCGACCAGCGTCAGGGGGATGTCGACCCTGGGCCCGCCATGGTCGGATGAGCGCGCGCCAGTCGGGCGGCCCGTGCGCAGGTCACGCAAGGCATCGTGCACGCGCTTGTCGATCTCGGCTTGCCAGGCCGCCGTGGCCCTGGGCAAGTCCAGCACCAGATCCTGGCGGCGCAGGCGCAAGGCCGGATCGGCAGACTGGCTGGCCAGCACCTTCGCTCCGTCCAGAGAAGCCTGCACCAGGGCACCCACGCCCTTGGCAAGCGACTCCAGGAAGCTGACGCGGGCCGTCAGGGCCAGCGCGCGGTGAGAACCAACGGTCATGTGTGCGGCAGCAGGTTGATCTGATTGTCCAACTGACTACTGCCGAAGACTCTACACCACGGCACCAGCGTGCGGATCGTTGGGATCGAGGTCTTTTTTCGTGGTTTTAATCAGATCCTCTCGTTTAACGCCCAGCCACATCGCGATGGCTGCGGCCACGAAGACCGACGAGTAGATACCGAACAAGATGCCGATGGTCAGCGCCAGGGCGAAGTAGTGCAGCGTGGGCCCGCCAAAGATCAGCATGGCCAGCACCATCATTTCGGTACAGCCGTGGGTGATGATCGTGCGGCTCATGGTGCTCGTGATCGCGTGGTCGATCACCTGCGGCGTATCGAGCTTGCGCATGCGGCGGAAGGTCTCACGGATCCGGTCGAAGATCACCACCGATTCGTTCACCGAGTAGCCCAGCACCGCGAGCACCGCCGCCAGCACCGACAGCGAGAACTCCCACTGGAAGAAGGCGAAGAAGCCCAGGATGATGACCACATCGTGCAGGTTGGCCACGATGGCCGCGATCGAGAACTTCCACTCGAAGCGCAAGGCCAGGTAGATCATGATGCCGATGACGGTCACCGCCAGCGCCAAGGCACCGTCATGGGCCAGCTCATCGCCCACCTGCGGACCGACGAACTCGCTGCGCTGCAGGTTCACGGGCTTGACGCTGCCTGCCTGGCAGACCTGGGCCGGGCCCTTGTCGGCGTCCTGCACGGCAACCTGGCCACCTTCGGCCTGGCACAGCGCACCAAACACCTGGTTGACCACCTCGCCTTGCTTCATGCCGGCGCGCAGAGGGATGCGGATCAGCACATCACGCGAAGAGCCGAAGTTCTGAACCTGCACCTCACCGAAGTTGAGCTTCTCGATGGCCGAGCGCGCCTTGACGATGTCGGCACTCTGCGCGTACTGCACCTCGATCAGCGAGCCACCGGTGAACTCGATGGACAGGTGCAGGCCACGCGTCACCAGGAAGAAGACGGCCGCCGCGAAGGTCAGGAAGGAGATCGCGTTGAAGACCAACGCGTGGCGCATGAAGGGGATGTCGCGCTTGATGCGGAAAAATTCCATGTTCTTGTCTCCCGATTAAGGCTGGGCTTTCCAGACCTGCCCGATGGACACGCTCTTGAGCTTCTTCTGGCGGCCATACCAGAGGTTGACCAGCCCGCGCGAGAAGAACACGGCCGAGAACATCGAGGTCAGGATGCCCAGGCAGTGCACCACGGCAAAGCCCTTGACCGGACCGGAGCCGAAGGCCAGCAGCGACAGACCGGCGATCAGCGTGGTCACGTTCGAATCCAGAATCGTGGCCCAGGCATGCTCGTAACCGGCGGCAATGGCCGACTGCGGCGCCGAGCCATTGCGCAGCTCTTCGCGCACCCGCTCGTTGATCAGCACGTTGGAGTCAATGGCCATGCCCAGCGTCAGGGCGATGGCCGCGATGCCGGGCAGTGTCAAAGTGGCCTGCAGCATGGACAGCACGGCGATCAGCAGCAGCAGGTTGACCGACAGCGCGATGGTGGAGAACACGCCGAACAGCATGTAGTACAGCACCATGAACACGGTGATGGCCGCAAAGCCGTAGATCAGGCTGTTGAAGCCCTGCGAGATGTTCTCGGCACCCAGGCTGGGGCCGACGGTGCGCTCTTCGATGATCTCCATCGGTGCAGCCAGCGAACCGGCGCGCAGCAGCAGCGCGGTGTCATTGGCCTCTTCGGTGCTCATGCGACCCGAGATCTGCACGCGGCCGCCACCGATCTCGCCACGGATCACCGGCGCGGTCACGACCTCGCCCTTGCCCTTTTCGAACAAGAGAATGGCCATGCGCTTGCCCACGTTCTCGCGGGTGATGTCACGGAAGATGCGGGCGCCACGGGCGTCCAGCGTCAGGTGCACCGCGGCTTCGTGGTTCTCATCGAAACCAGCTTGGGCATCGGTCAGGTTGTCACCCGTCAGGATGACCTGGCGCTTGACGATGACGGGCAGGCCGCCGCGCTCTTGATAGCGCTCGTCACCGAAAGGCACGGCGCCGGCACCGCTCATGGCGGCCTGCGCCTCGGTGCTGTCGTCCACCATGCGCACTTCCAGCGTGGCAGTGCGGCCGATGATGTCCTTGGCCTTGGCGGTGTCCTGCACGCCGGGCAGCTGCACGACCACACGGTCGAGGCCCTGCTGCTGGATCACGGGCTCGGCCACGCCCAGCTCATTGATCCGGTTGTGCAGCGTGGTGATGTTCTGCTTGATCGCCTGTTCCTGGATGGCGCGCTCGGACTTGGGCGTGAGCCTGCCGACCAGGGTCACGTCGCCGGAGTCGTCGGTGCCGTCAGACCAGACCAGGTCCAGCAGGCTGTCATTGAGCACGGGGCGCGCCGCCTTGCGACCGGCCTCGTCACGGAAACGCACGATCACGGACTGGCCATCGCGACGGATGCCACTGTGGCGGATGTCCTTGTCGCGCAGCAGGGTGCGCATGTCACCGCTGAGGCTTTCGAGCTTCTGGGTGAGCGCGGCCTTCATGTCCACCTGCATCAGGAAGTGCACGCCACCGCGCAGGTCCAGGCCCAGGTACATGGGCTGGGCATGCAGGGCACGCAACCACGAGGGCGAGCGCGACAACAGGTTCAGCGCCACGATGTAGTGCGGGTCGGTCGCGTCGGGGTTGAAGGCCTTGGCGATGAGGTCACGCGCCTTGAGCTGCGTGTCGGTGTCCTTGAAGCGAGCCCGCACAGAGCTGCCGTCGAACTCCACGAAGTCGGCTGCCACGCCCGCATCCTTCAAGGCGGACTCCACCTTGCCCACGGACTCGGCGTTGAGCTTGACCGTGGCCTTGCCGCTGGAGAGCTGCACGGCCGGTGCTTCACCGAAGAAATTGGGCAGGGTGTAGATCAGGCCGATGAACAAGGCCACGGCAATGATCAGGTATTTCCACCAGGCATAGCGGTTCATGAGGTTCCCTCGACGGTGACGCGCGTGCGGTCTTCTCGTTATTTACTTGTAGCTGCCCTTGGGCAGAACCTGGACGATGGCCACGCGCTGCAGCTGCAGCTCCACGCCGTTGGCCACTTCCACGCTGACAAAGGTTTCACCAATCTTGGTGATCTTGCCGATCACGCCACCCTGGGTGACCACCTCGTCGCCCTTGGCCAGCGCATCGAGCATGGTCTTGGTCTCTTTCTGGCGCTTCATCTGCGGGCGGATCATGACGAAGTACAGGACCACGAACATGAGCACCAGCGGCAGGAAACTCATCAGGCCACCCTGGGCACCGGCAGCAGGCGCGGCGGCTTGGGCATAGGCTTCGGAAATAAACACGGCTAGATTCCTTCAAACAAAGGGCCGAGGCGCCTCACGCAAGCGCACAGGATCCACAGGGGATCATCAGGTGCACGGGTGACTGGCGCGCCGGCCAAAACCCGCTGATTGTATGCGGCGGGCGTGACGCCTCTCAGAACGCTTTCACAACACGTACTTGACCAGCGGATGCGCCGTCAGCCCGCGGTAGATGTTGTCGAGCTGCTCGCGGCTGGTGGCCGTGACGGTGATGGTCAGCCCCAGGTAGTTGCCGCTGCTGCTGGGGCGGCGCTGGATGGTGTCCACGTCGAATGCAGGATCGTGCTGCACGACGATGGCCACCACCGCCTCGACGAAGGCCTCCTGGTGCGCACCCATCACCTTGATGGGAAAGGCGCTCGGGTACTCGATCAGCGACTGCTCGGGCGGGATGTAAGGGTTGACGGGGGTGTGATCTGGCTGACTCATGTCGGCCTCCTTCTACTGGCGATATCCAACGCAAATGGCTTGTTTATTTGATGCCCAGGCGCACGGCGTCCCACAGGCGCCCCAGCCAGCCGGCACTGGGCACGGCCTCCAGGGTCTGCAAGGGCACGGTCTGCCAGGGCTGTGTGCCCACGGTCACGGTCAGCGTGCCCACGGTCTGCCCCTGAGCCAGGGGGGCGAGCAGGGGGTCATTGCGCGTCAGGCTCGTCTGGATGGCGCCGGCCTGGCCGCGTGGCACCACCACGATCACCGGGGTTGAACGCCCCAGGCGCACTGTGCCGGACTGGCCCTTCCAGACCTGGGCGGTGGTCACACTCTGGTTGGCATCGAACAGCTTGACCACGTCGAATGCACTGTAGCCCCAGTTGAGCAGCTTTTGGCTCTCATTGGCACGTGTTTCGGGCGACACCGCCCCCAGCACCACGCTCAGCAGGCGCCGCTGGCTGCCCTGCACGTTGCGGTGCGCCGTCGCGATCAATCCGTAGCCCGCAGCCTCGGTATAGCCCGTCATCAGGCCGTCCACGGTGGGATCGCGGTGCAGCAGCAGGTTGCGGCTGAGCTGGCGGTAGCCGTTGTAGCTGAATTCCTTGAGGCCGAAGTAATTCAGGGCCTGCGGGTAGTCGGTGATCAGGCGCGCCGCGATGATGGACAGCTCGCGCGCCGTGCTGACATGCCCCCGCGTGCTCAGGCCCTCGGGGTTGGCAAAGTGCGTGGCCTTGAGCCCGAAGACCTGGGCCTGGCGGTTCATCATCTCGACAAAGGCCTCGACCGAGCCGGCCACGCCTTCGGCCAGCGCCACCGTGGCGTCATTGCCGTTCTGCACGGCCATGCCCTTGATCAGGTCCTCGACCTTGACCCGGCTGTTGACGTCCAGGAAGGAGCGCGACACCCCGTTCATGCCGGTGCGCCAGGCGCGCTCCGAGATCGTCAGCTCCTTGGTGAGGCTGAGCTTGCCGCTTTGGAGGGCCTGGAACACCAGGTAGCCCGTCATCAGCTTGGTCAAGGAGGCGGGCTCCACCGGCACATCGGCATTGCGCGCGGCCAAGGTCTGGTGCGAGCTCATGTCCTGCAGGATGACGGCGCGCGCGGCCACTTCGGGGGCCAGGGGCATGGCGGCGGCAGGTTGAGCGAAGAGATCCAGGCCTGCTGGCGCGGCGGCATTCGTGGCCGCCCTGACCTCAGGGGCAGCGGGCAGGCTCAGCCCCAGCGCCAAGGCGGCCACAAGCAGAGGGCTTTGCAAAAGGGGGCGGCAGCGGTTCACGTCGTCAGGCATGAAAAAACGGTCGAGAGCGGTCGAAAACGGTCAATCCAAATCCAATAGGTGGGCGCGGAGCGGCAAAACACAAGAAACGCCGGCCGGCTTTCTGTGAACGACGCGCTCACTGTCTGGCCGATGCCACTTGGTCGGCCTGGAGATGCCGCAGCACGATCTCGCGCAAGCGGGCCAGTTGCCCATGGTAGAAGTGCCCGGTCCCCGGTACAACCGTGACCGGCAGGGCCTGTGGCCGAGCCCAGTCGAGGATGCTGTCCAGTGGCACAACATCGTCCTGCTCGCCCTCCACCACCAGGGTGTGAGGCGGCACCTGAGGCACCTCGAAACGCGACACGGCCGGGCTGATCAGCACCAACTGCGAGGGCACCTGCACGGCAGGCTGGTTGGCCGCCGTCTGTGCCAGCCGCGCATAGACCTGCGCCGCCACATAGCCGCCGAAAGAAAAGCCCGCCAAGGCGACGGGCAAGCCGCGCATGGCCGGGTCAGCCTGATGGTGACCCAGCACGGCCATCATGTCCATGGCCTCGCCGCGGCCCTCGTCCCAGCTCGACTCGGACTGGCCCACGCCCCGGAAATTGAAGCGCACCGCCCGCCAGCCCGCCAGCACAAAGGCGCGAACCAGGGTGTGCACGACCTTGTTGTCCATCGTGCCGCCCATCAGGGGATGCGGGTGGGCGATCACCGCCAGCCCGCGCGGCGGCGTGGCCGGGTCTTCAAGCACCACTTCGATCAGGCCGGCCGGCCCGTCGATGGTGCTGGAGCTGGGGCGTCCGAGCATGGCGCCTGCGCTCAACGACCGACGTCCGCCGGCAGCACGAGGCGCTCGACCACCTCGCCCTTGATCAGGTGCTTGTCCACGATCTCGTCGATGTCGGCCTTGTCGACAAAGGTGTACCAGGTGCCCTCGGGGTAGACCACGGCCACGGGCCCGCCCGCACAGCGGTCCAGGCAACCCGCCTTGTTCACACGCACCTTGCCCACGCCAGCCTGGCCGGCATCCTTGATGCGGGCCTTGCAGTGGTCGAAGCCTTCCTTGGCTGCATGGTCGGCGCAGCAGGCCTCGCCATTGAGGCGCTGGTTCAGGCAGAAGAAGATGTGGCGCTGGTAGTAACTCATGAGGGCATTCTAGGTTGTCCGCCATGGGCGTCCGGATAGTGGGTTTCTCGGCCGAGCAGCCGCCCGATGAGCCAGATCAAGGCCACAAAAGGCCACAGCAGACCAAACCAGCGCGACAAGCCATGGAAGCGGATGAAGCGCCCGTTTTCCCATTCCTGCAAGGTCTGGGCATAGTAGGGGTCGACCGGCGCCAGGTGGATGAGCCCGATCAAGGCCAGCACCACCAGCACGCCCAGCGCCGCACACGTCTTGCGCGAACGCCCGACCAGCCCCGCCGCCCCCAGTGCGCCCAGCAGCAAACCAAAGGAGGCCGGCACGGTGAGCCAGCTGAATGCATGCGTGGGCCCGAAATTCAGCGCGGTGGAAAACGCCGTGGCCCCGATGGCCAGCAACACCAGGCCCGACAGCAAGGTCAGACGCAAGGTTCGCGGGCGCGCCACCGCGCAAGCCACGCACATGGGCGCCAGCAGGCCCGCCGTGGTGGTCAGCGCCTCGACGAGGGGGCGCCACTCCGAGGCCACCACGGCCGAGTGAAAGGAGGCCCACATCGTCAACGGGTCAGCCGGCAGCAGCCAAGCCTGCAGGGGGGTATCCTGCGTCCACTCCACCAGCGTCAGCCGCACGCGCGGCAGCAACTGACCCTGCCCCAGCGGCAGGGGCGGCGGAAACAGGAGGCCCAGTGGCCACATCGACAACAGCGCCAGACCGTGCCCAGCCTGGGGAATGAACCAACGCTCGCGCAGGTGATGCCACGCCTCGACCAGCCCGAGCGCGTGCAAGGTCAAGGCAGCCAGCGCCCCCCAGGCCATGCCGAGGGTGTTGAGCATCCAGTCGGTGATCGAGGGCACCCGCGAGGGGATGGTGTACTGGGTCAGCTCGATCACGTACGACATGGCCGAGCCCGCCAGCACCGTCAGCAGCGCCGCCACGACAGGCCCGCGCCCACTGCGCAAATGGGCCAGGCACATGATCAGGCCGAAGGGCAGGTAGCCCAGGATGTTGGCCACCAGGTCATTGGCCACCTCGAAGCCCAGCTTGGGCAGCACCCAGCTGAAAACCTGGCTTTCCGGCCAACGCCAGCCCGTCCAGGGGTGCAGCGAGGCGTAGACGATCAAGGCGGCCGCCACCCAGGTCAGCGGCCAGGCGGAACTGCGGTGCAGGGACATGGGGCCCGCTCAGCTCAGACGCGTCAGCCGACGGCCGGCTTGAGCACCACGAGGAACACGATGGCAGCGAACAGCAGCACCGACACCTCGTTGAACACGCGGAACCAGCGGTGGCTGCGGCGATTGTGCAGGGCCTCGAATTCCCGCAGGATCTTGCGGCACATGTGGTGGTAGCCCACCGCCCCTATGACCAGGATCAACTTGAAGTGCAGCCAGATTTGCCCGCCCCCTTTGCCCATGCCAAAGTACAGCCACAGCGTCAGACCGAAAGCCAGCGCCGGCACCATCAGCAGGCTGCTGAAGCGATAGAGCTTGCGCGCCATGAGCAGCAGGCGCTCCCGCTCTGCGTGGCTGTCGCCAGGCACCGTGGCCAGGTTGACGAACAGGCGCGGCAGATAGAACAGGCCGGCGAACCAACTGGCCACGAAGATGATGTGCAGGGCCTTGACCCACAGATAGGCGTTGCTCATGGGGCGATTATGAACAGCAGCCAAGCCCGCATCGGGTCTCAGATTGCAAATGATGGCAAAAGCACCCGACAGACGCGAACAGCGAGAAACAGCCCGTAGAAAAAAAAGAGCCCCGGCACGAGCCGGGGCTTTGAAGCCTTAACGCTGTCATCACGGTAAGGCACCTGCTCAGGGAGGAAAAGCAGGGAATGAGGCCTTGCGGCGTATCATTCAAGATCGATTATAGAGGGGATCGCGTGGCATGTCTCTAAAACATGTCCGGAAAAGCAGATTTTTAAGGTGTTTTTTTGCGCGCTTTGCATTCCTTCACAGATTTTTAACCTTCGATGCCGATGAGCTTTTCGCAGCACTTTCCCCATCACCGCCCCCGTCGCCTACGCAAGGATGAGTTCTCCCGCCGCCTTGTAAGGGAGCACTCACTCTCATCTTATGACTTGATTTATCCCGTCTTCGTGCTTGATCAGGACGATGGCACACAGGCCGTTCCCTCGATGCCGGGCGTCGAGCGACTGGGGCGTGGCGCGCTCTATCGAGCGGCCGAACACTGCCTGGAGCTGGGGGTGCCCGTGCTGGCACTTTTTCCGGTCATCGACACCCGTCTGAAAAACCCCGAAGGGCAAGAGGCCTTGAACCCTGAGGGCCTGGTGCCCCGCACCGTGCGCGAGCTCAAGCGGCGCTTTCCGGAACTGGGCGTGATGACCGATGTCGCGCTCGACCCCTACACCAGCCACGGCCAGGACGGCCTGCTTGACCCGAATCCCGAGGCAGGCGGCTACATCCTCAATGACGAGACCGTGGCCGTGCTGACCCGCCAGGCCCTGGTCCAGGCCGAAGCCGGCGTGGACATCGTCGCCCCCAGCGACATGATGGACGGCCGCATCGGCGCCATCCGCAACGCCCTCGAATCACAAGGCCTGATCCACACCAAGATCATGGCCTACAGCGCCAAGTACGCCAGCGCCTTCTACGGCCCCTTCCGCGATGCCGTGGGCTCGGCCGCCAACCTGGGCAAGAGCAACAAGAAGGTCTACCAGATGGACCCGGCCAACAGCGACGAGGCCTTGCGCGAAGTCGCCATGGACATTGCCGAGGGCGCCGACATGGTCATGGTCAAGCCTGGCATGCCGTATCTGGACATCGTGCGGCGCGTGAAGGACGAGTTCAAGGTGCCAACCTTCGCCTACCAGGTCAGCGGCGAGTACGCGATGATCAAGGCCGCCGCGCAAAACGGCTGGCTGGACCACGACGCAACCATGATGGAAGCCCTGCTGGCTTTCAAGCGCGCCGGTGCCGACGGCGTGCTCACCTACTTCGCGCTGGAGGCCGCTGCCAAGCTGCGCGGCTGAGCCTGCTGCCGGTCACGGTAAGCTCTCGGGTGGAGTCCCGGAGCCCCAGGTGCGCTTTTTCCTCATCAACGACAACTTCATCGAACTGCCCGGCTGGCCCGAGGTCTTGCCCTCGCATGGCTTTCTGTGGGTCACGACCAGCCGGCGCGTCTTCGAGGTGCAGTTGCCCGAGGTGCAACGCCACCTGCAACGCCTGGCCGGCGGCACCCTGGTCGACCTGCATGTGGCCGACCTGCTCAACCCGCAACTGCCTTCGCAGTACGACTACACCTCCTGGTACGACCTGCTGGTGTTCCGCCGCCTGGCCGCAGGTCATGGCACCCAGCGTCTGTTCCTGGACGAGGAGCGCGGCACGGCATCGAGCGCGCGCCAGGCCATGGCCGCTATCGACACCAGCCCCGTGGGCTTTGCCCTGTTCGACCGCGTGCTGCTGACCGTGCACCCGGCCGACTGCTCGGTGCGCGACTTCTTCGAGGCCCGCCTAAGCCAGATGATCCCGCACCCGCCCCGCCAGGATGGCCGAATGGAGGCCCAGGACGTGGCCGTGCTGGCGCAAGGCCCCAGCTATGCCAGTGCGGCCGCCCAAGCCGACCTGCACACATCGAACCACCAAGATGCGCAGACGGACGACAACGCGCTGCCGCCGCCGTCGGCCATGGAAACGGGCGGCGAGGCAGCTGGCGGGCCTCGTCATGAAGGACGCGGCAGCACTTCGCGCCTGCCACCCAACCCGGCCGACCTGATGCTGCGCATCGTCAACCACATGGTCGACAGCTACCTGGACCTGCGTCGCCTGCTGACCAAGCAGTTCGGCTACCTGCAACAGGAGTTGCTGAGCAACCGCAACCAGTTCACCAACTGGCAGGCCCTGCTGGACTCGCGCAACACCCTGCACATGCTGGAAGACACCTGCGAGGACCAGCGCAGCGCCGTGCAGGAATGGATCGACGCGCTGGAGGAGTGGCCCATCCCTGGCGAGCCCCAGGCCGCACGCGAGCGCGAGCTGCTGCGCGTGCGCTCACGTGACGTGCAGGAGCACATTGAGCGCGTGCTCGGCCATGTGCGCCGGTTGGAGAGCTCGGCCGAAAGTGCCGTGCAGATGCACTTCTCGGCGCAAGGCAGCCGCACCAACGACATCATGCGCACGCTCACGGTGCTGACCGCCGTCTTCCTGCCGCTCAACCTGATCACCGGCATCTTCGGCATGAACTTCGATGCCCTCCCCTTGATCCATGCCAAGACGGGCTTCTGGGTGGCGTGCGGGTTGATGGCGCTGGTGGTCGTCGGCCTGGTGTGGTGGTTCAGGCGCCAGCGCTATCTCGATGATTGAAGCGGCTTATGCCTGGCGCCGCATCACCTCGCGCGCCAGGCACAGGTCTTCCCACGCCAGGGCCTTGTCGGCCGGGTTGCGCAGCAAATAGGCGGGGTGGTAGGTGACGATCAATGGCACGCCCGCCAGATCGTGCACCCGCCCACGCAGGCGGCCGATGGCCTCGGTCGACTTCAGCAGGGACTGCACGGCAAAGCGCCCCATCGCCACGATGACCTTGGGCTGCACCAGCGCGACCTGGCGCAGCAGGTAGGGCTCGCACTGCGCCACTTCCTGCGGCTGCGGGTTGCGGTTGGCGGGCGGACGGCACTTGAGTACGTTGGCGATGAAAACCTGGCGGCTGGCTTCGTCTTCGGCACGGGTCAGGTCAACGGCAGCCAGCATGCGGTCGAGCAACTGGCCAGCGCGGCCCACGAAGGGGCGGCCCTGCTTGTCTTCCTGCTCGCCCGGGGCCTCGCCCACCAGCATCCATTGGGCATGCTCATTGCCCACACCGAAGACCGGCTGGGTGCGGCTCTGGCACAGGCCGCATGCCTGGCAACCAGCCACGGCTTCGCGCAGGGCGGGCCAGTCCATGGTCTCGATACCGGCGGGCCTGGGGCCCAGGGTGACCTCGATGGGTTTGGCGCCCGCAGAATTGGCGGGGCTCGGCGACGTCGTGGCGCGGGGCGGGGGGCGGCTTGCGCCTGCTGTGGCAGGTAACGACTCACGGGTAGCTTGCAGGATGGCCTCGTCCACCACCGTTGCGATGCGGCGCGGGCCTGCAGGCTCGGGGCTGGATGCCATGGTGGTAGACACCACCGCAGCAGCAGCAGCAGCGACGGGTGATGGGGCCTGCGCAGCAGGCTCTTCGACAGGCCAGAAAGGGGGGATGCCCATCTCGCGCAGCATGGCGCGTTGGCGCTCAGTCCAGCGCATGAGCGGCTCCCGAGGTCGACAAGTCAATGTCGCGCTTCATCACGAGCGCATCTTCCCGGCCCTGGGCCGCCGGGTAGTAGTTCTTGCGCAGCCCCACCTCGACGAAACCCTCGCGCAGGTAGAGGCCTCGCGCCGACACATTGCTGGGGCGCACCTCCAGCCACAGGAGCTGGGCCTGGCGCTGGCGACAGCGCTCGTACAAGACTGCCAGCAGATCGCGTGCGATGCCCTGCCCATGCAGCTCACAGGCCACGGCGATGTTGAGCAGGTGTACCTCGTCGACGCCATCCATGGCCACGCAGACAGCGATGATGCGGCCCGTATCGACCTCGCAGCGCACACGCACCCAGTAGCCCGCCCGCATCGATGAACGGTAGTTGTCGTCGCTCCAGGCATGCAAAGGATGCAGGCAGGCATCGCGCTCCATGGCCATCACGACCGGGATGTCGGCCTCGGTCATGGGACGGTCGATGAAGCGGGTCTGCAAGATCGGCATGGTGGCGAAAGAAGCGAAGAACGGATCATGCCCGAACTCGGGGCTGTCACGCGCTGACAACGCCCCCAGGTGCGGCATCCTTGGCCACTTTGGCCGCCATACGCTCGACCGTGGTCTGCGCCACTTTGTCGCGCACATACAGCGGCAGGGCCAGGGCGGCATCCAGGGTCTCGCCGCGTTGCCAGGCGCGCAAGGCCAGTGAAGCCAGCGCGGCGCCAGAGGGCTGAGCCGGCCCTTCATCGGCGCTCGACCCCACCCCCAATTCGCGGGCCTTCAGCCACGCCAGTTGATCGGGATAGGCACGCGCCGCATTGCCAGCCCATCGCAGTGCGACCGCCTGCGCAGCGCCTTCTGGAGCCCAGCGCCTGGCCGGCTCGTCCAGCGCCCACAGCTCGGCCGGGTGGCTCACTTGCCAATCTGAGCCATCCCAGCGGAACGCGCCGACATACAGCTCGTCCATGCGCGCGTCCTGCAAGATCCAGATCGTGTCACCCGCCGACCAGGCCAATGGATCTGCCAGGCGGGTGCATTCGGCCACGGCCATCAAGGTGTCGAGGGCGATCACGGGCCGGTTGAGGGCCAGGGCGAGCCCCTGCGTGACCGAGCAGGCGGTGCGCAAGCCGGTGAAAGCGCCCGGCCCCCGGCCAAACGCGATGGCATCCAGATCGGCCCAGGTTCGAGCGGCCTGGCTCAGCAAGCCACCCAAGGCCGGCAGCAGGCTGGACGAGGCCTGCGCGCCGCCCGGCAGATCCAGCGTATGGACCGTGTCACCCAGGCTCAAGGCGGCGTGGATGCGGTCGGTGGCGGTGTCGAGCGCCAGCAAGATGGGCGCAGCGGAAGCAGGCAGGGACATGGGCGGGAGTTTAGGGCAAGGCCATCAGAAGGCCATCACAAGGCATTGAGGCTTCTATGATCGATGCCATGAGCCGCATCACCACGTTCCAGTCCGTCAAGCCCATTCAGTTCAAGCGCGCCTTCAGCGCCCTCAGCGTGCACGTTCTCACCGCTTTTTGCATGCTGGCATGGCCGACCTTGCCCGCGCAGGCCGCGCCCCCAGCCCCCCCGCCATTGCCGCCGCAGGTCGCCCAGGCCTTGCAGGCAGCGGGCGTGCCCCTGGATGCCGTCTCGCTGCTGGTGCTGCCAGCCGAGGGTGGCCCCGCCCGACTAGATCATGAAGGGCAGGCGTCCCGCCAGGTCGCGTCCGTCATGAAGCTGTTCACGACGGGGGCCGCGTTGAACCTGCTGGGGCCGGCCTTCACCTGGCACACCGATGTCGCCCTGGGTGGCCCGCTCAAGTCCAATGGCCGGCTGGACGGGCCGCTGTATGTGCGGGCCAGTGGCGACCCCAGCCTGGTGCTGGAGGATGTAGAGCTGATGATGCGCCGCTGGCGTGGCGCCGGCCTCAAGGACATCCACGGCGACCTGCTCATCGACCGGCGCGTGTTCGACGTGCCGCCGCACGACCCGGCCGCCTTCGATGGACAAGGCCTCAAGCCCTACAACGCCGGGCCCGATGCCCTGCTGCTCAACCACCAGGCCTTGACCCTGCGCTTCGTGCCAGATGCCGCGCGACCGGGCCAGGTAAGGGTGAGCATGGAACCGGAACTGGAAGGCGTGCGGCTGGATGCCCGCGTCAAGCTGCAGCCGGGAGGTGCTTGCGGCGACTGGCGCGAGGCCCTTGACCTGGACATGCAGCCCGCAGCCGGCTGGAAGCAGCATGCGGTGCGCCCCTGGCGCATCACCCTCAAAGGCCCTTACCCTGCCGCTTGCGGTGCGCGCGACTGGCCCCTGCTGTGGCAAGGCGATGGCACGGGCGACCACGCCACGCGCCTGTTGCAAGCCACCTGGCAACACCTGGGCGGACACCTGAATGGCCATGTCGCAGCCGGCGACTGGCCCGATGGCGCCACGGTCTGGCAAAGCTGGGCTTCGCCGCCCTTGGGGCAGGTGGTGCGCGACATCAACAAGTTCAGCAACAACGTGATGGCCCGCCAGTTGTTCCTGACCATGGCCGCCAATGCTGCGTCGGCCTCTGGCCCAGCCACCTTGGACAAAGCGCGCGAGGCGGTGACCCAGCAGGTGCTCAATGCCACGCGCAACACCACCGGGCGATCGCCATGCGAAGGCACGGCGCTGGTGCTGGACAACGGCTCGGGCCTGTCGCGCGCAGAGCGCAGCAGCGCAGCCTGCCTGGGGCGCTGGCTGCAAAGCATGTGGGCCAGCCCGACCATGCCGGAGTTCATCGCCTCGCTGCCCATCACAGGCGTGGATGGCACCACCAAAAAGCTCGCCAGCGTGGCCGGGCGTGCCCACATCAAGACCGGCTCGCTCGATGGCGTGGTGGCGCAGGCCGGCTATGTGGAAGGAGACTCAGGCCACCGTTGGGTGGTGGTGGGGGTGATCAACCACCCGCAGGCCGAGACGGCGCGCCCCGCGTTGGAGGCGCTGATCGGCTGGACGATGCGGGACCGCGCCGGTCTTAGCTCAGGTCAGAACTGATTGGCTGCGCGGTTGTAGGCGGTGGAGCCGATCTGGACGTGGCCGGCGGGGGCGAAGTGCCTGTCATCGGCCCAGATGTAGGTGGACACGGAAGCGTTGGTGGCCAAGTTATCGCTGGTGCAATACAAGACGCCATTCGCCGGCTTATCAGAGGTCACGGGTGAAGGCATCTGATTCGAGTACTGCACGGTCTTGGTCGAATCACATGCCGGTGTGGTGTACACATAAGACGAAGAGCGCGTATTGGGATCGGTGATGTACGACGTATTGACCCCCGCAACTTTGCGCCCGTCATTGTAGTTACGTGCAACGTTCTCGATATAGAACGTGTTATTAAATGCTGCGGTCAAATTACTCAGCAAAGTGCTGGTGCCATCGGTCGTCGCGAGCGGAGATTGCCCCAAATCAGGAGTCAAAGCCACGATCACCTTGGCGCCACTGTTGAAGATCACGCCCACGGCTCGAGCAAGTTGTGCTGCTCGACTCTTCAGTTCCGTTATGGCTTGATCCTCCGTCATTGTCGGGGGCGAGCCATGTACTGCGTTGTAGAGATCGATGATATCGTTCTGACCGCCCATGATCGTCACCAACACGCCATCACCCAATTCACCTTGGTGCGCAGCCACCTGCGCAACGATTTCCGCAACATGTGCGCCATTGGCTGCATAACTGACGGCACCCGATCCAGAGTCACAACTGTTTGGAAAATTAAAACCAAACGCCATAGCCACATACTTGACCCAGTTGTTAGATGCCGAGCACAAATAGCCGCGCTTCCAAGTGCGTTGCAAGATGTTGCTAGAGTTGTTCTGCTCTGAGCCCTTCTCGAACACCGTCACCACGCTCGGGTAGTTGATCGCCGGAGCCGCGTTTCCAATATCCAAAACAAAGCCATTGACTTCTGCTGGACTGGTATCGGCCACAAAAGTAGCGCCATTGTCTGTGGTGCAGGCCGCTGGTGGAGTGGTACCACTATGGGCGCACACAAACGGCCCGTCAGTGACCACCACGGAATTCACGGAATAGGCCAAGCCCTTGATTGGCTGCGCCGCACCATTGGCGTCTGGCAAATAAATATCCGCAAACGCACTGTTCTCATCCCCAAACGACACCATCCGGCTGGGCGCGTAATCCTTCGCCCGGCTGCCGCCGCCACACCCCGCCAGGGCCATGGCGGAACAAGCCAGAACCACCAGGCCGAGTCGGCGCAAGGATGCGGGCATCACGGAAGGGACAAAGCGAAACATGGGATCTCCGGCTAACGGTCGTCGGTCAGGACGTTCTATTTTCAACTCAAGGCGCCCAAGCATAGCGGGGCATGGGGGCGCCGCAGAGTCTGCCACGTAAAGTAAGGCAATCACGCGGCCCTGGCTTATTTGGTGTTCGGTTTTTTCAGGATGCCGCCGCACGGTTGAGCCGGTCGCGCACGCCGTCCCAGGCCGCATCGTTCGGCGGGGTCTCCACCCAGATCAGCTCGACCCCGGTGGCGTCCAGCTCGCGCAGGTCGGCGAACAGGTCGTGCGCGGCGGTGACCGCATCACCCGGCATGGACAGGTGGACGATGCCGCGGTGCTTGGGGCGCCAGGCCCACAGGCTGCGCGAGTACACGGCGATGCGCGGGCCTTGTGTGGCGTCGCTGAGCAGGGCGGCGGTCAGCTCGGGCTCGATGACGTCCAGCGCGGCGTTGAGTTGCGCATCCTCCATCAGTCGGAGCTTGGCGCGCGGCGCGTAGTGCGACATCAGCGTGCCCGAGGCCTTGGGCGCGGCCGGGTCCGGCGCCTCGGGGCGGGACCACTGCACGGGCTCGCCCGCCACAGCCTCGATCTCGGCCAGCTTGAGGCGCCCAGGTCGCAGCAGCACCGGGTGGCCGCGCGAGCAGTCGATGATGGTGGACTCGATGCCCACATCGCACGGGCCGCCTTGCAGCACCCAGACTTCGTCGAGCCCTTCGCCCTGGCCTTCGAACTCTTCGACCACGTGCTCGGCCCGCGTAGGGCTGATGCGGCCAAAGCGGTTGGCGCTCGGCGCGGCCACGCCCATGACGTCGCGCAGGGCGCAGGCTTCCAGCAGCGCGCGGGCCACGGGGTGGTCGGGGCAGCGCAGGCCGATGGTGTCATGCCCGCCAGCCGCGGCCGCGGCCATCTCGGGGTTGCGCGGCACGATCACGGTCAGGGGGCCGGGCCAGAAGGCTTCGGTCAGGCGCTGGGCCACGGGCGGGAAGGCCGAGACAAAAGCCAGCGCTGCCGCCTGGTTGGGCACGTGCACGATCAAGGGGTGGTCGGCGGGGCGGCCTTTGGCCGCGAAAATGCGGGCCACGGCGGCATCGTCATCGGCACGGGCACCCAGACCGTAGACGGTCTCGGTGGGCAGGGCCAGCAAGCCGCCGTCGGCCAGGCGCTGCGCGGCCTGGTCGATGGCGTCGGGCTCTTGGTCTGGGTCAAGCAGGCGCATGTGGTCGCTCGGGTTGGGCTTTCAGAAAGACGCGATGCCCAGGATGGCTGCGGCCTTGAGCGCCACCTGGCGCGCAGCCTCGGCGGTGTCGCCCGTCACCGTCAAGTGGCCCATCTTGCGGCCCTTGCGGGCCTCGGTCTTGCCGTACAGGTGCAGGTGCGTGCCCGAAAGCTTGAGCACGGCGGCCCAATCTGGTTCTTGTTGCGCAGCCGTACCTTGATCTGCGCCATTCGGGAACCACAGGTCGCCCAGCAGGTTGAGCATGAAGCAGGGGCTGTGCAGCACAGGCTCGACCAGGGGCAGCCCGGTCATGCAGCGCACTTGCAGCTCGAACTGCGAGACATCGCAGGCATCAATGGTGTGGTGGCCGGAGTTGTGCGGGCGCGGCGCCATCTCGTTGGCCACGATGCGGCCGTCCTGCAGCACGAAGAACTCGACGCACAGCACGCCGACGTAGTTCATGCTGGAGGCGATCTTGTGCGCCCAGGCATAGGCCTGCTGCGATACGGCTTCGGTCACATGGGGGGACGGCACCGTGGTCACGGCCAGGATGCCGTCGCGGTGCAGGTTCTCTTGCAGCGGGAAGTGCACGACCTGGTCATCGCGACCACGCGCGACGATGACGCTGACCTCGTAGGCCAGAGGCAGCATCTTTTCGAGCACGCAGCCCACGCGCTGGAGTTCGGCCCAGGCTGCAGCCAGCTCTTCACGGGTCTTGACGCGGATCTGGCCTTTGCCGTCGTAGCCCATGCGCGCGGTCTTGAGGATACCGGGCAGCAAGTCTTCGCCGACGGCGGCCAGTTGCTCGGGCGTTTCGATGAGGGTGTGCGGTGCACAGGCCACGCCGCACGCCACGAAATGGGCCTTCTCGCGGGCACGGTCCTGGCAGATGGCCACGGCGCTGCCGGCGGGCGACACGGGCCGCGTTTCGGCCAGCTTGTCCAGCGCCTGGGCCGGCACGTTCTCGAATTCGGTGGTGATGGCGGCCGAAACTTGCGCCAGCTCGGCCAGGCCGGCCGGGTCGGTGTAGCCGGTCTGAATCAGGTGGTGGGACACGAGGCCGGCGGGGCTGGTCGGGTCGGCATCGAGCACGGCCGTGCTGTAGCCCATGGCCTGCGCGGCGTGCACGAACATGCGGCCCAGCTGGCCACCGCCCATCACACCCAGCGTGGCGCCGGGCAGGATCACATCGCTCATGCCTTGCTTCCTTCTGCATCCGGTTCTGCACCCGGCATCGTCAGGTCCTGCGTCATGGCGCGGGCCACTTCGGTCTGGCGGGCACGGAAGGCCTCGAGCTTGGCGCGCAAGGCCCCATCGACGTTGGCCAGCATGGCCACCGCGAACAGCGCGGCATTGCCGGCGCCGGCCGTGCCAATGGCAAAGGTGGCCACGGGAATGCCCTTGGGCATCTGCACGATGGAGTGCAGCGAATCGACGCCTTGCAGATGGCGGGACGGCACGGGCACGCCCAGCACCGGTACCGTGGTCTTGGCCGCCAGCATGCCCGGCAGGTGGGCCGCACCGCCCGCACCGGCGATGATGGCCACCAGGCCACGGTCGGTTGCGGATTCTGCATAGCGGAACATGTCATCGGGCATGCGGTGTGCCGACACAACCTGGGCCTCGAAAGGTACGCCGAACTCGGTCAGAATGTCGGCGGCGTGGCGCATGACGTCCCAGTCGCTGCTGGAGCCCATGACGACCCCCACCTTCACACCCGCTTTCACGTTGTTCACGCCCGTCGCCACTCCAGTTGCGTCACTCACGGCTCGATCCTCATTTCGCCACGTCAAACCCGCGATTTTAGGCGCTGGCCCGTCGGCCGCCCACACTTATCCTCGCCAGATCTGCCCAACATGATCGACATCACGATAGAAAACTTCGAATCCGACCTGATCGCCGCCTCGATGCAGGTGCCTGTGCTGCTCGACATCTGGGCCGAGTGGTGCGGCCCCTGCAAGGCCCTGGGGCCGGTGCTGGAGCGCCTGGAGGCCGAGTACCAAGGCCGCTTCATCCTGGCCAAGTGCAATGCCGACGAGCAGCCCGAAATCTCCGGCCAGCTCTCGCAGATGTTCGGCGTGCGCTCCATCCCGTTTTGCGTGCTGTTCGTCGGCGGCCAGCCCGTGGACGGTTTCGTGGGCGCCCTGCCGCCAGAGAAGATCCGCGAGTTCCTGGACAAGCATGTGCCCGGCGAAGGTGAGATCGCTGCCGAAGACGAAGCCGCCGAGGCCGGGGAGCTGGCCGACGCGGGCGACACCGACTCGGCTCTGGCCAAGCTGGAAGACGCCCTTGCCAAGGACCCGAACAACGACGAGGCCCGCTACGACCTGATCAAGCTGCTGCTGGCCGAAGGCCAGGTGGAAGCGGCCAAGCACATCTTCCTGCCGGTCGCGGGGCGCGCCACGGGGCCGGTGCCCGAAGCCCGTCCGCTGGCTTTCAGCCGCTACATCGCCGCCGTGCAGGCTGCCCGCGAAGGCCCCTCGCCGGCCGACTTGCAAGAAGCCATTGCCGCCAACAAGCGTGACTTTGCCGCGCGCTTCGCGCTGGCCCAGCTGTTCTGGGCCGCCAGCCAGCCCACCGCCGCCATGGACGAACTGCTGGAAATCATCATGCGCGACAAGAGCTGGAACGAAGAGCTGGCGCGCAAGACCTATGTGGCCATCCTCGAAGTGCTGACCAAGCCGCAGCCCAAGCCCGTGGCCGGCAAACCCGTGGCGGGGGCACCTGGCGCGCAAGACAAGCCCAAGCTGGAGATCTCGGGCAAGGTCGAAGTGGCCGGGCACGATCCGCTGATCGACCAGTACCGCCGCAAGCTGAGCATGGCGCTGTTCTGATCTCTGATCCTTCACGATGATCCACACCGAGCGCGTCACCCTGCCCGCCAGTGGCCAAGAGCAGCCTTTCCTGAGCTGCCGCGTGGCCGGCCAGCCTGGTGCGCCGCTGCTGCTCTTCCTGCACGGCTTTCCCGAAGCCAATTTCGTGTGGGACGAGATGCTGGCGCGTTTCGGTGACCGCTACCGCTGTGTGGCACCGAACCTGCGCGGCTACCCCGGCTCGTACGCCCCGGCCGACGCCCGCGCCTACCGTGCCAATGTCGTGCTGGGGGATCTGGCCGCGCTGATCCAGCAGCAAGCGGCCACGCCCGATACCCCTGCGGCAGCCGTGATCGCCCACGACTGGGGCGGCGCCCTGGCCTGGGGCCTGGCGGCCGTGGCACCGCAGCTCATGCAGCGCCTGGTCATCCTCAACGCACCGCACCCGGGCCAGTTTCTCAAGGCCCTGCGTGACGACCCGGCCCAGCAAGCAGCCAGCAGCTACATGAACCTGCTGCGTCAACCCGGCATCGAACCTCAACTGGCAGCCAACGATTTCGAGCAGATGTGGCCCTTCTTCGAGCGCTTCGGTGGCGCCAGCTGGCTCACCCCGGCCCTGCGCGATCAATACCGGCAGGCCTGGTCGGCCACACCCGAGCCGATCGCTGGCAGCGACACGGCTAGGTCTGCCCTCACCGGCCCGCTCAACTACTACCGCGCCTCGCCCCTGCATCCGCCCACGTCGCCGTCAGACACCATCAACACGCTGCAACTGCCGGATGCGCTGCTCTACATCAAGCTGCCCACCCACGTGATCTGGGGCGAAGCCGACACGGCCTTGCCGCCCAGCCTGCTCGATGGACTGAATCATTACGTGCCCGATCTGCACCTCACCCGCCTGCCCAAGGCCACCCACTGGCTGGTGCACGAGGCCCCCGACGCCGTGGCCCAGGCCATCGAGCGCGCCCTGCTGCCCTCTTGAGCCCTCATCAACATGACGACAAACGCCTCGCCCCTGATCTCCGCCGCTGAACTCGCACAAGCTTTGCGGCAGTCGCAAAGGCAAGGGGATCAGGACTGGCTCGTCATCGACTGCCGCTTCAACCTGGCCAACACGCAAGCCGGCGAGGCAGCCTATGCACAAGGCCACATCGCAGGGGCCCTGTATGCCCACCTGGACCGGGATCTCTCTAGCCCCAAGACCGGCCGCAACGGCCGCCACCCCATGCCATCGCCCGAAGCCTTCGAGCGCACAGCACGGGCCTGGGGCATCCAGCCTGGCACGCGTGTAGTGGCCTATGACGATGCCGGCGGCATGTTCGCCGCTCGCCTGTGGTGGCTGCTGCGCTGGGCGGGCTTCGAGGCCGTGCAGGTGCTCGATGGCGGCTGGCAGGCCTGGCTGGCCATTCAAGGCGCGGTGGACACGGCCATGCCGGCACGCACGGCCAGCGCGTTCAAGGCACAGCCTCGCGCCGACTGGGTTCTGAGCGCCAACGAGGTCCTCGCGCAACTGAGCCAGAGCGGCCAACAACTGCTGATCGACGCCCGCGCGCCTGACCGCTTTCGCGGCGAGAACGAAACCATGGACCCGGTGGGCGGCCACATCCCCGGCGCGCGCAACCGCTTCTTCCAGCACAACCTGCAGGCCGATGGGCGCTTCAAGCCTGCCGAACAGCTCAAGGCCGAGTTCGACGTCGTGCTGGCTGGCGCGCCGCTTCAAACGGTGGTCCACCAGTGCGGCTCTGGCGTGACGGCCTGCCACAACCTGCTGGCCATGGCCCAGGCCGGCCTGCCCGCCACGCGCCTGTATGCGGGCTCGTGGAGCGAGTGGTGCGCCGACCCTGCGCGCCCCATCGAGCACTAAAGAGCGCTGAAAACCGTGTCGCCGTCCGTCGCCGCTGAACGGTCAAGCTCGGCCGACGAACGGTCACACGCCTGACAAGCGGTGTGAACAGCTGCTCGCAACAACTCGTAAACGGTCGCTAAAGCGTCGGATTTCTCACGGTTATCCGACCTTCCTTCCCCAGGGCGTCTGCCCAGAATTCCTGACGCAAGGACATCATGTCCTCAAGAGAAGGGGTTTTGGGTATGCATGCTTCCACCATCAACACAAGGCTGCGGTCACCGGCGCACGGGTTCACGCTCATCGAAGTGATGATTGTGGTGGCCATCGTTGCCATCCTGTCCGCTGTCGCGTATCCGGCTTATCAGGACTACATCGTCCGGGGCAAGATCCCCCAGGCGACCAACAACCTGGCCACACTGCAGACCAAGATGGAGCAGTACTTCCAGGATCAGCGCACCTACCTCAACGGTACGGACTGCGGCGGGGCGCTCAAGGCCAATATGCCATCGAACAGTTACTTCACATTCACCTGTGCGGCGGCTGACTCAACCCACTACACACTCACCGCCACAGGTGCCGGACAAATGGCCGGGTTCACCTATACGGTCGATCAAGATGGCAACCGCGCCACCACCATCGGCTCTCCCGCGCCAAGCGGCTGGACATCCAACACCACATGCTGGGTGACCAAGAAGGGGGGCACATGCTGAACCGCCCCTTCAGGCCCGCCCGCGGCGTCACCTTGATCGAACTGATGGTCGGCCTGACCATCTTGGCGTTCCTGCTCGTATCAGGGGCACCCTCCTTGGCAGACTGGATCCGCAACAACCAGATCCGCAGTGCCGCCGAGTCCATCATGACGGGCCTGCATCAGGCGCGGGCCGAAGCCGTCAAACGCAATACGCCGGTGCGCTTTCAGCTGACCTCCACGTTGGGCAGTGACTGCACCCTGTCCGCATCCGGCCAGAACTGGGTGGTGAACCTGAACTCGGGCAACTCGCCCGCAGGTAAATGCGGCGTCAACACCTCTGATGCGGCCGACCCATATCTGCTGCAAAAGTCAGTGGCCGCGAACAGCGCAGGCGTCTCCATCGCCCTGAGCTCTTCCTCCGCAGGCGCGGCACCGGTGGTCACCTTCAATGGCCTGGGCCAGCAAGCCGGCACGATCGCCACCTACACCATCGACATTCAAAACACGAATGGCGATTGCCGGACCTCCACCGGTACGGGCTCCTACCGCTGCCTGCGCGTTGTGGTGACCCCCGCCGGCCAGGCACGACTGTGTGACCCCAGCATCACCAGCGGTAGCGGCAACAAGACACAAGCCATGGCTTGCCCATCATGAACAAGCGCACTCACCACCACCGTCATCGTCAAGCTGGCGTGATGCTGCTGGAGGCCCTCGTGGCCATCCTCATCTTTTCGCTGGGTGTACTGTCCATCATCCAGTTGCAAGCCGTCTCGATCAAACAAGCCTCAAGCGCAGAGTATCGCTCCACTGCAGCTCTGCTGGCCAATGACCTGATCAGCCGCATGTGGGCCAGCGACAAGACCGCCACCACCCTGCAAACCACCTTCGCCAGCCCCTCCGGCACGGGCTATACGCAGTGGTTGAGCTCTGTCCAGAACTCGGGCCTGCCCAACGTCACGGCCAAGCTGCAGTTTGCGAATGGGGTCACGGCCAACGTCAGTCAGGCGACCATCACGATCACCTGGAAAGCACCGGGCGACACAGACTCCCACAACTACACCGCCGTCGCGCAGTTCAGATAAGGGAGTGATGCGATGAAAGCCTCAACCCGACGTTTCTCAAACGGCTTCAGCCTCATCGAAATCATGGTGGGCCTGGCCATCGGCATGGCCGCCGTCGTGATCATGATGCAGATGCTGTCCAACTCCGATGCCAGCAAGCGGATCGCGGCCGGCGGCAGCGATGCACAGATGAATGGCAACCTCGCGCTCTACTCTCTGGAACGTGACATCCAGGCTTCTGGCTACGGCATCAGCGCTTTCAACATCCTGGGCTGCAACGTCACCTACAAGACCAGCACAGACAAGGTCAACGTGACGGTCCCGCTGGCACCGGCCACGATCAACCCCCTCATCAGCACCGTGCCCGCTGGGGACTCGGGCACCGACACGATCCTGGTGGTGTATGGCAGCTCCAGCGGCTCATCCGAAGGTGATGCGCTGATTGCCAACTCCTCGTCCGGTTCCTATCAGGTCACGACAGGCACCTCGTTCAACATCAACGACATCCTGATCGCCCAGACCTCGGTTCGGCCCACTACCTGCAACCTGACCACGGACATGGTCACCAACGTGGGCGCGTCAACGGTTTCCGTGAACCCTGGCGTCAGCGGTCTGCCCGTGGGCAGCATCATCTACAACCTGGGCCCCACACCCGTTGTGCACGCCTATGCGGTACGCAATGGCAACCTGACGATGTGTGACTACACCGCCTACGACTGCAGCAACAGCAGCTACACATCGAACAACAACGTCTGGGTGCCCATCGCCGCCAATATCGTGGCCATGCGCGCCCAGTATGGCCGGGACACGACCAATCCGTCATCGACCATGACGGGCGTCGTCAGCACATATGACCAGACCACGCCGGCCAGCTCGGCTGACAAGAGTGGCTGGACGCCCTATTGCAGCTGGGCCCGTACCTTGTCGATGCGCCTGGCCCTGGTGGCACGCAGCTCGTCTACCCAAAGCGGCGCCTACGACAAGTCCACGCCAACGATCATGGCACCGACCTGGTCTGGTAGTACGGCGACAACAAGCACCACGCCCACCAATCCCACAGCCGTGACTTTCGATCTGAGCACCAACAACTCGGATTGGCAGAGCTACCGCTACAAGACCCTGGAAACCACCGTGCCACTGCGCAATGCGATCTGGCAAGGCGGGCAAGCCACCTATCAAGGAGGTTCAGGATGCTGACCTCATTTGCCCACAAGTCCAAGCGGCCCATGCCGCGCGCAGGCCGCCAAGACGGCATCGTTTTGTTGATGGCCATCATCGTGCTGGTCGCCATGACCCTTGGTGCCCTGGCCTTGACCCGTGCTGTCTACACGACCAACGCCCTGGCAGGCAACCTGGCCTTCCAGCAGGCCGCCACCCACTCGGCCGATGCCGGTATCGAAGCGGCCGTGGCCTGGCTCGAAGCCAACAACGGCCTAGCCTCGTCCTCCACGGCCAACCTGTGTGACGCGGCTGTGGGTAGCACCGCATTGACCTGCGACCAGAGCGCGCAGGGCTATATCGCCCACCGGCAAGACCCCACAGGCTCTCAAAGCTGGTCGGACTTCTGGACCAGCAACCTGGTTGCTGGCGGCTATGTCAAGACCGTGAGCACCGGCAACTCCGGCAATGCCGATACGGCCGGCAACACGGTTTCCTATGTGATCCAACGCATGTGCAGCGGCGCAGGCGACGCCCAAAACACCAGCAACGACTGCTCTGTGTCACCCAATGCCTCCAGCAGCACCTGTGCGGGTGGCAGCTCCTGCGACGCAGGACACGAGGGCTTGAACTCGACCAGCCAGGTTTACTACCGCATCACAGTCAGGGTTGTCGGTCCTCGCAACACGCAGAGCTTTGTCCAGTCCATGGTTGCGCTGTAAAGCAACCGGAGATGCATCATGTCTCATTCCACGCTCCGAACCGCCCGCCACACACGCCTGTTGGGCTGTGCGCTCGTCCTGGCCACGCTGACGCACCCTGCGCCCGCAGCCTTGACAGACCTGGCCACCGCTCCGCTTGAGACCTCGACCTCCTCCCTGGTCAAACCCAACATCTTCTATGTGCTGGACGACTCCGGCTCGATGGCCTGGGACTTCCTGCCCGACTGGGCCAACAGCTCGACCGACTCGCTCGCCCGCAACGCCGGCTACAACGGGATCTATTACGACCCCTCCATCACCTACACACCACCACTGAAATACGACGGCTCCAGCTACCCCAGCATGACCTCGGCGAACACATCGACATGGTCCGCCGTCCCCTTCGATGGCTTCAACGTGATGACGCCGTCGAACATGCCCAACACGGGTACCAACAACCTGTTCACATCGTCTTCATCGGGCACCACGCAAAACCTCGTTGGCAACGCCTATTACTACACGTTCATTCCCGGTGAGTACTGCACTGCGCTCAACCTCAAGACCTGTACAACGGCCACTACGTCGAGTGCCGCCTACCCTTATCCGGCCATGCTGAGATGGTGTGCGGACTCCGCCCGCACGAACTGCCGCGCCACCCGCATCGAAACAGCTCCCACCGGTGGCTCGACCTACACCTATGCCCGCTATCCCGGCATGACCTCGCCCTCGGTACCAGGCAGCAACACCAAGGTGACCATCACCTCGACCAACACCAGCTACCCTTACCCAGGCACAACCACAAAAGCCAACACCCGCAGCGACTGCGCCGGCACCACCTGTACCTATGCGGAGGAGATGACCAACTTCGCCAACTGGTGGGCGTACTACCGCACCCGCATGCAGATGGCCAAGTCGGCCGCCTCACTGGCCTTCTCGGTGCTGGATTCGTCCAAGCGCGTAGGCTACATGAGCATCAACAACAACACGGGCTCCGATTTCCTGGGCGTCTCCGACTTCACATCGGGTTCGACCGGCCAGAAGCAGCAGTGGTATGCCAAGTTCATTGCAGCCAAGCCCAACAACAGCACGCCTTTGCGCGTGGCCCTGTCCACCGCGGGCCGCTATTTCGCGGGCAAGCTCACCAAGGTGAACAACCAGACGGCGGTTGACCCCATGCAGTACGCCTGTCAGCGCAACTACACGATCCTCTCGACGGACGGTTACTGGAACGAATCGAGCAACCCGACGCAGATCGACGGCAGCACCGCCATCGGCGACCAAGACGGCGCCAGCTCAGTCAACCGCCCACAATTCGATGGCAACGCCGTGTCCAACACGTTGGCTGACGTGGCGCAGTACTACTACATGACGGACATCCGCGACTCGGCCTACAGCAACACCAATGGCGTGCTGGGCACCGATGTCGCCAGCAACAACGTGGCCGACAAGCAACAGCGCATGTACACCTCGACCATCGGCCTGGGCGCTTCGGGCTACATGCTGTTCCAGTCGAACTACGCCACGGCCAAGTCGGGCGATTTCTACGACGTCAAGCAAGGCACCAGCACCAGCACGACCACCGCCAGCAATGGCACCTGCACCTGGCAGACCTCGGGCGCCTGCAACTGGCCCAAGGCCGTCAGCAACACCCAGACCACCATCGACGACCTGTGGCACGCCGCCGTCAACGGTCGTGGCTCCTATTACTCCGCCGCCAACCCCGCTGACTTGAAGACCGGCCTGGCCAACTTCATCCAGTCGGTGAACGCTGCCACCTCCGACGCCTCGGCTGCCACCACCAGCAACCCGAACGTCTCCAATGGCGATAACTTCGTGTTCAAGTCGACCTTTCGCTCCAGCGATTGGTATGGCGAGATGGCGCGCTACACCATCGACGTGACCACAGGCGCACTGTCCAGCTACCCCGACTGGTCCGAGTCGGGCGAGGTCTACGCCAACAGCACCACCAAGACCACGCCCCTGCTGGACAACCTGACCTGGAGTTCACGCAACCTCTACACCTATGATCCCAGCGCCAGCACACCGCTGCTGCCCTTCGTCTGGACGTCCATGAGCACAACCATGCAGGCCAACTTCAAGATGGCCGCCATCGGTAGTCTGTCTCAGATGTGTGCCTCGGGATCGACCTGCCTGGACAGCGGCAGTCAGGTTGACAGCAGCACGGCAGGCAACACCACCGGCGCGGGCGGCATCAACCTGGTCAACTTCCTGCGCGGCGACCGCAGCAATGAAGGCCCCGACAACAGCACCTACTACCGTCAGCGCACCCATGTCCTGGGCGACATCGTGGATTCGCAGGCGGTCTATGTCAAAGCGCCTCAGTTCAACTATGCGGATGCGGGATACGCAGACTTCCGCAACAGCAACTCCGCCCGCCAGCCCATGCTGTACGTGGGCGCCAACGATGGCATGCTGCATGCATTCAAGGCCGACACCGGCGCGGAAGCCTGGGCCTATATCCCCTCGATGATCTTGCCCAAGCTCTACAAGCTGGCCGACAAGAACTACGCCGCAAACCATTCGTTCTACATCAACGCCACGCCACGCCAGGGCGATGTCTATTACGACGGCAGCTGGCACACCATTCTGGTCAGCGGCCTGGGTAATGGCGGACGCGGCTACTTCGCGCTGGACATCAGCAACCCGCTGACCCCCAAGGTGCTCTGGGAGTTCACCTATGACACCAGCAAGGGCACCGGCTACACCACCGACGCCGACCTCGGCTACACCTATGGCGCCCCCATCATCACCAAGATCTCCGATGGCACATGGGTGGCGATCGTGACATCGGGCTACAACAACGTGTCGCCGGGCAGCGGACATGGCATCGTCTGGGTGCTCAACGCCAAGACCGGCGCCGTCATCAGCAAGATCGACACAGGCATGGGCAGCAACAGCAGCGGCAGCACAGTTGCCGGATGCAGCGCGGCGCCCTGCCCTGCTGGCCTGGCCAAGATCAGTGCCTACGTGGACCTGGGTAACAGCAACAACCTGTCCAAGCGCATCTATGGTGGCGACTTACTTGGCAATGTCTGGCGCATCGACATCAGCGCCCTCACCGCTTCCGGTGGCAGCGCACCCGTGCAGCTGCTGGCCACATTGGCCGACGCCAGCGGCACCCGCCAGCCTGTGACAGCCCGCCCCGAAGTGGGCAATGTGTCCGGCACCACGGTCGTCTTCGTGGGAACCGGCTCCTACCTGGGCGTGTCAGATGTGTCCACCACGGGCGTGCAGACGATCTACGGTATCAAGGACCCCTTGACCACCGCCAGCGGCTCGTCGGGCCTCTATGGCAGCCCTCGATCCAACACCTGCAGCAGTTCCATCAAAACAAACTGCTTCATCAAGCAGGTGCTGCAAGACAACAGCAACATCCGTACAGCTACCAGCACCGTCAGCTACAGCGTAGACCTGACCACCATGAATGGCTGGTATGCCGACCTGCCCGAATCAGGTGAGCGCATGAACACGGACCCGGACCTGCAACTGGGCACGCTGGCCTTCACTTCCAACATCCCCAGTTCATCCAGCGCTTGCAGTGTAGGTGGCTCCAGCTTCATCAACTTCCTGGACTACCGCACCGGTTCCACCGTGTCCGGTGCCACGCAGGTTGGCCAGTTGTTGACCAACGGCACGACAACGGCCCTGGCCACAGCCCCCACGCTCGTGAGGCTGCCCAACGGCAAGGTGATCACCATCACCAACCTGTCGGACGGCTCCACTGTGACCAGCAATACGCCCATCAAGTCGCAAAACCAGGTGACACGCCGCATCTCCTGGCGCGAGCTGATCATCACCAACTGAGCACCGACGAAGCCCTTGTCACCTCGACAGGGCTTCGTCCAGCACCTCCAGCCAGTGCTTGACCGGCGTGTTGGTGCCGGCCTGCAGGTGCACGATACAGCCGATATTGGCACTGGCGATCAACTGAGGCTCGGTGGCCTGCAAGGCCTTGAGCTTGAGGTCGCGCAACTGCTTGGACAACTCAGGCTGCAAGACGCTGTAGGCCCCACCGGCACCGCAGCACTGGTGGCTGTCTTGCATGGCCAGCTTGACCTCGAAGCCCAGCTCGCGCAGACCTGATTCGATCGGGCCCGGCTTGGCCGCGCTGCTGAGCTTTTGCGCATGGCTGAGGCTGCATGGGGGGTGGAAGGTCACCGCCCCCAGGCCCGTCTGCACCTTCTTGGCCAGCTTGCGCTTGAGCTGGGGCATCCAGCCGGCCAGCATCTCGCCCGGGTCACGCGCCATCGCCGCCACACGACTGGCCTTGTCGGCATAGGCCGGGTCGTCGGCCAGCAAGCTGCCGTAGTCTTTGACCCAGGCCCCACAACCCGAAGCATTGATCAGCAAGGCCTCCACGGGCGTGGGTGATTCGATGTAAGGCCACCAGGCGTCGATGTTGCGCCGTGCGCGGTCCTTGGCGCCCTCCAGGTCCCCCAGATGCCCTTGCACCGCACCACAGCAGGTCGATGAAGACGCCACAACCGCGCGGATACCGATGGCATCCAGCACGCGGGCCGTGGACGCATCGATGTGCGGGCGCAGGCCCGGCTGCACGCAGCCCTTGAGCAGCAGCATGCGCCTTGCATGCAGGCTCTTGCGCGGGTCGGGCCAGGCCGGTGCGGCCATGGGGGGCCTCGCAGGCACATGCTCGCGCAAGGCCGCTGGCAACAAGGGCCGCACGGCCTGCCCCAGCTTCAAGGCAGGCGCAAACCAAGGTGAAGGCATCAAGGTCATCAACCCCTTGCGCAGCAGGCGCTCACGCCAGGGACGCTCGACCTGGGCATCCACCACGGGCTGACCCACCGCCAGCAGCTCGTGGTACTGCACACCCGATGGGCAGGTGCTTTCGCAATGACGGCAACCGATGCAGTGGTCCAGATGCGTCTGCGTGGTCCGTGTGGGGGCTTGCCCTTCGAACACCTGCTTCATCAGGTAGATGCGGCCACGCGGCCCATCGAGCTCATTGCCGGTGACCCGGTAGGTCGGGCAGGTTGCATTGCAAAAGCCGCAATGCACGCATTGCCGCAGCACCTCCTGGGCCTTGCGGCCTTCGGGTGTGGATTGGTGTTCGGGTGCGAGCTGAGTCTGCATGATCGATCAGGTAGAACGACGGGGCCACAGGCGACCGGTGTCGAACACACCTTGTGGGTCGAAGGCTTTTTGCACCTGCGCATGCAGGCGTTGCTGAACGGGTGACCAGGCACCCGGTGCCACCAGGGTTGTGGCTTGTGTGGTGACAAAGGCCTGGGCATGCCCACCGGCCTTGCCCACGGCCTCGTGAATGGCCGCAGCCGGCGCGGGCGTGCACACCCAGCGCAAGCCACCCCACCACTCTGCCAGCATCTCGCCGTGCAGGCCCAGCGGCGCCGTGGTGGGCGGCACGGCAATGCGCCAGAGGGTCACGCCATGCTGGCCCGCTTGTGCCACGGCCTGGCGGGCCCGCGCAAAGAATTCATCGCTTTGGTCACGCACGCCTTGCCAGAAGCCTTCGGCCACAGGCGGAGCCAGCAGTTCGCCATGGCGTTCGCGGTACATGCCTTGCACCGCGCTGGCCACGGCCGCACGCGCGCCACGCAGGCGCACCAGCAAGGTGCCGTCCCACCAAGCCGAGGCATCGATGGGCAAAGGCTGCGCTGCCCACTTGTTGATCTGTGCCAGCGCCTCCGCCTCGTCCGCCTCGAAGCGCATCGTGGCCGACACCATGGGCTGGGGCATGACCTTGAGCGTCACGTCCACGATCACGCCCAGGGTGCCCATGGAGCCAGCCATCAGGCGGGAGAGGTCGAAGCCGGCCACATTCTTCATCACCGCGCCGCCAAAGCGCAGCAACTCGCCACGGCCCGTGAGCACGGTACAGCCCAGCACGTGGTCCCGCACCGCGCCGCGCGACACGCGCCCCGGCCCGCTGATGCCGCTGGCCACCACACCGCCGATGGTGGACTCGCTGCTCTGGGTGGCCACGAAGGCATAGCGTGGCGGCTCGAAGGCCAGATGCTGCCCTTTGCCTTCGAGGACGGCCTCCACCTCATGCAGGGGCGTGCCGGCCCGCACCCGCATGACCAGCTCACTGGGCTCGTAAGATTCGATGCCCTGCCAGAGCCGGGTGTCCAGCAGCTCTCCGCGTGAGGTGTCGCCCAGATGGTCCTTGCTGCCCCCGCCACGCACGCGCAGGCTCACGCCCCGCTGTGCCGCGTCCTGGATCTGCTGGGCCCATTGCGCCAGTGGGCCGGCCGCCGACAGCTGTTCGGCTTGCGCGTTCGCGTCTTGTTCCGCCATGATGGCGGCAAGCATAAGGCAAGGTGTGGTCTCCCGCGCACCGCCCCCTTACAGTCCCTAGGCCCCCTCACCGACTGCCGTCCATGAAAGTTGCAGCATTGCAAATGGTGTCCACCCCCCGCGTGGACGAGAACCTGGCCCAGGCCCGCGATCTCATTGCCCAGGCCGCCCGGGCCGGCGCCGAGTTGGTGGCCCTGCCCGAGTACTTCTGCCTCATGGGCTTGCACGACAGGGACAAACTGGCCATCTCCGAGCCGCTGGCCGATGCGCTGTCGCCCGGGCGCTCGCTCAACCCCATGCAGCACATGCTGGCCGAGGCCGCGCGTGAACACGGCGTGTGGCTCATCGGCGGCACACTGCCCATCCGCAGCCACGAGGCCGAGCGCGTCTTCAACACCGTGCTGGTGTTCAACCCCAGGGGCGAGCGTGTCGCCCGCTACGACAAGATCCACCTCTTTTGCTTTGACGATGGCCAGCGCCGCTACGACGAGGCCGCCTCGCTCACCCCTGGACGCCTGCCCGTGTCATTCGAGATGCGCGACGAGGCCGGCGAGAACTGGCACATCGGCCTGAGCGTGTGCTACGACCTGCGCTTTCCCGAGCTGTTTCGCGCCATGGGCGCCAGCAAAGCGCTGGACCTGATCGTCCTACCCGCCGCCTTCACCGACACCACCGGCAAGGCCCACTGGGAGCTGCTGCTGCGCGCCCGTGCCGTCGAGAACCTCTGCCATGTGCTGGCCCCGGCCCAAGGTGGCCTGCATGAAAACGGCCGGCGCACATTCGGGCATTCGATGGCGATCGAACCATGGGGGGGCGTGCTGGCGGTACAGCCTGAAGGACCAGGCGTGGTGCTGGCCGAGCTGAGCAAGGCCAATCAGGCCAAGGTGCGCATGCAGTTGCCCGCCTTGACGCACCGCGTGCTGACCTAGTCCCTATCTATTGCGTATTGAGCAAAGGCGCCGTCATTCCGGCAACTCGGACCACTCCGCGATCACCGTGTTGGACTCCATCCCACGCATGCCGCCGGGGTTGTAAAGGTCCAGCGCATGGGTCTGGCGGCCTTCACGGAAGTGCTTGCGATCGAAGAGCTTGAGCTGGGCTTCCATCGGCAGGTCGGTGATGCACAACACATTGCGGCGAATGAGCGCGTCGATCACGTCTTCCAGCACGCGCAGGAAGCTGGCGTCCAGCGTGGCGAACTGCTGATACTCCGAATCCACGCCCATGAACAGCCGCACCTCGGGGTGATCCTCGGGCAGGGTTTGCGCCCCGACCACTGGATCACGGTGCAGACTGCTGATCTGGCCGGTGGCGTCGCGCAATACGTAGAACATGGTGACCTCGTCGACGAGCTGGAAGCTGATGTCGGATATATCGACCTGCGTCACGCATTCTTGAGTACAGCGCACGGTTCAGGGCGCAATGCCCCTGTTTTGCGCAAGGCAAAAAAAGCCGCCGGACGAACCGGCGGCAATGAAGAGACGCCATCACACCAACAAATCCGGCGTCACAGGAGAGAGCAGACCACGCTGGATGTGTTGCAAGAGCCAGGCCAGGCCCTTGCCGGACTTGTCTCTCACAGTGTCAGCAGGTACTGCACCAGATTGGCCACGTCGGTGCTCGATTTGGCACACCAAGGGTGCGGGGCAGCCGGCAGGCCGATCGGGCCCGGGGCGCCCATCTCGGGGCCGAACTCCTTGCGCAGCTTCTGGTAGTCCCAGTAGTAGTTGTTGGCGTCGAAGCTTGGCACGGTGAAGTACTTGTGCCGCTCAACGAACAGGTTGCGCGCCGGCGAGGTGGTGTCGAAGATATTGGCCTGCTTGGCCTTGGGCACGCGGAACACATCGCCCTTGCGGTTCAGATCAGGCGCGGGCGTCGGTTGATCGGCCGTGCCCGGCGCAGGCCGAACGGGTGCATGCAGGGTGTAGTACTGGTTGTACAGCGCTGTGCCTTCCGTGCAGCGATCGGGGTTGACCAGGTCTTCGAGGTTGCGCACGTGGCCATCGCTGAGCAGGCCGCGCGAGCTCACCCAATACAGGTTGCGCAGATAGGTGGCGCGGATCGACTGGCGCTTGATCTGGAAGTCCGTCGGCGCAAAGAAGCGGCCGACCTGGTTGAGCGGGATCATGCGCTCGTTGGTGTTGGCGCCCACCTTGTCCGCGTGGCAGCTGGCGCAGTTCTGATCGAAGCTCAGCTTGCCCAAGGCTACGGCGCCCGTCACACCGGCATAGCTTTTCCAGCCGCTTTGCACGAAGCTGCCTTCGCTGGTGCTCGCGCTGCCGGTCTGTGCAAGCTTGCCGCTGGACTTGAGCCAGCGGTAGAGGCCCACATTGCGCAGATCGTCATCGTTCTCGTCGAGCGTCGACATATAGGCCGTCAAGGCCTTGAGCGATGTGGCATCCATCGAGCCCATCGCCCCATCGGGCTCCTGGGCATGGATGTAGGAGCCCTCGAAGCCCACGTACGACTCGGTGTGCGACAAGGCACGCCGGATCGGCAGGTGGAAGGTCACGTTCGGGATGGCGATCGGCGAGAACAGGTAGTCGTTGTCGTACAGCGTGCCTTCGCCGGCCGTGCGGGTGATGGTGGCTTCGGCCGCGCCAGCTGGCATGTGGTAGATCAGCGCGGTCTTGTCCACCGTCTTGGTGCCCGGCATCCAGCTGGGGCCCGGCTCGCTGCCCACGATGTAGGAGAAGGTCGCTGTGGTCTGGCCGGTCTTGTCGCCCAGCACCGCCCACTTCATGCTCCAACCCGGGTTGGGCAGACCAGGAAAGACCTTGGCCACCGTGCTGCTGCCCTTGCTGTAGCTGATGCGGTAGCCGTGGCAAGACGCACAGTTGAAACCTGCCCAGGCGCCCTTGCCCAGCAAGGGGTGGTTGGACTCGGCCTTGCGGTAGCCCACCCAGCCGGTCGAGCTGGTGTTGCCTTCGGTCAGTTGAGGGCCGATGGCCAGCAGGCCCGGCGTCGGGTTGAGCTGCGGATAGGGCTTGAAGTAGACGTCCAGATAGGCCTCGGACGGGACCTCGCTGCTGACGACCTTGTAGGCACCGAACAGGGCTTGCGGATCCGCCGCCAGGCGTGTGTAGGGGTCGGTGGTCTTGTAGCTGAGGATCTTGTCCCAGTCCAGGTTCTTGAACTTGTGGCTCAGGCCCAGGTTGTAGTCGTAAGACCAGAACATCTGGCGGCCCAGCGTCACCATGGCGACAAAGCTGGGGTTGCTCACGCTCACATCGATCGGCGTGATGGCCTTGCTGTCTTCCGACAAGGTCGACACCACATCGCAATTCGGGTTGGCGGGCGCAGGCACACGGTAGACCTGCGCGTCGATCACGTTGTGCGGCCCGCTGTGGATCAGCGAGTTGAGGTAGCCCGTGCGCTTTTGCACCTGCAGCTTCAAGGGCCCTTTGCTCGCATGCGGCGGCACACGGAACTGCACCTGCGTGTCGGACCAGGCCAGCACATCCTTGGGCCAGCTGCTGCGCAGCACGCCGGTTTCGTAGTTGGCCGTCGAGATGAGGTCAAGCTTCTGCTCATACATCACCAGATCGGTCTCCAGCACGCGGGCATTGCCGATCATGATCTTGCTGAAGTCGATGTCGGGGCCCTGACCAAAGCCGCTGCCCCTGAGCGTAACCGTGTCGCCGGGCCTGAGCACGGGTGTGGGGTTGCTGGCGCCTGCCGTCCACACCAATGCGCCATTGACCAGCACCTGCGAGACCACGGGCGTGCCGAAGTTCTGGGCCGATGCGGCGCGCTGCATCTCGCGTGTGGCATTGAAGCTGCACACGCTTTCCTGATCAGGAAAGGCCGGGGCCGCCTGGGCAGACACCCATTGCACAGCCAAGGCCACCGCGCCCATCACGGGCACCCATGCCGGCCTGGATGCGGCCGGCCATGAACTCATCTGTCTGGACATGATCTACTCCTCGAACTTGCTTGCTCCATGAACGATGGCGCCATGGTGGACAAGGCAGGGGGCCGGCCATGTCAGTGCAACGACAAATCAGGGAAAGACCTCAGCAAGCCGATGAACACGGGCTTTCAACACGGTCGCTCACCACAGACCTTCAAGCGGCACGAGGTGTCATGAAGCCGGCGCGCTCCATCATGGTCAGCTCCGTCGGCGCCAAGGCCGCGGCCTCGACCAGGGCACGCGTGTCGATCACGTCGATCACGCCATAAGACAGGCGGATGATGCCGCGCTCTTCAAGGGCGCGCAGCAACTGGTTCACGGTCTGACGGGACAAGGCCACCATCATGCCCAGTTGGGTCTGCTTGATGGTCAGGCGACACCGCCCCACCTCGCCACCGGTGACCGCGCAATAGGCCAGCCACACCAGCCTGCGCGCCAAGCGCTCGGCCGGCTGCACGATGGCCAGATCCTCCAGCGCGATGAAGGCCATGCGCACCTTGAAGGCCATGAGCACGCCGAAGTGGCGCCACCAGCGGGGCTGCTCTTCGAGCATGGCATCGAGCGACGCCAGCGGCACGAAAAGCAAGGTGGTCGCGCCTTCCGCCACGGCATCGTGCGTGCGCGAGAGGCGGTCGAACAGCGCGATCTCGCCGAACCACATGGGCGGCTCGACCAGGGACAGCATGGCCTCGCGCCCCTCACGCGTCACACCCGAGATGTGCAGGCTGCCTTCCAGCACCGCATACAAGCCGTCAACGGGCTCGCCGCGAAGGAAGAGGGCTTCGCCATCGCGCAAGGTGTTGATGAACCCACGCGCCATCAAGGCCTCGGCAAGGTCTGCCGGCACTTGAGAGAACCAGATGTCGCCGCGCAGCAGATTGCGCTGCGCTGCCGTCAATGTCGCCATGGCCCTCATGATGCGGATGGCCGCCCCTTGAGCGTGTCAGCATCCCGACAATCGAGGGAAAGACCTCAAGCGCCCCGCCCAGGCAGCAATCATGCAGCGCTCAGGCAGGGTCGGGCGAGCGCCCTTTGGGCCCCGCACCCTGCAGCTGGCTGAGGATGCGCTTTTCAGTGGACGACACGCTGGCCAGGTCCATCAAGCGCGCACGGTCCAGCACCTCGATACGGCCATAGGCCACGCGCAGCACGCCCTGGTCCTGCAGGGACTGCAAGACCTGGTTGGTGGTCTGGCGAGACAGCGAGAGCATCAGGCCCAGCTGTGTCTGGCTGATGGGCACCACGCAAGGCCCCTCATTGGGTGTCAAAGCCGAAGCCTCGACCAGCCACACCAGGCGGCGCGCCAGGCGGATCTCGGCGGGCAGCAGGGCCAGATCTTCCATGCTGATGAAGGTCAGGCGAAGGCGCAAGGCCATCAGCACGCCCAGCTCGCGCCAGTAATGCGGCGAGCGTGCCAACAGCGTCAGCAGGTCGGCCTGGGGCACGTGCAGCAGCTTGACGCCCCCTTCGGCCACGGCGTTGTGCGTGCGTGGCAGGCGGTCGAACAAGGCGATCTCGCCGAACCAGTTGGGCGCATCCACCAGCGAGAGGATGGCCTCCTTGCCGGCCTCGGTCACGCCCGACACGCGCAGCGTGCCTTCGAGCATGGCGTACAGGCCATCGGGTGCATCGCCACGAAAGAAGAGGTGCTCACCGTGTTGCAGGCGGCGGGGCGTGGCCAGGTTCAGCAGGTCCTGCTCGAAGTCCTTGGGCACGCTGCCGAACCAGGGATCGGCGCGCAGCAGGGCCAGCACCTGCGGCGTAATCCATTCACGCATGCACAGGCCTTTCAGTGAGCCACATCAGCAAGACACCAGGCAAGATCACAGTTGACCATAGGAATGCAGCCCCGAGAGGAACATGTTCACACCCAGGAAGGCGAACGTCGTGACCACCAGGCCCACCAGGGCCCACCAGGCCGCGAAGGTGCCGCGCAGGCCCTTCATCAGGCGCATGTGCAGCCAGGCTGCATAGTTGAGCCAGACGATCAAGGCCCAGGTCTCCTTGGGGTCCCAGCTCCAGTAGCCGCCCCAGGCCTCGGCCGCCCAGAGGGCACCGAGGATGGTGGCGATGGTGAAGAAGGCAAAGCCCACGGCGATGGCCTTGTACATCACGTCATCGGCCACTTCGGGCGAAGGGGTGCGCGTGTTGATCCAGTCACGCGCCAGGATCACCAGCACGAAAAACACGACCAGACCGCCCACCATGCGACCGGCCTTGACCACGGCCGCCAGGTTGTCAGGTGTCAAGCCGCCAAAGAGCCCGAAGCCCAGCAGCGGCAGGGCGATGAACACCACGGGGATGCCCACCAGGCCCTTCCACAAAGCCGCCGGCTCGGCCGTCTTGAGCAGGTAGGCCAGCGCCACCATGGCCGACATCGCGAACGTACCGTAGCCCACGAAGTTGGCGGGCACGTGGATCTTCATCCACCAGCTTTGCAAGGCCGGCACCAGGGGCTGGATCTCGCTGGCCCCGCGCACCAGGGCATACCACAGCAGAAAGCCCACGGCGGCACTCACCACCAGCATCACGAATGCGCCCAGCGAACCCAGCGACTGGCCCATGCGCGCGAAGCGGTCTTCGTAGTAGAGCCAGAAGGTCGTGGTCAGCCATGAGAAGAGCACGAAGACTTCGTAGAGGTTGCTGACCGGGATGTGGCCGATGTCGGGCCCGATCTGGTGGCTCTCGAACCAGCGCACCAGCGTGCCGGTCAGGGCCATGAAAACACCCGCCCATGCGATGCGCGAGCCCAACCGCGCACCCGTGTCGCTGCGCAGCACCACGCTGCCCCAGTAGAACAGCGTGCTCATGAAGAACAGCATGCTCATCCACAAGATGGCGCTCTGGCTGGACAGGAAGTATTTGAGCCAGAAGACCTGGTCGGCCTTGGAGAGGTCGGCGCCGTAGTCGTCCGTGGCGCGCATGTAGAGCGTGATGGCCGCCCAGGTGGCCAGTCCGCTCAGCACCAGCAGCAAACGCAGCGGGCGCCAGAACCAGCCCAGGCCGATCAGGCTGGGAATCGCGGCTGCCAGGATGCCCTTTTCGTAGATGTCCATGGCCTGGCCGAAGCGCATGAAGCCCCAGCCGCCCACGGCCACGACCAGCACGGCGTACAGCCAGTCGGTCCAGGGGCGCTGCGCCGGCGACGGCACAGTCAGCGTGGTGCTGTTGGAGGGGGAGGTGCTGCTCATCTCATGCATCCTTGCTCATCACATCTTCATTCGGCCTTGTCGGCATGGTGCCCCAAAACCGCGTCGCGCAGGCGGTCGAATTCCCTATCCGCATCCAGTGTCTGACGTGTCGATGACAGCGCCATGCTGACCCTGGTGCCGCCCTGGCTATCGCCCTGCAGCCAGACCCACACGCGGCGCTCGCGGATGTAGAGCATCGCGAACACCCCGATGATCAGCAGCATGCAGCCCAGATAGACCACATTGCGGCCCGGTGTGCGCGTGACCTGGAAGACGCTGGCCTGGCGCTGTTCGAAGCCGTCGAGCGTCAGGACCATGGGCACAGGGTAGAACATCGAGTCCGAGATCGACAGCACCGCCGCCGTCATGAAATTGCGCGCAGCCTCCTGCTCAAGCGGCTGAGGCGGCAAGCCGGCGCGCTCGCGGCTGATGTTCCACAGCTCGAACATGGCGCCATTGAGGATGCGGATCAAGGTGGACGAAGTGTGCTCGCGCTGCTCGGGCGGCACCACCTGCTCGATGAAGTCCGACAAGGCCTGCAGCCCGCCATTGAGTGCGCCCTCGGGCTGGCCATCCCCTGCTGGCGATTTCAAGCGCACCGAGCCCGAGAACAGATCCAGCGAACGCTGCGCCGACGTGGCCAGTTGCTGCTGCAACTCGGGCTTGTCTGCCGGCGCGGCGGATTCGCCAAAGCGCTTGGCCGCCTCGGCCCGCGCAGCCGGGTCATTGAGGGCCTGGCGCAGGCGCATCCACCCCTGCAGGCTCATGTTCTCATCGGCCGGCACGCGCAGGTAACGAAAGACCTCATTGGGGTTGTCACGCACGCCCAACAGGAACAATGTCTGGCCGTCAATCTGCACGGGCGCCATGTAGTTCTGGAACTCGCGCGCCTGGCCGGCCGCATCGCGCAACTTATAGGTCACCGAGGGGCCGATGTTGACCAGCTTCTTCTCGCCCGGCGCCTTCGCCCCTGAACCCAGGTGCTTGCTCAGCTCGCTCAGGTTGACGCCGCGCACATCGTTGCCACCACCACTTGCTGCCGCCTTCTCATCGGACTTGCGCTGCGCTGCAGACAGGTCTTCCACGTTGATCACGCGCAGGCCGGTCACCTCCAGGCGCAGGCTGGCCGCCGTCTGCCCACCAGCCGTCGTGCCCGTGAGCTGGCGAGGCTCGCCGCCCACCACGCCGTCGATCAGGTCGACCCCCTCATCGCGCGAGCCGGTCAGGTTGTGCGGCCGCAGGTGCACGACCGAGCCACCATCTTCGAAGCTGGACTGGAAGATGGTGACGCCTTCATAGGTGACCGGGTGGTTGACCTCCACCGTGAAGGGCTTGTCCAGCTTGTGCTTGGCATCGTGGATGACGATCTCGCTGGCAAAGCGCTTGGGCATGCCTGTGTTGTAGTAGTCGACGATGAACTTCTTGAGCTCGATGTCGAAGGGCAGTGGCTGCACCAGCATGCCCTGATCCAGGCCGATCACCGCCGTGTTGCTGCGCTGGCCCTCGGGCACGAAGAGCTGGGCGCGGTAGGCAGGGTTGTTCTCGCTCAGGCGGCTGTTGGCGGTCTCCATGCCGCCCTTGAAAGGCTTGAGGTCCTGCAACCAGGCCTGCGTCTTGACGATCAGGTCGCCATCGAACAGGCCGCCCAGGCACACCAGCACGACCGCCGAGTGCGCCGCGATGTAACCCAGCTTGTTGGCCGCACCCAGCCGGGCCGCGATCATGAAGCCGGCTTCACCGTTGGCGGAGGCCTGGCGCTGCTGCGTCTTGACCGACCAGCCCTGCACCGCCAGCAAGTGCCCCACGTGCTCACGCACCACGTCCAGCGGCTGGCTGAGCGTGCCCGAGGCCTTGTGCGGAAAGGCCTGCAGCGCCTTCTCGCGGATGTACTCCTTGTGCGTGCGCCAGTCCACCAGGATCTTGGGCGCATTGCGCGCGATGCACAGGCTGGTCGACACCACCAAAAAGGCCAGGATCACCAGGAACCAGTAGGTGCCGTAGATGCGGTAGAGGCCCATCGCACCGAAAACCTCGGCCCAGAACGGCCCGAACTGGTCGACATAGTTGACGAAGGGCTCGCCCTGCTTGACCACGGTGCCGATGGCCGACGCAATGCAGATCACCGTCAGCAGGGTGATGGCAAAGCGCATGGACGACAGCAGCTCTGTGAGCTCGCGCCCGGGCGAACGGCTCGGGTGGCGCGGCGCCGGGGCGCTGGAGGGGTCGACTGCAAGGCTCATGGATTCCGATCGGGTACGGGGGGACTATAGCGAGGGCCGGCGCCCGACAACGTCGTGTGGACGACCTGTGCCGGTGGTGGAAACGCTAGGACACCTGGCCCACACCACTACAAAGCGAAAGGCGGGACACCCTGCCAAGAGCCTCCCGCCTCGTTCGTTCTGACACTCGTTCAGGCACCTGCGGCATGCCGTACTGCCCGGCCTACCGACGCCACGCTCACCGCAGACCGGCGATGTAGTCGGACAGGGCGTCGATTTCCTTGTCGCTCAGGTTGGCCGCGATGCTGCTCATCTGCGGGTTGTTGGTGCGATCACCCTGGCGGAAAGCCGTCAGCTGGGCCTTGACGTAATCGCTGTGCTGGCCAGCCAGACGCGGGTATTGCGCGGGGATGCCGGCACCGTTGGGAGCGTGGCAGCCTGCACAGGCCGGCACGCTTTTCTTGGCGATGCCACCGCGGTAGATCTTCTCGCCCGAGGCCACCAGCTCGGGGTTCTTGGCAAAGCCGGGTTTGGCCTTCTTGGTGGCATAAAACGCCGCCACATTGCGCATGTCTTCAGGCGAGAGCGCTGCCGCCATGCCGTTCATGACGGCGTTCTTGCGCTTGCCTTCCTTGAACTCGGTCAGTTGCTTGACCAGGTACTCCGGATGCTGCCCCTGCAGGATCGGGTAGGTCGGCATGCCGCGCGAACCGTCCGCCACGTGGCAGGCTGCGCACACGGTCGTGGCCTTGGCCTCACCGGCTGCCAGATCGGGCTTGGCCGCTGCTTTGGTTTCCGAGCTGTGGGCCACGCCGGACAGGGCCAGCGACACTGCGGCAAGGGCGATCAGGTTCAAAAAGCGCTTCATGACGTAGTTGGACGGGTTGATGAAGGGTTGATCGCGATGGCGCCAAACAGGGCCAAGGAAGGTCGATCAAGGCGGGTAATCGGGGGATTTTACAATGCACCATGGTTTCACCAAATTCGCCTAGATCAAAGCGGCCGCCGGCTCGTTCTCCAAAAGACAACGCTCCCGCCGTCATCCCTCCCAGCGACCCGGCCAAGGCAGCGCTCGCCTGGGCCCATTCGGCGCGCTTTTTCACCACCGCCGCGCAACTGAACCAACTCCCCGTCACCGAGCTGCCCGAAGTGGCCTTCGTGGGCCGCTCCAACGCGGGCAAGTCCACGGCCATCAACACCCTGGCCCAGCAGCGCCAGCTGGCCTTCGCCTCCAAGACACCGGGGCGCACCCAGCACATCAACCTGTTCCACGTGGGCCCCAAGGCCGCGCCCAACCAGGTCTGGACCGACCTGCCCGGCTACGGCTACGCCGCTGTGGAGCGCACCGCCAAGCTGCGCTGGCAGGAAGTGATGGCCGACTACCTCGCCCTGCGCCGCAACCTGAAGGCCGTGGTCCAGATGGTCGATTCGCGCCACGGTTTCACCGACCTGGACCGGCAGTTGCTGGACTTCGTCACCCCGCGCGTGCGAAACGGCGAGGTCAAGCTGCTGGTGCTGCTGACCAAGGCCGACAAGCTCAACCGCAAGGAGGGCGCGGAGTCCCTGCGCCAGGCCCAGGCGGTGCTGGGCGAGATCGCCACCGACGAGGCCGACATCGGCATCGCACTTTTTTCATCCCTCAAAAAAATCGGGGTGTCTGACGCGGCGATGACCATCCAGGGCTGGGCCGCCTCCGCCGAACTCGCGCAAACCCTGGCTGCGGCACACGCCCCAGGCACGGACCCGGCCCCTGACTCGGGACATCCCTGAATCAAAGCCCCTCCACCCGCACCAGAAATGGGTGACAGCCCCCGCTGGGTGCGTAGAATCATTCCAGCTTGTGGCATGGTTCTCGCTTCGCGGGAAAGGCCTGTCAAACTTTATTCAGCTTGATCGACACGGGAGTTTGTTTGTATGTCCACCAAGTTTGCCGCCGCCGCCCTGCTCGCCCTGTGTGCCAGCAGCGCCATGGCCATCACCTATCCTGACAGCGTCACGGTTCCGCTGGTGCCCGTCCCTGACGACGTGGACCCGACCATCTCGTTCGCCACGGTCCCGACCCGCGAATTGAATGCCGTCCAGGACTTCAACGACTACTACACCTTCCACATCAGCAGCCTGAGCGATGTGAGCCTGAGCTTCATCTCCGACCCTCACTACAGCACCAAGGGCGTGCTGCTGAAGGAAGCCGTGTTCGACCTGCTCAAGGTGGGCGGCCCCAATGACTTCATGGGTACCGGCGTCGCCACGGGCACCAATCAAGCCACTTTCGCGTTTGAGAAGCTGCTGCCTGGTGACTACAAGGTCACGCTGTTGGGTCATTCGATCGGCAAGTCAGGCGGCAACTACTACGGCAACCTGAGCGTCACTGCGGCCGTGCCCGAACCCGAAGTGCTGGCCCTGGTGCTGGCCGGCGTGGGCGTGGTGGGTGTCATGGCGCGCCGCAAGGCCAAGTGACCACGCTGTCAGTTCACTGACACAGAAAAGGCGTCCATCTGGACGCCTTTTGTTTTGGGCGCCTTCCTTCAGACGCCTGCTGCCTTTTGCCTCACTGCCCGGTCAGGCGGGTCAGCGCTTCCTGGTACTTGGCCGCCGTCTTGTCGATCACATCCTGGGGCAGCGCAGGCGAAGGCGCGGTCTTGTCCCAGGGCTGGCCATTGACGGTGGCCTGCTCCAGCCAGTCGCGCACGAATTGCTTGTCGTAGCTGGGCGGGTTGGCGCCTTGCTTGAAGGCGGCTTCATAGCCCTCGATGGGCCAGAAACGCGAGGAGTCGGGGGTGAGCACCTCGTCCATCACGGTCAAGGTGCCGTGCTCGTCCAGGCCGAACTCGAACTTGGTGTCGGCGATGATGATGCCCTTGGTCAGGGCGTAGTCGGCGGCCTTCTTGTAGAGCGCAATCGCGAGATCGCGCACCTTCACGGCCATGTCGACACCGATGATCTCGCTCATCTTGTCGAACGAGATGTTCTCGTCGTGGTCGCCCACGTCGGCCTTGGTGGCGGGCGTGAAGATGGGCTCGGGCAGCTTGCTGGCGTTCTTCAGGCCGGCCGGCAGCTTGACGCCGCAGACCTCGCCATTGTGCTGATATTCCTTCCAGCCGCTGCCAGCAAGGTAGCCACGCACCACGGCCTCGACGGGCAGGGGCTTGAGCTTCTTGACCAGCATGGCGCGGCCTTCAACCTGGGCACGCTCCTCGGGCTTGACGGCGCTGACGGGGTCTTCGCCGGTCAGGTGGTTAGGGGCGACGTCCTTGAGCAGCTCGAACCAGAACAGCGCCATCTTGGTCAGCAAGGCGCCCTTGCCGGGAATGGGCTCGCCCATGATGACGTCGAAAGCGCTGATGCGGTCGGAGGCCACCATCAGGATGCGGTCGTTGCCGACGGCGTAGTTGTCGCGCACCTTGCCGCGGGCGAGCAACGGCAGGGAGGTCAAGGCGGAGGTGTGCAGGGCAGAGGTCATGGTGGTTCGGGCGCCGAAATCGTCTCGTCAAACCGACATTGTGCCGCCAGAGCGCGCTGCCACGGCCAAGAGGCCGTGCAAGGCCGTCTCGATGCGGGTGATGTCCAGCGGCTTGGTCCAGTAGTCGTCAAAGCCGGCCTCCAGGGCGCGGCGCACGTCCTCGGGCATGGCGTCGGCCGATACCGCCACCACCGGCTGCCCGCACCAGCCAGGCTGCTCCCTGAGCGCGTGCAACAGGCTGATGCCATCGGTGTCGGGCAGGTGCATGTCCAGTAGCAAGACATCGGGCCATGGGCCCTCGGCCACCGCCGCCAGCACCTTGTCGCCACGGTCGGCCAACTGCAGGGCAAAGCCCGCCAGGCTCTCGAATACCGAACTCATGAGCAGGGCGTTGATGGCGTTGTCTTCCACGTACAGCACCTGCTTGACCGGCTGTGCCATCACCCTGTCCGACGCCGGGGTCGCGCTGGCATCGACGCCCTGATCCTGTTCCCGCCCCGCCTGCGAGGACATGGCCGCCAGGTTCACGACAAAGCAGGTGCCCTGCCCCACCTGGCTGCGCACGGTGAGCTGCCCGCCCATGAGATCGACCAGCCCCCGCGTGATCACCAGCCCCAAACCCACCCCCTCGATCTGGCTCTGCTCGGCCCCCAGCCGGTTGAAGGGCTGAAACAGCTGCGCCTGCTGAGCCTCGTTCAAGCCTGCGCCCTGGTCCTGCACGCTCAGCTCAACGCGCTCATCCGCCAGGCCCCGTACCATGATGGTGATCTGCCCCCGCTCAGGCCCGTACTTCACGGCGTTGCTCAACAGGTTGAGCAGCACCTGCCCCAGCCGATGGGCGTCAGCGCGCACTGCCAGGCCCTGGTCACCTCCGCAGACGATCCGCGCACCGCGCTGTCCAGCCAGCGGCTCGATCAGCATCACGCAGTCACGGACGACGTCGTCCAGGCGCACCCCCTGGATGTGCACCTGCATGTGACCCGACTCGATGCGAGAGATCTCCAGCACCTCGTTGATCAGGCGCAGCAGGCTGTGGCCCGCCGTGTCGATGTAGCCCAGCTTGCTGCGCTGGTCGACGCGCAGGTTGCCCGCGTCCTGCATCTGCAGCAGCTGCGTGAAGCCCAGGATGCCGTTGAGCGGCGTGCGCAACTCATGGCTCATGCGTGACAGGAACGCGCTCTTGGCCTGGTTGGCCCGCTCGGCCGCCAGCTTGTCCTGCACGCTGGCTTCCATGCGGTGGCGATCGGTGATGTCGGCCATGTAGCCGTTCCACACGACGGCGCCATCGGGCTCGCGGTGAGGCGTCGCGTGGACCTCCCGCCAGGCCTCACCCTGCGCGAGCCGCACACGATACTCGCACCGCCAGGGCTGCTGCGTCTGCGCCGAGGCGGCCAGCGCCTGCATCAAGGTCGCGGCGTCATCGGGATGGACGACACGCCAGAGCACATCGGCCTGCGCCAGCACCTGGGACGGCGCCACCTCGAACAGGCGCCGCACGGCATCGGTCACATAGGTGAAGGTCTCCTGGCCTTGCGCATCACGACGCAGCTGGAACAGCAGACCCGGCGCCTCATCGGCAGCGCGCTTGGCCGTCAGCAACTGGTACTCCAGGCGTCCGCGCTCCTGCAGGCGCATGAACACCGCGTGCACGACGCCCTGACCGTCCAGCAGATCGCGCCGGGCGTTGAGCAGGGCGTCGATGCGCTGCCCGTGCGGGCCCTGCAACTGGATCGACACTTCCTGCACCTGCCCGGCCACCTTCAGCAGGGGAAAGATGTAGGAGTGGTAGAGCAGAGCCGCCGCGCGCGTCAGCACCTGCCCGATCGCCTGCCCACGCAATGCGTCGGCCCCACGCCCGAGCAGCTCGGCCAGACAGGCGTTCACATCCTGCACGATGCCATCGTCGTCAACGACAGCGACGGCAAGTGGCAGGTGATCGAAGGACGGGTAAAGGGGGGCAACCATGCCGACTCCTCAATGCCCAGGTGCACGCAGGTAGTGACGGATCAGCTCGACGGTCTCCTCGGGGTGACTCATGTGCGGGCAGTGCCCGGGCAAGTCCATGTGCTGTAGCGTGGACAGCGGCATGTGCGCCTTCATGTAGTCCCCGACCGAGGTCGGGGCGATGGCATCGTCGCAGCCCTGCAGGATCAGGGCGGGCACCTGCAATTTTGGCAGCTCGGCGCGAACATCCGCCAGAAACACCTGCTGGGCGAAGTGCCGGATGATGACCGGATCGCCGGTGCACAGGCTTTGCTGCAATTCACTGCGCAATTCCGGGCGGTCCTCGTTCTTCATGGCCACAGGCGCGAGGAAATTGGCCCACGCATTCATGTTGCGGTCCATGAGCTCGAGCAGGTCCATGACATCGGCGCGCTCGAATCCCCCCTGGTAATGTGGCAGGTCATTGATGAAGCAGGGGGTGGGGCAGAGCATCACCATGCGCCCAAACAGTTCTGGCCTGGCGATGCCCGCCAGCAGGCCGATCGAGCTGCTCACCGAATGCCCGACAAAGGTGACAGGACCACATGCGAGCGCATCCAGGATGTCGATCACGTCATTCGCGTAGTCGGCCAGACCGGCATAGCGTTCTGGCCGCCAAGTGGCGGTGTCCGAACGACCACAGCCCATGTGGTCGAACAACACCACGCGGTGGTCTGCGGACAGATCAGCGGCCACATGCCGCCACATACGCTGGTCGCAGCCAAAACCATGGGCCAGGACGATCACCTCCCCGCCAGAGCCCATGGCCTGAACGTGGTGGCGCTGCAGGACTGCATCGCGCATGCATACCTCCGACAATTTGTGCTCATCGGGCGTTCATGCGCGGCACGACCGCTGCTGCGTAGCCCGTGCCGCATCTTGTACCACAGCGGCACGCAGACAGACAGGTCCCCCTGTGGCCTCAGGTGCCGGCAGGCTTGTCCTTGGCCGCGCCTGCCGCACGCGCCATATCGGCTTTCCGGTCAGCAGCCACTTTCTGCGCGGTGGGCCTTTGCTCGATGAGCTTCACATAGCCCTTCCAGTCGATGCCTGCAGTGGCCACGAGGTCTTCGCCACAGACGATCTTGCTGGCCAGGGCAGCCAGCGGCAGGCTCACGTAGACGGCGCAGTCGGCCATGGTGAAGGTGTCACCGGCGGCATAGGGCGCGAACTTGACCAGGCGCTGGAAGGCCGCAAGGTTCTTCTTGAGATCGGCCTTGACGCGCTCGATGTATTTCTCGGGCAGCGTGGCGCCGAAGAAGGCCTGGGGGTAGAGCTGGCGCGCGCAGAGCTCCATGTGCAGGTCACAGAAGGTGATGAGCTCGCGCACCTTGGCGGCCTGCCAGGCGTCAGAGGGGATGAGGGCCGGCGTGGGCCAGCGCGCTTCGAGGTAGTCGAGAATGGCCTGGCTCTCGCACAGGAAGCCGTCTTCAGTCTCGATATAAGGCACTTTGCGCAGCGGCGATCGGCCTTCCACATCGATGCCGCCGCCCATGGGCACGATCACTTCTTCAAACGGAATGTTTTTTTCGAGCAGGGCAAGCTTGACCTTGTTGTGGTAGTTGGACAGCGGGAAGCCGTAGAGCTTGAGCATGGGGGAGTCTCCGTCGGTATGGGCAGATGAAAGAGGTCTTTGGGCGGCAGCATAAGACATGACGCCAGACTTCATCCAGGCCGCATCGCCAACAGACCCCCTCAGGGCTTCGCGTTCGCCGTGGCCTGTGCCAGCACATCCAGGCGCAGGCGCTCCTGTGGCGTGAAGGCGCTGTCGCGCAGGTGGGCGATGGCCTCATCCCTTTGAGACGCGCTCAGGCTCGCATCGGCCGTCACGGCCGCCTTCCTGCTCTCGAAAGTTTGCACGCGCTGAGCCCACTGGGCGCGCTGCTGGTCCAAGGCTTCCAGCCTGGCGGTGGCGTCGGGGCCCACGAGTTGCACGCGGGCATCGTGCAAGGCTTGCGGCGTGCCGCCCTGCGCCTTCCAGTCGGCCGTCAAGGCGCTGAGGTCCTGGTAGGTGTCTTGTGCGCTCAGGCTGGCCCGCATCTCGGGCGGCAAGGCGTCCGCCAGCTGGCGCAGGCGCTGGGCCTTGTCCACCGCACCCAGGCTCTGATCTTGCAGCACGGTGAGGCGGGCCAGGGTGTAGTGGTCCTGGGCTTCTTCGTCACCAAAGAAGGCCGTGCGCTCAGCCGCCGAGAAGTACTGCTGGCGCAGGGCTGTCAGTTGCGCCATGCGCTGCCCCACGGCTTGCAGGCTCATGGTGGGCGGCGCGCCATCGGCCTGACCTTGTCCCTGATGGCCACGTGCCTGCTCGTAGGCCAGATAACGGTCCAGCAGGTTCTCGGCCTCGCTTGCCGCAGTGGCGGGCAAATGGCTGCGCAGGTAAGCCACGATGCGCTGGCGCACCCGAGACAAAGGCTCTTCACCGACCAAGGCAAGGAAGTAGTCGAACAGGTTGCGCACGCTTCTGTCCAGCCGCAAGTGGCCGTTGGCATCGGCCTGCACGCTGCCATCAACTTCCGTGCCCTGCAAGGAGCGCGGCAGGTTCTCCAGCCCGGTGCGCAAAGGCTGCGCGCTGCTTGCATCAGCCGCCCCATTCGCCGAAGACTGGATCCAGCCCGCATCAGCCAACGGGCCGCCCGTTGCACCATCCACTGGCGGCGCAACGTGCCCGCTTCGCCACCAGCCCAGGCCGGCGAGCAGGGCACCAGCCGCCACCGACGCCACCATCCAACGATGCCGGCGCAGGAAGCCTTCGCGTGACGGCACCGCGTCTCCCGTCGTGGCCGCCGCACTCATGCTCACAGCCCCGCCGTCTTCAGGCGGTTGGCGTGGATGCGGTAGAGGCTCACCGGGTTGGCGCCCAGGCCCACCAGCCCCAGCAGCTGGTTGACTGTGTGGAAGTGGTTCATGGGGTAGTTGTCGCGGATGACCTGGCCGAGGTGGCTGGAGCATTGCCCGACCAGGCCATCGGTGGGCTTGCCCGAGAAGGCCAGCGCCGACACCGCCATGCCGTAGTCGAAGGGGTCCAGCGGGTTGTAGAACTGGCCGATGCCGCTCCAGGAGTAGTAGCGCACGCCATTGGCCGAGTAAGCCCCTTCACCGCAAGCCGTGGTCGGCACACCACCAGGGAACTTGGCATTGAAAGCAACTGCCCCGGTGGACGAGAGCGATTGCAGGCCGGCATACGAGTCCTGCGGCAAGCTGGGGTCGCCCGACAGGAAGCCAATCGCCTTGCCCGCGGCATTGACAATGCTGGTGATCAACTTGGTCAGGCCCGGGCCCGCCGCGTTGGACACGCCCTGGATCAGGTCGGCCACGTCCGAGCCCTTGGTCGGCCCAGACACCGAGGTCGCCGAGGCCACCAGGTCGGGGCGCACGCCCGCGACATAGCGGATCGACTGGTTGCCATGGCTGTGGCCGATGAGGTTGACCTTGCCGGCCCCCGTGATGGCCAGAATGTCTTCGACCTGGGCCAGCAACTGCTCGCCGCGCAGCTCAGACGAGTTGAAGGCCGACTCCTGCGTGACATACACGGTGGCACCGTTGCTGCGCAAGTCACCGGGGATGCCGTACCAGTATTCGATGGGGCCGATGTTGTCAAAGCCCGTCATGCCATGCGCGAACACGAGGGGGTATTTGGTCTTGGCATAGGTACCGGTTGCGCCAGCAGGGGCCATGGATACGGCACATGCGAGCATCAGGGCCGTCGTGCGCAGCCAGGATGTGCTTGTCTTCATGGGGGAATCTCCTCAAGGTCGATGTGACGAAAATTTGGAAATAGAAATATCCCGAATGGCACAGACCGCGCCTGTCCTGGAACATCGGGACCGTCATCGCGACACCCGTTCAGCAGGACGCGAACTGGCGTGGGAATGCATTCTTCTGAAGGCGCCCAAAGCGGTATTGCTTGCATGCGCAATCGTGATGTCGGCGGATGCAAAACAAGGGTATTCATGGATCGCAACACGGACCGCAAGCACAGCTATCTGGGGTCGGCCAGCGCGCATTACACGGAAGCTGTGCTCGATTACTTCGAGGCTCAGGGCATCCCTGCGGACGAGGTCTTTGGCGCGGACTGGGTTGCGCGCATCCGGCACGCACCCGAGCGACATCGCCTGCAGGTGGATCAGTGGCAGGCCGTGCTGCGCCGCGCGGTCGAGCACCTGGCCGACCCGCTGTTTCCCATCAAGCTGGCCGCCACGATCCGCCCACGCCATCTGGGGCTGCTGGGCTTTCTGGTGATGTCGTGCGAGAACCTGGGGCAGTCGGCGCTGATCCTGCAACGCTATGAGCACCTGCTTGACAGCGTCAACATGGCGCAGTGGCAGATCGTGGACGGACACTGCCATCTCTCATGGCACACGCTGGTGCCGAGTGCACCATCCGAGCTGACCTTGTTGTCGATGTCGCTGTGGGTGATGCAAGGCCGCTGGCTGAGCGGACGAGATGAGCTCACAGGCACGGTCAACCTGACCCAGCCTGCGCCCTCAACGGAAGTTCACGCACAGTTCGAGCACTTGCTGGGCATGCAAGTGCGTTTCGGGCAAGCGCTCAACGAGGTGGTCTTCCCGGCGCACTACATCGAGCTGCCCGTGGTGCAACGCGACCGGCATGTGCACGCCCTGCTGCGCGCTCAGGCTGACGCCGATCTGGCTTCGCTGCTGGGTCAGGACCACGACTTTCTGGCCCAACTGGAAGCGCTCTTGCTCACGCGACTGGAAAGCGGTGAGCTGGCCTTGCAGGACGTGGCGCAGGCCATGGGCATTGCGCCACGCACCTTGCAGCACAAGCTGGACGAACATGGCGCCACCTTCCGACAGTTGCTGGACAAGGTGCGAAGCCAGCAGGCACACCGGCATCTGCGCAACCCCAAGCTGTCATTGGCCGAGGTGGCCATGATGCTGGGCTTTGCCGATCAGAGCAGCTTCCAGCACGCGTTCAAGCGCTGGACGGGGGTGTCGCCGGGCGAGTTCCGTCGCCGGCAACTGAGCACCATCAGTTGAACCCAATCTGATGGATTACAGCCCCGCATCCTTGAGGCGGCGGACATGGTCCAGGTACAGGGCCAATGGGTTGACATCGGGCCCGACCAGGCCCGAGAACTGGTTGACGGCCTGGAAGTGGTTCATGGGGTAGTCGTCGCGGATGACCTGCCCCAGATGGCTGGCGCAGCGCCCCACCAGGCCGTCATTGGCCTGCTCGCGCGTGAAGGCCTTGCTGGAGAAGGTCATCAGGTAGTCAGCCATGTTGAGCGGGTGGTAGAACTGACCCACGCTGCTCCAGGAGTAGTAGCGCACGCCTTCCACCACGTGCGAGCCTTCACCGCAGGGCTCCTCGGGCACGCCTGCCGGAAAGCGCTGGTTGAATGCCATGGCGCCACCCAAGGTCAGGGACTTCATGGCTTCGCGCGCATCGATGGGCAGGCTGGTGTGCGCCCTCCAGTTGATGAGGCCGCCCAGCGCGTTGCCGAAGTCCAGCAGGGTGTCGGCCAGCTTGGGGTTCGTGTGGGTCAGGCCGTCGAGCCAGTCGGCCACTTCCGAGCCCATGGTCGGGCCCGACACCGCCGTGACCGAGGCCACCCACTCCGGGTGCGTGCCCGCCACATAGCGCACAGACTGGCTGCCATGGCTGTGCCCGATCAGGTTGACTTTCTTGGCGCCCGTCTTTTGCAGGATCTCGCGGACCTGGTCCATGAGCTGTGCGCCGCGCAGGTCGGAGCTGTTGAAGGCCGATTCCTGCGTGACGTAGACCTCGGCGCCGTGCGCACGCAGCAGCTCGGGGATGTCACGCCAGTAGGACTGCTTGCCGATGTAGCCAAAGCCCATGACGCCATGGGCAAACACGATGGGGTACTTGGTCTTGGCTTCGTCATCGATGTGCGGAGGCGTATTGGGCGAGCCCATCAGGGTGAGTTCGGCCGCGAGGTACATCACAGCCCACGGCGCCAAGGCCAGCACCAGCACGCCGCCGATCAACCACTTCACCCAAGGTTTGGACACGATACCAGTCCCTCTAACCGTCTTTGCAGACAAAAAAAAGGCGGGGCCTGTCGGCCTCGCCGGTTAATGGCCGGCAACCTCGATGGGTCAGCCGGCACGTTGCAACATCATCAGGCCACGACCTGGGCCAGCTTGCCGCTGGCGTACTGGGCGGCGATATCGACCAGCGAGATGGCCTTGATCTTGCCAGCCTGGCCTTCGCAGCCGAATTCCATGTAGCGCTGCTTGCAGACGGCCTTGGCGGCTTCGCGGGCGGGCTTGAGCCACTCGCGGGCATCGAACTTGTCGGGGTTCTCAGCCAGGAATTTGCGCACGGCACCGGTCATCGCCAGGCGGATGTCGGTGTCGATGTTGATCTTGCGCACGCCGTGCTTGATGGCTTCTTGAATTTCTTCCACAGGCACGCCGTAGGTTTCCTTCATCTTGCCGCCGTACTGGTTGATGATGGCCAGCAGCTCGGCAGGCACGGAAGACGAGCCGTGCATCACCAGGTGGGTATTGGGGATGCGCTTGTGGATTTCCTTGACGCGGCTGATGGCCAGGATGTCGCCCGTGGGCTTGCGAGAGAACTTGTAGGCGCCATGGCTGGTGCCGATGGCGATCGCCAGGGCGTCGAGCTGCGTGGCCTTGACGAACACGGCGGCTTCTTCGGGGTCGGTCAGCATCTGGCTGTGGTCCAGCTTGCCTTCTGCGCCGATGCCGTCTTCCTCGCCAGCTTCACCGGTTTCCAGGTTGCCCAGGCAGCCCAGCTCGCCTTCCACGGTCACGCCGACCTTGTGCGACATCTCGACGACCTTGCGGGTGACCTCGACGTTGTAGTCGAAGGAGGCAGGCGTCTTGCCGTCTTCCTTCAGGGAGCCGTCCATCATGACCGAGCCGAAGCCCAGGTTGATGGCGCCTTGGCAGACGGCGGGCGAGGTGCCGTGATCCTGGTGCATGACCAGGGGGATGTGCGGGTACATCTCGACGGCAGCCTGGATCAGGTGCTTGATGAAGGACTCGCCAGCGTACTTGCGGGCGCCGGCGCTGGCTTGCAGGATGACGGGGGCGCCCACTTCATCGGCAGCCGCCATCACGGCCTGGACCTGCTCCAGGTTGTTCACGTTGAAGGCCGGAATGCCGTAGTTGTGTTCGGCGGCGTGATCCAGCAGTTGGCGCATGGAAACGAGTGGCATGGAACCCCCAGGAAGCAGTCAGTAAACAAAAAATGAAACGCGCGACACAGAGCCTGGTCCGCGCGTGAACTGGGACCGATTCTACCGATTGCGCGACGCCCGACATACCCCCAGTTGCGGGCGGCGAGATGCCCGGGTTGCCCCCTGGTTTGGCCTTTTTTCGCGGGATTGCTGTCCCACGGGTTGGGAAATGATGGCGTGTCGCATTGTTTTCATGTCGCGATCAACCCCGTTTCAGCCGACCACCATCGTGTTGCACGCCGCCTTTCGCCTCGCTGCCGGGCCCGAGCCTGCGCCGCCCCGCCAACGCGCCCCCGCCGTCGGCGAGGTGGATGCGCTGTGCCAAACCCTGGCCGCGCAAGGGTCGTTGGCAGACAGCCTGCATCAGTTGAGCGCCTGGCTGCAGGTTCAGACCGGTGCCACCCAGGTGCGCATCGGCTGGTATGCACACGGTCAAGTCCGCCTGACCACGAGCGAGCCGGCCTCCGGCGGCTCACAGGATGAAGCCTGGCAGGCGGCCATGTCCGAGGCCATCGACCAGGGCATGGCCCTGTGCGCACCGACCGACATGCTGCCCCACATGGCGGAATGGGTGACGCGGGCACAGGCCCAACTGGCCTCGGCTTCATCGGGTGCACAAGCCTGCACGCTGATCCTGCCGGCCATGGGGCCACACGCCCACCCGCTGGGTGCCATCAGCCTGGTATGGCCAGCCCACGCCGACAGCCTCGACGCCACAACCCTCGATGCCTGGCAAGCCCTGGCGACCCGGATCGCCCCCCTGCTGGCCTGGCAGCAACGCGCCGACCAGCCCTGGTGGCGGCATCTGCTGACAGCCCTTCGTCTGGCGCGCACACGCTGGCAAAGCCGCACCGCAACCCGGCCCTGGTTGTCGGCCAGCGTGCTGAGCCTGGCCTTGCTCGTGCTGCTGATCTGGCCCTGGACCGACGATGCCGGCGGCCATGCCCGCATCGAAGGCGCCCAACAACGCGTGCTGGTGGCCACGACCGACGGCTTCATCAAGCAGGTACACGCCCAGCCTGGTGACCGGGTCAAGGCCAATCAGGTGCTGGCCGACCTGGCCGAGCAGGACCTCAAGCTGGAGCGCGAAAAGTGGGCCAGCCAGGCCGCCCAGCAGGACAACGCCTATGCCGCAGCCATGACGCGTGCCGACCGCACCGAAGCAGCTCTGGCCATGTCCCGGCTGGAGGAGGCCCAAGCCCAGCTGGCACTGGTGGACGAGCAATTGCAGCGCACCCAGCTCAAGGCACCGTTCGATGGCGTGCTGATCCAGGGCGACCTGACACAGGCCATCGGCGCGCCGGTCAAGCAGGGCGACACCTTGATGACGGTGGCCAGCACCAGCCGCTGGCGCGTCGTGATCGACATCGATGAGAGCGATGTGGCCCGCGTACACCCCGGCCAGACAGGCGCCATCGCGCTGTCCGCGCTGCCATGGGACACCCTGCCGCTGCGTGTGGTGCGCATCACGCCCATCGCCAAGCAAACAGATGGCCGCAATGTGTTCGAGGTGGAGGCCGAGTTCACCGCGCCGGTGCCGCCCGAGGTGCGCCCCGGGCTGATGGGCCAGGCCAAGGTGCATGTGGACCGCACACCGCTGATCTGGAGCTGGCTGCGGCCGGTCGTCAACCGCATCCGCCTGGGTGCGTGGTCCTGGCTGGGATGAGCTGACATGGTCCAGCCTGGCCTCGATGCGGCCCTGTTCAACCCGCTGTCCAGCCCGAACTGGCACCGCGTGGCCGGCTTGCGCCCGCGTCTGGCAGAGCATGTCCGCATCGTGCGGCAATGGGTGCGTGGGCAGCGCTGGTACGTGCTGCAAGACCCGCGCTCGGGCCAGAGCTGCCGGCTCAATTGCGCCGCCTACGAGGTCGCCGCGCGGCTGGATGGGCAGCGCGACCTGCACACCTTGTGGGAGATGCTGGATGCGCGGCCGCACCAAGCCACCATGGCCGAGGCCGGCAGCCATGCCGAGCCCCCCACGCAAGACGAGGTGCTGCAGGTGGTGACGCAGTTGCAGCAACACCAGATGCTGCGCTTCGATGGCGAAGCCGACTTCGGCACCGTGGCCGGCCCTGGCCACACCGCGGAGACGCCGCAAGCCTCCCGCAGCGATGGCAAGCCCGCTTCGGCCAGCCGCAACACGCTGCTGGCCTGGCGCATCCCCTTGCTGGACCCGCAACCCTGGCTCGATCGCCATCAGCATCTGGCTCACAGGGTGTTCTCTCGCATGGGGCTCTGGCTGTGGTGCCTGCTGATGCTGGGCATGGCCGGCACGCTGATCACACAGGCCGAGGCCCTGCGTGCGCACGCTGCCGTGTGGATGCACACGCCGCGCTACCTGCTGCTGGCCACGCTGTGCTACCCGCTGATCAAGGCCTGGCACGAAGCCGCGCACGCACTGGCGGTACGGCGCTGGGGTGGCGAGGTGCACGAAGCTGGTCTGACCTTGATGATGCTGATGCCCGTGCCCTATGTGGACGCATCGGCCGCGCATGGCTTCGGCCAGCCTTATCAACGGGCGGTGGTGAGCGCCGCCGGCATCATGGCCGAGATGAGCCTGGCCGCCGTGGGCCTGTGGTGCTGGCTGCTGTGCGAGCCCGGCTGGCCCCGTGACATCGGCTTCGTGGGGTGGTTCGCTGGCTGCCTGTCGACCCTGCTGTTCAACGCCAACCCCTTGCAGCGGCTGGACGGCTACCACCTGCTCACCGACTGTCTGCAACTGCCCAATCTGGCCACGCGCAGCCAACAGTGGTGGCACCAGCACGTGCGCCGCTGGCTCAGTGCGCAAGACGCCTCGTCCGAGGCCGCCGCCCGCCCCGCGCCCATCCACAGCGCGCCCACTGCGCCGGGCGAAGCGCCATGGCTGGTGACCTATGCCCCGCTGTCGTGGTTGTATCAAGGGCTGGTCTGGTTCGGCATGAGCTGGTGGCTGGGCAGCATCTCGCCGCCACTGGGCTGGGCCGGCATGGCCTTGACCGTGTGGATGTGCTTGCTGCGGCCCGGCTGGCACTGGCTGCGCGAGATCTGGCAGACCTGGCTGTGGGCCAGCGCGAGCGCCGGTGCGCGTCGGGCCCAGGTGGCACGGCGCGCGGCCTGCCTGTTGGTCGTGCTCCTGATGCTGGTGCTGCCCTGGCCGGACCGCGTCCTGGTGCAGGGCCTGGTCTGGGCACCTGACGAATCACTGGTGCGCCCCGAGGTCGAAGGCTTCGTGCAGACGGTGCACCAGGCCGACGGCGCGGTGGTGCAGACCGGCGACCCGCTGATCACCCTGCATAACCCCAAGCTCGATGCCGAACGGGCCCGCGTGGCCGCCAAGCTGGCCCAGGCCGAGCAAGGCAGCTTCGGCTTCGCCGGGACCGACAGCGCCAAGGCCGGACAGGCAGGTGATGAGGCCCAGCGCTGGCAGGCCGAACTCGCCCGCATCGACGATCAAAGGGCCGCCCTGGCCGTGCGCGCCCACCATGCGGGCCGCCTGGTCCTGCCTCATGCCACTGATCTGCCTGGGCGCTATGTGCACCGGGGCGAGCTGCTGGGCCATGTGCTGGACCGCTCTGCGCCCACCATCCGTGTGGCCGTGGCGGAGTCCGAAGTGGGAAGGCTGCAGGCCACGTCACACGACTTGACGGTTCGCCTGAGCACCCAGGACGGCCCCGCACTGCCGGCCACGCTCCTGCGCGACAGCATCGCCGCAACCCGCCAGTTGCCCAGCGCGGCCCTGAGCCAGGACATGGGCGGCCAGATCCTGACGGACCCGAAAGATGAACACCATCAGCAAGCCCTGCGCCCGGTGGTCCTGATGGACGTGCAGGTGCAGCAAAGGGGCACGCAAGGCGAGCGCCTCGGCGAACGCGCCTGGGTGCGCTTCGACCTGGGCTTGAGCCCGCTGCCGATGCAGCTGTGGCGCTGGGTATCGCGGCGCGCGGTGGCGGACTTCCATCCCGCAGCGCCCCTGTCGCCCGCCGCACATTGAGTGCGACATCGCCCATGCCTGCCAGCAGCACCCTTCAGGCACTTCAGTTGCCCCGCCCCGGACCACGCTGGGGCAGCTACCCGCAGCGGCCCAGCGAAACACCTTCGATGCCGGCGCCGTCGCTGCTCGCTGGCCAGCTACCCCGCTTGCTCCGCATACGCCCCTTACCCCGGTTGACGGGGCTCCCCGCACCTTGGGTGCTGAAGCAGCATCGGCACTGGCTTGCACTCGTCCACGCCCACCGCGAGGCCCTGGCGCGCTCGCCCGCATGGACCAGCAACGCACAACGCACCACGCTGACGCAAGGCATCAAGCATCGCCTGCGTGGCGAAGGCCTGCACGCCGACAGCCTGGCCGAGGCCTTGGCCCTGGTCAGCCTGGTGGTGCACGACACCATGGGGCGGCAGCTGCACGACACCCAGCTCCTGGCCTCGGCCATGCTGCTGGACCAGTGCGCGGTCGAGCTGGCCACCGGCGAAGGCAAGACCCTGTCCATGGCTGCGGCCGCCTGCGTGGCCGCGCTCGCGGGCGTGCCCACTCATGTCGTCACCGCCAATGACTACCTGGCCGCGCGCGATGCCGACGCCATGGCACCCCTGTGGTCGGCCCTGAGCCTGCGCACAGGCCACATCTCACCGGCGCACCAGGCCGCGCAAAGGCGCAGCATCTATGGCTGCGACATCGTCTACGCCACGGCCAAGGAGCTGGCCTTCGATCACCTGCGCGACGCCCTGGCCCAAAGCGGCACGGGTCACGAGACGCCGGTGATGCGAGGCCTGTCGCTGGCCCTGCTGGACGAGGCCGACAGCATCCTGCTTGACGAGGCCGTGGTGCCGCTGCGCATTTCGTCTTCCTGCAACGAGCCGCGGGCCAGACAGGCCCAGCGCCGGGCGGTGTGGTGGCAGGCATGGCAGTTGGCGGGCCATCTGCATGCCCATGTGCATACCCAGCCCGGCCCTGTGCCACCGCAGATGCTGCTGACCGACGCCGGCCGTGCCGAGCTGGCCCGCCGTGCGGCGGCACTGCCTGGCCTTTGGCGGCGCCCCGCCTGGCGTGATGAGCTGGTGCAGATGGCCCTGACGGCCGCGCACGGCCTGCACCGCGATCAGCACTACCTTGTTCGCGACGGTGAGATCGTCCTGCTCGACACCTTGACCGGCCGCGTGGCCCAGGGCCGCGTGTGGTCGCAAGGCCTGCAGGCGCTGATCGAACTCAAGGAGGGCTGCCAGCCCAGCCCGCCCACCGACACCCTCGCGCAATTGACCTTCCAGCGCTTCTTCCAGCGCTACTGGCGCCTGGGCGGCCTCAGCGGCACGCTCAAGGAGGCACGTGGCGAGCTGCGCAGCGTGTACGGCCTGCATGTGCTGTGTCTGCCCTCGCGCCAGCCCTCGCGCCGCGTCACGCTGCCTGTGCGCCTGTTCGCCACGCCCGAAGAACGCTGGGCCGCCATCGCCGATCGCATCAAGGCCTGGCGCGGCGACGCCACCCTGGCCGCGCGCCCCATCCTCATCGGCACCGACTCCGTGGCCGATTCCGAGCGCCTGTCCTGGCATCTGCACCAGGCCGGTATCGCCCACGCCCTGCTCAATGCGCGGCACGACGAGGCCGAGGCCGCCATCCTGGCGCAGGCGGGCCAAGCCGGCGCGGTGACCGTGTCCACCCGCATGGCCGGCCGGGGCACCGACATCGCCCTGGAGGAGCAGGCCCTCGCCGCCGGCGGCCTGCATGTCATCGACTGCCAGCGCAACGAATCGCGCCGCATGGACCGTCAGCTCTGGGGGCGCTGCGCCCGCCAAGGTCAGCCTGGCAGCACAGAAACGTGGCTTTGTACCGGTTTATCGGTCAAACGGGATACGGTCAACGCACCTAAGCTGCCTCAATGGACTCATGCCGTCATCCTCACCCTCGACCGCTGCGTGCCCGCCTGGCGGCAGGGGCTGTGGCGCCTGTCGCAATGGCTGCAGACGCGTCGGCAAGTGGCCATGAGACGGCAGTTGATGGAACAGGACAGGCAATGGGACAAGCATCACCAATGGGCTCGGCAGCAGGCCGGACCACGCTGATCGGCGCGGCCATCGCGTCCCTGGGCCTCATGCTCACGGCCGCCCATGCGGCATCCAACAAGCCTGCAGGGTGCCTGATCGAGCCCGAGCAGGTGGCCGATGTCGGCTCGCCCGTGACCGGCGTGATCGAGGACCTGCCCGTGGCCCTGGGTGACAAGGTCGAGGCGGGCCAGGCCCTGGTGAAGCTGCGTGCCGACGTGGAGCGTGCCAACGCCAATGTGGCCGTGCTGCGCGCGCAGGTGGACGCCGAAGTCAAGGCCGCCCAGGCCAATCTGGATGTGGCACGTCAGAAGGTCGTTCGCACCGAGCAGTTGGTGGGGCAGAGCTTCGTGTCCACGCAGGCACTGGAGCAGGCGCAGGGCGAAGCCGAGGTCGCCGCGCAGAAGCTCAAGCTGGCCCAGAGCCAGCAGAAGATCTATGCCCGCGAGGAATCGGTGGCACAGGCCCAGCTGGGCTTGCGCACGCTGCGCAGCCCGATCAAGGGCATCGTGGTCGAGCGCTACAACAATGTGGGCGAGCGCGTGGAAGAGCGGCCCGTCGTGCGCGTGGCCGCCATCGACCCCTTGCGGGTTTCGCTGATGGTGCCCATTGCGCAGTATGGCCAGATCGCCGTGGGCAGCACGCTGGTGATACGGCCCGAGCTGCCTGGCGCCGCGCCCGTGCAGGCCACGGTGAAGTACGTGGACATGGTGGTCGATGCGGCCAGCAATTCCTTCCGTGTGCGCTTGAGCCTGCCCAACCCGGGCAACCGCCTGCCTGGCGGACTGCGCTGCAAGGCCGAGTTGAATGCGCAAGCCGGCTCACCCGCAGCGGCCCCCACGGCTCCAGCACCTGCCGTTCGTCAAAGCAGCACAAGCCTCTTACCTGCACACCAGCCCACACGCGAGCGCCCCGGCCCACGTGTGCCAGGCATGGTCAACACCCTGGCCATGGTCAGGTTCCCCGTCCGGCTGGCGGCCGCCATGGCCGCCTGGTCCACCCACCGTGATCCGGTCGAGCTGCGCACCTCGTCGGACTTGACCTTGCCTCACGCCTTGCAGATCGTGCTGCAGTCCGTGAAGCCGGCGCCCACCGTCGTCGACGGCCCCACGCCCCGCCTCAATCCCAGCCTGACCCTGGCCAGCGCGCACTGAAGGGGCCGCCGCGATGTCGCACAACGGCCTGCCCCTACGCTTGCGCCCCGTTGTGGAGGCGCTGGAAGCCAAGCTGCTGTACTCGGCCGACATGGGCCTGGCCGCCTTCATCCCGCATGCAGACGCAACGGCCGTTCACCAGGCCGTTCACCAGGCCGTTCATCAGTCCATCATGGCGAATGCCACGCCCGCCGCCGTGCAGATGCAGGGCACCGAGATCGTCTTCATCGACGCGAAGGTGCCGCATCTGGCCGAGCTCACGCACGACCTGCAACAGCAAGCCGAACAAGGCCGCCACATCGAGGTCGTCGTCATCCAGGCCGATGAAGACGGCATCGCGCGCATCACCCAGACCCTGCAACAGCGCCACGACATCAGCGCCGTGCACCTCATCGCCCACGGCGAGGCTGGCGCCATGCAACTGGGCGACACCTTGCTCGATGAGCACAGCCTGCTGCAACGCGCGGGTGAAGTCGCCCAATGGGGTGCCGCGCTGACCCAAGGCGCCGACCTGCTGCTCTATGGTTGCGACGTGGCCGCCGGCCTCGATGGGCACACCCTCGTGGACCATCTCGCCGCACTGACAGGTGCCGATGTGGCCGCCAGCGACGACCTCACCGGTGCGGCCAGCCTGGGCGGCAACTGGCAACTCGAAGTCCGGACCGGCGCCGTCCAGGCGGCCTCGGCCCTCAGCCTGGCCGAGCAAGCGCAATGGGATGGCACGCTGGCCCTTTCCACCCCCAGCGACAAGGGCACCGCCATCTGGACCCAGGGCAGCGGCACCATCCCGCAGCAGGGCAGCTGGGACGGCGTGACCCTGGGCAGCGGCAGCAACACCGGCACGACCGCATCCTGGACCATCATCACCTCGGCCGAATCGCCCACGCGGCGCGAAGCCATCGTGGTGGGCGTGGATGGCAGCGGCGTCATCCGCGGCGAGAGGTGGAATGGCACGCAATGGCAGACCCTGTCCATGGACCCCATCGCCACGGGCACCACGGTCTACCGGCAGGGCTTTGCCGTGGCCTACGAGCAGCAAAGCGGCAACGCCATGCTGGTGTGGAACGATGGCAGCAGCCTGAGCTACAGCGTCTTCAATGGCAGCACCTGGTCGGCAGCGCAAAAGGTCGATGCCTACACGGGCGCTGCGCCGCAGCAGATGCAGATCGCCGCGCAGCCCAAGGGCAATGGCCTGGCCCTGGTCTTGACCGACAGCAAGGACGATGACTACGCGCTGATCTGGAATGGCAGCGCATGGGGCCATGCCATCACGCTGGACACCTCGGGCGTCACCGTGGCAGACCAGCTGGCCACCTCGATCGCCTACGAGAGCCAGAGCGGGCGCGTCGTGGTGGTCTACGGCAAGTTCGTCAACCCCAATGTCTACTACCGCATCTTCGATGGCAGCAGCTGGAGCAGCGAAGCCGCCACCGGCAGCTATGCCGATGCGGCCATGGCCTACGACCTGACCCTGGCCAGCGACCCCAACAGCAACCGCATCGCACTGGGCCTGCTCAGCGTGGGCTCCAACAACAGCAACCAGGTGTCGTTCGCGATGTGGAGCGGCAGCACCTGGGGCACCCGCACCATTGCTGGCAGCTACACCGACAACAACCCCAGCACCACCGTGGGTGTGGCGTTCGAATCGGTCAGCGGTGACGCCCTGGCCATCTACGGCACCAACTCGGCCAACACACGCTACCTGACCTGGACCAGCAGCGGCGGATGGAGCAGCGCGGCCAATGGCCCCAACACCTCGCAACCCGGCGCGCTGAAGCTGTACTCGGACCCCTACACCGACCACATCATGCTGGGCTCGCAGGGCAAGAACGGCTCGGTCAGTTTTGTCGACTGGACAGGCCGCGCCTTTGGTACGGTCAACACGATGACCAGCTCCAGCGGCAGCACGGTCACACCGGCCTTCACCTGGGTGTGGAGCAACGACATGAGCACCAACAGGTCCAACGACCTGCTGCTCGGCACCGGCACCACGGCCACGGGGCTCAATGGCATCAACAGCGCAGGCAGCAGCGAGATCCTGTCCTTCACCGACCCCAATCTCAACTACGGCAGCACCACCAGCGGCACCTTCTCGCACCTGGTGGACTTCTCGGCCTATGGCGCTGTCGGCATGGATGACATCGCCTGGGTCTCGCAGGACGTCACGCTCACGGCCGGCGCGGTCCTGCACCGCGGCGACATCCTCTTCAGCGTGACCTCATCGAGCACGCTCACCAGCACGAACGGCAGCACCGTCAGCGCCAACAACAACGACATCGTGCTGTTTCGCCCCACTGTGGCGGGCCGCTACGATGCCGGCACCTTCACGCTGCTGATCCAGGCACCGTCTTCGGGCCTGCTGGGCCTGGGTGGCAGCCCCGACATCCGCGGCCTGGCCCTGGTTGAGCGTGACACCGTGCTGGGCGATGTCACGCTCACGCAAGGCACCATCCTCTACACCTGCGGCACGGGCAACACTGCGGCCAACATCTTGCGCTTCGTGCCCAGTGGCGGCCTGCTCGGCGGCCTGCTGACGGGCAACATCTCCACGCTGATCACGGGCAGCGACATCGGCATCAACCAGGCCATCAGTGGACTCGAGTTGGTGAGCACGGCCACGCCGATGAAGAACACCACCATCCCGGCCCGCAGCCTGCTCATCACGCTGGACACGGCCGACACCATCGGCAGCAACAACCTCGGCATCGCGACCAGCGATATCGCCTTGCTCAATGTCACGAAGTCATCGGTCAATGGCACCGCAGCAGCCACCGCCAGCATCTTCTTCAAGGGCAGCAGCGTGGGCGCTTCCGGCAAAGTGCTTGACACACTGGCCATCAGCCCCGATGCCGCACCGGTGATCACCAGCAATGGCGGCGGTACCACGGCCAGCGTCTCGACACCCGAGAACACCCTTGCCGTCACCACCGTGACGGCCACCGACGCGGACGCTGGCACCACACTGAGCTACAGCATCTCTGGCGGCACCGACGCCTCGCTGTTCAAGATCGACGCCAAGACCGGTGCGCTGAGCTTCATCAACGCACCCGATTACGAAAACCCTGGCGACGCCAACCACGACAACGTCTACCAGGTCACGGTCTCGGCCAGCGACGGCACCTATGCCGACACCCAGGCCATCTCGGTGACAGTGACCAATGTGAACGAGGCCCCCACCATCACCAGCGATGGCGGCGGCACGAACGCCGCCATCGTGCTCACCGAAGGCGGCACCAGCGTCACGCAGGTCCAGGCCACCGACCCCGATGCGGGCGACTCCCTCAGCTACAGCGTGACCGGCACCGACGCCAGTCAGTTCAACATCAACACCAGCACCGGTGTCCTCACCTTCAAGAACCCGACGAGCTACAGCGCCCCCACCGATGCCAACGGTGACAACATCTATGTCATCCAGGTCACCGCCACCGACCAGGGCGGCCTGAGCGACACGCAAAACATGTATGTGCGCATCCTGTCGAACGCGGCGCCCCCCAACAACCCGCCGGTCATCGACAGCAATGGCGGCGGCAACACCGCGGCCATCAACGTCAACGAAGGCAACACGGCGGTCACCACGGTGCACGCCACCGACAGCGACTCCACCTCGCTGATCTACAGCATCTCCGGCGGCGCCGATCAGGCCCTGTTCGACATCGACGCGCTCACCGGCGCCCTGACCTTCCACACGGCCCCCAACGCCAGCCAGCCGCAAGATGCCAACCAGGACAACATCTATGAAGTCACGGTAGCCGCATCCGACGGCAACAGCCAGGATGCGCAGGATCTGAGCATCACGGTGCTCGGCTACAACAAGCCCCCGGTCAACACCTTGCCGGCTACCTTTGACACCAGCGAGGACACCCGACTGCCCTTGGCCGGCCTGAGTGTGAGCGACAGCGACGCGGGCAACGGCAGCATCACCGTGACCCTGACCGTGCAGCACGGTACGCTCAATGCGCTGAACAACGTGAGTGGCGGCCTCACCGCCAGCCAGATCCAGTACAGCACGGACAACCGCCAAGTCGTCTTCACCGGCAGCATCTCGGCCATCAATGCCACCCTGGCTGCTGACAGCGGCCTGAGCTACCTGGGCGACAGCAACTACAACGGCACCGACACCTTGACCATGGTCAGCGATGACCTGGGCCAAAACGGCGTGGCGCACACGCCGGCACAGACCACCGACACCGATACCTCGACCATCACCATCGCCGCGGTCGATGACCCACCCCTGTTCATCGGCAGCGGCGGCAGCATCGGCTACACCGAGAACGACCCCGCCACGGTCATCGACAACGGCATCGCGCTGGGCGACATCGACACCAGCATCTTCCACGGCGCCACCGTGCAGATCACCGGCCACTACGCCAGTGGCCAGGACGTGCTGGGCTTCACTGCACAGTCAGGCATCTCCGGCAGCTGGGATGCCAGCACCGGCACATTGACGCTGACAGGTGACGCCTCCACCGCCGGCTACCAGGCTGCGCTGCGCAGCGTCACCTACCTCAACAACTCGGACAACCCCGACACCAACACGCGCACGGTGACCTTCACCATCAGTGACGGCACCACGCCCGAGTCCCTCCACCGTGACATCACGATCACGGCCATCAACGACGCCCCCACGCTGACCCCATCGGGCACACCGCTGGCCTACACCGAGAACGACCCGGCCACCGCTGTGGACGGCGGCATCGCGCTCGCCGACCCCGACGCTACGCCATTGAACGGCGCCACCATCCAAATCACCGGCCACTACGTCAATGGCCAGGACGTACTGGGCTTCACCAATCAATCAGGCATCACCGCCAGCTGGGACGCCAGCACCGGCAAGCTCACGCTCACAGGCAACGCGTCTTCAGCCAACTACCAGGCCGCCCTGCGCAGCGTCACCTACGCCAACAGCTCCGACAACCCCGACACCGCCAACCGCACCGTCACCTTCACCATCAACGACGGCACCGGCGATGTCTCGGCTGCCCAGACCATCGGCCTCACCGCCGTCAACGACGCCCCCACGCTGACCCCATCGGGCACACCGCTGGCCTACACCGAGAACGACCCGGCCACCGCTGTGGACGGCGGCATCGCGCTCTCCGACCCCGACGCTACGCCATTGAACGGCGCCACCATCCAAATCACCGGCCACTACGTCAATGGCCAGGACGTACTGGGCTTCACCAATCAATCAG
>RXJQ01000087.1 GCA_003963115.1 Burkholderiales bacterium
GCTCAGGCTGCGGCTTTGAACACCGCTCAGACTGCGGCCATCGAGACCACCGACATCGGTGCCTTGAATACCGCTGCGGTTCGTGCCCTGAACACCGCTGACGTCAACGCCCTGACCACCGACCAGGTCGCCGCACTGGGTACCGCCCAGGTCGCCGCCCTGTCGACCGCCCAGGGCCAGGCCCTGACCACCGCCCAGGTGGCCGTGCTGTCCACCGTCGACGCCCAGGCTCTGAACTCTGCCCAGGTCGCCGCCCTGAACACCGCCCAGGCTGCTGCGCTGACCACCGCCGACATCGCGGTGCTCTCCACCACCAATGTGCGTGCCCTGTCCACCACAGATATCAACGCCCTGACGACCGACCAAGTCGCTGCATTCACCACTGCGCAAATTGCAGCGCTGACAACCGCTCAAATCGGCGCGTTCACCACGGCAGAAATCGCCGCATTGAACACGGCGGATGCGGCTGCGCTCAACACTGCACAGGTCTTTGCGCTCAACTCCAGCCAAATTACCGCGCTGTCTACAGCAGACATCCAGGCGCTGAACACCGCCGATATCCACGCGATCAACACGACAGCGTTCAATGCGCTGACGACAGACCAAGTTGCTGCACTGCATACGGATCAGATCCAAGCGCTGACAACCGATCAGATCCACCACTTCTCTACGGCTGACTTTGCGGCCATGACAACCGATCAAATCGTTGCGCTGACAACGACACAGGTTGTCTCCATCGCAACGGATTCAATCGCGGCGATGACCACCGCTCAGTTTGTGGCGATGGAAACCACCGATCTGCATGCGCTCACCACAACCCAGTTTGCTGCACTGAGCACAGCCGACATCAATGCCATGACCACAGCTGAGACGGTCGCCTTGACCACAGCTCAGTTGCATGCACTCGATACGGCCCATCTGGCTGCACTGAACACGGCCGACATTGCCTCGCTGACCACAGCGCAATTGGCAGCGTTCGATACCAATCAAATCCAGGCATTTGATACAAACCAGATTCAGGCCTTCACCACGACTGATGTGCATGCCTTCAGCATGGCCCAAGCTGCCGCACTCACCTCGACACAGTTCGACGCGCTGACAACCGAACAGGCCAACGCCCTGGCAGGTGTCTCGCCGATCGCGCTGGATCTGAGCGGAACCGGCATCCAGACCGTGTCGTCTGCGCATGGCAACAGCTTCGATTTGTTGGGCACGGGCAGCCAGGCGCAACATGGTTGGGTTGGAGCCAACACGGGCCTGCTGGTGATGGACCTCAACCATGACGGCAAGATCAATAACGGTACCGAGCTGTTCGGCTCTGCCACTTTGGTCAACGGCCATCAAGCAGGCAACGGCTACAACGCCCTGATGGCGCTCGACAGCAACCACGACGGCAAAATCACGGCGCTTGATGCCCACTTCTCCGACCTCAAGGTCTGGGTGGACGCCAACGGCAATGGGGTCTCCGACGCCGGTGAGCTGAAAGACCTGTCCAGCCTGGGCATCATCGAGCTGGATCTCAACGCCCACGCCTCCACGCAGATGAACAACGGCAACCTGCTGGGCCTCATATCCAGCTACAAGACGGCTGACGGCAAGACCCACGAGATGGCCGACGTCTGGTTCGCACAAAATCAGACAGCCACCGACGCGACCCACGCGGCCACCACAACGGCTGCGGCCACGACGGATGCCACCCACCATGCCGCTGCGGCCACCGATGCGGTCAACGCAGCCGGCACCACCACGGCCCAGGCGACAGACCATGCCGCAACAACGACAGCCTCTGCCGACCACGCCACCACGGCCGCCACGTCGAGTCTGGGCGTGAGCGCAGGTGACCTGCTGGCTCACCCGGGTGACAACCTGCTGGCCAGCAGCTCGACCAGCACCCATACCGAGGTGGTGGCCACTGCCGCCGTGGTGCACGCCGATGTGCACCTGGTGCCTGTGGACCACACCCAGCTGCTTGACGATCCGAACAAGAACACGCCGCTGATCTAAACCCCGCGCCCCACCGAACCCCAGGCCTCGGTCTGGAGACGCCCCGCCAGCCTCGCAACAGGCGGCGGGGCGTGATTTTTTTCGCGCCTGGCACGAGTAAAGAGAGGAAGGGGAAAACGACCGCTTTTTTCCGCCTCTTGATGGCGAAGGCACTTAAGTAGCCTCCCTCATAGCCGATAAGACGTCCCATGGAGCGTGAAGTTCACGCGTCCAGCGCCACCCGTGGCCGTCACACACATGGGCAAGGCTGTTGGCCAGATGTCGGTGCGATCAGGATCTGAAGGACTAGGCCATGGCTTCACTCATTCCCAAGTACTCGACCGAGCAGATTGCAGAGCTCACGACGCAATCTATTGCCACGCTCAGTACGGCGGATTGGGCCAGCTTCAACACGGCGCAGATCGCGGCCCTGACCACGATCCAGATCCCTGCCATCCAGACCATCGATTTCCGTTCCCTGACCACCTCCTCGGTGGCAGCATTCGACACCAATCAGATCGCAGCCCTCACGTCCGGGCATGTCGCCGCCCTGACCACCGGTCAGGCCGCAGCTCTTAGTGGCACCCAGATCTCGGCATTCCAGACCACCGACATCGGCGCCATGACGAGTGCGACCGTGCGCGCCCTGAGTACCGCGGCCGCTGCGGCCCTGACCACCGATGAAATCCAGGCACTGAACTCCAGCCACATCGTCGCCCTGACCAGTGCCCAGGTGTCGGCCCTGCTGAGCAGCCAGATCGCGGCGCTGAGCTCCACCGACATCCAGGTCATGACCACGGCCCAGATCGCCGTGCTCAGCAGCACACAGGCCGGCGCCATCGAAACAGGCGATATCAGCGCCTTGGGTACCAGTGCCATCCGTGCCCTGAACACCACCGCCTTGACGGGCCTGAGCACAGACCAGATCGCCCACCTTACCTCCGTACAGCTTGGCGTGCTGAGCTCCACGCAGGCCGCCACCCTCAGCAGCACCCAGGCCGCCGCCATCGAGACGACCGACATCGCCTCGCTGAGCACCGCAGCCGTGCGCAACCTGAGCGTCGATGCGGTCAGCGCACTGGACACCAAGCAAGTCCTGGCCCTGAACACCGCGCAGACCGCCGCCCTCAGCACAAGCCAGATCCAGGCGTTGACATCGGCCCAGGTGGCCGCGCTGGAAAGCAGCGACCTCGCCGTGCTGAAGACCAACCAGGTGGCGATGCTCAACACGGCCCAGGCTGCCGCCATCGAAACCGGCGACATCAGTGCGCTCAACACGGCCAATGTCCGCGCCCTGAGCACGGCGGCCGTCAATGCCCTGGGCACAGACCAGATCGCGGCGCTCACCACGGCCCAAACCGGCGCCCTGACCTCAGCCCAGACCAGCGCCCTCACCACCGCCCAGGTAGCCGCCCTTGAAAGCAGCGACCTGGCGGTCTTCAACTCGGCCCAGGTGGCGGTATTCAACAGCGCCCAGGCCGCGGCGATTGAAACAGTCGACATCGGTGCGCTGAGCACCTCAGCCATCCGCGCCCTGACCACGGCAGCGCTGGCCGGCCTGAGCACCGATCAGATCGCCCACCTCACATCCAGCCAGACGGGCGCTTTGAGTTCAGCCCAGGCCACAGCCTTGGGAAGCGATCAAGCCGCGGCGATCCAGACCGTGGACATCGCGGCCATGAGCACCGCGGCCATCCGGGCGATGACGACTGCCGCCATCGCCGCCCTAGACACCAGCCAGGTGCTGGCCCTGACCACGGCTCAAACCACCTCGCTCACGAGCGCCCAGATTCAAGCCTTGAGCACGGCCCAGGTGGCCGCGCTGGAAAGCAGCGACATCGCCGTCCTGAAGACCAACCAGGTCGCTGCGCTCAACACAGCCCAGGCCGCCGCCATCGAGACGGGCGACATCAGCGCATTGAACACGGTCAACGTACGGGCCTTGAGCACTGCGGCCGTCAATGCCCTGACCACGGATCAGATCCTGCACCTGACCACGGCACAGACCAGCGCCCTGACCACTGCCCAGACTGCCGCGCTCGGCACAGATCAAGTGGCTGCGCTGGAAAGCACGGATATGGCTGTCCTCAGCTCGGCTCAACTGGCCGTGTTCAACAGCGCCCAGGCCGCCGCCATCGAGACCGGTGACATCGGTGCCTTGAGCACCAATGCTGTCCGCGCGCTGAGCACCAATGCGCTCACTGGCTTGAGTACGGACCAGATTGCCCACCTGACGTCGGCCCAGGTGGCGGCGCTGAGTTCAACCCAGGCTGCCGCGCTTAGTTCGACCCAGGCCGCTGCCATCGAAACCGGGGACATCAGCGCCCTGAGCACCACCGCCGTTCGCGCCATGAGCACGGCGGCCATCGCCGCGCTCGACACCAACCAGATCCTGGCGCTGAACACCGCGCAAACCTCGGTGCTCACCAGCACACAGGTCCAGGCCCTGACGTCCGCCCAGGTGGCCGCGCTGGAAAGCACCGACATGGCCGTGCTGAGCACCGCACAGGTTGCCGTGCTCAACAGCGTTCAGCTCGGTGCGATCGAGACGGCGGACATCGGTGCCTTGCACACCAGCGCCGTCAGGGCATTGAACCTGGATGCACTCACAGGCTTGTCGTCAGACCAGGTTGCCCACCTCACATCGAGCCAGGTCGGCGCGCTCAGCTCCGCGCAAGCGGCGGTGTTGAACACGACCCAGGCACTGGCCATTGAAACTGCCGACATCGGCGCGCTGAGCACGGCCGCCGTTCGCGCCCTGACCACGGCCGCCGTGGCCGTGCTGGACACCAACCAGATCCAGGCGCTCAACACCAACCAGACATCGTCCCTGAGCAGCACGCAGGTGCAGGCCTTGTCGTCTGCGCAGATTGCAGCGTTGGAAAGCGCCGACGTGGCCGCCATGCGCTCCACGCAGGTGAACGTGCTCAACACGACGCAAGCCGGCGGCTTCGAGACTCGGGATATCAGCGCCCTGACCACGCTGAACGTGCGGGCCTTGACCACCGCCGCCCTCAATGCCCTGAGCACCGACCAGATCGCCAGCCTGACCACCGCGCAGACCAGCGCTTTCACCACGGCCCAGATCAGCGCCTTGTCAACGGCCCAGATCGCCGCGCTGCACAGCACAGACCTGGCGATCTTCAACTCGGCCCAGGTCAATGTCTGGAACAGCGCGCAGGTCGCGGCCATCGAGACCACCGACATCAGCGCCATGGCTACCGCCTCCGTGCGCGCGCTGAACGTGGACGCCCTCGCGGGCATGACGACCGACCAGATTGCGCACCTGACGTCTGCACAAGTGGGCGCGCTGGTCTCGACTCAAGCCGCTGTGCTCAACACCGCACAGGCCGCGGTGATTGAAACCAGCGACATCGGCGCCATGAGCACCACCACCTTGCGCGCGCTGAGCACCGCCGCCATCGCCGCGCTCGACACGAACCAGGTCTTGGCACTCAACACCAACCAGACCTCCTCGCTCACCAGCACGCAGGTACAGGCCATGAGTTCGGCACAGGTGGCCGCGCTTGAAAGCACGGACATCGCGGCCTTGAAGTCGTCTCAGGTGGCCGTGCTGAACACGACCCAGGCCGCCGCCATCGAGACCAGCGACATCGCAGCGCTGGACACGGTCAACGTGCGTGCACTGAGCACCGATGCGGTCAACGCCTTGACCACGGCCCAGATTGCCGCGCTCACCACGGTTCAAACCGGCGCCCTGACCACTGGGCAGGCTGGCGCGCTGAGCACGGCACAGGTCGCCGCGCTGGAGCGTGCCGACTTCGGCGTGCTCAACTCTGCCCAGATCGCGACCTTCAACAGTGCCCAACTGGCGGCCATCGAAACCGGCGACATCAGCGCCCTGAGCACCAATGCCATCCGGGCCATGCGGACGGACTCGATCTCGGGGCTGAGCACGGACCAGATCGCGCACCTCACCTCCGCGCAAGTCGGTGCGTTCAGCACTGCCCAGAGCGCCGCCTTCAGTGCCAGCCAGTCGGCCTCGTTGGACACCAGCACCATCAGCGCCATGAGCACCATGGCCGTACGGAACCTGAGCACAGCCTCCATCGCCGCCTTGAGCACCGCGCAGATCCTGGCCTTCAACACCGCCCAGACCGCAGCGCTCAGCAGCACACAGGTTCAGGCCTTGACCTCCGCGCAGATCGCCGCACTCGAAAGCTCGGACTTCGCTGCGATGAACACGGCCCAGATCGCTGTGCTCAACACCTCGCAAGCTGCGGCCATCGAGACCCGCGACATCAGTGCGCTGAGCACAGTGAACCTTCGCGTGCTCAGCACAGCGGCCATCAACGCACTGGGCACCGACCAGATCCAGGCCCTGACCACGACGCAAGCCTCGGCCTTGACCACCGTTCAGAGTGGCGCGCTGAACACCGCCCAGATCGCCGCTTTGCAAAGCACGGACTTTGCCGTGCTGAACTCAGCCCAGGTTGCCGTTTTCAGCAGTACCCAGGTCGCGGCGATCGAGACCGGGGACATCGGCGCGCTGAGCACCAATGCCGTCCGTGCGCTGACCACCAATGGCGTCGCGGGATTGAGCACGGCCCTGGTTGCAGCACTCACGTCCAACCAGATTGGCGCCCTCAACACGGCGCAGACAGCGGCTTTCAGCACAGCCCAAGCAGCCGCCATCGAAACCACGGACATCAGCGCCATGGCCACGGCCTCCGTGCGCGCACTGAGCACTGCCGCCATCGCCGCGTTGGACACCAAT
>RXJQ01000004.1 GCA_003963115.1 Burkholderiales bacterium
CCGTGTACCGGGCTCGAATTTGCTTGTCTGTCATTTCCATGCTCCTACGTCTATTTGAACAGGAGCTAAGAACTACGTTTTACAGGGGCAACCTCACATTACCGCCAGAAGCACAAGAGAACGCGAAAAGAAATCTGGAGGAGTCTAAGCGCGACGAACAACTCTCTGGAGACGAGATCGTCCAAGAAGAGAGTCAGAGATACCAACGTGCTATTGATGCCGTGGTTGTCAAGGTGCTTAAGAAGAACGACTACGAGGGGAATTGGGTCACCTACGTTGAGTCAAGAACGCGTGGTACAGATACCGCGACACAGAGCAAAATGACCGTCTCTTTTAGCGATGGGCGGTGGGAAGTCAAAGCATGCGATTGCTCTATTCCTTATGAGGCAAGCAATCGCATGAAGCGAATTAAAGCAATGGGCGATGGCTTGATGAACGCGCCTTCACCTGTTGAGGTCAGGATCGTGCCTTGAGATGTGTGCGGCTATAGAAGCAGGGGCAATGTAATGCCAGCGGGGGCCGTAGTTGTTAGTTGCAGCCACACGGGCAGGGTTTGCCGTCCAGTGTCTTGACATAAAGGCAAACCTTGGCACTTGGTGCGAGGCTTTCCAATCGCACGCCGGGCATGCTGCGTGTGAGCGCCCATTCGCGCATCTTGTCATCGAGGACCCAAGCGAGCCCTATAGAGGGCAGAACTTCAATAACGGTGGCATCCACGCGGCCATTGGTTCAAGTCCAACACAGCCTACCATCTGTTCAGTGCCATGTTAATTTTGATATTTGTGTCAAAAAACTACGCAAATCGCTGATATTTTGATATAAATATCAAATGCAGACCCTCCAAGAGCTAGGTGAAGCCGTTGCCAAGCGCCGCAAGGCGTTGAACCTGCGTCAGCAGGTGGTGGCCGAGCAGGCCGGCATCACCCCTGAATCCCTGTCCCGCTTTGAGCGGGGGCGCGGTGCCGAGTTCGGTGCCCGCAAGCTACTGGCTGTGCTGGCTGTGCTGGGCATGGAGCTCAACATCATCCCCACGGGCCAGGCTGGCACGCTGGACGAACTGCGCCGTGAGCGCAACCAGGCATGAAGCTTTCGGTCTACGTCATGGGCCGAGATGTGGCCGTGCTGGAGCAATCGGGCGACTTCAAAAGCGTGCTGAGCTACCACGCTCACACTGCGCCTGATGACTTTGTGTCCCTCACCATGCCGGTGCGAACCGAGTCCTACGTGTGGGATGACCAACTGCCGCCCGTGCTGCAAATGAACTTGCCGGAGGGCTTCCTGTTGCAGGTGCTGCAAGAGCAATTTGGGCCGCACATTGGCGCAAGCCCCCTTGCCTTGCTGTCGGTCGTCGGGCGCAATATGGTGGGGCGCATCCAGGTGGCCGCCACCGGTGCGGAGCTGAACCAGCCTGCCAAGCCCATCGAGGTGGCTGCGCTGCTGAAGGGCGACAATTCAGAAGAGGCCTTTGCCGAACTGGTTCGCCAGCACGCGACCAGCGGCGTATCCGGCGTGGTGCCCAAGTTCCTGGATGAGGCTGAAGAAGCGCAACCAGCAGCGCTACTGGCTGCGCACAAGAAGGCCAGCCTGATCACGCGGCGGCACATCATCAAGGGCTCCAGCAAGCAATTGCCCTTTGTGGCCTTGAACGAGCACCTGTGCATGCAGGTGGCATCGAGGGTCATGCCCACGGCCAAGACCGACGTGTCAGACGACGGCCAGGCCTTGGTGGTGCACCGCTTCGATGTGGACGAGCACGGCCAGCCCCACTGGGGCATGGAAGACTTCTGTTCACTGCTGGGCCTGCGGCCTGCCGCCAAGTACGACACCACTTGGGAGCGTATCGCCAAGGCCGTACGTGACCACGTCCCTGCCGACCGCAGGCTTGAAACCTTCAGGCAGCTGGCCGCCACCTTGCTGCTGACCTACGTGCTGCGCAATGCCGATTGCCACGCCAAGAACCTGGCGCTGCTGTATACCAGCCGGGCTGATGTGCACCTATCGCCTGCCTACGACATGCTGACCACGAGTGTGTATGCAGGCTTTCAGCACAACCCGCCTGGCATCGAGTTCATGGGCAAGAAGACCTGGACACCTGGCAAGAACTTGCAGACGTTCATTGCCGCGACGTTTGGCGTTCAGCCCAAAGAGCAGGCGCAGATGGTTGAAGCGATCAGCGATGCGGTCGCAGATGTGGGCAAGCAGGTTCAAGAAGCCATGGTGAAGCACGGCGGTTTCAACGACATTGGCAAGCGCATGCTGGTGGCCTGGTCAGAAGGCGTGCAGGGCTTACGTGATAAACGCGTCTATGCTGTGGGCGATTGGTGCCCGGGTGATGCGTTTGAAGGGTTCTCCGCGCCGGCCAAGTTGAAGGCAGAGCAAACCAAGATCGGCCGTTCCCCTTTGATGGGGAAGCGATAAACCGTCATGCGCACAATGACGAACGCAGTGGAAATCGACCAGACCCTCGTGATGGATTAACGGATTTGCCGTCCCGTCATGCAGGCAGGGGGCCAACCCCGCCGAAAACGCCAACAGCCGTCTTGTGTGCGGTCGATATCGTGGCCGTATGCGTCACGGCCTTCCCGACAATCTCTCCGACATGGTGGCGGCAACCCTGAAGCAGGGCTTTCCGCTGCTGCGCTTTCCTGCGCCGCTGGAAGCGCGTTATCAGAACGCCATGTCCGCACGCCGTCTGCGTGTGCAGGCCATAGGCGTTGCCTTCAGCCTTCCCCTCTACCTGTTGCTGTTCGTGGCCGACCACGAGATGGTGCCCGACAGCATGGCGCAAGCGTTCCTGTTGCGTTTGGAGGTGTTCCCCATTGTGGTGGCGCTGTGCGGGCTGACGCTGATCGGGATCAAGAATCCGGCCAGACGCGAGTGGGTCTTTGCGGCGTTCGGGCTGGCTTCATGCCTTATCTCGGCGCTGGTGAGCCTGAGCAGCCACAGCGTCATGAACACGCATCACCTGGCGACGCTCAACCCCATCGTGATCTACGCCGTTCTGTTGGGGCGGTTCTGGCCGATGCTCGTGATGTGCAGTGGCGTCTCCGTCGTCTACTTCACATCGGCGTTCCTCATGGGGCGCCTGTTCAGTGACATCGGCGTGGGCGTCGGCTTGCTGCTGCAGGCCAACATCACCTTCATGCTTTACGGCTGCTACCTGCTGGAGCGCGTGTCGCGTCAAAGCTTCCTGATCGACGAGCAGGAGACGGAGATGGATGCCGAGCTGCACGATGCGACCGATCAACTGGCCCGTATCGCACGGGAAGATGCGCTGACCGGCCTGGCCAACCGCCGATGCTTCACCGACCATCTTCAGCAAACGCATGAGAGGGCGTGCCGCGAGGGCGAGGTCCTGGCCTTGCTGATGATCGACGTCGACCACTTCAAGGCCTACAACGATCACTATGGTCATCCAGCCGGTGACGTGTGCCTGCGCCGTGTCGCCCAGGCGCTGGCGGCCGGCACGCGGCAGCCTGGCGGCCTGGTGGCGCGCTGGGGCGGTGAGGAGTTTGCCATCATCTTGCCTGGTGCGGATGCCGCGCGTGCGCTTGAACTGGCCGAGCAGTTGCTGTCAGAGGTCAAGGCCTGTGCCATCGTGCATGAAGCGTCGCAGGTGGCGTCGGTCGTGACCTTGAGCATCGGCGTGGCCGTGTGGTCGCCTGGCCATGATGTGTCGCAGGCCGCTCTGCTTGCCGCGGCCGATGAGGCGCTCTATCACTCGAAGACCACGGGGCGCAACAGGGCCACCTTGCATGAGCTGCTGCTGGTGGCGTCGTCATCGTGCGGTGTATCCGAGGGCGCTTCGCAAAAGATGGTGTCTGCCACATGAATACAGTCAGCCTCCGTGCCTGGCTGCCTCCACGTGCCGTCCTGTCGGCCGAGGAGGCGCGGCTGTACACCGAAGAAAGCTACGCCGTGTGGCGGCGTCAGTCCATCATCGGTGGGCTGCTGGCGCTGGCCTTCAACAATGCCTTCCTGCTGATGGACTACCTGATCGGCCCTGAGGTGTTCAAGGTGGGGCTGCAGGTCCGGCTGTATTGGAGCACCTCTCTGGGCTTGATCGCGCCGATGCTGGGCGTGATGTCCCTGAAAGGTTTCATCCGGCCAGCCCCGGTCTTGCAGGAGATCGTGGTGGTGGCTACCGCAGCCATGTCGGGCCTGAGCATCTTGCTGGTGGCCGCCTTGTCGCCCATCCACAGCACCTATTGGGGTATCTTCTACCACGTGGGTCTGGTTCCCACGATGGTCTTCGGCACGGTGATGGCGCGGCTGCGCTTCCGTGCCGCAGGCATGCTGGTGGCGGCGATCCTGCTGATGCACTGGGTCGCGCTGGCCTGTGCGCCCCACATCCCTCAGGCGCCTGTCATGTCTGTCATGCTCAGCGTGGCCATACCGGCGATGTTCATGCTGATGTTCAGCTTCCAGTTCGAGCAGGCCGAGCTTCGGCGCTTTGCCCAGAAGCAACGCGGCAAGGCCTTGCGCGCGCAGTTGCTGGCCCGGCGTGGCGACCTGGAGCGGGCGTCGTTCCGCGATCCCTTGACCGACGTGAGCAACCGACGTGGTTTCAGCGCCGAGATGGACCAGTTGCTGTCCTCCTCTGCTGGAGAGCCTCAGCCCTACGCGATGCTCTTGATCGACATCGATCACTTCAAGCTCTACAACGACCGCTATGGCCACCTGGGTGGCGACGAGTGCCTGCGCCGGGTGTCGCAAGCGCTGGCTCAGGTCGCCAGCAATGCCTCGGCCGTGCTGGCGCGTTGGGGCGGCGAGGAGTTTGTCATGGCCTTGCCTGACGCCGATGCACATGATCTGGCCGCTTTCGGCCAGCGCTTGTGTGTGGCTGTGCGAGAGGCGGCCATACCGCATGACCGTTCGCCGACGGCCGACATCGTCACCATCAGCGTGGGGGCGGTGTCGTCGACACAGTGCCCCGCGGGCGTGCCGTGGAGCGCCGTGCTGGAGCAAGCCGATCTGGCGCTCTACCGTGCCAAGCACGAAGGGCGCAACCAGGCCGTGACGGCCTAGGGGCATCCCGCTCCCCTGGCCAATGGGGTGGCGCACGGGCACGCATGCCCGTGCTTGAAAATGATCACTGCCTGCCTGGAAATGAGCCGCCTGGCTGAAGGGGCGCTGCGAACAATGGGTCCATCAAATCAACCCGATGAGGATCCTCATGAATGCAGTCAAGCTGTCTCCATCTCTTCAACCCGCCTTGCTCGGTGTCTTCACCTTGGCGATCGGCCTGCTGGCGGCCAAGCCGGCTCATGCCGACCGCTGTAAGCCCAATACCTCGGGCGCGATGGTCTGTACCTACCAGGAGCGCACGCAGTCGTTTTCTTCGGCGGGCTTGCTCGGCTGCTTGGGCGGCAAGGGCACGCGCTCGGTGCGTTGGCAGGTGCCTGAGGGCACGCCTCCCGCAGGTGGCTGGCCCGTGGTGTTCTTCTATCAAGGCACCGTGCCAGCTTCGGACCCGGCCTACACCCCCTTCACCATCACCAGGACGGCCTTCGGTGCCCGGTACCTCCAGGCCTCGCTGCATGAGTTGCTGGATGATCCGGCCGGTACGGGCAAGCGCTATGCCGTGATCGCGCCCGAAGCCGCGGCCTCGTTGGGCCTGCGCTTCTGGGACACGAACAAGCTGGGCACTTACGCGCTCAAGGACGATGCCTGTTTCTTTCCCCAGCTGTTCAAGGACGTTTCAGGCGGTGCCTATGGCGCGCCCTCGCAGTTCAACATGAGCAAGCGCTTCGCCTATGGCATATCGAGCGGGGGCTACAACACCAGCCGCATGGCCGTGTCGTTCAACCAGGATTCGAACTGGGCGGCGCTGGCCGTGGTCTCGGCTTCGTACGCCACCTGCGCCGGGCCGCTGTGCAGTGTGCCGTCCGTCTTGCCATCCAACCACCCGCCGACCAAGTTTTATCACGGTACGGCCGATGTGATTGTGCCCATCGGCACCATGCGGACCTACTTCGACCGGCTCAGCCAGCAGGGCATCGAGACGGAGAAAGTCGAGAACAGCGGGGGGCACGCCTTCACGGCTGACGTGCTGGGCACCTCGGGCATCAAGGCGTGGTTTGACCGGCATTGAGCGGGGTTGAGCTGGGCTCTTCCTGGCTTGTGGCGAACTGGGTCGGTGTCATGCCGGCCTGGGCCCTGAACGCACGTATGAAATTGCCAACCGATGTGTAGCCCAGCGTCTGGGCGACATCGCCGACGCGCATGCCATGCTCACGCAGCATGTGGCAGGCGCGCTCGTGCCGGATCTCACAGGCCAGCCGCCGGAAGTTGCAGCCCTGTGCGGCCAGATAGCGGTTCAGCGTGCTGGCCGACACGTTGGCGATCACTGCCAGCTCCTCCAGCGTGGGCTGTTGGGCGATGCTTTCGCGCAGCATCGTGTCGACCCAGGCGGGCCAGTCCCGCTGCGGCTGGCGCAAGAGCTTGTAGTAGACCCCCACGCGTTCCTCGGCCTGCCTCAGCATGATCGGATTGGCCAGCGGCATGCGGGTGTCCAGGACGTCCGCACCGAACTTGAAACGCACGGCGGGGAGACCGCCCTGCCCGAAGTAGACGCGCCCTGGCTTGAGTCGTCGATAGCGCGACACATCCGGTGGCTGCGCGGTGGAGAAGCTCACTTCGAAGTCGGGCAGCTTGTCGCCCAGGATCAGCGTGAGCCGGTTGTAGAAGGCACCCAAGACGAAGTCGAACGACGCGATCAGCATGTCATAGGGCACGCCGAGCATGGGCTGCCAGCAGACCTCCGCCGTCTCTTTGACTTCCTTGAAGCTCATGCCCGTGATCCGGGAGATCAGTGGGAAGTAGCGGACCGTGATCTCGATGCTGTCGCGCAAGGTGGCGCAACTGAGCATGGCCCGTCCGAGCTCGCCGTATTGCGCGGGGCCGCAACGCAGCCCGGTGGCAAGAAACACATCGGGCCGCCCGCTCATCGTGGCCAGCAAGTGGCTCACGTGGGCCAAGGTCTCCAGCGGCAGAACCGAATCCAGATGCGCGAAGCTTTGGCGGGAGATGCCCGTGCGGTCCAGCGCTTCGGTGCAGTCAAAGCCTTCGCTTTCGAGGTACTCGACGATCAGGGCGACGTACCGCGCTGGGCAATGGATGGGCATGCGTGCTGACTGGGACTTGTACCAGGGTCGGGCTGGCTTGCGTGGAAATGATAACTGGCCGCTGAGAAATGAAAAGCGGACGAGTAGCAGGATTCAGAGAATGAATTCACATCAGTTCGATGGGCTTTCAACAAGAGGATTCAAGATGTTCACCAAGCAGCACAAGTTTAGTCGCCAGGTTTCTTTGGCCCTGGCCGCTGCAGCCCTGGTTGCCACGTTTTCTTCCCCGGTGCACGCGGGTTCAGCCTTTGAGCGCGGGCCCGATCCGACGGTCGAGTCGGTATCGCAAAAGGGGCCTTTTGATATTGACGCCTATGTGATTGCCCGGGCCAACGCCAAGGGCTATGGCGGGGCCACCGTCTACTATCCCAAGTCCGGCACGCAGACCTTTGGTGTGGTGTCCATCACGCCCGGGTTCCTGGCTAGCCAGGCCAATTACAAGCCCCTGGCCCAGTTCGTGGCTTCGCACGGCTTCGTCGTGATCAACCTGGATCCCGTCACCATCTTCGATCAGCCTGATGCCCGGGCCAATGAAATGGCTGCGGCGCTCAAGCAGGTCGTGGGCATGGTCAACACGGGCAAGGTGCCCTTTGCTGTGGTGACGGATGTGTCTCGACGCGCAGTCAGTGGCCATTCGATGGGTGGTGGCGGTACCTTGATGGCCGCCACGGCCGACCCGAGCCTGAAGGCGGCCGTGCCGCTTGCACCCTGGAGCCTGGTGAAGAGCTTTGCACGCGACGCCGTGCCCACCATGATCGTGGCCTGTCAGAAGGACACCATTGCGACGCCTTCGCAGCACGCAGACCTGTTCTACGCCAGCCTGCCGGCCAATCTGCCGCGTGGCGAGGTGGAGGTCAAGGGTGTGGACCACATGTGTTCTACCAACTACGCGCCGGCCTATGTGAATGAAGTGGGCATGGTCGTGGTGTCATGGCTCAAGCGCTTCCTTGATGAAGACATGCGCTATGACAGCCTGGTCAAAGATGGCCTCAACACCACGGGCGACTTCAGCCGCTTCGATGTGCAGGGCTTCTGAGTCTCCAAGTGCCACGCGTGTGGCACTACCGCAGTGTGGCCGGGGTTGATGCGGGGCGGCTGTCTTGGGGCGTTGACGCATCGCCTCCTCCCAATAGTCGCTCGATCAACTCCCGCACGCTGCGGATCTGACTACCAAAGGGCAGGGCACCTCTTCCAGTGAAGAACAGGCCCGTCTTGGTGTCGCCCTTGAGCGCCGAGGCCAGTTGCTGGTCGATGCAGAACTGCCCCCAGCCCACCTTGCCATCTCTCAGACCGCATTGCGCCAGGCAGTCAAAAGCCTTGGTGCAACGCGCCTTGGCATGGGCCACGGCCTGTAGCTTGTCTTCCACCTTCAGATAGGCCTTGAGCCACGGTGTGGCCACGGCGCGAGCAGGTAAGCCGGCCACACTCGTGAACTCGACGATGTCCTCGTCGCGGGCGTCGGCCAGCGTGCGCTTGAATGTCATGTCGGCATCGCATTCCTGCGTCACGGCGAATGGCGTGCCCAGTTGCACCGCGCTGGCGCCAAGGGCCTGCACGCGGCGGATGTCGTCCAGGCTGCGGATGCCCCCCGCTGCAATCAAGGGCACATCTTGTTCGATGCCGGCACTGCGCAAGAAGGCACGGGCTTCGGGCAGCACCTGCTCGAAGTCAAAACGGGGGTCATGCACATCCTTGACCTGAGCCGCACCGAGGTGCCCGCCAGCCCAACCCGGGTGCTCGATGACGATGGCATCGGGCAGGCGCTGCTTGCGTTCCCACTTGCGCACGATGAGTTGCACACCCCGCGCGTCGCTGAGGATGGGCACCAGGGCCACATCGGGATGATCTGAGGCCAGATCGGGCAGGTCCAGCGGCAGGCCGGCACCCACCACGATGGCGTCGACCCCGGCCTCCAGCGAGCGCTTGACATACTGCGTGTACTCGCTGACGGCGCGCATCACGTTCATCGCGATCAGACCCAGGCCCGCGCTGAGCTGGCGCGCTGCCTTGACCTCGCGTTCCAGTGCCTCCAGATTGGCCATGTCAATCAGCGCTTTGGCCTGCGGTCCGGCGCCCAGGCCTCGGGTGCGTGCCATCAGGTCGGGGTGATGTCGCCGCAGGTCCACGGACGAGAGCGTGCCCATGGCACCCTGCGCGGCCACGCTGCCCGCCAGCTTGTGGGCCGATACACCCACGCCCATGCCACCCTGGACGATGGGCAGCAGCGTGCGGCCTTTGAGCAGCAGAGGCCGCAAGCCACTGAGCTGCAGTAACGCCTGCATGGCAGCCGGCACGGGTGTGGCAACACCCGGAGCGAGATCGGAAAGAGGGCGGGCAGATTCGGCCATGGCGTGTCCCTGGGACCAGCTGAGTTGGGCGCATCCTAGCGAGGCCGCTCGAACTGGCTTTTGTCTTGAATCAAGCTCGGCCGGTTACGGACCGTTTCTCTGCCGGGAGGCCGTGTTGGCCGGGTTCAAGTCGCTCACTCTCGTGGCGCAACTGGGCGAGCATGAGCCCAATCACGAGGTGGCCTGACGTGGTCAGTGTCTTGGTGTTTATTTTTTGGGGCTGGGTGAGGCGACGAACGGTTCTGTGTGCGCCCTGAGGATGCGTCCGGCGGTTTCACCGTCACCGGCTGCCAGATGGTCCACGATGGTCTGGTGCTCTTTGACTGCGGCCTGGAAGCGTGGCTGTCTGTGGGCGGTGTTCAGCGTCTGCCGTGAGCGTACCTCCCAGCCGAGCGAGTCCCAGACCTTGAGCATGGTGCGGTTGCCCGACAGCGCCACCACGCGTCGGTGAAAGGCCAGGTTGTACCTGGCATAGTCATCGAGGTCTTTGCGGCGGACGGCGGCGACGAGCCCATCCACGTCGGCTTGCAGGAGGGCCAAGTTGTCGGCCGAAACGGGGATGGCCAGGCGAGCGCAGGCTTCTTCGATGCAGGCACGCAGTGCATAGGCTTCACGGGTTTCCTCTTCGCTGGCCACACGAATGTAGGTACCCTTGTAGCGCTGCGTTTCAACCAGTCCGAGCGACTCCAGTTCCCGCAAGGCTTCTCTGACTGGGGCCTGGCTGGTCTGGAACTCTTGCGCCAGTGCCATCTCCTTGAGCCGGGTTCCGGCGCTGTAGCTGCCGTCCAGGATGCGCGCGATGACGGCCTTGCGGATCTTGTCTCGCATGCAGTCGCGCTCGATGGCGACGCAGGGCGCTGGTGCGGCGTCAGTGGCTTTCATGTGGCTTGGCGCCGGCAGTCGTGGAGGTGGCGATGCGTACCGGCACACCGGTGACGGCCGAGTCGGAAGGGTTGACGATCACGCGGTCATGGGCTTGCAGGCCATCCAGGATCTCGACTTCCTTGCCGAAGTCTCGCCCTTGTACAACGGGTTTGATCAGGATTTGATTGTGGGCATCCACGGTGGCCACGCTGAGGCCGTCGCCTCTGAACAGCAGGGTGTTGCCGGGCAGACGCAGGGTATCGGCCTTGCCCGGTATCTTGATGTGCACCTCGGCATAGGAGCCTGGCAACAGCGCGCTTTGGGCGTTGTCCACCAGCCACTGGGTCAGCAGGGTGCGGGACGTGGCGTTGATGGCCGTGGAGGTGTTCAGCAGCTTGGCCGAGAAGGTTTGGCGAGGTGTAGCGCTGACGCGCAGGTCGGCTGTGAGTGTCGGCTTGATGCTGGCGCTCAGGCTTTCAGGCACGTCAACATACACGCGCAGCTTTCGTGTATCGGCCACGCGGAACAGCGCTTGCCCCGAGCCGCCACCGGCCACGACCAAAGCACCCACGTCCACGTTGCGCGCGGTCACGACGCCATCAAACGGCGCGACCACCCGCTCGAAGCCCTGCAACTCCTTGAGCCGCTGCACATTGGCCTTGGCTGATGCCAGGGCCGCGCGCTTGGCTTGGGCATTGCTGATGTTGTCTTCGACCTCCTGGTTGGAGACGGCATGGCTGTCGATCAGCTTCTTGTAGCGCTCGGCCGTGCTCTGTGCCTGGTTGCTGGCCACTTCGGCCGCAGTCAGGTCGGCTTGGGCCTGACGCAACTGCTGGTCTACCTCGGGTGCGTCGATTTCTGCCAGCAACTGACCGGCCTTGACAGGCTGGCCGATGTCGACCAGCCAGCGCTTGAGGTAGCCGCCTGTGCGGGCATAGATGGGGGCGTCCGACCAGGCTTGAACATTGCCGGGCAACACCAGTTCTTGCGGGGCGTTGCTGGCCAGGGGCGTCACCACCTCCACGGCTTGCTGGGCCAATTGACTGGTCTGCGCTTTCAGGCTGGACTCCGCATGTGCGCGGCCCGACAGGCGCCAGCCCACCAAAGCGACCAAGGCAGCGACGCCCAGCAGCAGGGGCAAGGAGAGGCCTTTCTCTTGATCGGGAGCTGGCCGTCCAGTCTGTTGCGCGTCAGGTGATGAGTGGGGCGATTGGTTCATGATGATCGACTCCAAATCAGGCACCGTGTGTGGCCAGTTTGTCCTGGCGGCCGTGCACGATACTGAAGACCAGGGGAACGAAGAAGAGGGTGGCGACCGTGGCCAGCAGCAGGCCACCGATCACGGCGCGTCCTAGAGGAGCGTTCTGTTCGCCGCCTTCGCCCAGGCCCAGCGCCATGGGGACCATGCCGATGATCATGGCCAATGCGGTCATCAGCACGGGGCGAAAGCGCGTGAAGCCGGCCTCCAAGGCGGCGGCAAAGGCAGACTGGCCGTGGTTGAAGCGCTCGCGGGCGAAGCTCACCACCAGGATGCTGTTGGCCGTGGCCACGCCCATGCACATGATGGCACCGGTGAGCGAGGGCACGTTGATGGTGGTGTGCGTCAGGAAGAGCATGACGACGATGCCAGCCAATGCCGCAGGGAGTGCGCTGATGATGATCAGCGGGTCGGTCCAGCTCTGGAAGTTGATGACGATCAGCAGGTAGACCAGGACCACCGCGCCGACCAGCCCTAGCAGCAAGCCATTGAACGACGAGACCATGGTCTGGATCTGCCCGCGCAGGATCAAGGTCGAGCCTTTGGGTAGCGCCTTCCTGGCTTCATCCACCAACTGGTTGACCTTGTCGGCCACGCTGCCCAGGTCTGTGTCCTGTACCGCACCGTAGATGTCGATGGCAGGCAGGGCGTTGTAGTGGCTGACCACGGCAGGCCCGACGCCACGTTTGAACGAGGCAAGATTGGAGAGCATCTGCGGTGCCGAGGCGCTGCCTGTGGCGGAGGTTATCGGCAAGGTGGCCAGGTCATCGATCGATTGCATCCGGAACTGAGGTGTCTGCACGGCGATGTTGTACTGGATGCCGGTGCGTGGGTCCATCCAGAAGGTCGGGTTGGTCTGGAAGCTGCCCGACAGAGAGACCAGCATGTTGGTCGCCACATCTTTTTGCTGCAGGCCCAATCGCTGTGCATTGGTGCGGTTGACGTCGACCTTGATCTCCGGATAGTCGAAGGCCTGATGGACACGCACATCCACAGCCCCGGGCACTTCCCGGATCTTGGCTTGCAACTTGTTGGCCCATGCCAGGTTGTCCTTGATCTTGAAGCCGGAGACCTGGATGTCAAACGGCGCAGGCAGGCCGAAGTTGAGGATCTGGCTGACGATGTCCGCAGGCAGGAAGGCAAAGGTGACAGCAGGGAACAGGCCCGGCAGCCGGGCACGCAGTTCGCGGATGTAGTCCTCTGTGGGGCGGTGTCCTTCCGCCAGCGTGATCATGACGTCGGCATCGCCGGGGCCGATAGGTGCCGAACTGCTGTAGGTCAGGTTGATGCCGCTGTAGGGCACGCCAATGTTGTCGACGATGTTGGCGCGGTCATGCGCGGGGATGATGTCGCGGATGGCTGCTTCCACCTTGTCGCACAGCGCGGCAGTGGCCTCGATGCGGGTGCCACTGGGTGCGCGCAGGTGCAGCTTGATCTGGCCCGCATCGACGGCCGGGAAGAAGTCGCGCCCCAGCAGCGGCAGCAAGGCAAAGCAGGCCAGTACAGCCGCAAGGAAACCGGTAGCCGTGCGCCCGGGCACGCGCAAAGCGGCTTCCAGTGCATCGTGGTAGCGCTGGCGCAGTGCAGCGAAGCGCCGCTCGAAGGCTTGCTGGATCTTCACGAAGAAGCCGGTCAAACCACGGGTTTGGGCATGGGCATGCGGGTCGTGTGGTCGCAGCCAGTACTTGGCCAGCGTGGGGATCAACGTCCGCGAAAGAACGTAGGACGCGAGCATCGCAAAGACCACGGCTTCGGCCAGCGGGACGAACAGGAAGCGCGCGATGCCAGTCAGCAGGAACATCGGTATGAACACGATGCAGATGCACAGCGTGGAAACCAGCGCGGGCACGGCGATCTGCTCTGCACCGTCGAGGATCGCGGTCTCGACCGGCTTGCCGTGTTCCAGGTGCCAGTTGATGTTCTCGATGGCCACGGTGGCGTCATCGACCAGGATCCCCACCGCCAGGGCCAGGCCGCCGAGCGTCATGATGTTGATCGTCTCGCCCAACCAGGAGAGCACGACGATGGAGGCGAGCACGGACAAGGGAATGGAGATCGTGATGATCAGCGTGCTGCGCCAGGAGCCCAGGAAGAGCAGAATCATCAGGCCCGTGAGTGCCGCAGCGATCACGCCTTCCCGGATCACGCCACTGACAGCGCCCCGCACGAAGGTGGACTGATCGCCCAGCATCTTCACGCTCAAGCCATTGGGTAGACCCGCCTCGATGGAGGGCATCAGTTCGTGGATCTTGTCGATGATGTTCAGGGTGGACGCCGTGCCCGTTTTGAGCACGCTCATCAACACGGCTTTCTGGCCATCGACCCTGACCATATTGGTCTGTGGCGATGAGCCGTCACGCACATGGGCGACGTCACGCACGTAGACCACGCCATCGCCGATGCCGCGCAGAGGCAGGTCATTGAGTGCATCGACGCTCAGAGGGCTGGCGTTGAGCTTGATGTTGTATTCGACGTCGCCAATCTTTTGTGTGCCGGCGGGGATGATGAGGTTCTGGTTGCCGATCGCGGTGGTCGCATCCAGCGCCGACATGCCGTGCGCTCTCAGGGCGGCTGGGTCCAGGTCCACCTGGATTTGACGCTGTTTGCCGCCGAACGGGAAGGGCAGCGCTGCACCGGGTACGGGTGCCAAGCCAGTGCGGATGACGGTGTTGCCCGAGTCGAAGATCTCGGTTTCGGACAAGGTCTTGCTGGTCAGTGCCAACTGGATGATGGGCACCGTGGACGCGTCGTAAGAGAGGATGAATGGTGGTGTGGTACCGGGTGGCGCCGTTTTCAGCAGGGCCTGGGATACCGCCGTGATCTGGGCGACGGCCAGCTCGGGGTTGACGTTGGGTTGAAAGAAGTACTTCACGACCGACACGCCACTGAGCGATTGAGATTCGGTGTGCTCGATGCCGGTGACGGTGGTCTGGGCCGTGCGCTCGGAGAAGGACACGATCCGATTGGCAATCTCATCGGGCGGCAGCCCGGTGTACTGCCAGATCACGCCGACAACCGGAATGCGGATCGCCGGAAAGATGTCGGTGGCCGTGCGCAGGATGGTGAACACGCCCATCAGTGTCAGCAAGATCGCCAGAACGATGAAGGTGTACGGGCGTCGCAAGGCGACACGAACAATCCACATGGGTGACTCCGATGGGGCGGCGCGAAAATGGGTGACTATAGATTATCGATAATCCCGGTGCGGGACGCGGGATTTGCTGGTGAACCAGCTCGCTTCACCAAGCTTTACCTGGGCGCAGGATGTGCACCATGAATGCCAATGTGTGGAAGTCAGTTCTGGGGATGGGGCTACAGGCACTGGCGATGAGGGTGTTGCGCTGATGGCATGATCGGCAACTCGTCCTTCATTGAGGCCGATTGACCATCAGGCCAGACATCCATGGGTTTCTTCAGTGTTTTCTCGCGCATGTTGTTGCTGTTGGCGGCGTTGGTCCTGGCTTGGCCAGGAGGCGTGCAAGCGGCCAAGCCCAAGTCCCAGCAGGCTTGGGAGGACGAGGAAGACCGGCGCGTGCAGTTGAGCGTCGAGACGGCGCTCTACAAGCAGCCGGCCTTGCTGGCCCAGCAACTGAATGCGCTGAAGGCGTCTGATCCCAAACACGTGAACATGTACTTCATCGGTGTGGCGGGCGATGGCGAGCAAGAGGTTTTTCGCCGCGAAATCGAATACGTCAAGCGGGAGTTCGACGAGCAGCACGGTACGCAGGGCCGCTCTGTCGTGCTGGCCAACAGCCGCAGTTCAGTGGAGCGCCTGCCCATGGCCACGGTCACCAGCATCCGCGAAAGCCTCAAGGCCGTGGCGGCCAGGATGGACAAGTCGCGCGACATCCTCTTTCTGTACCTCACCAGCCATGGCTCGCCCGACCACGTGCTGGCTTTGGAGCAGGAGGGCATGTTCCTGCGGGGCTTGGGTGCGAAGGAGTTGGCCGACTTGTTGAAAGAGTCGGGCATCCGCTGGAAGGTCGTGGTGGTTGGGGCTTGCTATTCGGGTGGCTTCCTCACGCCTTTGAAAGAGGATCACACCATCGTGATCACCGCGTCACGGCCGGACCGCAGCTCCTTTGGTTGCCAGGACGAAAACGATTTCACCTACTTCGGCCGCGCGTTTTTCAAGGATGCCCTGCCGGCTTCTTCTTCATTGAGCGACGCGTTCGAGACGGCGCGCAAGCTGGTGCGTCAACGAGAGACGCAGCTCTTTGGCCACTCTCGCAAACAGGCCAGGGCGTATTCCGAGCCGCAGATGTACGAGCCACCAGAGGCCAGACACTACCTGGCCCAGTGGTGGCTTGGTTCGAAGCAGCCTGCCGAGCAGCGGGCACCTTAAGGCACGCCTCAGCAGGCCTTTTGCAAACCCGAAGCAATCGTCAAGCGCGACATCTTCCAAGCAGGCCATGCCGCAGCGCTCAGCGCCACCAGCGCGATCAGGCCGACTTGGGACAGTGTGGTGGTGGTTGGTACGGCAAAGCCATCCACGAGACTGCCCACCGATGACACGAAGGTGGCCGAGGCCGGGTAGGTGAGCGCCATGCCCAGCAACCCGCCGAGGATGGCAATGGTCACGCTCTCGCCCAGCAGCAGCTTGACGATGAAGCCCGGCGAGAAGCCCAAGGCCTTGAGCGTGGCGTACTCGCGCAGCCGTTCATGGCTGGCCAGCATCATGGTGTTGGCCATCACGGCCATGATGATGAGGATCAGGGCGAAGCTCACCAACCTGATGGCGATCAGCACATGGCGGCTCATGGCCACGATGCCGAGTTGATAGGACTTCTCGGTTTCGGTCTTGGTCTGCGCGTGGGAGTTGCGAAAGAGTGTGTCGATGCGGTGCGACACGGCAGCTGCATCTTCGGGCTTGTCGATGCCGATCACGAAGAGGCCGGCCCGCTCGGCCAGGTCGTCGTTGAGATGCTGGCGCATGACCTCTGACAGCAGTTGCCAGTGGACAAGCATCAGGGTGTCATCGGTCTTCTTGTCTCGGGGCCGATAGATGCCGCGCACGGTGAAAGTCCAGTTGCCTGGGTAGACGTCGCCGCGTATGGGCATCACGTCGCCCACCTTCAGGCCATAGGCCTGCGCCAGCTTGGGACCGATGATGGCACCTTGCCGGTCGTGCTGGAAGGCGGCTTTGTCTTCGGCTGGCAGCTGGTATTCAGGAAAGAGCTGGAAGTAGCTGTCTGCATCGATGGCGAACTTGGCAAATGGCTCGCGGCGCTCCTTGTAGATACCGCCAAACCAGCTGATCCATGTCAGCGACCTGACGCCTTCGACCTCGCGTATGCGCTGCGCATGGCTCATGGGCAGTGGGTGGGTCATGGCGATGGCCGAGCGCGTGATCAGGCGCGTGGAGGAAGCTGCCTCCGCATTGGCATACCAGGTGTCGATCACGGTGTTGAGCAAGCCGTAGGCCGTGATGGCGACGACCAGACCCAGCATGGTCAAGCCGGTCCGCAGCCGGTGTCGAAAGGCATTTTTGAACAGCAACCGGACGAACAGCATGGATCGGATGCGGCCTACGCCGCGCGGGTGCGACCGGCAGTTCTGGATATGGTCTTGCGTGCGGTCTTGCCGGGTGCCTTGCCTGGTGATGGGGCCGCAGCAGAGGCGGGGACCATGCTTTGGCTTCGGTTGTACGCCTCGACCCACTTCTGCAAGCCCCGCCAGGCGTAGAGGTTGTGGCTCAGGATGGCGTCAATGGGCTTTTTGAAACCACTGATGGCCCAGATGGTGCCCACCTGGATGGCCATGCCGACGAGGCCCCAGGCCAGCATCTCGACATCGAACTCCGGGGGGAGCTCCGGGTACAGGGCCTTGGCCAGGCGGTCTACCATCTGCACGTATTCCTTGATCGCTGTGCGTGATCGGTTGGCACTCTTGCGGTTGGCGTAGAAGGCGTCGATCAGGATGATCTGGGCGCGGCGGCGGTCTTCCTTGATGTAGGTGTAGAAGGCGCGCAGGCCGGCGCCGGCCAGCTCGGGAATCGTCATGGGGGCTTGCGCCAGCGCGCTCGTCACCTTGTCGACCAGATCCTGCCTTAACTGGGCGTAGACCGAGTCGAAGGCATCTTCGGTGCTGCGGAAGGACTCGTAGAAGTAGCGCTCGGTCAGACGGGCTTGCGCACAGATGTCCCGGATAGTGGCTTTCTCGGCACCGAGCCGACCGAATACCTCTATGCAGGCCTCGACCAAACGCTCGCGGCGCTGGACGCGGCGCTCTTCAGGCGATTCACCGCGCCAGTTCCGGGTCGCAACCGCGGCGACGTTTTGCTGCTTCATGGTGGGCCGATGTCGAGGCAGGGGGATGAGTGGAGGGTGTGCAAGCGGGCTAGACATCGCGCATGGCCTTCACGACCGCTTCGATATGAGGCTGGTCCAGCATGGTCATGTGGTTGCCCGGCACGTCGCCTGCCCATCTTATCGGAGCCAGCGTGGACCAGGGCTGAATTCGGTGATGTGGGTCACCAGATGATCCATGGTCGCCCATAGCCTGATCTGGGGGGCGTGACTGCGCGCGCAGCAAGCGAACAGGCACGTCTATGCCCGTGGCGGGTTGGTAGGCGGTGTTCAGGTTCTGCGTGAAAACCCTGATCAGGCCTTCGATGTGCTGGATCGGCGTGAGCGGGCCGATCAGCTTGGCTTCGACCATGGCCTGATGCAGCAGTGGGGCGTGTTGTTCGACATCTGCTTTCAACAAGGTGGCCTTGTCCAGCGCAAGCGGGTGCTTGGCCTGTTGCGTCAGCAATGGCAGCAATTCGGTGAGGGCATCAACGCGGTCCAGCTGCCGGCGCTTGGGGCCATGTGAGCCGGGCGGCACGCTATCGAGCAGGACCAGCTCGGTCAGCTCGCCTCCTGAAGCGCGCCATTGCCGCGCCATCTCGAAGGCGATCCAGCCGCCGAACGAGTGCGCCACCAGCTTGATGGGGCCCTGCAGAGGCAGTGCATGCAAGGCTTGTATGTGAGCGTGGGCTGCTGCTTCCACCGATGCGTGAGGTGCCTGCCGGCCGTCCAGCCCGCGGGTTTGCAGGCCGTATACGGGTACATGGCTGCCCAGCGCCAATGCCAATGGAACGAAGCAAGTGACATTGGCGCCCGCACCGGGAATGCATACAAGAGGCGTCACGCCCACCTGGCCTGCCTGGATGACGACCAGCGAGGAAGGGCCGTCATCTGTCAACGCACCTTGATCGGGTTTGCTCGGCGCCTGCAGCGCCTGGTTGATGGCCTGTGCCAGGGAAGGCAAAGCCTCTCCACGCAGGATGGACCAGTGGTCTCCACCGATCCTGCGCATCACCAGACCGCTTGGTGAGAGCTGCGCCCAGCCTCGGCTTGGGTCACTGTCGGTGTCCGACTCTTCTGCGGCGAAGTAGTGCAGCGGTGTGGGCAGCGCGGTGGGTGTGTACTCGTGCAGCGCATTCATCAGCGCATGGGCACGTAGCAGCATGGACAGGATCTCGTCAGGCAGGCTGCCTGGTGGAAGCCGGCCTGCCTGTTTTGCGGCCTGCACGATGGCGCAGGCGTCCGGCAAGGTGGCCCATTGCGCCAGTTGTTGACGGGCCGAGTCTTCATCCGGCATGGTCTGACTGGCCAGGTGAGCAAGGACCATGGCACGTTCGTCGGCTTGGCCGGAATCGACCGGGCTCAAGCCGCTGGGGCAGGGTGCGTCGATCAAGCCCATGAAGGCGATGGTCTCGCCTTCGTGCAGCAAGCGCGCCGCGATGGCATGTGCCAGGACCCCGCCCATGGACCAGCCAGCAAGATGGTAGGGGCCTTGGGGCTGGATGCACCGCATGGTGGTGATGTGGTGGTCGACCAATTGCGGGATGCACGGTGCGGCCGTCTCCATGGTATTCAAGGTGAGCCCATGTACCGGGCGATTGGCCTGTATCAGTCGGCTCAGTGGCAGGTAGGGCAGCGCGGTGCCGGAGAGCTCATGCACGAGGAAGAGCGGCGCCAGACTGCCTTGCCGGCGCAGTGGCACGCTACCGGTCAGATCACTTGCCAGAGGGATGGACCTGGCCACCTGGGCGAGCGAAGCCGGCGTGGGATGGTTGAACAATGCAGACAGCGGTAGTTCGACGCCCAGTTCCTGGACGCGGCTCATCAGCCGGGCGGCTGCGAGAGAGTGGCCGCCCAGATCGAAGAAACTGTCGTGACGGCCTACGGGCGTGCTCAAGCTCAAGGTTTCCTGCCACAGTGTGCACAAGGCCAGTTCCAGGTCATCGCGTGGCGCTTCGTGCGGGGTGGTGGCCTGGCCTGTCGCGCTCTGCTGGCCCAGCAGTGTCAGGGCTTGGCGGTCCACCTTGCCGTTGGGTGTCAGCGGCAAGGCAGAGACCGGCAAGATGCGGCCCGGCACCATGTATGCCGGCAAGCTGGTGCGCAGGTGCTGGCGGAGCACATTGGCGCAATTGGCCACAGCCTGTGTGACCACGTAGGCCGTGAGCGTCTGCTCTTGACCGGCCTGGCCTTCGGTCAAGACGATGGCATCTTGCACATCGGGGTATGTGCGCAACTGGGCTTCGATCTCGCCCAGTTCGATGCGCAGGCCGTGCACCTTGACCTGATGGTCCAGACGGCCGAGGTATTCCAGGCTGCCGTCTGGACGCCAGCGGCCCAGATCGCCCGTTCGATACAAGCGGGCATGAGGCCTGCCCTGCTGGAATAGGTCGGGGATGAAGCGCTCTGCATCGAGTTCTGGCCTGTTCAGGTACCCCCGAGCCACGCCCGCGCCGCCAATGAGGATTTCGCCAGCGACACCAACAGGCTGTGGCTGACCTTGCCCGTCCACCACATGGATCTGGGTGTTGGCGATGGGCGAGCCGATGGGTGGGTTGCCTGCTTGGCCTGCTGAGCACTGATGCACGGTGGCGCACACGGTGGTCTCGGTCGGGCCATAGGCGTTGAAGAAGCGCCGGTCTGGTGCCCATCGGTTCACGATGCTGGTGGCACAGGCCTCTCCGGCGGCGATCAGGGTGCCCAGTGTGGGCAAAGGCGTGTCGTCCAGCAGCGTGCTCATGGCGTTGAGCGCCACGGGCGGCAGGGTGGCATGGGTGATCTGTTCGTCTCGCAGTGTGGCCATCAGGTTGGGTCCTGGGCGCAACTGATCCTTGGTGGCCAGAACCAGCGTGGCGCCATGGCTCAGGGCCATGACCCATTCCCAGGTACTGGCATCGAAGCTGAAGGAGGCGAACTGCAGGACACGGTCCCCTGGTCCGGCTTGGAAGACAGTGCGTTGCCAGCAGGCGAGGTTGTGCAGGCCTTCGTGCGTCAGCAAGACCCCTTTGGGCTGGCCCGTTGAGCCCGATGTGTAAATGACGTAGGCGAGATGCTGCGCTTGGCATGTGCTGCTTGGCGGCACACTCGTGGAAGCGGTCCTCGGTGATGACTCGACGTCGAGAAGGATGCGGGCGTCGGCGATGTCCAGGGCCTGCTCGCGCGAGGCGGCCGAACTCAACAGCACGAGGGGCCGGGCATCGTCCACCATATAGCGCAGACGTGCAAGCGGGTAGCTGGGATCCAGCGGCAGGTAGGCGCCGCCAGCCTTGAGAATGGCCAGGATGGCCACGATCATGTCAGGGCTGCGTTCGAGCAGTACGGCCACCAGCTTGTCGGGGCCGACACCGCGTTGATGCAGCCGTGCCGCCAGCATATCGGCACGGTGGTTCAGCTCGCTGTAGCTCATGCGCATGCCCTGAAAGCGCAGTGCACATGCATCGGGATGTTGGGCCGCCTGCTGTTCAAACAGCGTGTGGACCAGCGTGTCTTCAGGCCAGTGCCGCTGTGTGGCATTGAAGGTGTCGACCACTTGAACGCGCTGGGCATTTGTCAGCCAAGGCAGGTCGGCCACACTGGACGACGTGGTGGCCTTGGCAAGGCCATGCAGGATCACCTGCCAATGCGCCAGCCACCTGTCGATCGTGCTGGGTTCGAAGAGGTCGGTGGCGTAGTCCAGTGAGCCGCAGAGGTGTCCATCGACTTCCTGCAGGGCCAGAGCCAGATCGAACTGCGTATGCTGGGCCGGGATGTCCAGCGTACTGACCTGCAGTCCCGGGATGCCCGCTGTGGCCGATGGCACGTTGTTCAGGCTGAACAGCACCTGGAACACAGGGGCGTGGCTCAGGCTGCGAGGTGGCGCGATCGCCTCCACCATCTGGTCGAATGGCAGGTCCTGGTGAGCGTAGGCAGCCAGCGTATCGTCGCGCAGCGAGGCCAGCATCTCTGAGACGGTCTGGGTTGGCCGAGGCCGCAGTCGCAGCGGCAAGGTGTTGACGAAGAAGCCGATCAGACCTTCCAGCTCGCGCCGCGGGCGGTTGGCCACCGGGGTTCCGATCACCACCTCATCCTGTCCGGCCAGGCGGGTGAGCAGGATGGACCAGGCGGCCAGCAGCAACATGTGCAGCGTCACGCCATGGCGTTGCGCACAGGCGTGCAGATCGGCCGTTAGCGGCGCGTCGAGCGTGATCGGCGAACGCGCGCCGGCATAGGTCTGCACGGCCGGTCGAGGATGATCGGTGGGCAGTGTCAGCAATGGCGGCGCGTGGCGCAATGCTTCGCGCCAGAAGTTGGCCTGCTTGCTCAGGCCGGCTTGATCGAGTGCCTGCCTTTGCCAGACGGCGTAGTCTGCATACTGGATGGACAGTGGCGCCAGCGATGTTGGGCGGCTCTCCTTGCTGGCGCTGTACAGCTCGATGAGCTCCTGGACCAGGATGCCCATGGACCAGCCATCGGAAATGATGTGGTGCATCGCGATGAACAGCAAGTGTCGCTCGTCCGTGGCCTTCACCAGGGTCGCTCTCAGAAGCGGGCCTGTGGACAGATCGAATACCGCATTCAGCGTGGCGTCACGTGCCAGTGATTCGGCGGCATGCAAGTCCTGGATGCCACCGTCCACGATCTTGAGTTTGAAGGACGCGGGTGCTTGAACCAGTTGTACGGCTTGTCCGTCCTTGACGGGGAAGACCGTGCGCAGGCTTTCATGGCGGGCCATCAAGCCATCGAGTGCAGCTTGCAGTGCGTCAATGTCCAGCATGCCTTCAAGCTGCAAGGCCATGGGGATCACATAGGCGCCGGATGCGCCCTCCAGTTGATCCAGGAACCACAGGCGTTGTTGTGCCAGCGACAGGGGCAAGGGTTTGCCGCGCGCGACTCTTTGGATCGGCCCTGATGGCGCTGTTTGGGATGCGAGAGGCAAGGTGTCTAGCAATGCCGCCATGTCTACCAGGCGAGGTGCGTCGAAGACCTGCTTCAAGGACAGGGGCAGCTGCGTGTGCTCACGCACGCGCGTTACCAGTTGCACGGCCAGCAGCGAATGGCCGCCCATGTCGAAGAAGTGGCTGTCTCGGCTGCTGACGGGGCGCTGAAGCAGGTCTTGCCAGATGGTGGCCAAGGCCCGTTCCGTGTCGCTCAAGTTCAGCGCCTGGTCTGCCAGGACCGAGCTGGTGTCGTGCTGATCTGGTGGTGCAGGCAGGGCTCGGCGGTCCACTTTGCCATTGGATGTCAGGGGCAAAGATGGCAAGACCAGGATGTCGCTGGGCAGCATGTAGTCGGGCAGCGCGGCCTTGAGTTGTGCACGCAGACTCGCGATGTCGATCTGCGATGGTGTCAGACCCTGGCCAGGCGTGATGTAGGCGGTCAGGCGCTTGTCGCCAGGGCGGTCCTGCCGCGCCAGCACGACGGCGTCACGCACATCGCCGCATTGAAGCAGCCGGGCCTCGATTTCGCCGGGCTCGATGCGGAAGCCCCGGATCTTGATCTGCGCGTCATGGCGACCTGCATAGACCAGCACACCCGGCTCGTGCCAGAGGCCGAGGTCGCCGGTGCGGTAGAGGCGGGCTCCAGGTGATGGTCGGAAAGGGTCTTGGATGAAGCGCTCGGCGCTGAGCGCCGGCTGGCCCAGATAGCCCTGGGCCACACCCTGCCCGCCGATGTAGATTTCACCTGCCACGCCAACCGGCAGGGCTTGCAGATGGGCGTCCAGCACGTACACCTGTGTCTGGGCGATGGCCCGTCCAATGGGAATGTGCGTGGCATGCTCGTCCAGATCGTCGATGCGATAGGCGGTGGCAAAGGTGGTGGTTTCGGTGGGGCCGTAGACGTGCAGCAGGTGCCGAGGACGGCCGTGCTTCAGGACGCGGCGGACGGGTCCAGGGTCCAGGGTTTCACCACCGAAGAGCAGGTGCTTCATGCGCTTGAACGCGTCCATCAAGGCATCGGCGTACAGGCTGAACAAGGCCGTGGTCATGAACATCACGGTCACGCCTTGTGTCAGCAGGGTGTGCTTCAGCGCAACCGGATCCAGCACGGTGCTGGTGTCCACGATGTGCAGCCGGGCGCCATTGAGCAGCGCTCCCCATACCTCGAAGGTGGAGGCATCGAATGCCGGGTTGCTGCCATGTACGACCACGTCGTCTGGGGCGATGTCGGCGTAGCCGTTGTCCACGGCCACACGCGTGATGCCTCGATGGGGAACGATGACACCTTTGGGTTGCCCGGTCGAGCCGGAGGTGTACATGATGTAGGCGGTGTCATCTGGCGTGGCGGGCAGTGCCAGAGCCTGGCAGGGCCTCGAGGCGATCTGCGCAGCTTCGGTCTGCACATCCACGATGCGCAGGTCGGCCATGGCAAGCGCTTCTGGCACGGTTTGCGAAACCAGCAGAAGGCGTGCGCCACAGTCTCGCAGCATGAAGGCTTGACGCTCAACTGGTGCGTCGATATCCAGAGGCACATAACTGGCACCAGCCTTGAGAACGGCCAGCTCGGCCACGACCAGTTCCATGGAGCGTGGCATCAACAGGGCCACAGTCTCGCCTTCGGTGAGGCCTGATGCGCGCAGATGATGGGCCAGTTGGTTCGCTTGCCGATCCAGGTCGGCGTAGCTGCATTGGCCTTGGTTTTGAGACAGGGCCATCGCATGAGGCGTGCGACGAGCTTGTGCCTCGAACAGCTCGGGGATGCTGTATTGGTGCGCGGAGCTGGGTTCAGCCTGAGGTGGCGCCAGCAGGGCCTGCCGCTCACTGTGGGGCAGGATGTTCAGCGTCAGCGCAGACTGAGTTGAACGGCTTGCGAGGGCATCCAGCAAGGTGTTCAGCGCCTCGACCATGTAGCCGACGATACGATGAGGCAGGCGGCTTAGGCTCACAGCATGCCCGGAAGTTGGTGCCACGGTCACCTGGGCCGTGAGGACGAAACCATCACCCAGATCATTCCCCAGATCATCCACCGAGAGGCTGATCGGGTAGTTGGTGCGCTCCTGGCTTGATTGCAGCTCGATGCCATCCCAGTCAGGTGCATGCCCGCCACTGGCGCTGTGACGGTAGTTCATCACGGCCGTGAACAAGGGGGTGGCGCCGTCGAGCCCACTGCAGCGCTGAGCCAGTGCCAGCGAAGCCTGCTCATGGTCGAGCAACCCCAGCAAGGCGGTGTTCACGGTCTGCACAAGCTGGGTTGCGTCGAGTCCCTGCAAGTTGACCCGCAGGGGCAGGGTGTTGATGAACATGCCGATCACGCGGTCGGCGCCCGGCAGGCCTTGCATGCGCCCTGATACGATGCTGCCAAAGACGATGTCGTCCCGGCCGCTCGTGCGAGACACCACCAGGCTCCAGGCCGCATGGGCGACAGCAGCGGGGCTGATGCCCAGGTGCCGGCACTGAGTGCGCAGGCGCTGGGCCAATGCGTCGGGCAGTGCTTGTCTGGCATCCTCGGTGTGGCCCAGGCCTGCGCGTACCTCGGTCAGGCCAAACGGGGCGGTGGTTTCGGTGATGTCCTGCAGCTGTCGGGTGAAGAAGGCCTGCGCGTCATGGTGTTGCCGCTGGTGCAGCGCGTGGGCCACGAAATGGCGATAGGGGATGGTGGCGGGCAGCAGTGCGGCACGCCCCGCCAGGGTTTGCTGGATTTCGGCCAGCATGATGTCCTGCGACACGTGGTCGCTGACCATGTGGTGAATCTGGATGGCGACCAGGCTGCTGCCGTCTTCCATACCGGCGACGGCCACCCGCAGCATGGGGGCTTGCCGCAGGTCCATGTGCTGGGCTCCGCCGATCACGGCCTGGATGCGCTGCTGTGCTCTTTCGGCAGAGCCGATACCCAGCTCTTGAACGGGCAGCTGTGCGTTGCGCCAGACCACCTGGACGGCCTTGGTGTCGCCCAGGCCTTCCCAGACAATGGCAGTGCGCAGCATGTCGTGGCGGTTGATGAGGGCCTGCATGGCTTGAAGCAGCGCGTCGACACGCTCGCGGCTGTCTACGCGCAGCACGGTGGGCAGGATGTAGGTGTCACCCGCTTCACCGGCATACAGATGGTGAAAGAGGATGCCCTCTTGAAGCGGAGCCAGGGGGTAGATGTCCTGGATCTGGCGCATGCCGCCTGGCACCTGGTTGGCGATGTGGGTGAGTTGGTCCTGCGTCAGCTCGACCAGGTCGAGCATGTCAGGCGTGATGTGCGTTGCGCCGGCTGGTATGAGGTTCGATGAGGGCTTGAAGACGCCGTTGGTGGCACAGCTGGATGTCAGCGCTTGCGCCAGATCCAGCAATCGAGGTTGCTCGAACACGCGGCGCAGCGGGATGTGCCAACCAGCTTGGCGCAAGCGCTCGATCATTTGCATCACCAGAAGCGAATGCCCGCCCAGCTCAAAGAAGCTATCGTGGCGGCCGATGGTGGGCAGCCGCAGCAGATCAGACCAGATGCGGGCCAGGGCCTGCTCGCGCTCGCCTTCTGGTGCCGCCGTTTGCGTGGCGGCAAAGGCTTCGCGGTCGGGCGCGGGCAGCGCCTTGCGATCCACCTTGCCATTGGGTGACATTGGCAAAGCAGGCAGGCTCACGATGGCCTGGGGCACCATGTAATCGGGCAGGCCCGCCTTGAGCTGCGCCCTCAGCTGGGACAGCGCGGCTTCATGGGTGAGGCCATCGCGCCAGACGACGTAGGCCACCAGCTGGCCGTCACCACTTTCTCGATGGTGCAATGCCACCACGGCATGGTGGACGGCGGGCATGTGGCTCAGACGTGCTTCGATCTCACCAAGTTCGACGCGGAAGCCTCTGAGTTTGACCTGGTCGTCCTGCCGGCCCAGATGTTCGATCTGACCGTGTTCGTTCCAGCGGCCGATGTCGCCTGTTCGATAGAGGCGTGCGCCCGTCAGCGGATCCTGTACGAAGCGCTCGGCGGTCAAGTCTGGCCGATGGAGATAACCCCGGCCAACCTGGTCGCCACCGATGTAGATCTCGCCTGCCACACCGATGGGGGTGGGCTGCATGTCGCGGTCCAGGATCAGGATGCGTGTGCCAGGTAGGGGTTGGCCGATGCCGACTGGAGCGGGGTGGCCGGCTTGCAGGTCGTCATGCGAAGGCACTTGCGCCACGGTAGCCACGACCGTGGTCTCGGTAGGCCCGTAGCTGTTGAGCAGGCGGGCATGACGGCCATGCTGCCGCTGCCATTGGGCCATCGCATGGGCTGAAGCGGCTTCTCCGCCGATCACCACGAGTCGCCATGGGGGCGTGCTCTGATCGCCCTCGGGATCATGCATGCATTCGCCACCAGCGCTGGCAAGTTGCTGCCAGTACGCGGTGGGCAGGCCCAGCACGCTGATGCGCAGCCGAGTGCAGGCTGCGAAGAACTGAGCGGGGGAGGCGATCATCTCCTCGTCCCGCAGTACCACGCAGGCCCCCACGCTCAAGGGCGCGAAGATTTCCTCCACGGCGGCATCGAAGCTGATTGAGGAGAACTGCAGGACGCGGTCCTGCCTGCTCAGACCATAGCTGAGCGATGCCGCACGCACAAAGGCCGCCAGATTGCGGTGTTCGATCATCACCCCCTTGGGGACACCTGTGGAGCCCGAGGTGAAGATGACATATGCCAGGTGTTGGCCTTCAACAGGTGGGTGAGCTTGATCAGGGAGAGAGCCTGGCTCTATGGCGAGCACATCCTCGATGTCCAGCAATTGGGCTGAGGTGGACGGCACGAGACAGGAATCCAGGCCAGCCTGGTCGGTGATGACCCATCTGGGCTGGGCCTGTGTCAGCATCTGCTGCAAGCGCTCGGCAGGGTAGCGGGGATCGAGTGGCACATAGGCTGCGCCGGATTGCAAGACGCCCAGTAAGGCGATGATCAGCTCGGGACTGCGTGGCAGGCAAATGCCCACGAGCTCATCAGGCTGCACACCGCGCTGTCTCAGATGCGCGGCGAGGACAGCAGCCCGCTCGTTGAGTTCGCGGTAGCTCAGTGACCGGTCTTGGCAGGCCACGGCAAGCGCATCGGGTTGCGCTGCGGCGCGAGCGGCGATCAGCTCATGCACCAGCACCGTGGCGGCCTGATCATCGTTCCAGATCAGGCCTGACTCGCTGAAGGTTTTGAGCACAAGTCGTCGCTCGGTAGCAGGCAGGATGTTCAGGCTGCGCAAGCTGTTGGAGCCCTTGGCGTCCAGGGCGTCTGCCAAGCAAGCCAGTGTCGTGGCCATGTAGCCGTTGACGCGCTTTGCACTGACGGGCCGTTGCACTTCGGTAGACAGTACGAAGTCCACGCCCGTGTCGTCCACAGACAGCGAAAGTGGGTAGTTGCTGCGCTCCTGGCTGGCGATCAGCTCGACACCGGGCCATGCAGCCTCTTGCGCAGCTGCATCCAGGCTGACGCTGTGCCTGTAATTCAGCATCGCGGTGAACAAAGGTGTGGCGGCAGGCACGCCGCTGCATTGCAGGGCCAGGCTGAGCGGTGTTTGCTCAAAGCGCACAAGGGCCAGCAGCTCTTGATGCAGGTGCTGGAGGGCCGACGACACATCGCCGCCGCCTTCGTTCAGCCGAACGCGAACGGGCAGGGTATTGACGAACATCCCCAGTACCTGGTGCACGCCAGAGACGTCGTGCGCGGCGTGCAGGCGTCCGGACATCACGCTGCCGAAGACGACGTCGCCTCGCCCGCTGCAGCAGGCCAGCACGCGTGCCCAGGCCAGATGGAAGAGCGCGGCTGGACTCACACCATGCGTTTGAGCCTGTGCGCGAAGACGCTCTGCCAGGGGCCGAGGCAGGGTGTACTGTGCGGTGTGGGTGTCAAGGCCGCTGCCATGCGCATCCAGCAAGCCGAACGCGGCTGTGCACTCGTTGGCGTCAGCCAGTCGCTCGCTGAAGAAGGTCCTTGCCGCCGCCTCATCTTGCTTGGCGAGCGTGTGGGCCACGAAGGGACGATATCGCTGAGCCTGAGGCAGCGCGGTCTGCGGATCCTGCATCAAGACGGCCACCTCATGGAGCACCACCTCCAGGGAAATGTGGTCGCACACGATGTGGTGGAGGCACAGCAGCAGGTGTTGCGGCTGCTCGTGGGCAGCATCGGCCACCTGAACACGCAGCAGCGGTGCCGTCTCCAGGCTCATGTGCAGAAGGCCCGATGCCATCATTGCCTTGAGCTGGTCCACTTCGCTTGCGCCGCATTGGGCTGGGCTTTGGAGCGCCAGGGCCGAGACGTGGAGCGGGGCCTTTCGCCAGACGATCTGAACGGGCTGGGGCAGATCCCGCCAAGCCATGGCCGTGCGCAACACGTCGTGGCGGTCGATGACGGTTTGCAGCGCACCGAGGAAACGCGACAGCGTGTCGCCATCACGCAGCTTCAAGGCCAGCGGCAAGATGTAGGCGTCGGCGCCGCTGTCGTTGCTGTTGTCGCTGAGCTGATGGTGGAACAGGATGCCCTCCTGCAGCGGCGTCAGGGGGTAGATGTCCTGCACATTGGCAGCGTGACCTGGCACCTTGGCGACGAGCGCATCGATCTGGTCCTGCGTCAGCTCGATCAGCGACAGCATGTCGGGGCTGATGCGCTCGGTACCCGCGGGTATGGGGCCTGCCGTATCGACGCTGACATCTTGGTCGAGTGCCTGCGGCCGGAGGGTGCCGGCGAGCTCGGCCAAGGTCTTGGTCTTGAAGACATCACTGATGCAGGTGTGCCAGCCGTGCTCGCGCAGACGTTCGATCATCTGCATGATGAGCAGGGAGTGCCCGCCCAGGTCGAAGAAGCTGTCGTGGCGGCCGACCTGCACCTTGCCCAGCAGTTCGGACCAGATCCTGGCCAATGCGATTTCTGCGGAGCCTGTTGGCGTGGCATCGGCCTTGTCGTGTATGTCTTTACCCGGTGCTTCGGCTTCTGGCTCAGGCAGGGCGTCGCGATCCAGCTTGCCATTGGGCGTACAGGGAAGCTGCGCCAGTACCATGATGGCGTTGGGCAGCATGTGCTCTGGCAGGGTTGCCTTGAGCCGCGTCCTCAAGGCCTGGCCTGTCAGGGGGGCATGATCGGGTCTCTTGAGGGTGACATAGGCTAAGAGGCGCTGTCGCCCCGCGCTGTCTGGGCGTGGCAGCACAAGGGCTTCCCGCACCTCAGGCAGCGACAGGAGGCAGGCTTCGATCTCGCCGAGCTCGATGCGGAATCCGCGGATCTTGACTTGATGGTCGTTGCGGCCCTTGTAGGCGATGCTGCCGTCGGCCAGCCAGCATGCGAGGTCGCCCGTCCTGTAGAGACGTTGCTGAGGTACATCGGGGCGTGAGATGAAGCGGCTTGCGCTCAGAGCAGGGCGCCCGAGGTAACCCCGCGCCAGGCCCATGCCACCGATGAAGATCTCGCCCGTGACACCCACAGGGACGGGCTGGAGATCAGCATCCAGGATGTGGATGCGCGTGTTGGGCAAAGGCTGGCCGATGGGCAGGGGGCCGCCGGGCAAGGCCTGTGGACAGTGATGCAGCGTGACACAGACCGACGCCTCGGTGGGGCCATAGGCATTGATCACGCGACAGTGCGCCACATAGGGTGCAACGACCGCCTCTTGACAAGCCTCGCCTCCGACGATCAGTGTCTCCAGCGTCTGTGCGGCAGAACCCAGTGGGGATGCCGACAAGGCCGAGGGTGACAGGAGCACATGGGTGATGCGGTGGCGACTCAAGGTGTCGCGCAAGGCCGGACCAGGCAGCAGCGATTCACGGCGTGCCAGATGCAGGCGGGCCCCCGTCGTCAAGGCCATGATCCATTCCCAGGCACAGGCGTCGAAGCTGAAGGACGCGAATTGCAGCACGCGGCTGGACGGCGTGAGGTGCAAGGCCGTGCGGGACACTTCCGCCAGATTGTGCAGGCCTTGGTGTTCGACCATCACGCCCTTGGGCTCACCCGTCGAGCCTGATGTGTAGATGAGGTAGGCCAGATCGCTGGGGCTTCGCTGGCTGTCGTCCAGTCGCAGGCCAGAGAGGCGCAAGGAGTTGGTCCGAGTGATCTGCTCGGGGGAATCGACCACTAGGACCGGCATACCTTGGGGGTTGGCAATGCGCGTGAGCACGTTGAGCAGACCGTGCTGCGTCACGACGGCCTTGGGCGCGGCGTCATCGAGCATAAAGGCCAGCCGGGCCGTGGGGTAGGCCGGATCCAGGGGCAGATAGGCGGCGCCTGCCTTGAGCACGCCCAGGATCGAGACGATCATGTCCATGCCCCGGTCGCATAGGATGGCCACGATGTCATTGCGGCCGATGCCCAGGTCGCACAGGCCATGTGCCAGATGGTTCGCGCGCTCGTCCAGCGCCAGATAGCTGATGGTGGCGTCCTCGAAGGTCAGTGCGATGGCGTCGGGCGTGCGGTCAACCTGCTGCTCGAAGAGCAGATCCAGGCAGGTGGCTTCAATGGGCTGGGGCTCGGGGTTGAAGTTGATCAGTTGTTGTTGCTGCGGCTGGCTGAGCCAGGGGAGAGATCGCCATGTGCAGCGCATGCCCGCGGAGTCTTGCGAGGCGGGATGCGCGAGCCTGGCCATGGCGTCCAGCAAGGTGTTCAGGCTGTCTGCCCAACGTTGCACGGTGCTGCGGTCGAACAGATCGCTGGCGTACTCGATGGCGCCTTGCAGCTGGCCATCCACTTCATGGAGAACCAGGTTCAGGTCGAAGGGGGAGCCCAGGCGGTCTACAGCGACGGTGCTCACTTCCAACCCCGGCAAGGCGAGTTTGGAAGAGGGGGCATTCTGCAAACTCAATGTGGCCTGGAAGACGGGGCTGTGGCTGAGACTGCGAATGGGGGCCACGGCTTCAACCACACGCTCGAATGGCAGATCCTGATGGGCATAAGCAGCCAGTGCCACTTCACGCACCTGGGTGAGGACATCCTGCAAGGTGTCGCTGGCTTGGAGGCGGATGCGCATGGCGAGCGTGTTGACGAAGAAGCCGACCAGCCCTTCCAGATCTGGATGCTGGCGGTTGGCCACGGGGCTGCCGATCACGACCTCGTCTTGCCCGCTCAGTCGCGACAGCAGCATGGACCAAGCCGACAGCATCACCATATAGAGGGTGGTGCCGGATGCCCTGGCCAAGGCCTGCAGGCCTACAGTGGTCTGCAGGCTCACGTGCATGGGCAAGGTCGCGCCCGCATGGCTTTGCACGGCAGCACGTGGGCGATCAGTCGGCAGGCTCAAGAGCTCGGGGGCATCGGCCAGCGTGTGTCGCCAATAACCCAATTGGGCTTGCAATCTGTCGTCATCCAATGTCTGTTGCTGCCATTGGGCGAAATCGACGTATTGCACGCGCAGCGGTGGAAGAGTCTGCTCAATGGCTTGTCCTTGTTGCAAGGCGGTGTAGACAGTGGCCAGGTCACGCGTGAGCACACCCATGGACCAGCCATCGGCGATGATGTGATGCAGCGTCACATACAGCAGGTGCGCCTTGTCTGCAAGTTGAACCAGGCGCGCCCGGACCAAGGGGCCCTCGGCCAGATCAAAGGGCATTTGCATGGCCTTGGCTTGATCGGCCAGCACCGCTTGCTGCTGGGCGGCATCCAGCGCTGGCCAGATGGCGCGCAGATCATGCCTGTCCAGCGTGAGCGGGCTGGGGACGTCAATGACCTGGGAGGGCTGACTGGCGTCGCTTGGGAAGCGTGTGCGCAGGGATTCGTGTCGCTCGATCAGCGCGTTCAGGCCGGCTTGCAGCACGTCGGTATCAAGCTGACCCTTCAGTTGAAGGGCCAGGGGCAGGACATAGGCTGCAGCGGCACCTGGAAAGCGGTCCAGGAACCACATCCGTTGTTGGGCCCAGGACAAGGGCAGGTGCCCATGGCGATCCATGCGCGGGATGGGCGCGGGTGTGTGAGCTTGCGATGCCGCATCGATCAGCCCGGCCATGTCGCTCAACACGGGCGTCTCGAAGATTCGCCGCAATGGCAACTCAACGCCCAGCTGGTTCTGAATCCGTGTGGTCAACTGCACGGCGCGCAAGGAGTGCCCGCCCAGATGGAAGAAGTGATCATGCCGTGACACCTGCTCAAGGCCGAGAACGGCTTGCCAGATGTTGGCCAAGGCATGTTCGGTTGCGGTCTGAGGAGGGGCTTTGGCGAGAGGCTGTTGTTCAGCTGCGGCAGACGATGGATCGGGAAGGGCCTGGCGGTCCACCTTGCCATTGGGGGTGAGTGGCCAAGCGTCCAGTATCACCATGGCAGCTGGAACCATGACCTCGGGCAGTGCGGCTTGAAGTGCCTTGCGCAACTGCCCGATGTCGATGACCTGGGCGTCCAACGCTCTGACATAGGCGGCAAGGTAAGGTTCGTTCTGGCGGTCATGACGCAGAACCACGATGCTGTCTTGCACACCAGCTTGACGTGACAGATGGGCTTCGATCTCGCCCGGCTCGATCCGGTGCCCGCGCAGCTTGAGTTGCTGGTCGATGCGGCCCAGATAGGTCAGGACACCATCAGCGCGCCAGCACCCCAGATCGCCTGTGCGATACAGCCTGGTATGGGCGCCGATAGAGGGCGAGGTCACGAAGCGCTCGGCGGTCAAGGCATCGCGGTGAAGGTAACCCAATGCGACACCCGTCCCACCGATGTAGATCTCGCCAGGCACGCCCATGGGCACGGGACGCCCTGCTGCGTCCAGCACGTGAGCTTGGACGTTGGCGATGGGCTTGCCAATCGGCACCACGCTCTGGGCGGCACCGTCGCCGTTCGATGGCAAGCATTCGTGCATTGTTGCGCAGACGGTGGCTTCGCTGGGGCCGTAGGCATTGAAGAAGCGTCGACCTGGCTTGGCCCATTGGGTTGCTAGGGCGGGCGGGCAGGCTTCGCCTGCGACGATCACCGTGCGCAAGGCAGGCAAAGGCTGCTGGATATCCAGCGCCGCCAGCGCAACCGGTGGCAGTGTGACGTGGGTGATGCCGTCACGCGCCAGCAAGTGTTGCAGGGGCGGGCCCGGCATGATGTCTTCACGGCGCGCGAGATGGAGCGTGGCGCCGCTGGTCAGCGCCATGACCCATTCCCAGGCACAGGCATCGAAGCCGTAGGCGGCAAATTGCAGCACGTGGCTGTCGGTGCCCACTTGCAACTGCTGCCTTTGAACCGCCGCCAGGTTGCACAAACCTCGGTGACTGACCATGACCCCCTTGGGCTCGCCTGTCGAGCCGGAGGTGTAGACCACATAGGCCAGATGGTTCGGGCTGATGGCCACGGCTGGCAGCGGGGCGAACGACGTTGCAGGCGCTTCGGCCAGTTGGTCCACCATCGCGATGGGGGCTTGCCATGGCGTGCTGAACTGGTCGATCTGCGAAAGCAGCAGCTGTTGCGCGGCCTGACTGGCCAGCATGGCAGGGCGGGCATCGCGCAGCATGTAGCCGATGCGGGCAAGTGGATAGGCTGGGTCGATGGCCAGATAGGCCGCCCCCAGCTTCAAGGCTGCAAGCATGCCTACGAACGCATCAGGGGTGCGATCAAGCAACAGCGCGAGGATGTCGCCGTGACGCAGGCCCTGTGCGTGCAGGTGATGGGCCAGGTCACTGGCCCGTTGGTCGAGTTGCGCGTAGGTAAGTCGCTCGGATTCAAACTGCAGGGCGATGGCCTGAGGTGTCAAGCGGGCTTGTTGCTCGACCAGCCCGTGGATGGTGGCCTGGGTGTTGAACGCCGCCTCGGTCTGGTTGAGTTGACGCAACCATGACAGTTCGTCTTCAGGCAGGACCGAGAGCGTGTGGATGGCTTGACCGCCGAGCAAACCTCGTAAGGCTTGCAAGACGTAGCCGGTGACGCGTTCCGGCGCCTCATGGGTCTGGGCGCTCAGCATGAATCCATCGCCTAGATCGTCTACGGAAAGGGCGAAGGGGTAGTTGCTGCGCTCCTGACTGTGAAGCAGTGTCAGGCCGGCAAATCGAGGCTCCAGCAAGTCCGTGCTGGTATGGCGGTAGTTCAGAACGGCACTGAACAAGGGCGTCCCGACCGGTACGCTGCTGCAGCGCACAGCATCGGCCAGCGAGGCCTGCTCGTGGCGCAGCAGGCCCATCAGGGCATGCTGGGTTTGTTGAACCAACGCGCCAGCATCGGGCGATGCATGCAGCTTCAAGCGCAGGGGCAGGGTGTTGATGAAAAGCCCCAAGGCGGTGGCTGCACCCTTAGCCTGATCGGCTCCATGCAGGCGGCCGGACAGTACGCTGCCGAACACCACGTCCTCGCGGCCACTGCATTGCCCGACCACCAGAGCCCATGCAGCATGGAACACCGCCGCGGGGCTGACACCTTGTTCCTGTGCAAAGCGGCGAATGGCCTGGGCCATGGTCGCATCCAGATGACTTTGGTGCTGCTGGATACCTTGACCATCGCCTTGCACATCGCGCAAGCCCATGGGCCAGGTGGGCTCGGACACATCGCCCAACTGCGTCGCGAAGTAGGCCGTCGCTTGAGCACGCCCATCGGCTTGCATGGCTTTGGCCACGAAGAGGCGGTACGGCGTGGGTGCGGCGAGTGGGGTGGGGGCGTCCGTCAGCAGCGTGCGGATCTCGGCCAGCAACAGCTCTTGTGTGACGTGGTCACACACCAGGTGATGCATCTGCAAGGCCAGGTGCCAGGCCGCAGCAGGATCCTCGTCGATGGGGGGCAAGACGAGCACCCGCCCCAGCGGGGCCTGTTCGAGTGGCATGGGTGGCAGGCTGGCCAGGTGACGGGTCAGGTGCGACACCGGGTCAAAGTGGCCACTTGGCGTGATGCCGGCAGGCAGCCAGTTGACCGGCAGTGTGGCTTGGCGCCACACAAGCTGCACAGGGGCGTCTAGACCTTGCCAGGCCATGGACGTCCGCAGGATGTCATGGCGATCGATGACCTGTTGCAGCGCCCGCAAGAAGGCATCCAGTTGGGCCCGTGAGTCTGCCGCGAACACCACGGGCAGGAGGTAGGCGTCAGCTTCGTTGTGTGCCTCGCCCGCTTGCCCTTGCGCGAGCAGACGGTGAAAGAGCAGTCCTTCCTGCAAAGGTGCCAGGGGGTAGATGTCCTGGAGGTTGCTTGCTCCGCCGGGTGTGCGCGCCATCAGGGCATCGATCTGCGCTTGACTCAGGCTGGCCAGCGGCACCATGTCTGGCGTGATGCGCTTGCATCCATCGGGGATGAGGGCACCCGCCAGATCATCCGGTTGGGGCTCTGGCGGATGGGCGGAGGCGGCCGTTTGGGCCAGCTCCATCAGTGAGCGGCTCTCCAGGGCATCTCGCACCGTCACGGCGTAGCCCAAGGCGCGCAGGCGCTCAACCATCTGCACGATCAAAAGGGAGTGGCCGCCCAGGTCAAAGAAGCTGGCGTGTCGGTTGATCGTGCCGCACTGGAGCAAGTCGGCCCAGACCTCGGCCACGGCTTGCTCGACCTGACCTTGCGGCGCATCTTCGCCATGGCCTGTGGGGACCATGGCATCCAGCCCGAGCTCAGGCAAGGCCTTGCGGTCAACCTTGCCGCTGGCGTTCAAGGGTAGATGCGGCAGCACCTCGATGTGCGCGGGCACCATGTGATCGGGCAGACGATGCTGAAGTTGCCCGCGCAGAACTTGCCCGTCCAGAACGGTGTCTGATCCGGCAACATAGGCGATCAGACGCTGGTCGCCACTGGTGCCTTTGCGTGCAAGCACCACAGCCTCGCGCACGCCTTCGATGGTGCGCAGGCATGCTTCGACTTCGCCGGGTTCGATGCGGAACCCACGTACCTTGATCTGTTGATCACGTCGCCCCAGGTAGTCGATGCGGCCATCATCACGCCAACGGCCGACGTCACCTGTTTTGTACAGGCGTGCATCGGGGCGATGGTCGAAGGGGGCAGGAACAAAGCGCTCGGCCGTCAATGCCGCCCGATGAAGGTAGCCGCGCGCCACGCCGGCGCCGCCAATGCAGATCTCGCCAGCCACGCCCAGGGGAGTGGGGCGCCCCGACTCATCCAGAATGTAGACGCGTGTGCCGGGCAGTGGACGCCCGATGGACATGACGGTGCCTGCCTGTGCCTCCGATGGGTCGCTGGCTTCCAGCGTCACGCACACGGAGGCCTCTGTCGGGCCATAGGCATTGACGAAGCGGGGGACGTGGGCGTATTGGCGGGCCAGCTCGGCAGGGCAGGCATCGCCGCCTGCGATCAGGGTTTGCAGGGTGTCAGCGGCATTCCCCAGCGGCCAGGCCGCAAGCACCGCCGGAGACAGCAGCACATGGGTGATGCGCTTGGTGCGCAGCGTTGCTTGCAGCGCAGGCCCAGGCAGCAGATCGGCCTGATCCGCCAGATGCAAGCTGGCGCCTGTACACAAAGCCATCAGCCATTCCCACGCGGAGGCGTCGAAGCTGAACGAGGCGTACTGCAATACGCGGCTGTGCTCGGTCAGGCCCAAAGGGATGATGGAGGCCGCCAGCAAGTTGCACAGCCCACCATGCTCGATCATCACCCCCTTGGGCTGCCCTGTGGAGCCGGATGTGTAGATGACGTAGGCCAGATCCTGCTCCCGCACTTCGGGCAGCCGCGATCCTGGCGAAGCATGCGCCACTGCCGCGTCATGGCTTGTTGCATGGATGTCCAGGATGCCTGCATCCGACTGAGCCAGCAGCCGATGCATGCGGGCCAGACTGGTGTCATTGACCAGCACGAGCGTGGGACGTGCGTCACTCAGGATGTAGCTGATGCGCTCATCGGGATAGCTGATGTCGATGGGTAGGTAGGCAGCACCGGCTTTCAGTGTGGCCAGCAGGCCAATGATCATGTCGGGGCCGCGCTCCAGGGCGATGGCCACCAGGCGACCTGGCCGTGTGCCTTGCGCATGCAGGCGAGCCGCCAATTCCTGTGCTTGAGCCTCCAGTTGCCCATACGACCATTCGCGTTCGCCATGGCTCAATGCCAAGGCATGGGGATCTCGGCGGACTTGTGCTTCAAACAGGGCGTGAACCGGCCCATCGTGGACGGGACTGGCATGCCTGCCTTGCGCGCCGCTGAATGCCTGAAGCAGCTGTTTGCGCTCGGCCAGGGGCATGATGTCCAGCTCATCCAGCGCGGGGCCAGCATGCCCGGCCAGTTCAGCCTGCAGTGCATCGGCAAGCTGCTCCAATGCACAGAGGAAGTACCGGTTCAACCGGCGTGCATCGGCCGGGCAAACGGCCTGTGTGCTCAAGGACAGATCATGCCCAAAGTCGTCAACCGACACGGTGATCGGGTAGTTGCTGCGCTCCATGCTCTGGAGCACGCACAGGCTTGTCAGTGCCGCGAGACTGGCTTCGCCCGATGCGCTGTGGCGGTAGTTCAGCACGGCGTTGAACAGGGGCTCACCAACGGGCACCGCACTGCATCGCTGGGCGACAGCCAATGTGCTGAGCTCGTGGACGATGAGTTCAATGAGGTCCTGTTGGGTGGCGCGCACCAGCTCACTGGCATGGCGACCGGAGACTTGAACCCGCATGGGCAAGGTGTTGACGAACAGACCCACGCTGCGCTCGGCGCTGAGGTCCTTGGCCCGGGCCTGCAGTCGACCGGAGAGCACGCTGCCAAAGACCACGTCGTGACGCCCCGTGCAGCGGCCCGCCACGAGTGCCCATGCCACATGGACGAGTGCCGCCGGGCTGACGCTCAATTGCCGTGCACTGGTGCGCAGTCGCTGCGTCAAGGCGGGCGGCAAGGCCTGTCTGTCCTCGACCAGGTCTTGGCCATGGCCCTGCACGGCGGCGACGTCAAACAACAGGCAGGGTTGATCGACGTCACCCAGTCGCCTGCGGAAATAAGCCAGCGCGTTCTCGTCGTCGGCCTGTTGGAGGCTGAGGCGAACGAAATCGCGGTAAGGCATGGCCGCTTGGGCGCGGATGGGCAGGCCCTGCAAACAGGTCTGGACCTCCTGCAACACGACTTCGAGGGACACGTGGTCGCACACCAAGTGGTGGACCATCAACAGCAAGAGCCACTGGCCGTTCTCGTCCGGGGCGGCTCGCAGACGGATCAATGGCGCGTGCGCCAGGTCCATGTGCATGTGCTGCAGGCCCATGAGCGACTCGAACTGAGCACGTACCGATTGGCCACAGATGGCGGGATCTTCTGGGTCGAAAGATTCAACCACCAGCGAGGCCTGACGCATCACCACTTGGACAGGCCGAGGCAGGCCTTGCCACCGCATGGCCGTACGCAGCACATCGTGGCGATCCACCACCTGTTGCAGCGCCTGGACGAAAGCCTGAAGCTGGGCTTGCGTCTCAAAGCCCAGCAACAGCGGCAGGATGTAGGCATCACCGGATTGCGGATCAAGCAGCCGGTGGTAGAGCATGCCTTCCTGCAATGGTGCCAGCGGGTAGATGTCCTGAACCTGATCGGCTCCGTCTTCCACGGTATGGATGACGGCCTCGCGTTGCGCGGTCGTGAGCGCGTGCCGAGATGGTGCCTCTTCCAGCGAGGGCGTCATGGACTGGGTCACAGCCCGGGCGCACGCCATATCGGTGATGCGCTCGGCCAGATCGGCCAGATCCCGGGCCGCGAAGATGCTGCGGGCATCGACCACATGACCGGCCTGACGCAGGCGCTCCAGCATCTGGACGATCATCAAGGAGTGGCCACCCAGATCAAAGAAGTTGTCGTGGCGCTGGACGCCTGGCAGTTGGAGCAGTTCAGACCAGACAGTGGCCAGCGTCTGTTCCAACGGACCTTGAGGTGGCTGTTCATCGGCTTCATGGCGCTCGTCAGCCACCGGCTTCGGTAGCCTGTGTGGGTCCAGCTTGCCGTTGGAAGTCAGGGGCAGCTCGTCCAGGATGATGAAGGCGCTGGGGACCATGTAGTCTGGTAGCAGCGTCCGCAGGACCTGGCGCAGCTCGCTGGTTGTGGGCGCCTCTGTGCCATCACGCGCCAGCGTGAGATAGGCCGCCAGCCTGGGTTGGGCACCATCACGGTTCTCCAACAATACGGCGGCTTCGCGCACCATGGCGTGCTTGAGCAGCGCATCTTGTATCTCGCCCAGCTCGATGCGGAACCCGCGCAGCTTGATCTGCTGGTCTTGGCGACCGAGGTAGACGATGCTGCCATCGGCTTGCCAGCGAGCCAGATCGCCGGTCTTGTACAGGCGGCCTGCCTGAGGCAGCTGGGGATGCGTCAAGAAGCGCTCGTCGCTCCATGCCGGGCGGTGGAGGTAGCCCAGGGCCACGCCGGGGCCACCGATGTAGATCTCGCCGACCACGCCGGGGCCCAGCGCCTGCATGCGGTGATTGAGGATATAGACCTGACTGCCGGGTAACGGTCGACCAATGGGGATGGGGCCGGCTTCGTCGGGGCGGCACTCGTGGCTGGTGGCACAGACCGTGGCTTCCGTGGGGCCGTAGAGGTTGATGAAGCGGCGGCCAGATACCGGCTGGGCCCACAACCTGGCCAGACCAGCTGGGCAGGCTTCTCCACCCACGCAGAGGGCTTGCAGCGCGGGCAGGCCGAGGTGTGTGGGCATCATGCTCACGGCCACCGGTGGCAGCAAGGCGTGTGTGATGCGTTTGTCGCGCAGGGTGTCATACAGCGGCTGACCTGGCAGCAGGGCCTCGCGCGAGGCCAGCACCAGACAGGCACCAGCGCCCCAGGCCAGCAGGCACTCCCAGATGCTGGCATCGAAGCTGATCGAGCCGAACTGCAGCACGCGGCTGTCCGGCGAGGCAAGCAGGCCTGTCTGTTGCCGGGTGGCCAGATGGACCAGGCTTGCATGCGCCACCATCACGCCTTTGGGTTGGCCGGTGGAGCCCGATGTGTAGATCACGTAGGCAGGGTCCTGGGATGACAGCGTGGCCCTGACAACGTCCAGATCATCGGGAAGGTTGGCTTCCAGCATGTCTTGGTCGAGGTCTACCAGAACCAGTCGTGCACCTGTCTCTGGCAGGGCAGCGCTCACGTCACCGTGTGTGAGCACCACCTGCACGCCGCTGTCCGACAGCATGTGGGCCATGCGTTGCGCAGGGTAGGTCGGGTCGATGGGCACGTAGGCTGCGCCCGCCTTGAGGATGGCCAGCAGGCCGCAGATCAGCTCAGGACCACGTGGCATGCACAGCGCGACGAGGCTGCCTCGCCCCACGCCCAGGGTACGCAGATGACGGGCCCACTGGTTGCTGCGGCGATGGAGCTGGCCATGGGTCCAGAGCTGCGCGTCCATCTCCAGGGCCGGTGCATCGGGGCAGCTTGTCGCATGTTGCGCGAGCAGATCCTGCACCAGCCGCTCATCCACCTTGGCCGGCTGGTGTATCCCACTGAACTGATGCAGCACCTGATCGAGTTCATCTTGGGGCCAGACGTTGAGGGCCAGGGCCGCTTCGTCCGGTGTGTAGGCCAGGGCCTCGACCAGCGCAAATGCAGCGGTTTGCAGCATGCGTGCAATGCGCTCTGCGCCAACCTCACGCGGTGCTTGCGCTTGCAAGGTGAACTGGCCATGGGAATCATCCACGGACACCACAAAGGGGTAGTTGCTGCGCTCCTGGGCTTGCAGCAGACCCACGCCCGGTGCGAGCTGGCCACCTGGCGCGATGTCGGTGTCCTGGCGGTGCCTGAAGTTCAGGATCGACGTGAAAAGCGGGGCGCCAGGCGGCAAGGCGCTGCTGCGTTGGGCGAGGGACAGCGGCACGTGCTCGTGGTCAAGCAAGGAGACGAGATCACGCTGCACGCACGTGACCAGTTGGCGAACGGCCAGCCCATCCAGACGCATGCGCAGCGGCAAGGTGTTGATGAAGGCCCCCACGGCATGGGCGGCATCGGGGCCTGCATACAGACGGCCACTGAGGACCGTGCCGAACACGACATCGTCGCGGCCGCTCGTCTGGGCCACCACCAGCGCCCAGGCCGCGTGGAACAGCGCGGCCGCGGTGACGCTGTGGCGACGCGTCTGTTCCAACAGCTGCTGACCCCATGGCGTGGGCAGAGCCAGCCGTGCTTCCTCAATGGCGCTGCCATCACCTTGCACGTCCGACAGGCCGAATGGTGCCGTCGGCTCGTCAATGCCACTCAGGTGTTGCTTGAAGAAGGCTTGGTCCTTGGTCTGATCGGCCAATGCCAGCGTACGGGCCACATGGTGTCGATAGGGCGTGGGGGTGCTCAGGGACGCGTGTTGGCCTGCCATGCAGGCACGCAGTTCACCCAGCACGCGTTGCAGGGACTGGTTGTCGTCGACAAGGTGGTGCAGGTAGACAAGGGCGTAGCAACCGGCACCGTTTGCCAGCACTTCAACGCGCACCAGCGGTGCTTTGTCGAGCGCCATGTGCAGTTGCTGTGGTGCCATGCGGGCCTGCAATTGATCCAGTGGCGTCGGGGTGGCGTCCCTCTCCAGCCAGTGGACGGGCAGACGAGCCTGGCGCAGCACCACCTGAATGGGGTGAGGCAAGCCTGCCCACAACACGGCCGTGCGCAGCGCATCATGGCGGTCAATGACGGTTTGCAGCGCATGCAGGAAGCTGTCGAGGTCGGCCATCGACTGGACGGCCAGCAGCATCGGCATGATGTAGGCATCGCCCTGGCCGGCGGTGTCGACGTGGCCCGTGACATGGTGAAAGAGCATGCCTTCCTGCAAAGGCGTCAGCGGGTAGATGTCCTGGATCTGATCGGCCCTGACCTCCAGCCTTTGCACGATGTCATCAATCTGTTCTTGACTGAGGTCGACAAGGTCCAGCATGGCTGGCGTGATGCACGCGCAATCGCTTGGGATCTGGCTGCTCTGCAAGGTGTGCTGGGGTGTGCTCCTTGCCTCCAGCGCACGAGCGAGGTCGGCCAGTGTCGGGCTTTCGAACACCATGCGCATGTCGGCGTGCCAGCCCATGGGACGCAGGCGCTCGGCCATCTTGATGACCAGCAAGGAATGGCCGCCAAGATCAAAGAAGTTGTCCAGACGACCGACCTGTGGCACCTGAAGCAGCGCCTCCCAGATGGCGGCCAGTGCAGTCTCGACAAGCCCTTGTGGCGGCACATGGCCGTGGTGCACATAGGCGGCCTCATCGGGAGGAGGCAGGGCCTTTCTGTCCAATTTGCCGTTGGCGCTCAAGGGCCATGCGTCGAGCACGACGAAGGCATTGGGCACCATGTGCGCGGGCAGCGTCTCGCGCAAGGCTGCGCGCAGCTTGCCCGGCATGCTTTGCCGCGAGGCGGCATCAGAGGCCGTGACATAGGCGACCAGCTTCTGATCCGCCATGGCCGAGCCATCGGACGGTGTGTGGATGGCCATCACCAGGGCATCCTTGACGTCGGCCTGCCGGGTGAGGTGAAACTCGATTTCGCCCAACTCGACGCGCTGCCCCCGGATCTTGACCTGGTGGTCGCTGCGGCCCAGGTACTCGATGGCACCATCGGTGCGCCAGCGCCCGATGTCGCCCGTCTTGTACACGCGCGCGCTTGCATGGGCTTTATCCCATGCGTCGGGCAGGAAGCGTTCCGCCGTGAGCGCTGCCTGCTTCAGATAACCTCGTGCAACGCCCACGCCACCGATGTGGATCTCGCCTGGCACGCCGATGGGTACGGGCTGTCCGCGCTCGTCCAGGATGTAAATCCGCGTGTTGTCAATGGGGCGCCCTATCGGCACGCGGCGCAGACGCGGCTGCCAGGCTTCGTCACTATCGGGTTCGCTGGGTTCGCCGGGCTTGCAGTCCCAGGCCGTGACGTCGATGGCCGCCTCGGTCGGGCCATAGAGGTTGTGGAGGGAGACGCCCGGCAGCTTGTCGAACACAGCTTGCTGCAAGGACCAGGGCAATTCCTCGCCACTGCAGATGATCCGGCGCAGCCCAGGGCAGCGACCCGCATCCAGTTGGGCCAGAAAGGCCTGCAGCATGGAGGGCACGAAGTGCAGCGTGGTGACGGCACAGTCTTCAATGGTCTGGGCCAGATAGGACGGGTCTTGATGGCCGCCAGGCTTGGCCACGACAAGTGGCGCGCCCGTGATCAGTGGCCAGAAGAATTCCCATACCGAGACGTCGAAGCCATAAGGCGTTTTTTGCAGGATGCGGTCGTGGGCTTGCAGCGCATAGGCTTTCTGCATCCATTGCAGGCGGTTGACCACGCTCCTGTGCTCGTTCATCACCCCTTTGGGGCGACCGGTGGAGCCCGAGGTGTAGATCACATAGGCCAGGCTCGTGCTGCCAGGTGGCGCCCCGTCGGTGCTCGCCCTCGGTCTGACTCTACTCACACTGGACAGGTCGGCCGGTTGGGCCGCCAGCATGGCATCCGCATCGACGATGGGCATCTCGCATGGCGGCAGCGAGGCACGCAGCCCCGTTTGCGTCAGCAACAGCCTGGGCTCGATCTCTTGTAGCAGATGGGTGAGTCTGTCTGCCGGGTACGCCGGGTCCAGCGGTACATAGGCGGCGCCAGCCTTGAGGATGGCGAGCAGCCCCACCACCAAGGCGTGACCACGCTCCATGAACAGGGCCACCAGATCACCACTGCACACCCCTTCGGCTTGCAGCATCAAGGCCAGGTGGTTGGCTTGCTGATCAAGTCCGCCATAGCTGACAAACTGCTTGTCATCTACCAGAGCTGGCCGATCCGGGTGTGCCAGCGCCTGTTCCTCGAAAAGCTGGTGGAGGGTCTTGTCTTCGCTGAAGCTGCAGTCATGCTGGTTGAAGCCATGCAGCACTTGCTGCACTTCTTCGGCGGGCATCAAAGGCAGGCAGCCGATGGGGCCCGCATGACCTTGCAAGACGGCGTCACAGGCAGTGGCCAGTCGTTGACGCAGCCGGGTGACCTCGTCGTCGCGAAGATGTGCCCGGTTGAACACCAGCTCGACCTGCACGCCGTCGGCATGGTGATAGTCCTTGACCGCAATGGCCAGTGGCGTCTGCTCGTGCTGGTTGTGCAGTGTCCAGAACCTGGGGTTGCCCGTGCCCATCTGCACGTCGGCATCGAAGGCTTCGTAGGAAAAGGTGATGTCGAACAGCTGCCTGCGGCCGGTCTGGTTGAGCTGGACGGCCCGGTTGATGTCCGAGATGGGCAGGCGCTGGTGACGCAGACAGCGGCGCAACTCGCCTGCCATGGCTTGCATCTGGGCGATGAAGGTGCGGTTGCGGTCGACGGTCAACCCGATTGGGTTCATGGACGAGAACATGCCGATCGTCTGCCGCTGGGCCGGCGTGGTGCGGTTGTGCACCGGCACCCCAATCACGATCTCGTCCACATCGCTGACACGCGAGAAGTAGCTGTGGACCAGGGCCAGAAAGAAGTGGTTCTCAGTCAAGCCATGTGAGGCGCTCCATGTTCGGATACGGTCAAACGTCTCGCGGCTGACTTGCAAGATCTGCTTGCCGCTGTCCGGCGCCTTGCCTTGTGCGTGAACATGGGTTGCGGGCAGCAACGCGGGCGGCAAGGTGCTGTAGCGCGCACGCCAGAAGGCCACGTCGCGTTCGAACCTGGGGCTGCTCAGGTAGCGCTGTTCAGCGTGGAGAAAGCCCAGATAGGAGGGCGCAGGCGTGAGGTCCAGCGCCTTGCCGCTCAGCAGGCGGTTGTAGGCCTCGATGATGGCAGCGCCCGCCATGGGCACGCCATAGCCGTCGATGATCAGGTGGTGGTAGCGGTGCAGCCAAAGATGACGGTCTTCGTCGTAGCGGACCAGCAGCATGTCCCAGGGCAGTTCGCCGGCCAGAGGCAGAGCGCTGCTGAACACATCCTGCACGTGCTGCAAGGCCTGCTCGCGGGCTTGAGGATGAGCAGACAGGTCCAGCACGGGCAGTGGCCGGTCGATCTCATCGAGCAGCCTGAACGAGGGCACGCCTTCGTGCACCTGCAAGGCCATGCGCAGGGCATCGTTGGTGCGAGCCACATGGTTGATCGCCGTGCGCAGCAATTCAATATCGATAGGCCCTTGGATTTCTGCGCACATGCCGATCTGGTAGATGGGCCGATTCGGTTGCAGCATCTGATCGAACCAGATAACTTGTTGAACCGAAGACAAGGCGACATCGAAGACGTCGCAGTGGGCGTCTTGTGCGAAAGGGATGACCAGATCGTTCATGGAAAACGGCGGCAACGGAACATCTCACCCGTTGCCTGGTGCTCTTGGTGGGTCTGACGTGTGTAAGGGCGCTACAGCCTGTTGTAGTGGGCTGTTACCTGGGATGGCTTCCTCAGTAGTTGAGATGTTGACCAATTCACTTGTCAACTTGTCAGAGGGTTTTCCATCGCCGATGGTCGCTGAAACCCATTTCGATCAATGAATTCGGCCCTTGAATCAGGGGGGTAAATAAATGGGTCCCAACAAACCCGGATAAATCTGGTGAAGCCTTCTATCTGATTTACCAAATCCACCCATTGCGGCAATATCTCATTGGGTTTCCAATGAATATCCGCTTCATGGGGTCGTCACCATGAACGAGACCGCGCAAGCCCAATTGGCTGCCATCGCGGCGCGATGCGAGTTGGTGGCGGGCTTCATCTACACCATGGTGTCGTTTTGCCGATGCCGAGCCTGAAAAGCATCGAACATGACAGGCGCCTGACGCATCGGCTGGAAGTTCGGGTGCCAGATTGTGATCAGCCGCTTTGGTTGACGATCACAGGAGCGCACCCGTCATGGAACAGGCCCCTCTCGCGAGCGACCTCATGCGTGGCCTGCTGGAAAGCAGTCCCGTTGGTGCTTTGGTACGCGCTTGATCCGACAGCGGGCCCGCTTTGAGACGCTGCCCGTGATCGCCCTGACAGCCAATGCCATGGCCAGCGATGTCGCCAAGGCATTGGCTTGCGGGATGAACGACCACATCGTCAAGCCCGTCGAGATGGACGTCCTGTTCGAGAAGCTGCTGGCATGGATCCGGCCCTCTACCGATGCCGCTTAGGGCTAGACGCCGTAGTTGAACTCCAGCGGGTGCGCGCGCTCGATCCGACGTTGGCGCTGGATGTGGCGGATCATCTGGTCCACCTTGTAGCGCGCCAGAGGCCAGGGGCCGAAGCCCGACTCCGTGTTGATGTGTCCCACCGCCCCCAGGTTCTGAAAGCCCGCGCCCCATAGACTGGCCCACTCATGGGCACGCTCCAGGGGCATCCAGGGGTCGTTCTCGCTGCCAATGAGTGTGGCCGGGATGCCCAAGCCTTCGCGAGGCAGTTGATCCGTCACCCCGAACTTGATGGGATCGGCCGGGGCCACCATCAGCGCCGTCTGGATGCCACCCGTCGTTGTGTGGCGGCGTGCATCCCGATGGCGGGCCAGATGATGGGCCAGCGCCAGGCATCCAAAGCTGTGTGCCACCGCAATCCACTGCGTGTGAGCGGGCGCGCGGGCCAAGGTCTCATCGATGCATTCAGACCAGGTCTGCACGTTCGGGTCAGACCAGTCGGCCTGCTCGACGCGCTTGGCGCCTCTGTACTGGGTCTGCAACCAGCTTTGCCAATGCCCGTGTCCGCTGTTACGCAGGCCGGGAATGATCAGGACCCGAATCGGGTCGCCCTGGAAGCGGCTGAGCAAGGAGGAGCGGCTGTTCATGACAGCACATTACGGCGCGGCCGCTCATTTTTGAAACGATCAATGTGCATGCGCATGAATGGAAACCGCATATGCGGGGTGACGTGATCGCCATGCCGTTGTTCATGCGGAAAACGCACAAGGCCATGAGAAATGGGTCGTTCTGTCCAGCGCGCGGGCTGCCTATCGTTCGGCATGGGATGTATCAAGATTTGCTTGGATAAGGATCAGCCATGAGTACCGCAGCCACCGCCTGGATCGGCGATCAGCGCAGAGCCCCCGTCACCACGCAGTGGGTTCAGCCCCCTGTGGTGCCTCAGCCTGCCCGGACCGCGCGGCCAGCGGTGAACGAGGAGGCCGTGTCTGGTCTGGTGGGCAAGAACCTGCGTCGACTGCGCAAGCAGCATCGCCTGTCGCTGGAGGAGCTGGCGCGGCAAAGCGGGGTGTCTCGCGCCATGTTGGGGCAGGTTGAGCAGGGCAAGAGCATCCCCAGCATCAAGACGCTCTGGCAGGTGGCGCAAGCCTTCGGGGTGTCGGTGTCCTGGTTCCTGGAGTCAGGCAGTGATGCGCATGTTCTGCTGATCACGCCGGCGCCAGACAGCCCGGTGGTGCTGCGGCAAGGCGAGGGTGAATTGCGCTCGCTGCAGCAAGTAGGCGACAGCGTGCGCGATGCTTTCTATGAGCTGCGGCTGGCGCCCGGCGCGGTGATCAGCCTGCCCGCCTCGACCTGTGCCCGCCGTATCAATGTGGTGGTGTCGTCCGGTACCTTGCTGGCTGAGGTGGATGATGCGGCTCACGTGGTGCGCGAGCGCGAGGCCTTGCAATACGAGGCCAACGAAACGCTGATATGGCGCAATGCCACCCACGATGAGGTTCAGGCCTATGTGGTGATACGCGCCGCAGCCAGGGTGGGCTGAAGCCTACATCGATCTCAAGCGGGGGCGGGACATGCAGGTCAGGGAGGTGATCCCCCCTGGCCTTTGTCTTGTTTGGTGATCACAGCGCCGCGATGGACACCTCCGTCGCCTTGATCAAGGCGATGACCTCCTTGCCTGGAACCAGGCCGAGTTCCTTGACGGACCGCGTCGTGATCACCGAGGTGACGATCAGGCCGGCCGGCGTCTCGACGTCGATCTCCGACACGACCGGCCCTTCGATGACCTCCTTGATCTTGCCCCGGAACTGGTTCCTGACGTTGATGGCGGTGATGCTCATGGTGATGCCTTTCCTGTGGTGTTGACAAAGCATCACCTTATGGCGCAGGTCATCCGCGTACAAGCAATGTTTATGGGCGTGCATAGTCGTTTACGGCATACGGCGGCAATGGCATATGCACGGTTGAAATTCGTTGTTCTCAAGATGAGGTGCAGGCCTTACGTTCAGGCCTTGTCTGTTTTGCAGCAGCAATGCTGATATTTCTCCAACTACAAAAGCAATTCGAGAAGCCATGACTGTTGAAAAATTGTTGACGTTGCCGGAGTCACCCACGGCGCCCTTGTCCATCAGGGCCAAGGCCTTGGTATTCCATGATCCCGGCTCGCTGAGCCTGCTGGGCGATGTCGAGCGCATCGCACGCAGTGAAGCCACCGTGCTTGTGATGGGGGAGACCGGGACCGGCAAGGAGCTGATTGCCCGGCACATCCACAGCATCAGTGGCCGGCGTGGCCCTTTCGTGGCGGTCAATTGCGGGGCCTTCAGCGAGTCCCTGATCGATGCGGAGCTGTTCGGTCACGAGTCGGGGGCCTTCACAGGGGCATCGCAAGCGCGCTCTGGCTGGTTCGAGGCCGCCAATGGGGGCACGCTGTTCCTGGACGAAATTGGTGATCTGCCCTTGGCCTTGCAGGTCAAGCTGTTGCGCGTGTTGCAGGAGCGGCAGGTGGTGCGCCTGGGCTCCCGCAAGGCCATTCCGCTGGATGTCCGGCTGGTGGCCGCGACCAACATCGATCTGGCTCGCGCCGTGGAGGCACAGCATTTCCGTGCCGACCTCTATTACCGTTTGAGCGTGGCTGCTGTGCGCTTGCCGCCCTTGCGCGAGCGTCCTGCAGACATCGTTCCCCTGGCCCGGCACTTCATTTCGGTTTACCGCAGCCGCCTGCATCTGGACGATGTCGCGCTGACAGAAGGCGCTCAGCGTGTGCTGCTGCACTACGGCTGGCCCGGCAATATCCGCGAGCTGGAAAACGTCATTCACTATGCTTTGATCGTCTGCCGCGACCAGCAGATCCTTGCGGAGGACATCAAGCTGGTGCCCTTGTCTGGTGGTGTAAGCCACGTCCAGCAGGGGCTGGTTCCAGGTGGTTTGGGTGTGGCCGAAGAGCCAAGCCAACCGGCTGCCGCGGCTTTCAATTCAACGCATCAAGGTGCTTCAGGTGCCAATGCAGCAGCGCTGACCACACCTGATCGGCCGCAGCCGGCACGGTCATCGCCTGATGGCCTGGGCTTGTTACAGCAGGCCTTCGAGGCCTTGCTGGCTGAAACGCACGACGCCTTGTTCGATGAGGTCGAGTCGGCCCTGGTGCATGCCGCATTTGCGCATGCCGGTCAGAACCAGGTTCGGGCGGCCAAGGTGCTGGGTATCACACGCAACATGCTGCGCACGCAATTGCAGCGGCATGGTTTGCTCGGTGGACGCCGTGAAGGGGAGGACCGCGACAGCGCTGCTGTGGCACAGATGTCAGCAGCGTGATGTCTGTCTTTTTGTGTCGTGCGTTGTCTTTGAGTCAGCCACGAAAAAAGCGGCTTTGGTCGCATGTACCAAAGCCGCTGAAAATGTGTCCCGGCTACCGAGAGGTCGGCCGAGACACCCCCACTGCTACGTCCCTAGCGTCTTGTGATGATCACTTCTTGCTGTAGATCTGGTCGAAGACGCCGCCATCGGCGAAGTGTGTCTTCTGCGCCTTGGTCCAGCCACCGAAGGTATCGTCGATGTTGAACAGGCTGATCTTGGGGAACTGCTTGGCGTACTTGGCGGCCGCCTTCGGATCGATCGGGCGGTAGTAGTACTTGCCGATCACGTCCTGACCGGCTGGTGAGTACAGGTATTCCAGGTAAGCGGTGGCCACGTCACGGGTGCCGCGCTTGTCCACTACTTTGTCCACCACGGCCACGGGCGGCTCGGCAAGGATGCTCTGCGCGGGGTAGACCACGTCGAACTTGTCTTCGCCGAACTCCTTCTTGATCAGCGCAATCTCGCTCTCCCAGGCCAGCAGCACGTCGCCCAGACCACGTTCAGAGAAAGACACCGTGGCACCCCGTGCGCCGGAGTCCAGCACAGGCACATGCTCGAACAGCTTCTTGATGAACTCACGGGCCTTGGCGTCGTCGCCATTGTTTTTCTTCAGGGCATAGCCGTAGGCAGCCAGATAGGCCCAACGGGCGCCACCCGAGGTCTTGGGGTTGGCGGTGATGACGGCGTTGCCTGGCTTGACGATGTCGTCCCAGGTCTTGATGTTCTTGGGGTTGCCCTTGCGAACCAGGAAGACGATGGTGGACGTGTAGGGCGTGCTGTTGGACTTGAACTTCTTTTGCCAGTCCTGAGCCAGCAGACCCTTGTCAGCGATGGCATCGATGTCATAGGCCAGGGCCAGCGTCACCACATCGGCTTCCAGGCCATCGATGACTGAGCGGGCCTGCTTGCCCGAACCACCGTGCGATGCCTTGATGACCACGTCGTCGCCTGTCTTGGCCTTCCAGTACTTGGCGAAAACCTGACCGTATTCAGCGTAGAACTCACGGGTGGGGTCATAGGAGACGTTGAGCAGCGTGACTTCCTTGGCCTGGGCGACCGCAGGAACCAGGGAGGCCACGCCGACAACAGCTGTCAGAGCCGCTGTGGCCAAAGCGTTGAAAGTGCGACGGGGGTAATGCTTGATGGTCATGTTCGTGCTGTTGGTGAATAGATTGGATGTGGTGGATGCTAGAAGTGCGTCATCCAAAGTAGAACGAATCAAAATGCGGTTGCTTATGCATTAGGCGAATTTGTCACCAGGCGGGCGCTGTGGCCTTGGCGGGGTTGGAAGAGGTTGCTGTATTGACTGGCGCAGGTTGTGGCGCCGCCTTTTTCACCCACAAACCGCTGGCGCCATAGCTTGCGCCCACGCCGAAGACCAGTGCCGCAAGCAGCGCGATGCGGCGGGCTCGGCGAGGTGGCGGCAGATGGGCGGGGATGTCTTTCCAGCCCGTGACCATGGGCTGGACCAGCTTGTCTTTTTTCACGCGCGCATAGAAGACGATGGCGGCTACGTGCAGCCCGATCAGGACGAACAGGATGTTGACGGCCTGGCGATGCCAGTTGGTCAGGTCGTGCGAGAGTTCGTCTGCGACCAGCGATGCCAATGGGCCGGTGAAGGCGATGTCATCGTTGCTGAAGAGCCCCGAGCCGGCCTGAAAGCCGAGCAGGCCCAGCAAGGCGAACACGGACAGGGCACCCAGCGGGTTGTGACCGATGCCTTGCCACTGGCCTTGCAGGTAGGCCCAGACTTTGCCAGGTGTCGGTGCGAAATGGCTGAATCGGGCCGGGCTTGGGCCGATGAGACCCCAGACGATCCGGAAGGCCAGCAAGCCGACGATCGTGATGCCGGCCTTGGCATGCAACGCCATCCACGAGCCGCCGAGCTTGCCCGTGACGATGGCCGTGCCGACGGCAGCCAGCAACGACCAGTGAAAGATGCGCAGCGGCAGATCCCACAGTTGGACACGGATGGTGGGCGCGGGCTTGTTCAGCTGCTGCTGATGAGGAACCTCCGCTGGAGGTAGATCGACGAGGGCTTCTTGCAATGACATGACAGGTACTCCAGATGGAGCCGGTCGCCATGCCGAGCCAGCGCCGGCCCCCTCGATGCGTGATCACTTCGACGCGGCCGGTGCCGGTGCGCTGACCTTGGTGATGTAGCCACCGGCTTCGCGATAGTCCTCGGATCCAATGGCGCCGGCCACCTTGTAGCCATGCTCGCTCAGGATGTCACCGGCCTGGCCCGCACGGTGTGCGCGGTTGGAGACGGTCAGGATGGTACGGTCCTTGGGGATGTACTCGAGCAACTCGGGCAGGTCTTTGACTTGCAGGTTCAGGTAGGCGGGGAAGCTGCCGTACTTGACCAGCTCGTCGGGGCGACGCAGGTCGATGATCAACAGCTTCTTGGGGTTGCCCAGGAGGGCGTCCACCTGCAGGCGGTTGAGCTGCTTGGTCTTGTAGGTCCAGGGCGGCGGCACGTAGGCGCTGGCGGCAGGAGCGGGCGCGGAGGCGGCTTCTTGTGCGAAGGCCGCAGTGCTGCCAATGGCCAGTGCGATGGCCAGCAAAGTCTTGACTGCTTTCATCTTGTTTTGAGTGTGACGAGGTAAGGAATAGGTGCACCCATGCTAGGTATGCATGCATGCACGCGGAACGAATGAAATGGCGTTTGCTTATGCAGCCAATGCTTCAGGCCGCAAGCGGGTTGGCACGCTCCAGACGTTCTGCCACCGTGGCGTGGTTGATCTCGTGCCTGAACTCAGCGAGCACATCGTCCTTGACGGCTGTGAAGTCGATGCTGGCGCGGTCACGTGGCCGAGCCAGGGATACCTCGACGATGCGCTTGATGCGACCAGGGCGAGGCTCCATGATCACGATGCGATCGCCCAGGTAGACGGCCTCTTCCACGTCGTGTGTGACCAGAACAGCCGTGATGCCTTCGGCCTGCCAGATGCGCTGCAGTTCCTGCTGAAGCCGTGTGCGGGTGAGCGCATCGAGCGCGCCAAAGGGCTCGTCAAGCAGCAGGACTTCCGGCCGGTTCACCAAAGCCCGCGCAATGGCCGCGCGTTGGGACATGCCTCCCGAGAGTTGATAGGGGTAGGCTTTCTCAAAGCCTTTGAGACCAACCAGTGCGATGTGTTCCTGAACAGTCTTGTCCTTGGCGGCCTGCGTACCTGGGGCGTTGAGCAGGCCTAGTCCCACATTCTGTTCGACCGTCAACCAGGGGAACAGACGGTGATCCTGGAACACGATGCCGCGGTCCAGGCTGGTGCCCTTGATGGGCTGGCCATCCAGCAGCAACTGGCCTTCATAGCCACTCTCCAGGCCGATGAGCAGGCGCAGCAAGGTGGACTTGCCGCAGCCGCTGGAGCCGACGATGCTGACAAATTCGCCTGGCTTGATGGACAGGTTGATGTTGTCGAGTACCTTCAAAGGCTTGCCCTTGACCTCGTATTGCTTGTGCAGATGTTTGATGTCGATGGTGCCTGCTTGAGACATGAGAACTCCTTGTGGCATGTCAGCGAGCCGGTGCTCGCCAACGCAGCAGACCTTGCTCGGCCTTGTCCGCGATACGGTTGAATGCATTGCCGATCAAGCCAATGGCCACCAGGCCAAAGATGATCAGCTCGATGTTGAAAGCCATACGGCCTTTGAACACGATGTTGCCCAGTCCCTGGCCATCGTTGACCAGAAGAAATTCGGCACCGATCGTGGCCAGCCAGGCATAGATCAGGCCCAGGCGCACGCCCGACAGAATCTGAGGCGAAGCCGCCGGCAGAATCAGCCGGGTCAAGATCTGTGTCTTGGTGAAGCCATAGACGCGGGCCACTTCAGCATGAGCTGATGTCACGCCTCGCACGCCTTCCAGTGTGCCGAGCACGACGGGGTAGAAGGCCGAGAACGCGATGAAGATGATCTTGGACAGATCGCCCGTGCCGACCATGGCCGACAGCAAGGGCAGCCAAGCAAACAAGGAAATCTGGCGCGCCGTGTGAAAAGTCGGGCCGATGATCTTGTCGGCCAGGCGCGATACACCAATGAGCACACCCACGGCTATGCCCGCCAGAGAGCCGATCAGAAAGCCTGAGAGGTCGCGCCACAGGCTCAGGCCAATGCCGGTATAGAAGTCGACATTGCCCAGCTCCTGAAAACTGGTGGTGAGCACGCCCACCGGTGGAACGATGAGCTTGGTGTTGACCAGCTTGAGCGAGGTTACAACATACCAAAGTGTGATGAAGGCGATGGGCAAAACCAATCCACGCCAATCACGTGCGGGCTTGTCCTTTTTGGTGGCGGGGTGGTGGTTTGGGGTGTCGTTGGACATGGTGCCTCCGGATCAAAAAGCGTTGCGGCGCCAGCCTTGCAGCCGGGACTCGATCAGGCGCAGAGTCAATTCGATGAGGATGCCGACTGCCCCGATGGCCAGCATGGCGACGATGACCATGTCGATCTGGCTCAGCGAGCGGCTGTAAGCCATCAGAAAGCCCAGCCCTTCGCTGGACGACAACAGTTCCACGAAGACAACCGATAGCCAGGCCTGCATCACGCCCTGGCGCAGGCCTGTGAACAAGCTGGGGGCGGTGGCGGGCAGCACGATGCGTGTGATGAGTTGCAAGGTGTCGAACTGGTAGACGCGGCCAACCTCCAGCAGTGGGCGGGGGATGTTGGCGATGCCATGCAAGGTGCTCAAGGCCACAGGCACCACCACGGCGATCGACACCGCGGTCACCTTGAGCGGTTCCTCGATGCCCACGAAGATGATGAGCAGCGGGATCCAACCCAGCACCGGCAGCTGTGCCAGCACATCGAAGGTGGGAAAGACATAGGCCTTGAACGTGCGGGACAGGCCCATACCAAAGCCCAGCAGCAGGCCGGCCGAGCCACCGATCAACAGGCTCCAGGCCACACGGCTGGCGCTGATCTTGATGTGCCCCAGCAATTCACCGCTTTGCAGGACGTCCTTCAAGGATTCCCACACGAAAGCCGGCGGAGGCAGGATCTGCTCGGCTATCCAATGGCGATCGGCTGCCACCCACCACAAGCCAAACAGAACGAGAGGAAGGATGCTGCCCAGCAGAATCGTGTTGATCAGGCTCAGCAGGAGCTTGCCGGCATGAGGCCAGATCTGACTGGGCACGACCGACGCTGGCTGTGTCGATGGGGCGGCAGGAAAGATATTGGGGTCGTCGGTCGATACGGCCATAAGAGGGCTCCGTGAAAAGCAGGAGACGGACCATGGCAAGGGAACCATGGTCCGTGACGGTTCAGGTGTTTGACGTGGACATCAACCGCTGAACTTTCCATCTACGCTTTGAGAGGGGAAGTAGTTCTCCAGCTTCAATTCGCGTAGGGCGTTGTTGAGGTACTTCGGTTCAAGCCAGCCCTCAAAAGGTGTATCGCGCCGCGTGAGGCGGTATTGACGTGTTTCCGCAATCGACTTCTGGATCTTGGCCTTGTAGAAATCGTCCAGCAGGGGGCTGTGGCGGGTGCGGAGATCCTTGACGCGATCCCACTCTTTTTTGTTGTCAAGGTAGGCGTTGGTGCCCGAGCGCGTCCACCATTGATACTGTTGTTCGCGGTTGGCATCTTGCGAGCTCCAGTGTGCGACTTTGACCAGTCGGTTAACCACGCGTTGCACGATATCTGGATACTGCTGCTCGAATGCCTCACCCACCCACACGGTGCCGGGCGCGTTGATGTTGATGTCATCGTGCACCTCGGCCAAACGTTTGGTGATGCCGCGCGCTTCCAGACCCCATGGCGTGTCGATGGTGCCGGCGATGTCACCGGTGGCCAGCGACGCACGGCGGTCATCGGCGATTTGGCTGATGATGCGGAAGTCCTTGTCCGGCTCCGTGAAGCCGTACTTAGCCAAAAAGCGATAGAGCACCAACTGTGTGGCAGTTCCCTTCTGGACCGACAAAATCTTGCCTTTCAGATCCGCGACCTGCGTTGCTTGCGAGGCCGCAGGCGTCAAGAGGTAGACGTCGCCACCACGGCCAGAGGACGCAATGATCTTGTGCTTGAGGCCGGTGGAGCGGCCCACGATCAGGGGCAGGTCGCCGTGGCCGAAGCAGAAGTCCAGCAGGCCATTGGCAAAGGCCTCGTTCAAGGCAGGACCAGCGCCGACGTAGTACTTCCACTCGATCTTGATGTTGTCGGCCTTGAACTCCTGTTCGAGTTCACCCAGGAACACCACGTTGGCCGTGTAGCCACTGGTTGGCAAGGGGCGTCCGCTCGTGCCCGCGCCAGGAAAGCCAATGCGGATGGTGGTGGGCTTGGCGCCATCGGCTGCACGGGCGGAAGAGCCTAGTCCGATGAGGGCGGGGGCGGCCAGGCTGCTGGCCAGGCCCAAGTTGAAGCTACGGCGTTTCATGTTTTCTCCAATATGCAGTGATGCGCTTTAGAACGTGGCGTTGAACTGGGCCAGCAGGCCGTTGGTGCTCTTGGGGCTGAGCGCTGCCGGTGCGACGCCTTGCAGGTCGTAGCGCGTGTGGATGTAGTCGATCTGGAACTTCGTGGTTTCAGCGAAGAAGATGTTCAGCCCCAAGGTGCTGATGTACTGCTTGCGGTCGCTGTTGAGTGTGCGCAGCACGGCTTCGCTGGCATTGGGGTCCCAGGTATCGAAGCGGAAGAAGGCCTGGTAGGACTTGGGCCACCAATCATCGAACTTGCCTTGCTGCTTGGAACTATTCAGGAACTGTTCACCCCAGGTGTAGCCAAAGTTGATGTACTGATCGATGCCGCGCCTGAAGCCATCGGGGTTGGCTGCAGTTGGCGCTGCCAAGGCATCTTTGCCGTAGACCCACTCGTACGAAATCGAATAGGGCAGGTGGGTCCAGTTGATGTCGAAGCCGGTGCGGTTGCTGTTGCCTTTGCCTGCGGCCGGATACACGGTGTTGTCGGCCGCACCGGTCGAAGGCACCGATGTGCCGCCCAGCGTGGGGTAGCCGCGGTAGTAGGACGCACCGATCTGCAACTGACGGAACCAGCTTGCATAGTCGACGGGCAGCGTGAAGACCAGGCGGCCAGAAAAATCGCGATCCGAGTTGTTATCGCTCTTGTTGGGTCCGCTGCCGTTGAAGAGACCGAACGCATAGGAGAGAAGAGGCGCGCGGTAGTTGTTGGTGTAGTCGACGTAAGGCTGGAAATCACCAGACACGACCAGGCCGATCTGGCGGTTGTTGAAGCCCAGGCCACTGACATAAGAGGCACCATTGATAACGGGGCGGACTTCGGCATCGAGTGCCTGTGCGTCCTGCCCGAAGGGCACGATCTGCTGACCCAGGATGACCACACCCAGCGGGTCCTCGGCATTGCCGGTCTGAGGCTGAAAGCTGTACTTGATGTAGGCATCGGTCAGGTTGAACTGACTGCCATTGGGGTTGGCCTTGCCGGTGGCGTTGTAGGCATTGGCGTTGCTGCCCACATTGGTGGCCGTCAGGAAGGCAATGCGGTAGTCCAGGTTCTTGCCTTCCTGGTAATCGCGGTAGAGGTTGCCTGTGAAGTTCAGTCCGACAGAGGGGGCGACAAAGCCGTTCTTGCGTGGCTCCCCTTGCAAGGTGGTGCCGGCAGCTGTCGTTGCGGGCACACCTGGGTTTTGTGTCGCGTATTGCAGGGTGATCGAGCCACCAATCTTGGTGTTTCGCGTCACGCTGGGGATGTTGCGCTCTTGCAGGCGGGACTGGTCGTACTTGTAGTTCTCAAGGTCTGTGCGCAGGCCCTGGACGTCGGCCTTGGTGGCGGGCGTCTTGGCGTCGATGGCCTCCTGGCTCTCACCTTCGGCGGGTGTGGGCGTGACCTCGGCCGGCTTGGCCACCTGCTGCTTCTTGAGTTGGACGCGAAGCTCTTCGACCTGCTTGCGCAACTCATCAAGCCGGGCCTTTTCCAGGGCATCGGCATCCGAGCGCTGTGCGCGCTTGAGGTCTTCGATCTGCTTGCGAAGTTCGTCGACGGTTCCTTTCAGCGCCTTGACTTCATTGCTTGGCTCTGCTGCCTGAGCCGCCGCACCCGAGAGGGCGAGCAGCACGGCACCGGCCAGCGCTGTTGTTTTGAATGAATGCACCTTGCTAACTCCTGTTGGCTGCGAATGAATATTTGAATGTGGCCGGCCAGGTTGCAGGAGTTGTGCCAGCTTTTTTGTTTGGTTTATGGTGGTTTTTAATTTGTTTTTGTTTGGTGGTGTTGGGTTTCACGCAGTCTGCTGTTGATATTTGATCAGTTGCTGTGGATTGCTTTTTGATTGTGTCTTTATCTGCTTTTCTGATTTGCATATGAACTCAAAAAATATTCAATTTAATCAATGACTTGACGTGATTTTTTGGATGGGTTTTTTTGAGGCGCTGTTGGCACGATAGTTGCCATATGTCACCCGCCGCTGCGATCTGTTGAAAACGGATTGTGGCCTGATCAGGTATGGGGTCGGGTAAACAGGTCGATGCAAATGGAGTAAGTAAATGAGAAAAACGCTGGATGCATTTGGGGTTCATCAATATGAATAAAACTCTCTATATATATTTGGCGCTGGGTTCGCTGGCGGTTTCCGCATGGGCTGCGGACGTGAAACCCGCGGCGGACAGCAAGCCGGCTGAAACCAAGGTGGCGCCAGCTGCCAAGGGTTGGTCGCCCTATCAGGCGGTGAAGGCGCCCGATCAGCCGGCCGTCAAGCAAAAGGCCTGGGTGCGTACACCTGTAGATGGCTTCGTGCTGGCGCAGATCGAAGCCAAGGGCCTGAAGCCTTCACCCGAGACCGACCGTGCGACCTTCATCCGCCGTGCCACGTTGGACGCCTGGGGCCTGCTGCCCACACCAGAAGAGATCAAGGCCTTTGTCAACGACAAGTCGCCCAAGGCTTATGAGAACCTGGTGGACCGCTTGCTGGCCTCGCATCACTTCGGTGAGCGTCAGGCCCGCCGCTGGCTGGATGTGGCGCGCTACGCCGACAGCTCCGGCTTCCAGAACGACAACACGCGGGCCAACAACTGGCGCTATCGCGATTACGTGATCAATGCCTTCAACCAGGACAAGCCTTTCAACCGCTTTGTTCAAGAGCAGATCGCGGGCGACGAGCTCTTCCCTGATAGCCAGGAAGCCAAGATCGCCACGGGCTTCTTGGCCGGCTACCCCGACAACGCCAACTCGCGTGACCTGGTGCAGCGCAAGTACCAGATCGAAACCGACATGACCGATCTGGTCGGGGAAACACTGCTGGGCACCACCATCGGTTGCGCGCGCTGCCACAACCACAAGCAGGACCGCATCAGCCAGAAGGAATACTTCCAGCTGCAGGCCTACTTCGCCAACACCAGCTTCGATGAAAAGGCGCCGCTGGCCAAGGGCACCGAAACCGCCTGGGACCAGGACTTCGAGAAGCAGCAGGCTGCCTACAACGAGGCCACCAAGGACATCCGTGCCAAGCAGAAGGCCATTCTGGACAGCGTGCGCGAGAAGGGTCGCAAGTACCACAACGAACGCTACCTGACCGACAGCCGCGACGCCATCTTCAAACCCAAGGAGCAATGGACGCCCCTGGACCGCTGGGTGAACTTCCGCAAGGACACCGTGGCCACGGAGCAGGACATCGTGGCCTATCTGCGGGAGACTGGTCAGGAAAAGGAGCGCACCGAGTACGACCCTGCCAATGCAGACAAGCTCAAGGAATACGAAGCGCTGGCCAAGGAGTTGAAGAAGTTCGACAAGCTCAAGCCTGAGCGTGGCTCGCGCTGGATCACGACCGCGACCGAGCTGGGCGCTGATGCGCCCCCGACCTTCGTGCGCTTTGGCGGCATCCACGAGCGCCCGCTGGATGAAGTGCAGCCTGGCATCCCGGCGTTGTGGGGCGGCAAGGACCTGCAATTGCCCATCACGCCGACGGCCAAGTCATCGGGCCGCCGCAGCGCGCTGGCCGCCTGGTTGACCAGCGACAGCAACCCGCTGACGGCCCGTGTCTATGTGAACCGCGTGTGGAGCCAGTACTTCGACAAGGGCGTCATTGCGACGCTGCAGGACTTCGGTCGTGCAGGCGCCAAGCCGACCAATCCGGAACTGCTCGATTACCTGGCCGCCAGCTTTGTGAAGAATGGCTGGGACGTCAAGAAGCTGCACCGCGAGATCCTGCTGTCCAGCGTCTACCGGCAGTCCTCGAACGAGCGTGCGGACGTGATCAAGGCTGACCCGGAGAACAAGCTGCTGGCCGTGTACCCACGCAAGCGCCTGGAGGCCGAAGAGATCCGCGACTCGCTGCTGTATGCATCGGGCTTGCTGGTGGACAAGGTGGGTGGTCCTGCCGTGTACCCGCCCATCCTCAAGGCTGGCAACGACATCGGCAAGTCGCAGGACTTCCAGGGCAACCGCGCCTGGACCGTGTCGGACAACAAGGAAGACTGGTACCGCCGCAGCATCTACATCTTCAGCCGCCGCAGCTTCCCGTATCCGGTCACGCAGAACTTCGACCCGGCCGATCCGAGCAAGCCGCATCACAAACGCGATGTGACCACGACGCCGCTGCAAGCCCTGACCCTGTTCAACAGCGATGTGGTGTTCGAGTGGTCTCAAGCGCTGGCAGGCCGCGTGATCAACGAGGCGGGCAACGATCAGAACGCGCAGATCAACAAGCTCTACGAGATCCTGTTCGCACGTCATCCGGACAAGGCTGAGCTGGCCGCGCTCAAGGACTTCCTGGGCAATGAGCAAAGCGTGATCAAGCAGAAGGCTGCCACGGGCAAGTTCGAAGTGGCCATCCCGCAAGGCTTGAAGGACACGAGCAACTTCGACCCGATCAAGTCGGCGGCTTTCGTGGACCTGGTGCACACCGTGGCCAACTCCAACGACTTTGCCTATCGCTTCTGAAGCCAACCCACAACCGTCATCAACACAAGGACAACATCATGAGCAACGATTCACGTCGCGAGTTTCTTCGCCACACCGGTGCGGGCGTGGGTGGCGCCGCACTGAGCGGTTTCATTCCCGGCATTGGCCATGTCCAAGCAGCCTCGGCCGCCGAGCTGGTGGACCCTCTGGCCCCCAAGGCGCCGCACTTTCCGGCCAAGATCAAGTCGGTGATCTGGCTGCATCAGAACGGCGCACCCAGCACGCTGGACCTCTATGACTACAAGCCCGAGCTGGTCAAGCTGGCTGGGCAAGACATTCCTGCGTCCTTCCTCAAGGGCATCAAGACCAGCACGCAGGGTGGCGTGGGCAAGCTGTTCGTGTCGCCCAAGCGCAGCTGGAAGCAGTATGGCGAAAGCGGCGCCTGGTTCTCTGACCTGCTGCCCAACCTGGCTCAGCAAGCCGACAAGATGACCTTCATCAAGTCGAGCACGACGGTGGGCGCCACGCACGACATCTCCATCCTCAAGCTCAATACCGGCGACCTGAACCCGGGCCGCCCCTCCCTGGGCGCCTGGATCACGTATGCGCTGGGTTCGGCCAACCCCGATCTGCCGCCCTATGTGGTGATGTACAACGGCGACCGCGAGCCGCAGGCTGGCTCGGTGAACTGGAGCTCGGGCTTCCTGCCTGCGGTGTACCAGGGCACGGCTTTCCGTCCCGGTCCATCGCCCATTCTCTACCTGGACCGCCCTGAGGTCCGTACCGCACAGCAGCAGCGCGCCGAGCTGGATTTGCTCAAGCGCCTGAACGCCCTGGGTGCCCAGCACCATCCGAGCGACACGGAATTACGCGCCCGCATCCAGTCGTATGAGCTGGCAGACCGCATGCAGGCCGCCGCGCCAGCTGCCGTGGACATCAGCAAGGAAAGCGATGCCACCAAGGCGCTCTATGGCATCGACGACAAGACCAGCCAGAGCTACGGCGAGGTGCTGCTGCGTGCACGCCGCCTGGTCGAGCATGGTGTGCGCTTCATCCAGGTGGTGTCGGGCTTCCCTGAAGGTGCCGATCAAGACCGTCAGAGCTGGGATGCCCACAACGACCTGGAGAAGAACCACGGCCTGATGGCCAAGATGGTGGACAAGCCCATTGCCGGCTTGCTGCACGACCTCAAGGAACGTGGCCTGCTGGACACGACCTTGGTGGTGTGGACGTCCGAGTTCGGCCGTACCTCCTATGGCCAGAGCGGCAATGGGCGCGACCACAACCCCTGGGGCTACACCCAGTGGCTGGCCGGCGGTGGCCTGAAGGCCGGCTTCACTTACGGCGAAACCGATGAGGTGGGGCTGCAAGTGGCCGACAAGGACAAGTCCGTGGACACCTATGACCTGCACGCCACGGTCCTGCAACTGCTGGGCCTGGATCACCTCAAGACCACCTTCCTCAACAGCGGCCGTTCGGAGCGTCCGACCGTGGTGTACGGCAAGGTCATCAAGGACATCCTGGCCTGACGATGCAAAGATTGACCGTAGTGCTGGCTGCAGCCTTGGTCCTCGTCGGTGGCGTGGTTCGCGCCGCCGACGGTGAACTGGACATGGACCTGATGCAGACCATTGAGGACACCAACAAGAGCCTGGCTTCCAACATCGCCACTCAGAACGGAGCAGGGAGTACAGCCGATGCCAAAGAGTTGCAGGAGTTGTTCGGCAAGGTCGAGGCCCACTTCGTGGCCAAGGGCGGTGCCGACGATGCCGTGGACCTCTCCCGCAAGAGCAAGGATCTGGCGGGTGCCATCTTGAAGTCCGTGGCGGAGAAGAACTTCGACTCGGCTTCGGAATCGGCCACCACGCTGTCGCGCACATGCAGAACCTGCCACACCTTCTACAAGAAATCCTGATGAGAGGGCGCATCACCGTGTTGGCATCCACCCTGATCCTTTCCTTTGCCACAGCAGCCCCCGCGGGCGGTGTTGCCAGTGGCAAGGCTCGTGAGGTGGCGCCCAAGCAGGCCAAGGTGCCGGCGCAGGCCTTGCCTAGCGGCAATCCCGTGCTGGGCAAGGAGAAGGCCGAGAGCGAGCGCTGCTTCGAGTGCCATGGCGAGAACGGCCAGGGCGTGGTGCAGGGCAGCAATGGCATAGAGAACAAATTCGCCAAGCTGGCGGGGCAGTTGCCGACCTACATCCTCAAGCAGATCCAGGACTTCCGCTCAGGGGCACGCAAGCATGACCAGATGGCCATCGTGGCGCGCAATGTGTCGGACGACGACGTGCGTGACATCGCGGCCTACTTCGCAGCCCTGCCGCGCATGAGTGGGCAGGACGGTGATCTGCACCAACTGGGCAAGGAACTGTTCGAGCAGGGCGATGCAGCGAGAGGCGTGCTGGCCTGCGTCAGTTGCCATGGCGACAAGGGCAAGGGCTTGGCCAGCCAGCCGCTTGCTCCCCTCATCGGTGGGCAGGAGTGGCATTACCTGGACAGGCAACTGCGTGACTGGCGCGCGAGTGAACGCCGCAACAGCCAGGACGGTTCGATGAACAAGGTCACCCGAGAGTTGACCGACAAGGAAATTGAAGCGCTGGCGGATTACCTGACCGGCATCTGATCAAGCACAACGAGGTTTGGAGAACAAGCAATGAACAAGACAAGGTTGGCGGCTGGCTTGGCCGCTGTTTGCGCATCTGTACTGGCATCCACATCGGCCTGGGCCGCACTCAAGGAAGGCGATGCGGTTCCTGACTTCAAGTTACAGGCCTCCCTGGCTGGCAAAGAGTTCAGCTATGCCTTGAAGGATGCACTCAAGAAGGGCCCCGTGGTGGTGTACTTCTACCCCTCGGCCTACACGGGGGGCTGCAACATCCAGGCGCACACCTTTGCGGTGAATGTGGACAAGTTCGCGACGGCTGGGGCTTCCATCATTGGCGTATCGCTGGACAGCATCAAGCGCCTCAACGACTTCTCCGCCGACCCCGAATACTGCGCCGGCAAGATCCCCGTGGCGTCGGATGCGGATGGCAAGGTCTCGAAGGCCTTTGATCTGGCCGTGAGCGAGATCCCTGCGGGACGCAAGGACACACGTGGTGTGGAGATCGACCATGCGCGCGTGGACCGCACGACCTTCATCGTCACACCTGACGGCAAGGTGGCCGCCACCGTGGGTGGCTTGCCTCCGGCGGCCAACGTCGAGAAGGCGCTGGAGGTCGTGCAAGGCCTCAATGGCAGCAAGGCAGAAGGCAAGAAGTCCTGACCGAACCGCAGGAGGGAAGCAGATGAAGAACGCATTCTTGGGCCGGCACGCTGGCCTGCTGGTCGCGTTATCGGCTTTGCTGGGCGCCGGGCCAGTGTGGTCTCAAGAGCAGGCGCCAAACCAGAAGGCGAGTGACGCCAAGGTCTGGGAGACGCCTGCGATCGAAGGCGTTGTGGCTGCCGGTACCAAGATCGAATTGATCAAGGATGGCTTTACCGGAACAGAAGGGCCGGTGACCTTGCCGGACGGCAGCCTGATCTTCACGGAGACCCAGGCCAATCGCGTGACCCGTATCGCACCAGACGGCTCGACCTCGGTCTTCGTGGAGGGCAGCAATGGCGCCAATGGTCTGGGCTTCACCGCCAATGGTGATCTGTATGCGGTGCAAGTGCTCAAGCCTCGCGTGGGCATCATCTTCCCGCCACCGAAGGTCAGGACGCTGGCCGACAACTACGAGGGCAAGCCCTTTGGCCGCCCCAATGACCTGGTTGTCGATCAGCAAGGCAATGTCTACTTCACTGACTCTGGCGTCAACCCTCCGGCGGCTGGTCAGCCCGCCCCACCTGCCAACCAACCAGAGCCCGCCAAGCCGGCGGTCTACCGCATCAACAACAAAGGTGCGCTGCAGCGTCTGGCTGCAGACATCGAGCGCCCCAATGGCATCCAGTTGAGCCCGGACGAGCATGTGCTGTATGTGGCCAACACATGGGGCGAGTATGTCCTGGCCTATGACATAGCCTCTGATGGCGCGATTGGGCCCAAGCGCAACTTCGCCAAGCTGGCAGGCTGGAAGAAGACAGAAGGCGGTGGCCCAAGCGGTGGTGGCAGCAGTGGGGCCGATGGTCTGGCGGTGGACGAGGCCGGGCGTCTGTATGTGGCATCGAACTCGGGCATCGAGGTGTTCAGCAACAAGGGCGAGGCCCTGGGCACGATCGCCTTGCCCAAGCAGCCCCAGAACCTGGCCTTTGCCGGCGACGACAAGAAGACCCTGTTTGTGGTGGGCCGTGGTGCGGCATACCGTATCGCCGTGCTGACACCGGGCTTTGGTGGCCGCGCCAAATGACATCTTCCCATCTGGACATCTAGAGGCATCACCACCATGACACGCAAGACCGCCAATGATTTCGCACCCGAGGTGCTCAAGCTGTTCGATCAGTATGTGCACGGCCTGATCGACCGCAGAGGCTTTTTTCAATCGGCAGCCAAGTACACCGCCGGCGTGGCGGGTGCCGAGCTGCTGCTGGCTGAGCTGAGCCCGAACTTCGCGCAGGCGCAACAGGTTCAGACCAACGACGCACGCATTCAGGCGCGTTACATCGAGATCCCCTCACCGCAAGGCTATGGCACGGTGCGAGGCTATCTGGTGCAGCCGGCCAAAGTGCAGGGCAAGTTGCCCACCGTGTTGGTGGTGCACGAGAACCGCGGGCTCAATCCCCACATCGAAGACATTGCTCGCCGACTGGCACTGGACAACTTCATCGCCTTTGCGCCCGATGCCTTGTTCCCGCTGGGTGGTTATCCGGGTGATGAAGACAAGGCCCGCGAGCTGTTCCCCAAGCTGGATCAGGCCAAGACGCGCAGTGACTTTCTCGCATCTGCCGCGGCCTTGAAGGCCTGGCCGCAGGGCAATGGCAAGGTCGGTGTGGTGGGCTTTTGCTATGGCGGTGGCATTTCGAACTTCCTGGCCACGCAGATTCCCGACCTGGCCGCGGCCGTGCCTTTCTATGGCGCCCAACCGCCCGAGGCCGATGTGGCGCAGATCAAGGCGCCCTTGCAATTGCATTACGCCGGCAACGACGAGCGCATCAATGCAGGCTGGCCGAAGTACGAAGAGGCCTTGAAGAAGAACAAGGTGAGTTACGAAGCCTATGTCTACCCGAATGTGCAGCATGGCTTCAACAACGACACGACGCCCCGCTATGACCAGGCAGCGGCCAAGCTGGCCTGGCAGCGCACGGTGGACTTCTTCAACAAGCACCTGCGCACCTGATTTCTCTCAATCCCCTTTCAACACACTCTAAGGAAAGTAGATGAACAAGCGTCTTCAATACACCGTGGCAGCCCTGGTAGCCGTCGGTTCGCTGACCACAGCGGCCGTGGCGGTGGCTCAACAGGGCCCTAAGCCCGAACAGCTGATCAAGTGGCGTCAGTCTGCCTACCAGGTGCTGGCCTGGAACACCGGCCGCGTCAAGGCCAATGTGGAGGGCCAGTACAACAAGGAAGAGGTCATCAAGGCGGCCAACACGATTGCCGCGATCGCCAACTCCGGTCTGGGCGCGCTGTTTGCACCGGGTACGGAAACAGGCAAGGGCTGGCATGACACGGCCGTCAAGCCCGAGCTGTTCACGGACAAAAAGGCCGGTGAAGCGGGCGGCAATTTCAACAAGGAAGCCAACGAGCTGGCCAAGGTGGCGGCAAGCGGTGACGTGGCTGCCGTGAAAGCCCAACTGGGCAAGCTGCAAGGCACCTGCAAGGCCTGCCACGACGACTTCCGCAAGAAGGACTGACCAGTCCATGTCTTCAGGGTGGGGCACAAGGCCCCGCCTTCATTGTTCTTTGAACCATCTCGGCCTGTGAGGCCTTGCTCATCCCATGTGGATCGTTCAAGTCGCGCTGCGACGACCCTATACCTTCATCGTGGCGGCGCTGCTGATTCTGCTGGCGACGCCCTTTGTCCTGCGCAAAACACCGGTGGATGTCTTTCCCGAAATCGACATCCCGGTGGTGGCCATCTTGATGAGCTACAACGGCCTGTCGGCCAAGGAGATGACCGACCGGATCATCACGCCGATCGAGCGCAATCTGGCCAACTCCGTCAGCGACATGGAGCATACCGAGTCCCAGACCCTGGGCGGCATGGGCATCATCAAGGTGTTCTTTCAGCCTCAGGTCAACCAGGCCACGGCCATTGCCCAGGTGGTGGCCAGTACGCAGGCGTCGCTGCGATCTTTGCCTGCGGGGGCCACGCCTCCCACCATCATCAAGTACAGCGCAACTGACTTGCCCATCCTGCAACTGGGCTTTTCCAGTCCCAATCGCAGCGAGCAGGAGCTCAATGAGCAGGCCTTCAACGTTCTGCGCACCAAGCTCATCACCATTCCCGGTACGGCGGTGACGGCGCCTTATGGCGGCCGCTTCCGCCAGGTGTCCGTTGACATCAACGGGCCTGCGCTGGCTGCGCGTGGCCTGACGGCCGTGGACGTGGTCAATGCCTTGAACGCCCAGAACCTGACGCTGCCCACCGGCACGGCGAAGATCGGCTCGCAGGAAGTCAACGTCGCGCTCAACGGCTCGCCTTCCAGTCTGGCCGCCCTGGGCGATATCCCGATCACGACGGTCAATGGTGTCACGGTGTTCGTGCGCGATGTGGCGCAGGTACGTGATGGCTACCAGCCCCAGACCACAGTGGTGCGCCGCGATGGTGAGCGTGGCCTGCTGATGACCGTGCTCAAGAACGGCGGGGCTTCCACACTGGACATCATCGACACCATTCGCCGGGAATTGCCCAAGGCCGTGCTGGCCTTGCCGGAGGACATCACGGTGACGCCCCTGGCGGACCAGTCCGTGTTCGTGGGGGCCGCCATCAAGTCGGTGGTGCATGAGGCCTTGATCGCGGCCTTGCTGACCGCGGCCCTGCTGCTGCTGTTCCTGGGTAACTGGCGCAGCACGGCCATCATTGCCATCTCGATTCCGCTGTCCATCCTGTGTTCGCTGATCGTGCTGCACCTGATCGGGCAGAGCATCAACATCATGACCCTGGGAGGCCTCGCGCTGGCCGTGGGCATCCTGGTGGACGATGCCACGGTGGAGATCGAGAACGTCGAGCGGCACCTGCACATGGGCAAGCGCCCGCATCAGGCCATCCTGGATGGTGCCGCCGAGATTGCCGCGCCTGCTTTCGTGGCCACACTTTGCATCTGCATCGCTTTCGTGCCGATGTTCTTCCTCACGGGCGTGGCCGGCAAGCTGTTCATCCCGCTGGCCGAGGCCGTGGTGTTCGCGATGCTCGCGTCCTATGTTCTGTCACGTACCCTGGTGCCGACACTGGTGATGTACCTGATGCGGCATCAGGCCCGGCACACGAGCAACGAGGGCAATAAGGGCAAGGCACCGGGGCGCCTGAGGCGCATTCATCTGGGCTTTGAAGCCCGGTTCGAGCAGTGGCGGCAGGCTTACACGACCGTGCTGGCGGCCATGCTGCAACGCAAGCTGCTGTTCGGCGGTGGCCTTCTGGCCTTCTGCCTGTTGTCGACCGGCTTGTTTACCGTGCTGGGACAAGACTTCTTTCCCACGGTGGACGCAGGTCAGATCCGCCTGCATGTTCGGGCCCCCTTGGGCACGCGCTTGGAAGAGATGCCGGCCTTTGTGGACAAGGTCGAGAAGCGCGTGCGCGAGCTGATCGGGCGCGATGAGATCGCCAATGTCGTGGACATCGTGGGCGGGCCTTATACCCCCTACAACACGCTCTACAACACCAATGGCACCTTCGACAGCAGCGATGTCGAGATCCTGATCTCCTTGAAACAGGAGCACCAGCCCACGGCGGACCACATCCGCAAGCTCAGGGCCGCATTGCCCAAGGACTTCCCGGGCAACGAGTTCTATTTCCAGCCGGCCGACATGATCAGCCAGACGCTGAACTTCGGTGTGAGTGCGCCGGTTGATATCCAGGTCCAAGGCACCAAGACAGCCGAGAACCTGCTTGTGGCCAGCGAGCTGCTCAACCAGATCAAGCAGGTGCCCGGTGCGGTGGACACCATCTTGTACCAGCGCTTCAACCGCCGGGCGCTGAGCTTGGAGATGGACCGCTCCAGCCTGGCCCAGACGGGATTGGTGGCACGTGATGTGGCCCAGAACGTCATGGTGTCGCTGAGTTCGAGCTTTCAGACGGCGCCCACCTACTGGCTCAATGAAGCCAATGGCAATGTGTACAACGTGTCGGTACAGACGCCTCAGTACGACATCGACAGTCTGGGCAGCATGCTGAGCATCCCTGTGAATGGCCCTGCCACAGGGCAGGCACGTGATCCGCAATTGCTGGGCAATGTGGTGCAGGTCAAGTCGAGCAGCCAGCAGGGCAATGTCTCGCACTACAACATCGCGCCGGTGATCGACATCTACACCAATGTGGACGGGCGCGACCTGGCCAGCACCTATGCCGACATCGACAAGCTGATCGACAAGGCGCGAGCCAAGCTGGCGCGCGGATCCGAGATCACGGTGCGCGGCCAGATCGAGACCTTGCACAACTCCTTCGTGTCGCTGGCCTGGGGGCTGCTGCTGGCCATTGTGCTGGTCTACATGCTGATCGTCGTGAACTTCCAATCTTGGCTGGATGCCTTGATCATCGTGGCGGCCTTGCCTGCTGCCCTGGCGGGCATCGCCTGGATGCTCTTCCTCTCCGGCACGCCCTTGTCTGTGCCCGCGCTTACTGGCGCCATCATGACGGTGGGCGTGGCCACGGCCAACAGCATCCTGGTGGTGTCGTTTGCGCGCCAGCGGCTGAGCGAGGGTGTGCCGCCTCTTCGTGCCGCACAGGAAGCCGGCTCCACCCGCCTGCGTCCGGTGATGATGACGGCCCTGGCCATGGTCATTGGCATGGTGCCCATGGCACTGGGCCTGGGCGAGGGCGGCGAGCAGAACGCACCGCTGGGGCGCGCCGTGATTGGCGGCCTGGGCTTTGCCACGGTCTCCACCCTTGTCTTTGTTCCCCTGGTGTTCGCCGGTGTCCACCACTGGTTGCAGGCGCGTGTGCCGCAATCGGGCACGCACTCGCTACCAGATTCAGCTCCCGATCCTGTTCATGCTTGATCTTGCATTCCTATGAGTTCTCCAGCTTCTTCTGTTTCTGACGATGTGCCGGTGGCGCATGGCCAAGGGGCTGCACGTCGTGCGGGCCGGTTTGGCTTGCTGGCCCTGGCACTGTTGCTGGGTGGGGCCGGTGCGCGCACCTATGTCAATGCGGCCCACGCCAAGTCTGTCGAGTCCAGCACGCAGGACAATGCCTTGAAGACGGTGCTCTTCACCCACCCCAAGGCTGGTCAGGGCCAACGCACGGTGGCCTTGCCTGCGACTTTGCGTGGGCTCAACGAGGCTGCCATCTATGCCCGGACCAATGGCTATGTGCGAGCCTGGAAGAAGGACATCGGCGACAAGGTCCGCAAGGGCGATGTGCTGGCCATCATCGACACACCGGAGGTGGACCAGGACTTGGCACAAGCCTCAGCCACCTTGGAGCAGATCAAGGCCAAGCTGGCGCTGGCGCAGTCATCGTTGCAACGATGGGAAGGGTTGCGTCAAGGAGATGCCGTATCGCAGCAGGAGCTGGACGAGCGCCGTGCCGCGCAGCAGCAGGCCCAGGCTGATCTGGCTGCGGCGAAGGCCAATGTGGCCCGGTTGCAGCAGCTGCACGATTTCGGGCGCATCACCGCGCCTTTCGATGGCGTGGTGGTGCGGCGCAATGTGGAGGTCGGGGCCCTGGTGGCTTCAGGCAGCGCCACGAATACCAAAGAGCTCTTTTACCTGGCGCAAAGCGATGCCTTGCGTTTGACCGTGGCCGTGCCTCAGGCTTATGTGGGCGATGTGGCCATCGGCAAGGAAGTGAACGTCAAGTTGCTGGAGAAGCCGACCGCACCGGTCAAGGGCGCCATCACCCGGGTGTCGGGCGGTGTGGATGTGGCCACGAGATCGGTCCAGGTGGAAGTGGCGTTGCCCAACAAGGAAGGCAAGCTGCTTCCTGGTACCTATGTTGAAGTGGCCTTGCCTTTGAGCGGGGCAGCCAAGGCCTTGCTGATCCCGCCCAATACCCTGCAGTTCAGGCAGGACGGCGCACGGGTGGCCGTGGTGGGGGACGACGACAAGATTGCGCTGCGCCCCGTCAAGCTGGGACGTGACCTTGGGCGGGCCGTCGAGGTGATTTCGGGCTTGTCGCCCAAAGATGCCGTGGTGCTCAATCCCCACGACACGATCGAAGAGGGCGAGCGGGTTGCCAAGCGCGAGGCGCCGCCTGAGCCCCAGCCGCAAGGCTCGGGCGCATCCAAACCGGCCGGGGGTGGCGAAGGCCGCAGCAGCCCGGCATCTACCGGCCAAACGGGCCAAACCGGCCGAACGGGCTGACGTTCAACCATTGGAGGAATTCCACATGCATCACTTGATCCGTACCATCCGTGCCGCGGGCCTGACGCTGGCCATGACCACCGTGGCGATGGCCGCCCAGGCCGCATCGCTGGAGGGCGCCGCGCAGGCATCGGGTGCCACGCAGCTGTCGTCCATCGAAGTTTCTGGCGCTGGGCGATGGTTCCAGTTTGGCCAGGCGCCGGCACCGGGCCAACCCTGGCCTCAGTTCGACGTGAGCCGCTATGTATCGAGCATCCACTTCGACAGTGCCAGCGCACGCGTGCAGATCACCCGCTTGCAGACCATTGACCCTGATCGTGCGCGCCCTGCGCCTTTAGAGCAGAAGGTCGACCAGTATGTGAGCGGCAAGCTGGCCTGGAACCTGGGCGTGGGCACGGCCAATGCCACACCTACGCCGCAGCCTGCCGCCGTGGAGGAGCGTCAGGCCGAGATCTGGTCCACGCCGCAAGGTTTCATCAAGGCGGCACTGGCCAACCAGGCCACGTCCAAGCCCTTGAAAGATGGGGTGGAGGTCAGTTTCACCGCAGCTGGTAAATACCGCTATGTCGGGTATATCAATGCGCAGGATCAGGTCGAGCGTGTTCGCACCTGGATCGACAATCCCGTGCTGGGTGACACGCTGGTGGAAACCAGCTTCGATGCCTACACGAACTACAACGGCGTCTCTTTCCCCGCACACATCGTGCGCACGCAAGGGGGCTTTCGGGTGCTCGACATCGCTGTCTCGGACGTGAAGGCCAATGCCGTGTCGGCGCAGACGGTGCCTGACTCGATCGCGCAGGGGGTTTTGCCGCCTGTCAGCGTGGCGGTGAACAAGCTGGCCGATGGCGTGTACTACCTGACTGGCGGCACGCACCACAGCGTGGCGATCGAGCAGCGTGACCATATTGTGCTCATCGAGGCCCCGCTCAACGAAGCCAGGTCATTGGCGGTGATCGACAAGGTCAAGGAAACCATCCCCGGCAAGCCGATCAAGTACCTGATCAACACGCACGCCCACTTCGATCATTCCGGCGGGCTGCGCACCTTGGTGGCCCAAGGCGCCACCATCGTGACCCACCAGGGCAACGTGGCTTACTACAAGGAGGTCTGGGCCAATGCGCACAAACTCAGCCCTGACCTGCTCGCGCAAAAGCCCAGGGCACCGCATTTCGAGGCGTTCAATACCAAGCATGTTCTGAGCGATGGCCACCGCAAGATCGAGGTCTACCCGATCCAGGGCAATACGCACAACGATGCTTTCGCGCTGGTGTACCTGCCTGCCGAGAAGATCCTGGTGGAGGTGGACGCCTATACGCCCTTGGCCCCCAATGCCCAGCCTCCGGCTTCGCCCAACCCTTACGCGGTCAACTTGGAAGACAACATCGACCGCCTGAAGCTGGATGTGAACCAGATCGCGGCACTTCATGGCCCGGGCGTGGTCAAGCTCAGCGATCTGCGCAGCTACAACGGCCGCAGCAAGGTGGCTGCCAACTGACTTCATTGAGGGCACGCCGGTACGCAAGGGGGGCATAAGGATCTGCGAATTGATCACTTGGTCGATCCGCAGCCGCAACCTACAGTTCTGTCCACTTTGACAGCATTGTTGGACGGATATCCATGACCCTGCAGGCCAGCCAGCTTGCCTACGCACGAGGCGATCGCCTGCTCTTTTCCGGTGTCAGCCTGGAGGTGGGGCCAGGCGAGGCCTTGCGTGTCACAGGGCGCAATGGCGCGGGCAAGACCAGTCTGTTGCGCGTGCTGTGCGGCTTGACGCTGCCGCTGGATGGCGAGGTGTCATGGCGCGGCACAGCCATTGTGCAAGACAGGGAATCGCTGCACCGGGACCTGATCTACATCGGTCATGGGCAGGCCATCAAAGATGAGTTCAGTGCCCTGGAAAATGTCCAGATCGGTGCGGTGCTGGCTGGCCTCTCCTGCACACGCCGGCTGGCCCTGGAAGCGCTGAACCAGCTGGGCTTGCGGGAGCGGGCAGATCTGCCTGCCCGGGTCCTGTCTCAAGGGCAGCGTCGTCGCGTGGCGCTGGCCCGCCTGGCGCTGCCTGCGCCAGAGTCAGACGAGACCAGCCTGTTGGTGCTGGATGAGCCCTTCGTGGCGCTCGACCAGGAGTCCGTCGGCGTCTTGGCGGCCCTGCTGGAAGCCCGCCTGGCACAAGGGGCCGTGCTGGTCTACACCACGCATCAAGCGCAGACCTTGTCGGCGAAGTGCACGCACGAATTGAACCTGGGCGTCGCCACTGCGGCAGAGGCGGTGTGATGTGGACGGCTTTCTTGACCGTGATCCGACGCGAGGTCTTGCTGGCCTACCGCAGGCGTGCCGACGTGCTGACCACCTTCTTTTTCTTTCTGATGGTCAGCACCTTGTTTCCACTTGGCGTGGGCCCCGAGCGGGAGTTGCTGCGCACGATGGCACCTGGGGTGCTGTGGGTCGCGGCCTTGCTGGCGGCCATGCTGTCCCTGGGGCGGCTGTTCGCGCTCGATCACGCCGACGGGACCTTGGAGCAACTCTTGCTGACGCCGGAGCCATTGACCGTGATCGTGGCGGGCAAGGTGTTCGCCCATTGGCTGGTTTCAGGGCTGCCACTGGTGTTGCTGGCACCAGTGTTGGCCTTCCAGTTCGATTTGTCCCTGGATGCGATCCAGGTCCTGGCGCTGAGTCTGCTGCTGGGCACGCCGGTGCTCAGTCTCATTGGCGCGATTGGCGCGGCCTTGACGCTGGGCTTGCGAGGGGGCGGGGTGCTGGTGGCGCTGCTGGTTCTGCCTCTGTACATCCCGGTGTTGATCTTCGGCGCCGGAGCCGTGGGCGCCCAGTCCAGCGGATTGGGCAGCTCGGCGCACCTGCAATTGCTGGCCGGCGTGCTGTTGGCTGCGATCGTCCTGGCGCCTTGGGCGACGGGTGCTGCGCTGCGCGTGTCCCTGGATTGAGCTGCAAGCAATGAACAAGGCTGAGAAGAGATGAGCACCGGACAGGTTTATATCGATGAACGCGCGCCAGTTGCCGGGGCAGCGCGGGCGGGCCAAGGGCACGTGCTGTGGCAATACGCATCGCCCCAGCGCTTTTACGCATTGGCGGGACGGCTGGTGCCCTGGTTCATGGCTCCTGCCTTGTTGTTGACGCTGCTGGGGCTGTATGTGGGCTTCTTCGTGGCGCCCACGGACCATCAGCAAGGCGAGGCTTACCGCATCATCTTCGTGCATGTGCCGGCGGCCTGGCTGTCGATGGTGATCTACCTGGCCATGGCCTTCTGGGCCGGGCTGGGCTGGGTGCTCAATACCCGCCTGTCCTCCATGATGGCCAGAGCTTTGGCGCCAACCGGTGCCCTGTTCACCTTCCTGGCGCTGTGGACGGGCGCCCTGTGGGGCAAGCCGACGTGGGGCACCTGGTGGGTCTGGGACGCCCGGCTCACATCCGAGTTGATCCTGCTGTTTCTCTACATCGGCTTCATGGCCTTGCAAGCCGGTATCGATGATCCGCGCCGTGGTGACAAGGCCGGTGCCTTGCTGGCATTGGTGGGGGTGATCAATGTGCCCATCATCTATTTCTCTGTTCAATGGTGGAGCACCTTGCACCAGGGCGCATCGATCAGCTTCAAGGCCGCGCCGACGATGGCCAGCACCATGCTGATCGGCATGCTCTTGTGCTCCCTGGGCCTGTGGGCTTATGCCATCGGCATCGCATTGATGCGCTTGCGTTGCATCGTGCTGGAGCGTGAGCGTGGGACCGATTGGGTGCAGCGTCTGCCCGAGGTGCAGCGCCTGTTGCCTGCAGAGGTGGCGTCTGCGAAGAAAGAATCGACATGAACTGGCAGAGCTGGCAGGCATTTGTGGCCATGGGGGGCTATGGCCTCTATGTGTGGGGATCGGTCTTGGTGGTGGCTGCGTTCATCGCGGGCGAGCTGGCCGATGTGGTGCGTCGGCGTCGTGCGGCGTTGAAGACCTTGCGTTTGTTGGGGGTCGGTCGATGAAGGCCAGACACAAGCGTCTGACCCTGGTGCTGCTGGGCGTGGCTGGGCTGAGCCTGGCCGCGTGGTTCGTGCTGTCAGCCTTCCAGAAGAACCTGGTGTTCTTCTTCACGCCGACGCAGATCAAATCGGGCGAGGCCCCGCATGAGCGGCGATTCAGGGTAGGGGGCATGGTCGAGAAGGGCAGCCTCCATCGCCTGCCCGATGGGGTGACCTACCGCTTCGTCGTGACCGACATGGTGCAGGGTGTGACCGTGCAATACAAGGGCTTGCTGCCTGACCTGTTCAAAGAGGGCAAAGGCGTCGTGGCGCAAGGGCGCCTGGGGGCAGACCACAGCTTCCTGGCCGATGAAGTCCTGGCCAAGCATGACGAGAACTACATGCCACCTGAAGCCGCCTACGCCTTGAAGCAAGGCGGACTGAACAAGGAGCGGCCGTGATAGCTGCTGTGATGCCTGAGTTGGGCCAAGTGGCCCTGATCCTGGCCTTGTTGCTGGCTGGCTTGCTGGCCGTGTTGCCGCTTTGGGGAGCCCACCGGCAGGACGCGCGCTGGATGGCGCTGGCCCGCCCCCTGGCGCTGGGGCAGTTCCTGTTCGTGGCCTTGGCTTTCGGCATGCTGGTGTCTGCCTTTGTTGGCAATGACTATTCGGTCCTGTATGTCGCGAGCAATGCCAACTCCTTGCTGCCGGTCTACTACCGCGTGGCTGGCGCCTGGGGCGGGCACGAGGGCTCCTTGCTCTTGTGGCAACTCATGCTCACGGGCTGGACCGTGGCCGTGGCCGTCTTCAGCCGGCAGCTGCCCATGGTCACGGTGGCGCGCGTGCTGGGCGTGCTCGGGCTCATCAGCGTGGGCTTTCTGAGCTTCACCCTGTTCACCTCCAACCCCTTCGAGCGGGTGTTGCCACCTCCGCCAGATGGCCGCGACCTGAATCCCTTGCTGCAAGACGCGGGCATGATCGTGCACCCGCCGCTGCTCTATATGGGCTATGTGGGCTTCTCGGTGGCTTTCGCGTTCGCGATCGCCGCCTTGATCGAGGGGCGGCTGGATGCAGCCTGGGCCAAATGGTCTCGCCCCTGGACCTTGCTGGCCTGGTCCTTCCTGACTTGCGGCATCTTGCTGGGCAGCTTCTGGGCCTATTACGAGTTGGGTTGGGGCGGTTGGTGGTTCTGGGATGCCGTTGAAAACGCCTCTTTCATGCCCTGGCTGGTGGGCACGGCGCTGGTCCACTCCCTGTCTGTGACCGAGAAGCGCGGCAGCTTCAAGAACTGGACGGTGCTGCTGGCCATTTTGGCGTTCTCCTTGTCGCTGCTGGGCACCTTCCTGGTCCGCTCCGGCGTGCTGAACTCGGTGCACGCCTTTGCGTCCGACCCGCGTCGTGGCCTTTACATCCTGGTGTTCCTGCTGCTGGTCATCGGGGGTTCGCTGAGCCTGTTTGCCTGGCGTGCGCCCAAGGTGGGGCTGGGAGGGCGTTTCCAGTTGTTTTCACGGGAATCGATGCTGCTGCTCAACAACGTGTTCTTGCTCGTGGCCATGGGCACGGTGCTGCTGGGCACGCTCTACCCCCTGGCGCTGGATGCCTTCGGCCTGGGCAAGATCTCGGTGGGGCCGCCGTACTTCGAAACGGTGTTCGTGCCCTTGATGGTGCCGGTGCTCGTGCTGATGTCGATCGGGCCTTTCGTGGCCTGGAAGCAGGGATCTTGGCAAGAGGCTTGGCTGGCTTTGCGAGGCACGGCCCTGATCAGCCTCGCATTGGCGGCTGCGTTGGTACTGGCCGGCAAGACGTCGCTGGGGGTGACCTTGGGTGTGCTGCTGGCGCTGTGGATCGTGCTGGGCAGTCTTAAGCAGGCGTGGGCCCGTGTTCAGGCCGGTGCCGGCCGAACGCCTTTCTTGCAACGATGGCGGGTGATTCCATCGGCCTTCTGGGGCATGGTGGCGGCACACCTTGGCGTTGGGGTGTTCGTGTTCGGTGTCACCTTGGTCAAAGGGCTTGACCACGTGCAGGATGGCAGCCTCAAGGAAGGCCAGTCCATCTCGGCTGGAGGCTATGAATTTGCGTTCCAGTCGCTTGAAAAGCAAAAGGGGCCCAACTACATCGCTGCCAGAGCGCGATTCGAGGTGAGCCGCCATGGACGCCATGTGGCCACCCTGTATCCGGAGAAGCGCCTGTACATCGTGCAGCGCATGCCCATGACCGAGGCTGGCATCGACCGGGCCTGGTTGCGCGACCTTTATGTGTCGCTGGGTGAAGCCACGCCCGATGGCAGCTGGGGTGTGCGGGTCCAGGTCAAACCCTTCATGGGCTGGGTCTGGGCTGGCTGCGTGATCATGGCCTTGGGGGGGCTGCTGGCCGCGGCAGACAAGCGCTATCGACAGCGTGTTCGCCAGACATCACCAAAGCAGAACGCTGCAACGCATGCCCGAACCGGCGTGGCACTGCACGCGGATCCCCTGTCGTATTGAGCAACCACATCAAACCGCTCACCAAAGCAACCGACATCATGAAGCGCTTCCTCATTCCCCTGGGCTTATTTCTGGTCATGGCCTGCACCTTGGCGCTGGCGCTCAAGCGTGGTGACACGCAGGATCTGCCGTCTCCACTGATTGGCAAGCCCGCGCCCGCCTTCAATCTCAGCCAGCTGGATGACCCAGCCAAGACCTTTGGCCCGCAGAAGCTGAAGGGGCAAGTGTGGCTGCTCAATGTGTGGGCGTCCTGGTGCACGTCTTGCCGGAAAGAGCACCCCGTGTTGCTGGACTTTGCCAAGCAAGGCCTGGTGCCGGTCATTGGCTTCAACTACCAGGACCAAAGGGATGCGGGGCAGCAATGGTTGACCTTGCATGGCAACCCCTATCGGCTTACGGCCTTCGATGAAGATGGCCGCGTGGGCATGGACCTGGGCGTGATCGGCGTGCCCGAGACCTTCGTGATCGACAAGCAGGGCCGCATCCGCTACAAGGTGACCGGGCCGATCACGCCCGAGGTGCTCAAGGACAAGCTGGTTCCCTTGCTCAAGGAGCTCCAGCGTGGCTGAGAGGCGGCGCACTGGGCGGATCTTGCCAAGCCTCCTGCTGGCTTTGGCATTGCCCATGTGGGTGCTAGCCCAAGGCACACAAGGTACGCAAGGTGGCCCCAACGCCAACCTGGATGAGCACGTGAACAGGCTGACATCCGAGCTGCGCTGCCTGGTGTGCCAGAACCAGACCGTGGCCGATTCCCAGGCTGAACTGGCCTTGCAGCTGAAGAAGGAAGTCAGGAAGCAACTGGCTCAAGGCTCAACGGACGAGGAAGTGCGGGCCTTCATGGTGCAACGCTACGGCGACTTCGTCCTCTACAAGCCGCGCCTGAACAGCTCGACCTGGCTGCTATGGGGCGGGCCCCTGCTTCTGTTGGGCCTTGCAGCCCTGCTGGTGGGGCTGTATTGGCGAGAAAGACGAGCTGCATGGGACGGCGCGCCCGACTCGGTCTTGCCCACTGAAGAGGTGCATTCTTGAACCCAACTTTTGCGATCCTGTTTGCCCTGCTGCTGGCAACAGCCTCCTTGTTCATCGTGTGGCCGCTCAAGCGCCATCTGGTGGACGAGGGCGCTGCATCACCGATTCCAACCAGGCCTTGGTCCGCTGTCTGGATCGTCACAGGCTTGGTCTTCGCCAGCGTGGGTCTCTACACCTTGGTGGGGGAGCCTGATGCCCTCAACCTCGCGCCAGCTTCATCCAGCGTACCCACAGTGGCACCACCTCAGCTGGATCTGTCGCAAGGCGTTGGGCAGGCGCAGATCGAGACCATGGTCGCACGGCTGGCGCAACGTCTGAAAAGCCAACCGCAAGACGTCAAGGGGTGGCGCATGCTGGCCAAGTCCTACGAAACCCTTGGGCGGTTCGATGATGCGGTGAAAGCCTACAAAGAGGTTTTGACGCTGGAGGCACCCGATCCCGACCTGCTGACGGATTACGCCGTGACCCTGGGCATGAGCAAGGGTCGGACCCTGGCCGGCGAACCCGAAGTCTTGATTGACCAGGCCCTGAAGATCGACCCGAACCACGTTCAGGCCCTCGCCCTGTCGGGCAGTGCCGCGTTCGAGGCGAGAGACTACAAGCGTGCGGTGGCGCAATGGCAAAAGCTCTTGTCGCTCGTGCCGGCTGATGCCGAGGTGAGGGCTGGCATTGAGCGCAACGTCGAGAAGGCGCAAGCGCTTATCCGCTGAGTGCATCTGGACATGCGCAAACAGCGCTTCCACTCATAAGGGCGAGGTTCTATCGTTTCCAAGCAGCTATCTGCGGTTTGCAAGCAAAGAAAGGACTTCGACATGGCCAGCCTGCGATTGGGCGACATCGCCCCGGACTTCGAACAAGCCTCCTCGGAAGGCCCCATCCGCTTCCACGAATGGCTGGGCGACAGCTGGGGCGTGTTGTTCTCACACCCCGCCGACTTCACACCTGTGTGCACCACCGAATTGGGCTTGACCGCCAAGCTCAAGGGCGAGTTCGCCAAGCGCAAGGTGAAGGTGATCGCCTTGTCGGTGGACTCGGTGGAGTCGCACGACAAGTGGATCCCTGACATCAACACGACGCAAGGTACGGTCGTCAACTTCCCCATCATCGCCGATGCTGATCGCAAGGTGTCGGAGCTGTATGACCTGATCCACCCCAACGCCAACAGCACCTTGACCGTACGCTCGCTGTTCGTGATCGACCCTGCCAAGAAGGTGCGCCTGATCATCACCTACCCAGCCAGCACGGGGCGCAACTTCGACGAAATCCTGCGCGTGGTCGACTCGCTGCAACTCACCGATCACCACAGCGTGGCCACGCCGGGCAACTGGAAGGATGGTGACGATGTCGTGATCGTGCCTTCGCTGCAGGACCCTGACCTCATCAAGCAGAAGTTTCCCAAGGGCTATGTGGCTGTCACGCCTTATCTGCGCCTGACACCACAACCCAATCGTTGATACCGTTCACGCATTCAGTAAGAGGAAGGTTTTGCAGAACATGGCAGCCAAACACGTGCTATTCGCTGACGATGCCCGCGCCAAGATCGTGCGTGGCGTGGACATTCTGGCCAACGCCGTCAAAGTGACGCTGGGCCCCAAGGGCCGCAATGTGGTGCTGGAGCGCAGCTACGGCGCCCCCACCGTGACCAAGGACGGTGTGTCCGTCGCCAAGGAAATCGAACTCAAGGACAAGTACGAGAACATCGGGGCTCAACTGGTCAAGGAGGTGGCCTCCAAGACCTCCGACAACGCCGGTGACGGCACCACCACCGCCACCGTGCTGGCACAAGCCATCGTGCGTGAGGGCTTCAAGTACGTGGCCGCCGGCCTCAACCCGGCCGACCTCAAGCGTGGCATCGACAAGGCCGTGACGGCTCTGGTGGCCGAGGTCCAGCAGATCGCCAAGCCCACCACGACATCCAAGGAGATCGCTCAGGTTGGCGCCATCTCGGCCAACTCGGACTGGGACATTGGCCAGATCATCGCCGACGCCATCGACAAGGTCGGCAAGGAAGGCGTGATCACCGTGGAGGACGGCAAGAGCCTGCACAACGAGCTGGACGTGGTCGAAGGCCTGCAGTTCGACCGCGGCTACCTCTCGCCTTACTTCATCAACAACGCCGACAAGCAGATTGCCGAGCTGGACAGCCCCTTCATCCTGATCGTGGACAAGAAGGTCAGCAACATCCGTGATCTGCTGCCGGCGCTGGAAGCGGTGGCCAAGTCGGCCCGCCCTCTGCTCATCATTGCCGAAGAGGTCGAGGGCGAGGCGCTGGCCACGCTGGTGGTCAACTCCATCCGCGGCATCCTGAAGGTGGTGGCGGTCAAGGCGCCAGGCTTTGGTGACCGCCGCAAGGCCATCCTGGAAGACATCGCCGTGCTGACGGGTGGCAAGGTGATCGCCGAAGAGGTGGGCCTGGCGCTGGACAAAGTCACGCTGGCCGACCTGGGCGAGGCCACGCGCATTGAAGTGGGCAAGGAGCACACGACGGTGATCGATGGTGCCGGTTCGGCCGAGTTCATCGAAGCGCGCGTCAAGCAGATCCGCGTGCAGATCAGTGAGGCCACCAGCGACTACGACCGCGAGAAGCTGCAAGAACGCGTGGCCAAGCTGGCTGGCGGCGTGGCCGTGATCAAGGTGGGCGCCGCGACCGAGGTCGAGCTCAAGGAAAAGAAGGCGCGTGTGGAAGATGCCCTGCATGCCACCCGCGCTGCCGTGGAGGAGGGTGTGGTGCCGGGCGGCGGTGTGGCTTTGCTGCGCGCCAAGAAAGCCATCGGTGCACTCAAGGGTGACAACGCCGACCAGAATGCCGGCATTCAGCTGGTGCTGCGTGCGGTGGAAGAGCCCCTGCGCCAGATCGTGGCCAATGCCGGCGGCGAGCCCAGTGTCGTTGTCAACCGCGTGCTGGAAGGGACGGGCAACTTCGGTTTCAACGCGGCCAACGACAGCTATGGTGACCTGGTCGAGCAGGGCGTGCTGGACCCGGCCAAGGTGACGCGCACGGCCCTGCAGAACGCCGCTTCGGTGGCCAGCCTGATCCTGACCACGGAAGCCATTGTGGCTGAGATCCCGGAACCCAAGACACCAGCCGTGCCGCATCATGACGAGGGTGGCTTCGGCGGGCCTCAGTTCTGAGCCATGGCTCACTTGGCATATCAGCACTGATCGGTTAGGGTGCTGACTCGCCCTGAGGGGCGGGTCATTCAACCCGGAGGAGAACCATGAGCAATCCCCAGTCCAATCCCAGGTCAAACTGGAAATTCGAAACCCTGTCGGTGCATGCAGGCTACTCACCTGATCCGACGACCAAGGCGGTGGCTGTTCCCATCTACCAGACGGTGGCCTACGCTTTCGACAGCGCCCAGCATGGTGCAGACCTGTTCGACCTCAAGGTGCCGGGCAACATCTACAGCCGCATCATGAACCCGACGAACGATGTGCTGGAGCAGCGCATTGCCGCACTGGAAGGTGGCATTGGCGCGCTGGCCCTGGCTTCGGGGCAGGCGGCCGTGACCTATGCCATCCAGACCATCGCCGAAGCGGGTGACAACATCGTGTCGTCCACGGCCCTGTACGGCGGGACCTACAACCTGTTCGCGCATACGCTGCCGCAGTTCGGCATCACCACGCGCTTTGCTGATCACCGTGATCCGGCCAGCTTTGAGCCCTTGATCGATGAGCGCACCAAGGCCATCTTTGTGGAGTCACTGGGCAATCCGTCGGGCAACATCACCGACATCGCCCGGATCGCCGAGATTGCGCATCGCCATGGCGTGCCGCTGATCGTGGACAACACCGTGCCCACGCCCTACCTGAGCCGCCCGTTCGAGCACGGGGCCGACATTGTGGTCCATTCGCTGACCAAGTACCTGGGTGGTCACGGCACCACGCTGGGTGGGGCGATCGTGGACTCGGGCAAGTTCCCCTGGGCACAGCACAAGGCGCGCTTCAAGCGTCTGAACGAGCCTGACGTGAGCTACCACGGCGTGGTCTACACCGATGCCTTGGGGCCTGCCGCCTACATTGGCCGTGCACGTGTGGTGCCGCTGCGCAATACTGGCGCGGCCTTGTCGCCCTTCAATGCCTTCCAGATCCTGCAGGGCATCGAAACCCTGGGCCTGCGCATGGACCGCATCAGCGACAACGCACTGCGGGTAGCCCAGCATCTCAAGCGTCACCCGCGTGTGAAGTGGGTGAACTACGCTGGCCTGGAAGATCACCCCGAGTACCCGCAGGTGAAGAAATACCTGTCGGGCAAGGCTTCAGGGCTGCTGACTTTTGGCGTGCCGGGTGGACGCGAGGGTGGAGCACGCTTCCTCGACGGCCTCAAGCTGTTCACACGTCTGGTCAACATCGGGGATGTGCGCTCGCTGGCCACACACCCGGCCTCCACCACGCACCGTCAGCTGTCCCCGGAGGAGCTGGCCAAGACGGGCGTGACCGAGGACACCGTTCGGCTGTCGGTGGGCATCGAGCACATCGATGACCTCATCGCCGATCTGGACCTGGCGCTGGAGACGGCCTGATCAGTCTGTGCCAACCAGGCGCAGCAAAGTGATCTCCGACGGGGCGCACAGGCGCTTGGGCGGGCCCCAAAAGCCTGTGCCTCGGCTCGTGTAGATCCACATGCGCTTGAGGCGCTTGAGCCCTGCCACAAAAGGCTGCTGCAAGGGCACGGCCAGGCGCCAGGGCCAGAACTGCCCACCGTGGGTGTGCCCAGACAGCTGAAGATGGAAGCCCGCCTCTTCGGCAGCCTGGGCGCTGCGCGGCTGATGGGCCAGCAGCAGCTTGACCGCATCGGCTGGCGCCCCCTTCACAGCGGCATGCGGGTCGCTGCGATGTGAGGGGTCGAAATGGTGGGCGGTGTAATCGGTCACCCCGGCGATCACCACCGGGGTCACATCGTGCTGCACGACCACATGCTCGTTGAGCAGCACACGCAAGCCCAGGCGGCGCAGTTCGTCAATCCAACCATGGGCGCCGGAGTAGTACTCGTGGTTGCCCGTGACGAAATAGGTCCCGTGCCGGGAGTCCAGCTCGGCCAGTGGTGATACGTGCGGGGCCAGATCGCGCACACTGCCATCGACCAGGTCGCCGGTGATGGCCACCATATCGGCCTTCAGCTGGTTCACCTTCTGCACGATGGGTTGCAGGTAGACCTGCTTGATGGTTGGGCCCACGTGGATGTCACTGATCTGCGCGATGGTGAAGCCCTGCAAGGCCTTGGGCAGGCCGGCAATCGGGACGTCCACCTTCACCACCTGGGCAGTGCGCCGGGCGTTGACCCAGCCCACCAAGGTGAAAAGCGCGGCCCCCGTGAACACGGCCCATGCCATGTCACCGGCCAGTTCGGCTGACGTGCTTGCCAGCCCCGTCCACCCATGGCCCACGAGGGTGTCCAGCAACAGGACCACTTCACGCAGCAAGGTCAGCACAAACATCGACGAGAACCAGCCCATGAACAGGAAGCCCGCCGTGGCCAACCGATCGGACAGCGGTTGGCGCCGTATACGCCGTGCGTAAAAGCTCATGGGAACCAGTGCCGCTGACAAGGCCAGCAACGCGCCCAGACCCCACTGCGCAGCAGGCCAGGCATCAAGTGCCGGCAACAAGCGCCAGCCCAGAAAACCGTGCAGCAGCACGGACAGCAGAAGGAGGGTCATCTTGGCCATTTTGGGCTGCCTCCTGAATTTTTCAAGTGCAGCCCACGGCCTTTACATGATCAGATCCTTCTGCGGCCACTGCTCAGGCGGTGCAGCACGGTCACCAGCGCGTCGACGTCGGCGCAGTTGTTGTAGAAGGCCAGCGAAGGGCGCACAGTGGCCTCCAGCCCGAAGCGACGCAGGATGGGCTGGGCACAATGGTGACCGGAGCGCACAGCAATGCCTTCCTTGTTCAAGGCGGAGCCCACCTCTTCGGTCTTGAACCCAGCCAGCGTGAACGACAGCACAGCGGCCTTGTCGGGCGCTGTACCGATCAGGCACAAGCCAGGCACGTCCTTGAGCAGGCGCGTTGCATACAGCAGCAACTGGTGCTCGTAGGCCCCGATGTTGTCGATGCCGAACCGGTTGACGTAGTCGATCGCGGCACCCAGGCCCACGGCATCGGCGATGTTGCCTGTACCAGCCTCAAAGCGCCCGGGAGCGTCATGGTACTCGGTGTGCTCGAAGGTGACGTCACGGATCATGTTGCCGCCGCCCTGCCAAGGCGGGGTTTCATTGAGCAGCGCCTCCTTGCCGTAGAGCACGCCAATGCCCGTCGGTCCGAACACCTTGTGCCCGGAGAACACGAACCAGTCGCAGTCCAGATCGATCACATCGGCCCGCATGTGCGACACCGATTGCGCGCCGTCCACCAGCACTTTGGCGCCCACGCTGTGGGCCATGGCCACCATCTGCTTGGCCGGGGTGATGGTGCCCAGGGCATTGGACACCTGGGTGAAAGACACGATCTTGGTACGCGGGCTCAGCAGCTTGGCGTATTCGTCCAGCAAAACCTGGCCGTCGTCATCCACCGGAATGACGCGCAGCTTGGCACCGGTCTGCGCGCACAGTTGCTGCCACGGCACGATGTTGGCGTGGTGCTCCAGCCAACTGAGGATGATCTCGTCACCTTCACGCAACTGGTTGCGCCCCCAGCTCTGTGCCACGAGGTTGATGGCCTCGGTGGTGCCTCGCACGAACACGATCTCGTTGACCGAGCGCGCATTCAGGAAGCCACGCACCTTCTCGCGTGCCGCCTCATAGGCGTCCGTGGCGCGCGCGGCCAGTTCGTGCGCGGCCCGGTGGATGTTCGAGTTCTCGTGCTCATAGAAGTACGAGATGCGCTCGATCACGCTCAGTGGCTTTTGTGTCGTGGCAGCGTTGTCCAGCCAGATCAAGGGGCGGCCGTTCACCCGCTCACGCAGGATGGGGAAGTCGCGCCGGACCAGGTCCACATCAAATGGCGGCTTGAAGCTGGAAGGCAGCGGCTGCGCCGATTGATGTGGCAGCCCGGGTGTTTGCAAGCCGGCGCGATGCGATGCGATGTGATCAAAGAAGTAGTAGCTTGGCGACGCTGTCGACAAGGCTTGCCCCATTCCTCCACCACTGGACAATCCAGGCGCAGGCGAGCGCAAGGCGAGCAGGTCTGCCAGTTCCGTGTCGCTGGGCAGCCCCCAGTCCAGCGGGTTGAGCGTCAGCGCAGGTTGCAGGCCCGATGTGGGGCCGGCAGGGTTGCCATCCAAGGGCAGATCTCCCGTGAACGACGTGGGCACCACAGGCGCCTGGCTATGAGGGCGAAAGTCGCTGGGCGCCGTGCTGGCCACATTGGGCAGGCCTCCGACCGGCACGGAAGAGGGCACCTCACCGGGCAAGTCCGACGCGTTCACTTGTGGCACCACGCTGGCCGGGATGCGCGCATCCGGCGTGGCACTGGGCTGCGAACCAATCACGTTGGAGACCGCGAAGGGGTGCTGCGAGCCCTGAGGCGAACCCAGGTGCGACAAGCCAGGTGGCAGGCCTGCGCCCAGGCTCTGTGGCGTGGTGATCGAGCCCGGCAGCGCGCTGAAGAACTGGTTGGCCAGTTGCGTCAGCGCGGCCACGTCAGGCACACCAGGTATGCCCGGCGTGTCCAGGAAGGAGAGATCATTGGTAGACATGGTACTTGTTGACTTCCACGTCTTCGAGCACGGCAATGGCGTCGTCTGTCAGCACAGCCAGCGAGCAGTACAGCGACACGAGGTAGGAGGCGATGGCCTTGTGGTTGATGCCCATGAAGCGCACGGCCAGGCCCGGGCTTTGTTGGCCAGGCAGATCGGGCTGGTACAGGCCGACCACACCCTGGCGACTCTCGCCCGTGCGGATCAGCAGGATCTTGGTCTTGTTGTCCTCGATGCCGATCTTGTCGCAAGGGATCAGGGGGATGCCGCGCCAGGTGATGAACTGCGAGCCGAACAGCGAGACCGTGGGCGGCGGCACGCCACGGCGTGTGCACTCGCGACCAAAGGCCGCGATGGACAGCGGGTGCGCCAGGAAGAAGCCGGGTTCCTTCCACACCTTGGTCAGCAACTCGTCCAGGTCATCGGGCGTGGGGGCGCCAGTGCGCGTCTTGATGCGCTGCTGGGGCGCGATGTTGTTGAGCAGGCCGTATTCCTTGTTGTTGATCAGCTCGCTTTCCTGACGTTCCTTGATGGTCTCGATGGTCAGGCGCAGCTGTTCGGCAATCTGGTTGTAGGGCTTGCTGTACAGGTCGGACACGCGGGTGTGCACGTCCAGCACCGTGTTCACGGCCGAGAGCAGGTACTCGCGCGGGTTCTCGATGTAGTCCACGAAAGTCTGTGGCAGTTCGCGTTCATCGCGGCCGGAGCAGTCCACCGTCACGCTGGAAGCATCCTTGACTTTGTTGACGCGGTAGATACCGGCCTCGACGGGGACCCAGTGCAGCAAGTGGGTGAGCCAGCGCGGTGTGATCGTGCCCATCTGAGGCACGGTGCGGGTGGCGATCGCCAGTTGCCGCGCGGCAATGTCGCCAAGGGCGGTGCTGTTTTCGTGGTTGTTGGCCATGCCGTTTTCTCCGTTGGATCCAGGGGTTCAAAAAAGGAAGGAAATGGGGTTCAGGTATTGCGGTTGAGGGCCTGGCTGACATTGCTGCCAGGCGGGACGCTGTTCGTGAGCCAGACGTTGCCGCCGATGGTCGAGCCTTGCCCGACCGTGATGCGCCCGAGCACGGTGGCGCCGGCATAGATCACCACATCGTCTTCCACGATGGGGTGGCGCGCATGACCCTTGAGCAGGTGCCCGGCCTCGTCTGCTGGGAAGCGCTTGGCACCCAATGTCACGGCCTGGTAGAGCCGCACGCGCTGGCCGATCACCGTGGTCTCGCCGATGACCACGCCCGTGCCGTGATCAATGAAGAAGGCCGGGCCGATCTCGGCGCCAGGGTGGATGTCGATGCCGGTGCGCGAATGGCCGATGTCGGCGATCAAGCGGGCCAGCAGCGGCGACCCCAGCTTGTGGAGTGCGTGGGCCAGCCGGTAATGGATGATGGCCGTCATGCCCGGGTAGCACAGCAGGATCTCGGAGGCGCTGGTAGCCGCCGGGTCGCCCTGGTAGGCCGCTTGCAGATCGCTGACCAGGAGGGCGCGGATGTCGGGCAGTGCTGTGGCAAAGGTGCGCGTGATGTGTTGGGCCTTGTCCAGCAGCCCCGCATCGCCAGATGGTGGCTGATCAGGCAGGTCGCTGGCATAGAACAGGCCGCGGCGAACTTGCTCGGCCAACAGCCCCAAGGTGTGGCTGAGCGTGTGGCCGACGTAGTAGTCGATGCTGTCGTCGTTAAGGTCGGGGCGGCCGTAGTGGGTCGGGAACAAGGCTGCAGAAAGGCCTTGCACGATCTCGACGAGTGCCTCGCGCGAGGGCAGTTCGCGAACACGGCCTTTGTGCCGGATGTTGTGCGCATGTTCCCTCGAATGGCGCAGGGCCTTGACGATGTCATGGAGCGGCCATTCGACGGCGCCGGAATCAGGGTGTGGGGCGGACTGCATGGAAGTGTCACTGTGTCGAAAAGAGATCGCCCAATTTGCCGCTAAAGCAGATATCGCCCAACTGACCAGATCGAGTTTGCTCAGTCGTTATGTGTTTACTGCATTTCTATATGTGCTCAATTTATGAGGAAGACCGGCTGCCGTGGGGAACGGCACCTGGCTCTGCTAGGGAATGGGTGACGAAACGGATGAATCCGACGCGGTATTGGTGTGTCTGTCGGCGGCCTGCCAACGCCGGTATGGGGCTCGTCTGGAACGCCTTGTTCATTTTTTGAATAAGTACCTGAGAAATCTGTACTTCTTCGCGCAAGGCTGCGTCCGTAGTATTCGGTTCCTGCTGTGTTCAAGGCCCTTGTCATGCATTTTTCTTCCAAGCCCCGCTTCCTTCCCCGTTTTGTGCGCTGCTTGGCCGCTATGGCAGCTGCGGCGTCCGTGGCAGCGCCAGCTTGGGCCGACACCACCCTGCTCAACGTGAGCTATGACGTCACGCGTGAGTTCTACAAGGACTACAACGCGGCCTTCACCCGTTACTGGAAGCAGACCACAGGTGAAACAGTCACCGTCAGCCAGTCGCATGGCGGCTCCAGCAAGCAGGCCCGCAGCGTGATCGAGGGCCTGCCGGCCGACGTCATCACGATGAACCAGGCCAATGACATTGACGTGCTGGCGCAGCAAGGCGGCCTGGTGCCCGCCGACTGGTCCAAGCGCCTGCCCAACGGCAGCGCACCCACCACCTCGGTAACGGTGATCCTCGTGCGCAAGGGCAACCCCAAGGGCATCAAGGACTGGTCTGATCTGGCGCGCCCTGGTGTCTCGGTGGTCATCCCCAATCCCAAGACATCGGGCAACGGTCGCTATTCCTATCTGGCGGCCTGGGGTTCGGTGATCAAGTCGGGCGGCACAACCAAACAGGCGCGTGAGCTGGTGCAGAAGATCTTTGCCAACGTGCCCGTGTTCGATGGCGGCGGACGTGCAGCGACCACCACCTTTGCCCAACGCAATATCGGCGACGCGCTGGCCACATTCGAAAGTGAAGTGCCGCTGATCCAAAGCGAGTTCAGTGGTGATTTCCAGGTCGTTTACCCCAAGACCACCATCCTGGCCGAGAACCCTGTCAGCGTTGTCGACAAGAACGTCGACAAGAAGGGCAGCCGCAAGCAGGCTGAGGCTTATCTGAAGTACCTGTGGTCGGACGAAGGCCAGGCGATTGCCGTCAAGCACCACCTGCGCCCACGTTCAGAGAAGCTGCTGGCACAGAACAAGGCCACCTTCATCAGCGTGCCCACCTTCACCGTGGACGAGGTGTTCGGCGGCTGGAAGAAGGCACAGGCCGAGCATTTCAACGACGGTGGCATCTACGACCAGATCCTGGCCAGTGGCCGTGCCGGGAAGTAAAGCAGCATCACGATGATTTTCTCCAAGACCTTGCTGAGGCAGCGCAGTGTGCTGCCCGGCTTTGACATGGCCATGGGTCTGACGCTGACCTACTTGTGCCTGCTCGTGCTGATTCCCCTGGGGGCGGCTTTCCTGCGGACCACGGCATTGACCTGGCCTGCTTTCGTAGCGGTGGTGACTTCTCCTCGTGTCGTGGCGTCTTATGAATTGACCTTTGGTGCCTCCTTGCTTGCGGCCATCGTCAACGCGGTGTTCGGCTTGTTGGTGGCCTGGGTGCTGGTGCGCTATGACTTCTTTGGGCGCCGCCTCGTTGACGCCTTGGTCGATCTGCCGTTTGCGCTGCCAACGGCTGTCGCGGGCATCACCTTGACGGGCCTGTATGCGTCCAACGGCTGGATCGGGCGGTATCTGGAGCCGCTGGGGCTGAAGGTGGCGTTCACGCCGGTGGGCGTGTTCGTGGCCATGACCTTCATAGGCTTGCCTTTCGTTGTGCGCACGGTGCAGCCCATCTTGGAAGACATGGCTTCGGAATTGGAAGAGGCGGCTGCGACGCTGGGTGCCAGCCGACTGCAGACCTTCACCAGGGTGATCCTGCCGATCTTGTCGCCTGCCTTGTTGACGGGTTTTGCGCTGGCCTTTGCGCGGGCCCTGGGCGAATACGGCTCCATCATTTTCATCGCGGGCAACATGCCCATGGTGTCCGAGATCACGCCGCTGCTGATCATCACCAAGCTGGAGCAGTACGACTACGCTGGCGCCACGGCCATCGCCGTGGTGATGCTGGTGATGTCCTTCGTGCTGCTGCTCGCCATCAATGCATTGCAGGCCTGGGCGCGCAAGCGCCAGGGCAAATGAGGTCGACCCATCATGAGTACAACAGCTGCTGCGCTTTCGGTTGCGCCTTCTGATATCCGCAGTGCGACCAAGGAGCCGCCATGGGTGCGCTGGCTGCTGACGTCGGTGGCGCTGATCTTCCTGTCATTCTTCCTGTTCTTGCCGCTGGTGTCGGTCTTTTTTGAGGCCTTCAAGAAGGGGGTGGATGTCTATTTCGCCGCCATCACCGAGCCCGATGCGATCTCGGCGGTCAAGCTGACACTGGTGGCTGCGGTCATTGCCGTGCCTTTGAACCTGGTGTTCGGCGTGGCGGCGGCCTGGGCCATTGCCAAGTTCGACTTCCGCGGCAAGAGCATCCTGCTGACTTTGATCGACCTGCCGTTTTCGGTGTCGCCCGTGATCGCGGGCCTCATCTATGTGTTGGTGTTCGGCCTGCAAGGCTGGTTCGGTGAATGGCTGAGCGCGCATGACCTCAAGGTGATCTTCGCGGTGCCGGGCATCGTGCTGGCCACCATCTTCGTGACCTTTCCATTCGTGGCGCGCGAGCTGATCCCTTTGATGCAGGCGCAAGGGCAAGAGCAGGAAGAGGCCGCGCGCGTGTTGGGCGCGTCGGGCTTTCAAACCTTCTGGAAGGTGACACTGCCCAATGTGAAGTGGGCGCTGCTGTATGGCGTGATCCTGTGCAATGCCCGCGCGATGGGCGAGTTCGGTGCGGTGTCGGTGGTGTCGGGCCATATCCGTGGTCAGACCAACACCTTGCCCCTGCACATCGAAATCCTGTACAACGAATACCAGATGGCTGCGGCCTTTGCGGTGGCGTCCCTGCTGGCCAGCCTGGCGCTGGTCACCCTGGTGCTGAAATACACTGTCGAACGGCAGGTGCAGCGTGAGCTTGCCCAGGCCAAGGATGCTGGAGCTTCCCAATGAGCATTGAAGTCAAGAACCTCGTCAAGCGCTTCGGGTCGGTCACCGTGTGTGACAACCTGAACCTCAACATCCCTTCTGGTGAACTGGTGGCCTTGCTGGGCCCCTCGGGTTCGGGCAAGACCTCCTTGCTGCGCATCATTGCCGGGCTGGAAACGCCCGATAGCGGCTCGGTGCTGTTCAATGGCGAAGATGCGACCAATGTGGCCGTGCGTGACCGCCAGGTGGGCTTCGTGTTCCAGCATTACGCCTTGTTCGGCCACATGACGATCTTCGAGAACGTGGCCTTTGGCTTGCGCGTGCGGCCCAAGGACTCGCGGCCGTCCGAGTCGGCCATCAAGGCCAAGGTGACGGAGTTGCTCAAGCTGGTGCAGCTCGACTGGATTGCCGACCGTTATCCGCATCAATTGTCGGGTGGGCAACGCCAGCGTATCGCGCTGGCCCGTGCGCTGGCCGTGGAGCCCAAGGTGCTGCTGCTGGACGAGCCCTTTGGTGCGCTCGATGCCAAGGTGCGCAAGGAACTGCGCCGCTGGCTGCGCCGCCTGCATGACGAGATGCACATCACCAGTGTGTTCGTGACCCACGACCAGGAAGAGGCCATGGAGGTGGCGGACCGCATCGTGGTGATGAACCAGGGCCGCATCGAGCAGGAGGGCACGCCCGACCAGGTGTATGACCACCCGGCCACGCCTTTCGTGCTGCAGTTCCTGGGTGACGTGAACCTGTTCCATGGCCGTGACCATGCACCGGGGGCGGTGGTGTCGTCACCCGGTGTTTCGGCTGAGGCGGCGGCCGATGCGGTGAGCTATGTGCGCCCGCATGAGATCCAGGTGCTGGCCCATGCCGATGAGGGCAGCTTGCCGGTGAGCCTGGTGCATGCCCTGACGGTGGGGCCCAATACACGCCTGGAGTTCAAGCGGCAGGATGGCCAAGGCGAAGTGGATGTGGAGCTGACCCGGGCTGAGTACGCGGCATTGCGCGACAGCGGCATCTTGCAGACGGGCTCGGTCGTGCACCTCAAGCCGCGCCGTATCCGCCGCTTCCGGGCAGTGAGTGGTGGTGGCGCAGAGTTTGTGGAGACCGATCCGGCGTCCATGATCTGAAAAACGCGACGTATCCGTTTGGTAAAGCCCAAGCGGATCGTCGCCACACGTGCCGACGCATGCGTTAAGGAGGTATCTCATCACGCCACACGAGGCATCATGAATACCTTGCGCACTGTTTGTCTGCCGCTGATCGGCGCGGCCCTGCTGGCCACGTCGCTGAGTGGCTGCGTTGTCGTGCCGGCCCAGCCTGTCTATCAAGCCGCACCGGCTGTCGTGACTGTGCCGCCCCCTGAGCCTCAGGTCGAGTATGTGGGCGTGGCACCTTACCCGGGCTACATCTGGATCAGTGGATTCTGGGCCTGGCAGTTTGGCCGCCATGTGTGGGTCGGCGGCCATTGGAGTGCACCTCGCCCAGGTTATCGCTGGGTGCCTCACGCCTGGGAGCGTGAGGGCGGGGGCTGGCGCCTGCACGAGGGGCACTGGGCGCGCTGACCCCCTGGCCCCTCGCGTCGTCGTCAGAAGCCGCCTCGGTCGTGGTGGGCTTGGGGCGTACCCAGATCCAGTACGCCGTGCGTACGATCGAAGGTGGACCCGACCGTGAGGTTGCTGCCTGAAGCTGTTCCCAGCGCCTCGACGATCTCGCCAGCCGCCACCGTGGCGCTGTTGCCATGGCGGTTCTTGATGGCGGCAGTGTCAGACGTCACCGCGATGCCATGGACCGAGAAAGTGGCCGTGGTGCCACTGACAGACGGTGTCGGTGCGCTGTCGACGATCCCCGCCACGCCGGATACGTTGGAGGCGGGTACGATGGTCAGCGACAGAGCCGTGAGCTTGCCGCTGCCGTCAGACTGCGCATTGATCACCGCATGCTGCGACATGCCTGTCTGGGCCAGATAGGTCTGGAAGTCGCCGATGTTGAACCTCATCAAGGTGCTGTCCGGGCCATGGTTCCACCAGCCGAAGGTGGAGCGGTCAGCCAAGTGCGTGGATGCATTGACCGTGATGGTCTGGCCCAGCACGCTGACCGTGTAGGTATTGGCATCGCTGCCCGCCGTGATATTGCTGAGGTCGCCTTGCAGGGCCACGGTCGAGCTGGCTGCGGCGTGCAGCACGGTGAGCTTGCTGACCACGACCGACAAGCCATCCGAGGAGACCGTGCCGGTGACGCGCACGATGTCACCCACGGCTGGCAGGCCGGTGGTGGAGGGCAGCGAGGAGGCGTCGACCGTCAGGCCACGCAACACGAAGGTCTTGTTGGCCGAAGAGACGCTGGAGACGCCGCCTTCCAGCTCGGCTGTGCTGCCGCTGGTGTCGACGGTCACGCGGGCAGCCAGGCGGGCACCACTGGCGGAGAAGGTCGAGGCAGGCAAGCTGGGGGCGATGTTGGAAAACACCGAAACCACTTGCCCACTGCTGTAGGCACTGGCACAGCTGCTGGACTGGCCGTTGACGCGGCAGGTGGCCGAGCTCAGGTCCAGGGTGAGCCCGCCGATGCTGCTGGTGGTGCCGACCGTGATGACACCTTCAGCCTTGAATGCCGCGTTGCCACCGGCATTGCCCGGGTCATCGGAGATGGAAAGCAAGGTGGCCACGATATTGGCCGCACCGCCCGATGAGCTGCCGGAGAACAGGTAGCCATGGACGGTCACATAGTTGCCCTTGGTCACCGTGCTGCCGTTGACCGACGTTGCGCTCAGGCCGGCCTGACCCGTGATGGCGGTGCAACTGCTGCTTTGCGTGGCACAGGCGCGGTGATCGCTGAAAGTGGTGGCTGAGGTGAGCTGCACGGTCTGGCCCATCACGGTGATGGTGCCGGCGCTGTTGTCGGCGTTGTCGACATAGCCACGTGCCAATGGGTGGATGTGCAACTCGCTGGCCACCGGGTTCTGATCGGTGCTGTTGGAGGCCGGCTTCACGTCAACGACCTCGCCGACTTCCAGGGCACTGCTGGCGCTGGTGGTGCCGGTGTCGTCGTCGACCACGGTGGCGTGGCTGGTGACGAACTCATGGCCGTTGACGAACACGCTGCCGAAAGCCGTGATGGCCCCTGAGGATGTGGCGCCTGCGCTGGCGCCGGACGACGCGCTGTTGCTGGCAGATGAGCCACCTCCGCCGCCACCGCAGGCAGAGAGTCCCAGAACGACGCTTGCAGGCAAAGCCCACAGCAAGTGCTTGGATGTCAGTCTCATCTTGTACTCCACACGTGGCAAGCCGGCGGGGCGGCGATGGGGCGAACTATGTGACGTGCGTGTAAAGGCTTTGTTGCCCGTTCGAGGGCTGTCCAGTAACAGGATGTGACCTAATCATGGGCCGTGATGTGTTCACGCCAAAGGCGTACCTGTGGTCGTGCCGCTGGAGAAGAAAGACCACTCCAGCAACGCCACATAGCCGTCCTGGCAGGCGACGACCATGCGCAGACTGTCTGCATGCACGACGCTGCCCAGGCGCGCTTGATGTGTGGCATGCCACGTGATCGCGCGTTTGACGTGAACGGGCACACCATTGACCTGAGCTAGGCATTGGAGGGCACCGAAGGCACGCAACTGCCGTGAGATCTGTGCGCAGCTGGTGGTGAAGTCCAGGGTTCGGTCTTCGTCGGACCAGAAGCCGACGTAGTGTCCACCTTCTTGAGGCTGGGCTGTTTGCCAGAGCCCTTCGAAGTCATTGGCAAGCTGTTCGGCCAGCGTGCGCGCGGCCATCTGGATCTTCAAGTCCAGGCTGTCGAGGCATTCATCGGCGGGCATGGCGAACAGGGTTTGGGCAAGGATGTCGCCGCTGTCGAACTCGGCTTCGAGCTTGTGGCAGCTGACACCCCATTGCGCTTGCTGATCGAGGATGGCCCAGACCTGCGGAAAAGGGCCACGGTAGCTTGGCAAAGGGGAAGGGTGAAAGTTGACGGCATAGCGCAGGTAAGGACGCCAGTCACCAATGCGCCAGGGGTAGCTGGCCACGATGAGGGCATCGCAGTCGGCACGTTGCAGATCGAGCAAGGCGGCATCATCCAGCCTTGACAACTGGATCTGCATGCCCAGTGCCTGCGCGCGTGCAATGACGGCCTTGTTGCTATGCAGGCGCTCGTCGGTGGGCACGGTGAACAACTTATGGGGCAGCCAGCCTTTGGCGACAAAGGCCTCCAGCACGGGCAGGTAGCGGTCCGTGGCCGTGATGGCAAAGCGCTTGTGCGCGGTAGAAGGCGTGTATGAGGGCGTGTTCATTTGGACAGCCAGTCGCCTTTGTAGATCAGCATGAACTTGTCGCCTTGCGGCATGCCGCCAGTCGGCCGAACTTCGTCCAGAGGCTCGGTGGCCAGCTCCTGCCGTGGGGGGGAGCCCTGTGCTTCAAAGCGCTGCACTTGCCGCGCATCCAGAGCCGGTGTTCGAGGGCTGCTGCAAGCGGTGAGCATCAAGGCCAACATGGCAGACAAAATGGCTGTCTTTCGAGTCATGTCTGGATGCTGGGTTGTCAATGTAAAGCTTTCGTTGCTGGCCAGTTAAGGCGGACTTTGCCTTGGCTGGCCGTGCACGTGACATTCGCGGCGGATACCATGTCCCTTCGTGTCATCTGTATCCATACGTGGCCGCCCCATTGCTGCCCTGTTCTGTCATCCGACCATGAAAAACAACGACATCTCCAGCTTCATCGCCAGCCATCGGGAAACTCAAAGGGGCAAGACCGTCATTTGGGTTTTGCCGTTCGTGCTGGTGTTGGCCGGTAGCGGCATCTGGTGGTGGAAGCACAAGGCTGGTGGTGCCAATGGGGCCGAGGCCAGTACCGCCAGCCAGGCAGGTGGCGGTGGTGGGCGCCGTATGGGCGGTGGCGGGCAGGGGCCGCAGCCGGTGTCCGTGATGCCGGTGGCCCGTCGTGACGTGCACGTGCAGGTCTCCGCGGTAGGGACATTCACAGCATCGAATACGGCCGTGGTGCATGCCCAGGTCAGCGGCGTGTTGCAGGCCTTGCATTTCAAGGAAGGCCGGCAAGTAAGGGCCGGGCAGACGCTGGCCCAGATCGATCCGCGCGCCTTCCAGGCCAGCTTGAGTCAGGCCGAAGGCACCCTGGCACGGGACAAGGCCCAGCTGGACAATGCCAGGTTGGATTTGGAGCGCTACAAGGGCCTGCTGGCCAAGGATGCCGTGCCCAAGCAGCAGCTGGACACGCAAGAGGCGCTGGTGCGGCAACTGGAAGGCACGGTCAAGACGGATCAGGCCTCCGTGGAGTCGGCGCGTCTGCAACTCACCTACACGCGTGTGCTGGCGCCCATCCCTGGTCGGGTGGGGCTCAAGCAGGTCGATGTGGGCAATGTGGTGCAGCCGGCTGACGCCAATGGCATCGTGAGCATCACGCAAACCAGGCCGATGGCGCTGATCTTTGCGGTACCGTCCAATGTACTGCCCAAGCTCACAGCTGGCTTGAAGTCGGGGCAGGCGCTGAACGTGCAGGCCCTGGATCGCAACAGCCGAGAGATGCTGGCGCAAGGGCGGGTAGACACGATTGACAACGCCATCGACACGACGACGGACACCATCAAGGTCAAGGCGCTGTTTCCCAACACGGACGACAGCCTTTTTCCCAACCAGGCCGTGAGCGTGGCGCTGCAGGTCGACACCCTGCACGATGCGCTGGCCGTGCCGCCGGCAGCGGTACTGCGTGGCACCAAGGGCTATTACGTCTACGTGGTGGGCAAGGACAGCCAGGTCACGACCAGGGTGGTCAAGCCTGGCCCGGTCGATGGCAACTGGATGGCCGTGGAAGGCGAGCTGCATGTGGGTGAACGCGTTGTCATCGATGGCGTGGACCGTTTGCGCGAGGGCGCGAAGGTGGAGGTGATCGCGGCCGACCCGAAGCAGCGGGCGGGCGCCAGCGCGCCGGCCGATGGTGGCCAGCAGCGCAACCGCCTGGCCAATCTGCCGCCCGAGGTGGCCGAGAAGATCAAGGCCATGAGCCCGGACGAGCGCCGGGCATGGTTCCAGCAGCACCGAGGCGAGCTCAACAAGGCCAGCGGCGCAGCCAACTGATCGCGGGCCCTCATGAATCCATCACGCATTTTCATCGAGCGGCCGGTGGCGACGTCGCTGCTCATGCTGGCCATTTTGCTGGCCGGTTTGCTGGCCTATCGGCTCCTGCCTCTGTCGGCGCTGCCCGAGGTCGACTATCCCACCATCGAGGTGACCACGCTCTACCCCGGGGCCAGCCCCGATGTGATGGCCACCACGGTGACGGCGCCGCTGGAGCGCCAGTTCGGCCAGATGCCCGGGCTCAACCAGATGACGTCCACCAGCTCGGGCGGGGCCAGCGTCATCACCTTGCGTTTCTCATTGGGATTGTCGCTGGACGTGGCCGAGCAGGAGGTCCAGGCGGCCATCAACGCGGGCAGCAACCTCCTGCCCAGCGACCTGCCCATGCCGCCGGTCTACAGCAAGGTCAACCCGGCCGATGCGCCTGTGCTGACGATCGCCATCACCTCGCCATCACTGCCCATCATCAAACTGCACGATCTGGTGGAGAACCGCCTGGCGCCCAAGTTGTCGCAGGTTGATGGGGTGGGGCTGGTGAGCATTGCCGGCGGGCGTCGTCCTGCTGTGCGTATCCAGGCCAATCCGCAGACACTGGCCTCGCTGGGCTTGTCGCTGGACGATGTGCGCACCGCGATCGCGGCGGCCAACGTCAACCAGGCCAAGGGCAGCTTCGATGGCTCGCAACGCGCCTCGACCATCGATGCCAACGACCAGCTCAAGTCCGCAGCCGAATACCAGGACCTGATCATCGCCTGGAAGGGCGGCCGGCCGATCCGGCTGCGTGATGTGGGTCAGATCGTCGATGACGCGGAGAACCTGCGTCTGGCGGCATGGTCTGACAGGTCGCCCGCCATCATCCTCAATGTGCAGCGTCAACCTGGCGCAAACGTGATCCAGACGGTGGACCGCGTCAAGGCCTTGCTGCCCAAGCTGCAGTCTTCTCTGCCGGCCTCGGTGGACGTGCAAGTGGTGGCAGACCGCACCGTCACCATCCGTGCCTCGGTGGAGGACACGCAGTTCGAACTGCTGCTGTCCATCGCCCTGGTTGTGATGGTGATCTTCCTGTTCCTGCGCAGCCCCAGCGCCACGCTCATTCCGAGTGTGGCCGTGCCGCTGTCACTGGTGGGCACTTTCGGGGTCATGTACCTGGCGGGCTTCTCGATCAATAACCTGACGCTAATGGCGCTGACCATCTCCACAGGCTTCGTGGTGGATGACGCCATCGTGATGATCGAGAACATCGCGCGTTTCGTGGAAGAAGGTGACAGCCCCATGGCGGCTGCGCTCAAGGGCAGCAAGCAGATCGGCTTCACCATCATTTCGCTGACGGTGTCCCTGATCGCGGTGCTCATCCCCCTGCTGTTCATGGGCGATGTCGTTGGCCGGCTCTTCCATGAGTTCGCCATCACGCTGGCGGTGTCCATCCTGATCTCGGCCTTCGTGTCCCTGACGCTCACGCCCATGATGAGCGCCCGCCTGCTGCGGCCTGAGCACGAACAGCAACACGGCAAGCTCGGGGCATGGAGCGCCAAGGCTTTCGACGGCATGGTGGAAGCTTACGGTCGGGGCCTCAACTGGGTGCTGGATCGGCCCAAGACGACCATGCTGGTGTTTGCCTTGACCGTGCTCCTCACGGCAGGGCTGTACATGCTGGTGCCCAAAGGCTTCTTTCCGATCCAGGACACGGGCCTGGTCCAGGTGATCACCGAAGCCACGCAGACGACCTCGTTCGATGCGATGTCGACGCGCCAGCAGGCCGTGGCCGATGGCATCCTGAAGGACGCCGATGTCGATCACCTGACATCCTTCATCGGTGTGGATGGGGCCAACCCTACGCTCAACACCGGGCGCATGCAGATCACGCTCAAGCCTTTCGAGCAGCGCCACGCCTCGGCTGAAGAGATCATCCAGCGCCTGACGCAGGCCACATCGCGCATTCCGGGCATCACGGCCTATATGCAGCCTGTGCAAGACCTGACGATCGAGGACAAGGTCTCGAAGACGCAGTACCAGTTCCTGCTGAGCTCGCCCGATTCATCAGACTTGCCCAAGGCCGTGAATGGGCTGATGGCCCGATTGAAGGACCTGCCCGAGATCGCAGATGTGGCCACCGATCTGCAGGATCAGGGGCAGCAGGCCTATCTGCAGATCGACCGTGAAGCCGCGGGCCGGCTGGGTGTGACGGTGGCGGCCATTGACACGGCGCTCTACAACGCCTTTGGCCAGCGGCTGATCTCGACGATCTACACGCAGTCCAGCCAGTACCGTGTGGTGCTGGAGGCCGGCAGCGCGTTTCGCCGTGGGCCGCGTGCGCTCGAAGGCCTGTATGTGCCGGGCAGCAGCGTGGCGGCCAATGGCACGGTCACGGCCACGCAGGTGCCGATGAACGCGGTCGCGCAGATCGCCGAACGGCCCGCTGCGCTGGCGGTCAACCATGTGGCGCAGTTTCCTTCGGCCACGATCTCGTTCAACCTGGCGCCCGGCCATGCGCTGGGTGACGCGGTGGACGCCATCAAGGCGCAAGAGGCGCAACTGGATCTGCCGCTCAGCGTGGAGACGAGCTTTCAGGGCGCGGCCGAGGCCTTCCGCGCTTCCTTGACGAGCACCTTGCTGCTCGTTCTGGCGGCGGTGGTCACCATGTACATCGTGCTGGGCGTGCTGTATGAGAGCTACATCCACCCGGTCACCATCCTGTCGACGCTGCCCTCGGCTGGGCTGGGTGCCCTGGTGGCCCTGTTGATGGCCCGCCTGGACCTGGGCATCGTGGGCATCATCGGCATCGTGCTGCTGATCGGCATCGTCAAGAAGAACGCGATCATGATGATCGACTTCGCGCTGGAGGCCCAACGCGATCAGGGCCTGGGTGCGCGCGAGGCCATCCACCAGGCTTGCCTGCTGCGATTCAGGCCCATCTTGATGACGACGATGGCGGCCTTGCTTGGTGCCTTGCCGCTGATGCTGGGTACGGGCGTGGGGCACGAGATGCGCCATCCGCTGGGCGTGACCATGGTCGGCGGCCTCATCGTCAGCCAGTTGCTGACCTTGTTCAGCACACCCGTGATCTACCTTGGTTTTGCCAGCCTGGCTGAGCGTTTTGCTCGTCGACGAGCGGTGACGGGGCAGGAGCCGGCATGAACATCTCCGCGCCTTTCATCGCGCGGCCAGTGGCCACGACCCTGCTCACCGTCGGGGTGATGCTGGCGGGCATTCTCGGGTTTCAGCTGCTGCCGATCGCACCCCTGCCTCAGGTCGACTTTCCCACCATCTCGGTCAGCGCCTCCTTGCCTGGCGCGAACCCGGACACCATGGCCGCCACGGTGGCCACGCCGCTGGAGCGGGCGCTGGGCACCATCGCCGGCGTCAACGAGATCACCTCGCGTTCATCGCTGGGCTCGACCAGCATCACCTTGCAGTTCGACCTGAGCCGTGATATCGACGGCGCCGCCCGCGATGTGCAGGCCGCCATCAATGCGGCGCGCACGCTCTTGCCCACCGGCATGCCCAGCAACCCGACCTATCGCAAGGTGAACCCGGCTGATGCGCCCATCCTGATCCTGTCGCTGACCTCGCAGACTCTGTCGCGCGGCCAGATGTACGACGCGGCCTCGACGGTGCTGGCGCAGCGCCTGTCGCAGGTGGAAGGCGTGGGGCAGGTGAACGTGGGCGGTGGCGCCTTGCCGGCCGTGCGCGTCGAGCTGGATCCCGACAAGCTGGCATCCAAGGGTATCGCGCTCGACAACGTGCGTCTGGCCCTGACAGCCACCAATGCCAACCGGCCCAAGGGTGCTGTGGAGAACGATGGCCGCTACTGGCAGGTCGCGGCCAATGACCAGGCTCGCACGGCCGATGAATACGCGCCCGTGATCCTTGGTTATCGCGATGGCGCAGCCGTGCGGCTGCGTGATGTGGCCGAGGTCACGGATTCCGTGCAGGACATCCGCAATTACGGCCTGGCCAATGGCAAGCCCGCCATCCTGCTTTTCGTTATGAAGGAGCCGGGGGCCAACGTCATCGAGACGGTGGAGCGTATTCGGGCCGTGTTGCCGCGCTTGCAAGCGTCCATCCCGCCAGCCATCGAGCTCAACATCGTCAGTGACCGCACGCCAACCATCCGTGCATCGCTGCGTGAAGTGGAGCGGGCCATGGCCATCGCCGTGGGCCTGGTGATCCTGGTGGTGCTGCTGTTCCTGCGCAACTGGCGGGCCACGCTGTTGCCCACGGTGGCTGTGCCGGTCTCGCTGGCAGGTACCTTCGGCATGATGTACCTGCTTGGCTACAGCCTGGACAACCTGTCTGCCATGGCCTTGACCGTGGCCACCGGCTTTGTGGTGGACGATGCCATCGTGGTGGCCGAGAACATCTCGCGGCACATCGAGCGTGGGCTGTCGCCCATCGAGGCGGCACTGCAAGGCTCGCGTGAGATTGGTTTCACCGTGGTGTCGATCAGCTTGTCCCTGATCGCCGTCTTCATCCCCATTTTGCTCATGGGCGGCGTGGTGGGGCGGCTGTTCCGGGAGTTCGCCATGGTGTTGTCCTGCGCGATCCTCGTGTCCATGGTGGTCTCGCTCACGGCCACGCCGATGATGGCATCGCGCCTGCTCAAACCCCATCGTGCTCCAGAGGTACGTGATGCAGGTCGACGCCGCGGGCTGGCCGGCCTGGGCTGGCGCATGCAGCGTGCCTACCGCCGCTCGCTGATCTGGACCTTGCGCCACCAAGGCCTGACCCTGTTGACACTGCTGGGCGTGGTGGCCTTGAACGTGTACCTCTATGCGGCCATCCCCAAGACCTTCTTTCCTCAGCAGGACACCGGTGTGATCATCGGCAATGTGCAGGCCGACCAGGGCAGCTCGTTCCAGATGATGCGCAACCGCCTGGACCGATTCATGTCCATCGTGATGACCGACCCCGCGGTGGCTGGCGTGTCAGGCTCCACGGGGGGCGACCAGACCAATACCGCCCGATTTTTTGTCACGCTCAAACCCCTTGCCCAGCGTGGTGTGTCTGCGGATGGCTTTGTTTCACGCATACGGGGCAAGCTCGCCCATGAGCCTGGTGCCAACCTGTTCCTCGTGCCGGTACAGGACATCCGCATGGGCGGGCGCCAGACCAACGCGCAGTACCAGTACACCTTGCAGGCCGATGAAATCGACGATCTGCGGACCTGGGGGCCGCTGGTCCGCAATGCCTTGAGCCAATTGCCTGATCTGGCCGACGTCAACGCCGACCAACAGGACAAGGGCTTGCAGACCTCCTTGATCATCGACCGGGAGGCTGCGGCGCGACTGGGCGTGTCCGTGTCTACACTGGACAGCACCCTCAACGATGCCTTTGGTCAGCGGCAAGTGGGCGTGATCTACAACCCGCTCAACCAGTATCGCGTCGTGATGGAGCTGGCGCCCGAGTTCCTGCAAGGCCCGCAAACGCTGCATCGCCTGTATGTGACAAGCAAGGCCGGGCAGCAGGTGCCGCTGGATGCCTTCACGCGCTTTGAGACAACCAACTCGCCCTTGGCCGTGAACCACCAAAGCGGGGCCCCTGCATCGACCATCAGCTTCAACCTGCCTTTGGGCGTGTCCTTGTCGCAGGCCACGGAGGCCATCAACCGGGCCATGGGCAAGCTGGGTGTGCCGGTGTCGATCAGAGGCAGCTTTCAGGGCACGGCCAACGCATTCCAGCAGTCCTTGTCGTCGCAACCCATGTTGATCGGCGCGGCCATCGTGGCCATCTACCTGGTGCTGGGCATCCTGTATGAAAGCCTGATCCATCCGGTGACGATCCTGTCCACGCTGCCCTCGGCCGGGGTGGGCGCCTTGCTGGCCCTGATGCTGTTCAACACGGAATTCTCGATCATCGCCCTGATCGGTGTGATCCTGCTGATCGGCATCGTCAAGAAGAACGCCATCATGATGATCGACTTCGCCATTGCGCGGCAGAGGCAGGACGCCGGTATCGGCGCGGCGCAGGCCATCTACAAGGCTGCCTGCCTGCGTGTGCGCCCCATCTTGATGACCACGGTGGCGGCCATCTTTGGTGCCGTGCCTCTGGCGCTGGGGCAGGGTGATGGTGCCGAGTTGCGCCAGCCCTTGGGCATGGCCATTGTGGGCGGGCTGATCCTCAGCCAGTTGCTCACGCTCTACACCACACCCGTTGTCTTCGTGCTGATGGACAGGCTGAGCGCCCGAAGCCGCCGCGCCAGACGTCAGCGCCGTGCAACGGGCCTTTCGATGCAGTCCGCGCCAGCGGCTTGACGCACCATGATGAAAACACCCCGCTCCTTGCTGCTTGTACTGCCGGTTGCCGTCTGGCTGACCGGGTGTGCCGTCACGCAAGTCTCTTCGCCTGCACCCGTGGTGGCGCCGGCGGCATTCAAGGAAAGCGGCCCGTGGGAAAGCGGCAGATGGCAGCGCTCGGCCAGCCAAAACCCGTCAGCCCGACCGGAGGCCTGGTGGACGGTGTTCCATGATCCCGTGCTGGACGATCTGGTGTCGCGTCTGGCCGTGGGCAATGAGAACCTGCGAGGTCTGGCGGCCCAGGTCAACAGCGCCAAGGCAACCGTGGATGCCAGCCGCAGTGCCCTGTGGCCAAGCTTGTCTGTTGGGCCCTCCTTGACGCGCAGCCGGTCCGCGACCAGCGCGAACGGCAATGTCGTTGGCACGAGTGCCGTCAACAACAGCGTGGCGCTGAGTGCCAACGCGAGCTGGGAAATCGATTTGTGGGGGCGCCTGTCGCAAGCCAGCGCGCAGGCCAAAGCCTCCTACCAAGCGAGCGAGGACGACCTGGCTGCGGCTCGCTTGTCTGCCCAATCGACCTTGGTTCAAACCTATCTGTCGATGCGCACTGCCGAGGCCCAGGCCGCCTTGTTGACGCGCAGCCTGCAGGCCTATGACAAATCGCTGTCGCTCACCCAAGCGCGGTACGATGGCGGCCTGGCTGCGCGCAGCGATGTATTGCAGGCGCAGACCCAGCTGAAATCCGTGCAGGCGCAGCTCGCGGAATCACGTGCACAGCGCTCGCAACTGGAGCATGCGCTGGCGGTGCTGGTGGGTGTTGCGCCATCCTCGCTGAGCCTGGCGTCGGGGCAGGGCGTCTTGCCAGCGATGCCAGCTATCCCTCGCATCCTGCCATCGCAGTTGCTGCAACGCCGCCCGGACGTCACGGCGGCCCGCCATCGCGTGGAGGCCGCCTATGCGCAGATCGGCGTGGCCGATGCCGCCTACTTTCCTTCCTTGAACCTGTCGGCCAGCGCCGGCTACCGCCATGACAGCCTGGCGGGCCTGCTCAGCGCACCCAATCTTTTCTGGTCCGTGGGGCCGTCCTTGACGGAGGTGATCTTCAATGGCGGGCAGCGTGAACTGGCCAGCGCCCAGGCACGGTCTGGTGCAGACCAGGCCACCGCGACCTACCGCCAGACCTGTCTGACTGCCCTGCAGGAAGTCGAGGACAACCTCGTTCTGGCCGACCAACTGGACCAGGAAGCGCAGTTCTTGACGGAGGCGCTGGACGACGCGCGGCGCAACCTGGACATCGTGATGGCCCAATACCAGGGCGGCACCGTGAGCTACCTCAATGTGGTGGCGGCCCAGACATCGGCGCTCAGCAGTGAAAGCAGCCTGCTGCAGGTGCGCAACCGGCAACTGGCGGCGGCCAGCCTCTTGCTCAAGAACGTGGCGGGGGCCTGGTCTATGGAGGAGGCTTCGGGTGATGCGCCAGCGGCGTCAGCCGCCACCAAACCGTGAACAAATCCTGTTCCGTGGTGGCCAGGTAAAGATACGTATCGGCTTTGTGTCACCCCTGTAAATGAAGCCGATTTGAGCGGACTGTTTCATCTATACACCCTCACGCCGAGGCAGATCATGAGTCAAGGCAGACCATGACTGCCTGGCTACGGGCTTGGGGCCACCCTTTCGGTCCTTTTTCGACATGAGGTGAAACATGGACATGCGCATCAATGGCTCGGATTCGAGCGGTCAAAGTGTGGGTGCTGCCAATTGGCAGCAGCGCCAGCAAAACGTCAAAAGCATGATGAGTGCGATTCAGTCCGGTGACCTGAGCGGGGCCCAGAAGGCCTATGCCGCACTCAATGGCTCCGGGCAAGACAATGGCAACGGGCCCTTCGCGGCCATCGGCAAGGCGCTGCAATCTGGTGACATCCAGGGGGCGCAGAAGGCAGCCCAAGACCTGCAGGCCAAGCGGGCAGGGCACCATCACCACCATCAGGAATCGGCCTCCACTTCCAGCACGACCACGCCGACCACCGGCAATCAGCCGCTGGCCGACTCTGGTCCGGGTTCCACCATCAACATCCTGGCGTGAAGCTGTGCCTTTGAAGGGAGCCGAGGCACAATCAACCATGCCTGACGACAAGAACAGCAGCGCCACCGCCTCTCATGAACTGGGTTTTCGCCAGACCCTGCTGGCCATGCTGGGCCTGTGCTTCGTGTTGATCCTGGTGGCGCTGGACCAGACCGTGATTGGCACGGCGCTGCCAACGGTGGTGGCCGAGTTGCACGGCTTCGAGCTGTATGCCTGGGTGGGGACGTCCTACCTGCTCACATCCATCATCACGGTACCCATCTTCGGCAAGCTGGGCGATGAGCATGGCCGCAAGCCCTTTGTGCTGGCCGCCATCGTGCTGTTCACCTCGGCCTCCATGCTGTGCGGCTGGGCGCAAAGCATGCTGCAACTGGTGCTGGCGCGCGGCGTGCAAGGCATAGGCGGCGGCATGCTGGTGGCCACGACCTTCGCCTGCATTCCCGACCTCTTTCCAGATCCCAAATCGCGTCTGCGCTGGCAGATCATGTTCAGCACCAGCTTCGGTCTGGCCAATGCGGTGGGGCCGTCCATGGGCGGCTATTTGACCGAACACTGGGGATGGCGCTCCGTCTTTTTCGTCAACCTGCCAGTGGGCCTGGCCAGTCTGCTTTTCGTGTCGCGCTACCTGCCCAGGATCCGGCATTCGGCGCATCAACCTTCGCCACTGGATTGGCAGGGCTCCGCCCTGATCGCCTTGGCCCTGGGCAGCATGCAGCTGCTGGTCGAGTGGCTGCCTCAGCAAAAGCCCGTGGCCTGGTTGCTGATACTGGGCGGCGTGATGCTGACGTCAGCCATGTTGCTGGTCTGGTGGGAGCGGCGTTGCCCCAATCCGGTCCTGCCCATGAACATGCTGAGTGATCGGCATCTGGTGCCGCTGTTCCTGCTGTCCCTGTCCATGGGGTTTTGCATGTTCGCGGTGATGTACTACGCGCCGCTGATGTTCCAGGGCGGCTTTGGTCTTTCGCCGAACCAGGCGGGCCTGCTGATCACGCCCTTTGCCGTGTTCATCACGGTAGGCAGCATCGCCAATGGGCGCATCGTGACGCGGCTGTCTTCGCCCAACTGGATGCTCTACGTGGGGGCCGCCCTGTTCTGGGTGGCCGCCTATGCGCTCACACAGGTGCACGCCTCGACGCCTCACCTCACCGTGGTGCTGGCCATGATGGCCGGCGGGGTGGGCATCGGCATGCTGCTGCCCAATCTGACCCTGTTCACGCAAGCCAGCGCGCCTCGGCATCAACTGGGTGTGGCCACGGCCATGCTGCAGTCGACCCGCATGATGGGCGGCATGCTGGGCACGGCCCTGGTGGGCACCTGGGTGTCGCATCACTATGTGCAAGGGGTGCAGGAGGCACTGGCACACCATGGGCAAACGGCCTGGCTTGCTTCCCTGGCCGACCCACAGGTGCTGGTGGACCGGGCGGCGATGGCCACACTCAAAACGCAAGCCTTGCAAACGGGGCAGGATGCATCGGCCTTGCTGGACCTCGCCCGTCAAAGCCTGGTCGAAGCCATCCATGGTGGGCAATGGGTGGTCGTGGTCCTGATGGCCGGCGTGGCCGTGCTGGCGCGCTGCGTGCCGCCCATGAGCCTGCACGGCGACAAGGCTTGAGACAATGTTGAACGCTATGATCACCCGCATGATGCTGCACAAGCTGCCCTTCCTGAGGCAAGTCCTGATCCGGCCTCGCCTGTTCATTGCCGGCGCGGTCGGGGTGCTGGTGGCCCTTCTGCTGCCGACTCCTCTGGCGGGGCGTTGGGTGACCCGCTTGATCATCGGCTGGAATGCCGGCGCCTGCTTCTATCTGGGATTGGCCGGCTGGATGATGGCCCACGCCAGCCACGCGCAGATCCGCAAGCGGGCCTGTCAGCAGGACGATGGCGCCATGGCCATCCTGACGCTGGTGGTGCTGGCGGCCTTGTTCAGCCTGGGGGCCATCGTGGCCGAACTGTCGGTGGCCAAGGATTTCACAGGGGCTTCCCGCATCGCGCACATTGCGCTGGCCGGGGTCACGATCCTGAGCTCGTGGGCTTTCACCCAGACGATGTTCGCCTTGCACTACGCCCACGATTTCTACGTGGCGCGAGGCAAGGGCTTACCGGGTGGTCTCGCGTTTCCGGAGACCCCCGAGCCGAACTACCTGGACTTTCTGTACTTTGCTGCGGTCATTGGCACCTCAGGCCAGACCGCCGACGTGTCCATCACCAGCACGGGCATGCGTCGGGTGGGGCTGGTCCATTGCGTGCTGGCCTTCCTGTTCAACACCAGCCTGGTGGCCCTGACCATCAACGTGGCCTCGGGCCTGCTTTGATGCGCTGCCTGATGCCTTGCGAACGGGCTCAGGGGTGCACGGCGATCACGCCGCACGCGATACGCGGGCCGGAGTTGCCGGTGGGCTGGGTCTTGTAGTCGTCCGGGTTGGCGTGCAGGATCACGCTGCGGCCGTCGATGCTGTTGGTGCCTGCCTTGACTGTCACGCCATGCAGCATGAACTTCTGGTCGATCACGCCATCGGCATTGGCGGTAAGGCTGGGCATGTCGCCCGCATGGTGTTCAGCGTCTTGTGGGCCGTGTGCGGTCTTGCCGGGGTTGAAGTGGCCGCCTGCGCTGGTGCCATCCGTGCTGGCGCAACTGCCGATATCGTGCAGATGGAAGCCGTGCTCGGAGTTGGGGGCCACGCCGGTGATGTGAGCATGCACCATCACGTGATCGGCCATTTCATGAAACGCCACCAGGCCACGGGCGCTGTTGCCCTGGGTTGGCGTCAGCGTGGCCACGGCCATGCCTTGCATCATGTGATGCGTCATTTTCATGTCGTGCTCGTCTTCGGATGCTGATTTCGTATCGGGGTTGGCGCAACCGGCCAGGGAGGCCAAAGCGGCCATCAGCACGGTAGGCAACAGCCAAGCTGTGTGTTTCTTCATACGGGCTCCTGAATTGGCAAATGGATTGACCGGCGAACTTTACGCTGAGACACGCAGTCTTTCCCCAAGTATCCTCGCGTCGGGCCTAGACTTCCTGCCAAGCCGATGAGGTTGGGCGAGGTGTCCAGACGGCGGACTTATCCCCGCAAGCTGTGGATAAGCTTGTTGGCAAACCTTGGGGAACGAGGGTTCCCCCTGGGGCGTGGCTTGAAGTGCTGCGAAATGAGGCAGTTTGATGACATGCGGCCGGGCACGTCCGAAATGGTGGCAGGCGTGGCCCAATGTCAGCTGCGATGTACATGGATGAAAGTGGTTGGTGATGTGGGACATGAACGCAAGAAGAAGCCTGAGGGGACTCCTGTTTTGTTCGATGCTGGGCCTGGCTTCCTGGTCCAGTTTTGCGGACAGTGCCCGGGTTATGGTCAAGCTCAAAGCCGATGCCAGCCTGCTGCGCAGCAGCGTGGTGCAGGCGCAGTCGGGTGACAACACCGCGCAGAACCATGTGATGCAGCGCTTGGGGCTGCGCCGAGGCCTGGAGGTGCAAGATGGCCGCGAGGTGGGCAACCGCCTGCATGTGGCGCTGGCGCAAGGCATGAGCTCGGAAGCGCTGGCGGCCGTGCTGGCCAAGGACAGTGACGTGGTCTACGCCGTGCCTGATCGTTGGCGCAAGCCGCATACCGCCGTGCCAAACGATCCTCTTTATGTCGCGATGGGCAATATCTATGTAGATACAGGCCAGTGGTATCTGCATCCCTATGACAGCACCATTCCTGCGGCGATCAACGCGGAGGGTGCATGGGGTACGGCAACGGGGCTCGGTCAGGTCGTCGCCGTGCTGGATTCCGGTGTACGCTTTGATCACCCGGATCTGCAAAACAAGCTCAACAGCGGCTACAACATGATCAGCTACGCGTCTGTGGCGGGCGTGAGCGGCGGGCGCAGCGCGGATGCCTCTGACCTGGGCGATTGGGTGGACAGCGCTGGCATCACGGCCATCCACAACGAGGTTGGTGTGAATCCCGAATGTGATGTCCAGGCGACCAGCAGTTGGCACGGCACCAAGGTGTCGGGGATCATCGGTGCCGAGACGAACAACAGCATCGGCATGGCCTCGGTGGCCCCTGATGCGCGCATCCTGCCTGTGCGCATACTGGGCAAATGCGGTGGTTGGGACTCGGACATTCTGGCTGGCATGCGATGGGCTGCTGGTCTGGCTGTGAGCGGCGCGACCTCCACGACAACGCCAGCCCGTGTGATCAACATGAGTCTTGGCGCACAAGACAGCTGCTCGCAGGCCTACAAGGACGTCATCAACGAAGTGACCTCGGCCCACGTCGTCATCGTGGCTTCTGCCGGCAATGACGATGGCAAAGCGGTGTCGTCACCGGCGAATTGCCCCGGTGTGATCGCAGTGGCGGGGCTGCGTCATGCGGGTACCAAGGTGGGCTACTCGTCCATTGGTCCGGAGGTGACCGTCAGTGCCCCATCCGGGAACTGCGCTGGTGCTGATAGCAACGACACAACCTGCCACTACGCCATCCTGACCACGACGAACACAGGGGCAACGAGCCCCGTAGCTGGGCCGGCTGGCGCCGGCTATACCAATTCGACCACCAACATCTCGTATGGCACGAGCTTCGCGGCACCACAGGTAAGCGGAACCGTGGCCCTGATGCTGCAAGTGCGTTCCTCGCTCACGCCGGCGGCGGTGTCGTCGCTGTTGCGCAAGAGCGCGCGGGCATTCCCCACCACCGGTGCGGCGACCTCGTCGAGTGTCTGCCACCTGCCTGATGGCACACAACAGCTGGAGTGCTATTGCACGACCTTGACCTGTGGCGCCGGTATGCTGGATGCCGCTGCGGCGGTTCAGGCCGCAAGCTCCGATGCCGTGGCCGTGATCGCCGTGAGCCCGGCCGCCCCGACGCCGGGCGTTGTCACCCATCTGGATGGCACGCAGTCCATGCCCAGCCCGGGTGGCTCGTCCATCGTGAGCTACCAGTGGACCTTGCTGGATGGCGGCGGGATTGTGAGCTCATCCGCTTGGAATGCGTCCAGCAGCACGGTGCCGGTGACGCCATCGGGTACCGGCTCGTTCCATGTGCAATTGACCGTGACAGACAACACTGCTCAAACGGCCTCGATAGACCAATGGGTCGTGGTCGGGGCGCCGACGGTGACGACAACTTCATCCGGCGGAGGCGGCGGCGGCGGTGAGGTTGGCGGTTTGGAGCTCGCTGCCATGGCGCTGTGCCTGGCCCTGGGCACGTCCTGGCGCCGCATCAAGGCATGAGCATCAGCTCATCGAAGGCCACGTTCTTGACGCGGGTCTCAACCCCCTGCGTCTTCAGGTAGCCATTGAGCGAGACCTTCATGTCGTGGCTGAATCGTTTAAGTCCGTCGCGGCCATGCAGATCGTCCTCTGAGATGTGTGTGCCGGTTTCCTCGATTAGTGCAGTGAAGGCGGGGATATGGGGTTCCAGCTCGTCGGCGTCCTTGTCCTTGGCCAGTTGCAGGTTGACTTTGATGTTGACCATGCGGCCGTCCGCCATCTGCGCCATGATTTTGGGCATGGCCAGCCAGGCCGGCTTGGGCCGCTCCTGCTGCGCGTCAGGCTGGCCGCTGAAATGCGTGTAGGCCCAGACGCTGCCCCCCAGAACCACCACGACCACGCCGATCACCAGTTCGAGCAGCCAGTCGCTCAGGCCAGAAGAAGATGCCGGTAGATCGGTATCGGCGACAGCCATGAAAAACTCCAAATTTGACGACGGTGCAACCTTACTATGGGCGGCATTTCGCGGGGATTCGTGACATGGGGGCAGCGAGACAAACGCACGCTGCGTTCTTGTCTGAACCCGGATAGGTTTTTCGGTCAAATGAGGCCTTGCTGAAACAAAACTGAAAGAGTTGAGTGCGATGATGCGCGTTTGCTCGAAAACGGCAGGGCAGAGTTGTCTACAGGGCGCCAGAACATGACATTGCGAAATCCGACCCTGCTGCCGCGTCGCGTTGTGGAGGCCGGTGGCAACCGTTGGGACTGGGCCCTGCTGCCGCTGGTGCTGGCCATCCTGGTGCTGCTGGCCTATGGCGCGGGCCAAATGGCGCGCCCCTATCAGCTGGGCACGCCCCTGCCGCTGACGCTCGACCCATGGGCCCTGCCTTACTACCTGCTTCGCACCAGCCTGCGCATGTTCATGGCCATGGCCTGCTCGCTGCTGTTCAGTTGCGCCTTTGCAGTGCTGGCCACGAAGTACCGCGCGGCCGAGAAAGTGCTGGTGCCGCTGCTGGACATCCTGCAGTCCATCCCCATCCTGGGCTTTTTGTCGATCACCGTAACGGGCTTCATTGCGCTGTTTCCAGGCAATCTGTTTGGTGTGGAGTGTGCGGCCATCTTCGCCATCTTCACCTCGCAGGCCTGGAACATGGCCTTCAGCCTCTACCAGTCGCTGCGCACGGTGCCATCGGAGTTGCAGGAGGCCAGCCGCGTTTTCCACCTCTCGGGCTGGCAGCGCTTCTGGCGCCTGGAGATGCCCTTCGCCATGCCACCGCTGCTGTGGAACATGATGATGTCGATGTCGGGTGGCTGGTTCTTCGTGGTGGCCTCGGAGGCCATCTCGGTGTCCAACCAGAACATCAAGCTGCCGGGCATCGGCTCCTACATCGCGACGGCGATCGAGGCCCGCGACCTGTCTGCCATTGGTTGGGCGATCCTGGCCATGCTGGTGGGCGTGGTGCTCTACGATCAGCTGTTCTTCAGGCCCCTGCTGGCCTGGGCCGATCGCTTCCGCTTTGAAGAAACGGGTGGCGACACAGCTCAGCAGTCATGGCTCCTGACCTGGATCCGTCGCACGGAGCGCCTGCAACGCGTGTTTGATGTGTTCGACCGTCTGCTGGAGCATTCGTTCAAGGTGTTCAAGCTCTCGCACGATGGCACGTCCATCCGGGCGAGGTCCAGCACCTTTTCAGAGCAATGGTCCCGGCTGTGGGATGCGGTGGTGATGGCCTGCGTGCTTCTGGCGGCTTGGCGCCTGCTTAACTTCATCCTCGCGGAGGTGGGATGGAGCGAGGTGATGCACGTGTTCGTGCTGGGCATCTACACCCTGATTCGTGTGTTGATCCTCATCGCTTTGGCGGCGCTGGTCTGGGTGCCCGTTGGCGTGTGGATTGGCATGCGGCCGGCCATGGCGTCGCGCGTGCAGGCCATCGCGCAGTTTCTGGCCGCCTTCCCGGCCAATCTGATGTTCCCGGTGGCGGTGGTGGTGATCGTGCATTTCCACCTCAACCCGCACATCTGGCTGTCGCCGCTGATGATCCTGGGTACGCAGTGGTACATCCTGTTCAATGTGGTGGCCGGCGCCTCGGGCATCCCCACCGAGCTCAGGCTGGCCGCGCAGAACCTGGGCTTGAGCGGCTGGCTGCGTTGGCGGCGCTACCTGCTGCCGGCGGTGTTTCCCAGCTTCGTCACCGGGGCCATCACGGCCAGCGGCGGTTCATGGAACGCGAGCATTGTGTCGGAGTACGTGAGCTGGGGTGACACCACCTTGCAGGCCTCGGGCATCGGCAGCTACATCGCCCACATGACCGCCGTGGGCGACTTCCCCCGCATCGCACTGGGCATTGGCGTGATGTGCATCTTCGTGATGGGGCTCAATCATTTTGTCTGGCGCAGGCTGTATCAGCTCGCCGGCGATCGCATGTATTTTTAGGAGGTTTCATGATGAGCACACCGATCGTGGAACTCAAGCAGGTCGGCAAGTCCTTCAAGCGGCCTGACGGCACGCCGCGTGCCGTGCTGGAGAACGTGGACTTCACCCTGCGCGAAGGCGAGATTGTCGCGCTGCTGGGGCAGTCGGGCTCGGGCAAGTCGACCCTGCTGCGCATCATGGCTGGCCTGGTGGGTGCCGATGCAGGCGATGTGAGCTACCGCGGGCAGCCGCTGTTCGGGCCGGCGCGGGGCATCAGCATGGTGTTCCAGTCCTTTGCCCTGTTTCCATGGTTGACGGTGCAGCAGAACGTGGAACTGGGCCTGGAGGCGCGCGGCCTGCCCGCCAGCGAGCGCGAGGAGCGTGCCACCAAGGCGATCGAGATGATCGGGCTGGGCGGCTTCGAGGGCGCCTTGCCGCGCGAGCTGTCGGGCGGCATGCGCCAACGCGTGGGCATTGCGCGTGCACTGGTGGTGCAACCCGATGTGCTCTTGATGGACGAGGCTTTCTCGGCGCTGGATGTGCTCACCGGCGAGCGCCTGCGGGAAGACATCCTGGAGCTGTGGGGCGACGGGCAGATGTCGACCAAGGCCATCCTCGTGGTGTCGCACAACATTGAAGAAGCGGTGCTGATGGCCGACCGCGTGCTGATCTTCTCGAGCAACCCGGGCCGGGTGCGCTTTCAATTGCAGATCAGCCTCAAGCGCCCGCGTGACCCTGACAGCCGCGAGGTGCGTGCTCTGATCGACGAGGTGTATGCCTTGATGACGGCGGGGGCGATCCAGACAGGTCGCAGCGCCGACGAGACACCGCGCCTGCGCCTGACCGACGTGCTGCCGCAGGCTGAAGTGGGCCGAATGGAGGCCGTGCTGGAAATGCTCCACGAGGAGCCCTACAACGGCCGAGCCGATTTGCCCAAGCTGGTGGAAGACAGCGAGCTGAGCGACGAGGAGATGCTGACCACGGCCCAGGCCCTGGCCTTGCTGGACCTGGCCAAGGTGGAGAGCGGCGACCTGAGCATCACGACCCTGGGTCAGCGCTATGTGGAAGCCGACAATGTGCAGCGCAAGCTGCTGTTCGGGCGCCAGTTGCTGGCCCGTGTGCCCCTGGCAGCGCACATCCGGCATTGCCTGGAGCAGGAGTCTTCACGCGAGTTGGCACGCAAGCCCTTCCTGAAGCTGCTGCGCGACGCGATGGAGCCTCAAGAGGCCGAGGACGTGCTCAAGGTCGTGATCGAGTGGGCGCGGCACGGCGAAGTCTTCGAGTTTGACTTCAACACCGGCATGATCCACCTGTCTCAGGATTGAAGTCGGCGGGATGGGGCTTGATCAGTCCTGCATCAGTTCTGCATCCAAGTGGGCTGATCGTCAGGCGTGCTCATGAGCTCGATCTGCTGGCGCAGCAGGTCGATCTGCTCTTGCCAGTACATCCCCGAGCCAAACCAGGGGAAGGCAGCCGGAAAGGCCGGGTCGTGCCAGCGGCGGGCCAGCCAGGCGCTGTGATGGATGATGCGCAGCGTGCGCAGGGGCTCGATCAGCTTGAGCTCGCGCCAATCGAATTCGGCCATGGACTCGTAGCCATCCAGCAAGGCGTTGAGCTGCGTCTGGCGTTCGCGCGGGTCGCCGCTGAGCAGCATCCAGATGTCCTGGATGGCGGGGCCCATGCAGGCGTCGTCCAGGTCCACGAAGTGCGGGCCCTCGGGTGTCCACAGGATGTTGCCGGGGTGGCAGTCGCCATGCAGGCGGCGCAGGCGCAGGTTACCGATGCGGTCAAACGCGGCCTGGCACAAGTCGAGCGCCTGATCTGCCGCAGCCAGCCAGTTGGTGCCTTGCTCGATGGGCAGGCTGTCGTGCTCGGCCAGCCAGTGGCGGGCTTGTCGGCCGGTCTGCGCCACGCCCATCGTGGTGCGGTGGGCAAAGGACTGGCGGGCGCCGACCTCGTGCAGCCGGGCCAGGAAGCGGCCAATCCAGCTGAGCACCTCGGGATCTTCCAGCTCGGGCGAGCGGCCGCCACGCCGGTGGGCCACGGCCACGCGGTGGCCCTTGAAGAAGCCCAGGGTAGGGGGCTCGCCTTGCAACAGCGCTTCGGGCATGGTGGCATGCAGGGTCATCGGCGGCACGGCCGGTACTTCGGCGGCGACCAGCTCGTGCGCGAAGGCATGCTCTTCGAGGATCTGCGCATCGCTCCAACGGCCAGGCCGATAGAACTTGGCGACCACGAAATGGCCGCTGTCCAGCCCGATCTGGAAGACGCGGTTTTCGTAGGAATTGAGTTGCAGCAAGCGGCCATCGACGCGCTGGCCCAAGGCCTCCAGGGCATCGAGGACAAGGTCGGGGGTGAGGTCGGCGTAGGGCGTGTCGTCAGCAAGCATGCGCCATCTTACCGAGCCGGCTCGGGCACGGCTTGGGATGCGCTCAGATCTGCGGTTGCTGGCGCCCCCAGCTCACGAGCTGGTCGTTGATCAGGTGCATGACCAGGCCGCAGCTGGCCAGTTGGAAGGCCAACTGGCCGGCCGATTGCGAGATATCGACGGCGTTGTCCGATGGGATCAGGGTCAGGGCCAGGATGGCGCCCGCAAACGGGATGCAGGCGGCCAGGGAGCTGGCGGTCAGGGTGCGCCAGTTCAGAATCTTGCGGCGGCCGAATGCGCGCAGCACCCCTAATTCCCATGCGGCCACGAAGAAGTTCGTGACCAGCACAAAGGACAGGACCATGACACCGAGGAGGGGGGCGAATGCATTCATAGTGGAGCCAGAGGATAGCGGCTCACATGCGATTGGCCAAGGGTTAACCCGTGACTGAGGGGGAGCGCCATGTGCACGAATTCACATGGCGCAATGGGCGTCCGATCAGTCCAATTGCGAGGCGGCGGACATGGCCTTGATCACGGCCGTGTTGATGTCGGCGAAGCTCATGAACAGGGCTTCGGCGGCTTCCTTGACGTCGTAGACGCTGCTGCCTTCGATGGCCTGCACGAGCCTGAAATAGGGCTCGTAGGGGCCGGTGTTGTCGGCCAGCGCCTGGTAGACGCGCTCGGGCACGGGGATGGTCTTGAGCAGCTCGTTGAAGGGTTGCTGGAACATGCGGTCGAGCAGGGAGAACACACCGCAGATGAACAACTCGCCGCGCATCTCGCTGTCGCCGCTGCTGCGGGCCAGTTCTTCCATCAGCAGGCCACGGCGCACGGCGGCGTACATGACGGGCTTCATGTTCGGGTCCTTGCTGGCGGTGGCCAGCAGCAGGGCCAGCCAGCGCTTGAGGCGCTGGTAGCCCAGGATCATGATGGCGTGGCGGAAGGAGCTGATCTCCACCGACAGGCCGAAGGCCGGCGAGTTGATGTAACGCATCAGCTTGTAGGCCAGGGGTGGGTCGCGCTTGAGCGTGTTTTCCAGGTCCTCGATGTCGTCTTGCTTGTGGACCTGGTCGATCAATTGCACGATGACCTGCAAGGCGGGCTGGTCGGCCGGCTTGTTGCCTGGCTTGATGACGTCGTCGATGGGCCAGCCCAGCACGGCGGAGGCGCCACGGCGGAAGCTGGTCTCCATGTCGGCCACGCTGCTGATGCCGGCCTGCACATGGTCGATGTGGCGGGGGATGCCGTCCGGCGCCACGCCTGCGCCGCCAGTGGTCTGGTCGATGCGGCGGTCTTCTTCGAAATCGACGATGGCGTACTTGAAGCTCGACAGCACCTCACGCGGCAGCTCCTGCAGCGGGCGGCCCTTGAGCAGCAGGGTGTTGCCGTTGGCATGCAGGGTGCTCAGAGGGCCGGTGTTGCTGGCGTCGCTGGCCATGAAGGCGGGCACCTCCACGACGATGTGGGTGCCGGGCTGGGCCACGATCAGATCACGCAGCAGCGATTCGCTGGCCACGTTCAGCCACAGCTGAGGGCCCCCGGTCGGCCAGGCTTCGGCCAGCGCGTCCAGCAGGGAACGCGGGTCGAGCTTGGCACCCTGGTTGAGCGGGAAGACTGTGAGCCGGGTGGCGACGACGCTGCGGTTGCGATCGATGACCGGACAGTAGGCCAAGGCGGTCTGGCTGAGAATGGGGTGGTCCATGTAGAGGTCCTGTCCTTACCCGTTGATGTATTGGAACAATGACAGCTTCTGGATGGAGGCATAGCTTTGAAGTGCCGCCTGGTAGCCAGTTTGTTGGTTCTGGAAGCTTGAAATGGCAGCAACCATGTCAAGATCCTCGGCATTGGACTTCTCGGTCTGGGCCGCCAGTTTGAGCGAGTCGTTGCGGGTCTGGATGCCGTCCATGCGATTGAGCTGCTCGCCCACGGCAGCACGGCCCCCCTGGACGCTGGCAAGGGCCGCGTCCATCTGGGCCATGCCGGTGTTCACAGCCTGCTGGACCTGGCCGCCGCGCTGGTTGGGCGTGCTCAGGGCCGAGATGACCTTGTCCAGGCTGGTGAAGATATTGAGGTTGTTGTGGGCCTCGGTGATGTTGAACGAGTCGCCATCGGCAGGCGCACCCGAAATGCCCACGGCCATGCCTTTGCCCGGAATGGCGATCTGCTGGTTGCTCGTGTAGGGCTGCCCCGTGGCGATGGGGTTGCCATCTTCCAGCACGTCGTAGGTGGTGGTGGAGCCGCTCACATGGAACTGGATGGCGTAGGTGGGCGAAGGGTTGGCCGGGTAGGGAACCTGGCTGGGCGTGCTGACCGTGCCGGCACTGATCCAGCCTGTGCCGGTATTGGCCTGGCCGGTGTTCACGTTGGTGCCTTGCGCCGTGTTGAAGACGCCGTTACCCGATTTGCCATTGAGCCAGATCTGCTGGCCGTCCACCGTCAGGTTGAGGTGATCGGCCTGCGAGGCCAGCGTCTCGCCGGCCGCGCCCTGGAAGATCACGCCCGTGGTGGTGTCGACAAAGGGGGGCGACGACGATCCCTGGCCACCGAACACATAGCCACCGCTGCCGTCGGAGGTGTTGGCCACGGTCAGCAGTTGCGAGCGGATGTCCTTGAGCTTGGCCAGCAGGGCCTGGCGGTCGCTGTCGGAGTAGCTGCCGTTGCCAGCGGACACCAGGGTCTCGCGGGCTGTCTGCAGCAGATCGGTTGCATTGCCCAGTGCCGACTCGGCGATGTTCATGACGTTCTTGCTGGCGTCGAGCGTGCGCTGGTCGGCCTCGGTGCGTGCGATCTGGGCCAGGGCGCGTTCGGCCCGGGCTGCCGCCGTGGGGTCGTCGCTGGCGTAGTTGACGCGCTTGCCGGACGTCAGCTGTTCCTGGGATGTGGCCAGTTTTTGTTGGCGCTCCTGCAGGTTGCTGATGGTCTGCGAGTAGGTGTAGGCCGTGGCGATGCGCATGGTCAGGCTCCTGGCTTATTGCTGCGCGGTCTGCAGCAAGGTCGCGAACAGCGACTGGGCGATCTGCAGGACCTTGGCCGCAGCCTGGTAACTCTGCTGATACTGGATGAGTTTGGCCGCCTCTTCGTCGAGGTTGACACCTGACGTGCTGGACAGCGTCTGCTCGGAACTGGTGACCAGGGTCTTGGAGATGTCGGCGGCGGTCTGGCCGCCTTGCACGATCACGCCCAGGTTGCCGATCATCTGCGAGTAGGCGTCGGTGACGGTGGTCTTGGTCGTGCCATCCAGCGAGACGATGGCCTGGTCACGCAGGCCCAGCATCGCCATGGCGTTGCCGTTGTTGGCAGCGGGGTAGGCGGTGCGCGAGATCTGGATGGTGTCGCCAGCCTTGGGCACACCGGTGATGCTCAGGTTGAACAGGGCGCCAGTGGGTGTGCTGGCGGGGTCGGCATCGTTGATGGCCGTGCCCGGGGTCCAACTGCGAGGTGGCGAGGTGTCCTTGTAGGCATTGCCGTTGGCGTCGACGAAGCTGTAGACGAGCTTGGACGGGTCGCTGGGGTCGGTGGCGAACACCACGTTCAAGGCCGTGGTGGACGTGGGCATCGAGGTGGCTGCGTCTGTGGCGGTGCCGGTGGGCAAGGCCCGGGCCATGGCCAGCGAACTCACGGCGGCGGTGCCGCTGTTGGTGGTGGCCGGCGTGGCAGACAAAGGCGATGCTGCGGCCAGGCCCTTGGGCGAGGTCATGGCCAGGGTCAGGGCAGCCGCGTCCTTCGTGTTGGTGAACAAGGGCGTGCCGACCGGGTTGCCCGAGGCGTCGAAGGTGGTCTGCAGATTGCCATCCAGATCGATGCCCAGTGCCTGCTGGCCATTGAGGGCATCGGCGAAGTTGGCGCAGAAGGTGTTGAGCTGCTGCTTGGTCTGGGCCAGGTCGGAGTCCTGGAACTGCAACAGGCCTTCGAGGGCGCCACCGGTCATCTGGGTGCCGTCCAGGATGCGGTTGGAGCCATTGGTGGCCAGCGCGACGCGGCCCAGGCTGGGGTCGGCGGGGTCGCGCACGACGGCCAGGGTCTGGGCCGAATTGCTCAGCACCAATAATTGGCCGCCCCCCATGAAGACGCTGAGCGTGCCGTCTTCGGCGGGCACGGTCGTGACCTGCACCTGCTGGTTGAGCTGCTTGACCAGTTGGTCGCGTTGGTCCAGCAGGTCGTTGGGGGTGTGGCCCGAGCCCTGATACTTGGCGATGGCCTGGTTGACGTCGGCGATCTTCTTGGTCAGCGAGTTGACTTGCGCCACCGTGGACTGCATGTCCGAGACCACGCCGCTTTGCAGATCCTGGAGTTGCTTGCCGGCCGTGTTCATGCGGCTGACCCAGTCCTGCGCCTTGGACAGCGCGACCTGGCGAGCCGAGACGTCCTGCGGGGCATTGGCCACATCCACAAAAGCGTTGAGCACCTGCGAGGCCGAATAGCCCAGGCCAGTCTCGCCGGTGGGCAGCACGCCTTCGAGTTGCTTGAGCTTGTCCAGCCGGGTTTGATCAGAGCTGTTCTGCGCTGTGTTGACGTTGACTTCCTTGACCAGGAACTCGTTGGTCGAGCGGGTGACCGTGGTCACCTTCACGCCGCGGCCATAGAAGCCGGCACCGGTGTACAAGCCGCCTTCGGTAGACAACTCGACCTGCTGGCGCGAATAGCCCGGCGTGTTGACGTTGCTGATGTTGTGCGCGGTCGTGTCCAGCATGGCCTGCGTGGCCGTCATGGCGGACGAACCGATGGAGAAGATGCCTGAACCCATGGTGTACTCCTCTCAAGCCGTCACGTCACGGTCTTTTGCAGACGCAGCGTGGTGTTGATCACCCGGGTGAGCTTGTCCGCGTAGGCGGGATCGGTGGCGTAGCCGGCGCGTTGCAGTCCACGGGCAAAGCCACTGGCCGTGTCGGCTTGAGCGACAGTCTGACTGTAGCGCGGGCTCTGGCTCAGCAGCTTGGCATGGTCCTTGAAAGCGTCTTCGTAGGAGTCATACGCACGGAATTTGGCGGTGACTTTGCGGGCCACGCCGCCGATGTATTCGGTGGTGGTGACCTCGGCGACCTTGCCCTTCCAGTCCGACGTGGCCTTGATGCCAAACAGGTTGTGGCTGGGCGTGCCGTCCTTCATGTGGATCTCGTGCTTGCCCCAGCCAGACTCCAGTGCAGCCTGGCCCAGGATGTTGGTGGCGGGGATGCCGGTGGCGGCCTCGGCGGCCTTGGCGGCGTCCTGGTGCTTGAGCACGAAGCGTTGCGAGGCGCTCAGGCTCTTGTCGTCCACAGCCGTGCTGCTGCCGTTGGTGGTGCTTGTTGCGCTGCTGGTGCTGGTGTCGTCCTGCAGGCGGCCCATCTTCAGGTCGCCCACGCCTTTGAGCGGGCTGTCTTTGATGCCCATCTGGCGCTCGAGCTGCTTGGCGATGATGTCGCTCAGGCCTCCGGGCAGGCCGGTCATCTGGTTGGCCAGCTGGGTGTCGAGCATGTTGGTGCCCATGTCGGTGGCCGAGTTGTCCAGCATGCCGCTGCTCATCGTGGTGGCGCGCATGCTCTTGACCAGCTCCTGCATGAACAGGCCCTCGAGCTGCTTGGCCGTGTCTTTGATGCCGGCCTTGGGGTCTTTGCCGGACGTGGCTTTCAAGCGCTCCAGGGAGCGCAGGTCCATGCTCAGACCATTGGTCTGGTTGGATGACGTGTCGATGCTCATCAGATCACCTCCAGCTCAGCTTGGAGTGCGCCGGCAGCCTTCATGGCCTGCAGGATGGCCAGCAGGTCCTGCGGGTTGGCGCCAAGGGTGTTCAGCGCTTTGACCACCTCGGTCAACTTCGTGCCGGCGGGCATCTGGATGAGTGCGCCGGGTTCCTGGTTGATGCGGATGTCGGTCTTTTCGGTGGATACGGTCTGGCCTTGGGACATGGGGCTGGGCTGGCTGATGACCGGCGTGGAGCTGATGGTCACCGACAGGTTGCCGTGGGCGACGGCACAGGGGCCGATGGTCACAGCCTGGTTCAGCACGATGGAGCCTGTGCGCGAGTTCACGACGATGCGTGCGGCCGGCGTGGCCCTGTCGATGTTGAGGTTTTCCAGATCGGCCATGAAGGCAACGCGTTCGCCCGGCTGGGTGGGCAGGTTGACGTGCACCATGCGGCCGTTGATGGCCTCGGCGGTGCCTGCGCCCTTGGCCTTGTTGATGGCGTTGGCCACTTCACGGGCGGTGTTGAAATCGTCGGCCTGCAAGTCGTACTGCACAGCGCTGCCCTGCAGCCAGGGCGTGGGCACGCTGCGCTCGACCGTGGCGCCAGAGGGGATGCGGCCGGCGCTCAACTGGTTGATCTGGACCTTGGCGCCACCGGCGGCAGCACCGGCGCCCACGATGACCACATTGCCCTGGGCCATGGCGTAGATCTGGCCGTCGGCACCCTTGAGCGGGGTGGCGATCAGCGTGCCGCCGCGCAGGGATTTGGCATTGCCCATGGAGGAGACAGTCACGTCCATGGCCTGGCCGGGCTGGGCGAAGGGGGGCAGGGACGCGGTGACCATCACGGCCGCCACGTTCTTGAGCTGCATGGTGGCGCCAGCGGGCATGGTGATGCCCATCTGCTGGAGCATGGCGTTGAGGCTCTGCGCGGTGAAGGGCGCTTGCGTGGTCTGGTCGCCAGTGCCGTCGAGGCCCACGACCAGGCCATAGCCCATCAGCTGGTTGCTGCGCACGCCCTGGACGGCGGCGATTTCCTTGAGGCGGACGGCTTTTGCATCAGACGGCCACCACAGGGCCGAGGAGGCGGCCAGAAAGGCCAGGCCGATCAGCAGTTTGAGGAGGCGATCCGAGATGTCCATGAGGCCGAAATCCTGTCAAGGTGACCCCCATACCTGCCTGACGGCAGGCCCCCCGCGGGGGCAAGGAAGCTGGGGGCGGCCCGGCGCTTCCTTGGGGTACTCGGCTTCATTTTGGGGATCTTTAGAACGGCGAAATGCTCAAAAAGAAGTGGGCTAGCCAGCCTATTCCCTGAGCGTCCTGCTGGGCGCCGCGGCCCATGTGCTCGATGCGCACATTGGCGATCTGGCTGGACAGCACGCTGTTGCCCGGCTGGATGCTGGCGGGGTCGACCTGGCCCGAGAAGCGCAGCACGTCCACGTTCTTGGCCACGCCGATCTGCTTTTCGCCGGCCACGATCAGGTGCCCGTTGGGCAAGACCTCGATGACCGTGGCGGTGATGGTGCCGGTGAAGTTGCCTGTGGCTGCCGTGCTGCCGGTGCCGTCGAATTTGTTGTCGGACGAGCCGGCGGCGCCGAGCTTGGCCACCTGATCCAGTCTTACCAGGGGCACGGCTGTGATGCTGCTGCTCACGCTGCCCTTTTTCTCGATGGAGCTGGTGGTCTGCTGGGTGGCCGAGACCGCCTCGCTGATGGTGACGGTGATGATGTCGCCGACCATGCGCGCGCGGTGGGTTTCGTACAGCGGGCGGTAGCCGCCAGCCTGGAAGATGGCGCCATTTTCGGCCGGCATATAGGCTGCGGCAGAGGGGCGGGCCTGCGTGGGTTCGGCCACGTCCACCTTGGGGGCGGTGGTGACGCAGCCTGCCAGCATCGCAGGCAAGGCGCACAGTGCAAGCAGCTTGCGCATCATGAAACCCATCACATCTGTCCCAGCTTCTGCAGCATCTGGTCCGAGGTCTGGATGGCCTTGGAGTTCAGTTCATACGCGCGCTGGGTCTGGATCATGGTCACCAGTTCCTGCACCACGTTCACGTTGGACGACTCCACGAAGCCTTGCGACAGCGAGCCCATGCCCTGTACGGTGGGGGCGCCGGTCTGAGGTGCGCCCGAAGCCGTGGTCTCGGCAAACAGGTTCTGGCCCTTGGGGTCGAGGCCGGCCGGGTTGACGAAGGACGCGAGCTGGAGCTGGCCCAGGTTCTGCGGCTGCACCTGGCCGGGAATGGTGGCGGTGACCGTGCCGTCCTGGGCGATGGTCACATTGGTGGCCGTGGCGGGCACAGTGATGCCGGGTTGCACCAGGTAGCCGTTGTTGGTCACGAGCTGGCCTTGCGCGTCCATCTGGAAGGAGCCATCGCGGGTATAGGCCGTGGTGCCATCGGGCATGGTGACCTGGAAGAAGCCCTTGCCCTGGATCGCCAGGTCCAGGTTGTTCGATGTCTGCGTCAGCGTGCCTTGCGTGAACTGGCGCGAGGTGGCCACGGCGCGCACACCCAGGCCGACTTGCAGGCCGGTGGGCAGTTGCGTCTGCTCGGAGCTGTTGGCACCGCTTTGACGCAGGTTCTGGTACATCAGGTCTTCAAAGACCGCGTGCGACTGCTTGTAGCCGTTGGTGCCGCTGTTGGCCAGGTTCTGGGAAATGTGATCCAGCTGGGTCTGCTGGGCTTCCATGCCGGACTTCGATACCCACAGTGAACGCATCATGGCTTTGCTCCTCGGCGCTTGTCACGCCATCTCAATTCAATCAACTGCCAGACAGCAACTGGGCTGCCTGCTTCTCATTGGACTCGGCGGTCTGCATCAGCTTCATCTGGGTCTCGAACTGGCGGGCCGCGGCAATCATCGACACCATGGTCTCGATGGGATTGACGTTGGAGCCTTCCAGCGCGCCGTCCTGCACGCGGGCATTGCCGTCGGCGGGCAGCTCGGTGCCATCGCTGGTGCGAAAGAGGCCGTCTTCACCACGCGTGAGCTGGTCGGTCGGTGTCACGAGCTTGAGCTTGCCCACGCCGGTGATCTTGCCTTTGGTGTCCTTGGCGCTGACCGTGCCATCGGGGGCCACGCTGACCTCCGTGTTGGCCGGGATGGAGATGGGGCCACCATCGCCCATGACGGGCAGGCCGCTTTGGGTGACCAGGGTGCCGTCTGCGCCGACTTCGAAAGAGCCTGCACGGGTGTAGGCCTCGGTGCCGTCCAGGGCCTGCACGGTCATCCAGGTCTTGCCTTGTGCGGCCACGTCCAGGTTGCGGCCGGTGAAGCTCAAGGGGCCGGCCGCATCGTTGTAGCCCACGGTGGTTTCCAGCGAGTAGACGCGGGTGCTGGCGCCATCGCCGCGCACGGGCACGGCACGGATGGCATCGAGCTCGGCCCGAAAGCCCGCCGTGCTGACATTGGCCAGGTTGTTGGAAAGCACATCCTGGCGCTGCATGTTCATCTTGGCGCCAGCCATGCTCACATAGATCATGCGGTCCATGGTTTACTCCGTCAGCCTGCTCATCAACGCAGGTTCACCAGCGTCTGCTGAACCTGGTCTTCCGCCTTGATGGTCTGGGCGTTGGCCTGGTAGGCGCGCTGGGCCACGATCATGTTGACCAGTTCACCGGTCAGGTCCACGTTGGACTCTTCCAGTGCACCGGACTGCAGCAGGCCATAGACACCGCTGCCTGGCGTGCCCAGTGGCAGAGGCTGGCCGGACTGGGCGGTGGGCTTCCATTCGTTGGCGCCGACGGGTTGCAGGCCGTTGAGGTTCTTGAAGTCGGCCAGCTGGACGGTGGCAATGGGCTTGGACTGGCCGTTGGTGTAGCGGGCGGTCACGGTGCCGTCGGTTTCGATGACGAAATCCGACAGGTTGCCCTGCGCGTAGCCACCACCGGAGAGGTCGGTCACTGCATAGGAGCCTGAATACTCGGTGGCGTTGTTGAGGTTGAGCGTCACGCCGGTGAGCGGCTGGCCGTTCTTGCCGCCCGGGATCGAGGCGATCGTGAAGGTCGAGCCGGAGGGCATGGAGCCGTCAGCATTGAAGGTGAAGGAGGCGATGGCTGTGGGGTTGCCGCTGCCGTCGTTCTGCACCGAGGCAGCATTGGTGTTGCCGTCGGCGCTCATGTAGACCGACCAGGTACCGCCGGTGCCGGGGTCAGGGGGCGTGGCGGTGGGGTCGCCGGGGGTGGCGTCGGCGGTCTTGACGAAGTAGTAGTTCAGCGCGATGGGGGCGCCATTGTCACCGTAGGCCGTCTGCGACGTCACGAAGTTGTACGTCTTGGAGTTGCTGAAATCGACGGGATTGGTGATCTTCGCTGCCTTGGCGTCGAGGTTGGCCGTCATGCTGATGGCTGCGGCTTTCTGGGGAGGGGAGCTGTCGTTGTTGAGCTGGATGGCTGTGCCTGCAGGGCCGGCCGGGGCGCCATTTGGATCGAGGGCTTGCCCTAGCAGTTGGTGGCCTTCGTTGTTGACGATGTAGCCACTGGCATCGCGCTTGAACTGGCCGTTGCGGGAATAGACGGTTTCACCTTGCGAGTTGGCCAGCGCGAAGAAGCCACGGCCGTTGATAGCCAGGTCCATGCTGTTGGCGGTCGTCGTGATGTTGCCTTGGGTGAACTGCTGCGCCACCGAGGCCACGCGGGCACCGATACCGATGTTGTTGCTGCCGCCACCGTTGAGCGAGGCCGCATACATGTCGGCGAACTCGGCGCGCGATTGCTTGAAGCCATAGGTGTTGGCGTTGGCCACATTGTTGCCGATCACCTCCAGGTTTTTGCTGGAGATGTTCAGACCGGATAGTCCTTGCTGGAAGCCCATGGTGATGTCCTTTCGGCGTTACTGCTGTGGCGTGAGAGAAAGCGTGTGGATGACGGTGTGCGGCAGGTCAGGAGATCGTCTGGACCTTGCTGTAGGCGGTGGTGCCAGCGTTGCGCAACTCCAGGTTCAAGGTGCCGTTGGTGTTGCTGACGGCGTCGACCAGATCAACCATGAGTGGCGTGCTGGTGATGGTCTTGCCGCCGCCGGTGGCGGTGACCTTGAAGGTCAGGCCTGTCGTGTTGGTGCCGCTGGGTGGCGTCCACTGGAAGCTTTGCTGGCCAGCGCTCTGGCCGGACTGGGTGACCGTGTCGAGCTTGTTGCCGGCCGCGTCCAGGATGTCGATCTTGACCGTGCCGGCTGCCGCCGACAGGTTGTAGGCGCCAATCGCGTTGCCGCTGCTGTTCAATGTGAGCTGGTTGCCGGGCAGCAGAACCTGATGCCCCACCAGGCTGGTGCCCTGGAGCATCTGCAACTGGGTCATGTTGGTGCTCATGCCGGTCATCGTGGTGTTGAGCTTGTCGATGCCGGTGACCGTGTTGATCTGCGCCATCTGGCTGGTGATCTGGGAGTTGTCGGCCGGGTTGAGCGGATCCTGGTTCTGCAACTGGGTGACCAGCAGCTTCAGGAAGCGGTCCGACATGTCCGCTGCGGACGAGAGGCCGTTCGAGGACGAGCTGCTCGACGATGTGGAAGACGTCGAGTTGGTGGCGGTGTTGTTGGTGACGGTGGTCATGCTGCTTCCTTGTCCTTGCTTGTCTGCTTGTCAATAGGGCGTCGGTTGATCAACCGCTTTGGCCCATCTGCAGGGTCTTCATGAGCAGCGACTTGGCCGTGTTCATGACTTCGATGTTGTTCTGATAGGACCGGGAAGCCGAGATCATGTTGACCATCTCTTCCACCGCGTTGACATTGCTGTAGGTGACGTAGCCGTCGGCATCGGCCTGCGGGTTCTTGGGGTCGTGCACGCGGCGGCCGGGGCTGTTGTCTTCGGTGACCTGGCTGACTGTGACGCCGGCCGTGCCCACTTCGCCCATGGGCGTGGTGGTGAAGACGACCTGGCGGGCCTTGTAGGCCGAGCGGTCGGGGCCGGCCACAGTGTCGGCATTGGCCAGGTTGGAGGCCACGACGTTGAGGCGCTGCGACTGCGCGCTGACCGCGCTGCCTGCCACGTTGAAGATCTTGAACATCGACATGATGGTCTCCTACGGTCCTGTGCCTTACTGACCTGTGATCGCCGTGTTGAGCGTGCGAACCTGGGCGTTGATGAAGCGCAGCGTGGCCTCGTAGCGCACGGTGTTGTCGGCGAAGTTGGCGCGTTCGCGGTCCATGTCCACCGAGTTGCTGTCCAGGTTGGTCTGCGAGGCGAGGGCGTAATTCATGTCTGGCTGCTCTTGGCTGCCGGCGGGCTGGCCGTTGCGGTCCATATGGCCAGCGGACGACGCGGCCATCGAGAGATGTGGGGCTTGCACGCTGCTGGCACCGATGGAGGACTGGCCAGTGGCATTGCGCAGGGCTGTGGCGAAATCGAAGTCGCGTGCCACGTAGCCTGGGGTGTCAGCGTTGGCGATGTTGCTGGCGATCAGACGCTGGCGCTCCGACCGCAGCGACAGCGCTTCGGCCTGGAAGTTCAATGAGTCGGTCAATCGGTTCAACATGGTTTGGCCCTCCTGGGCAGATCACTGCAATCGCTGCGTGTGGCATGACACCTCAGCTTGTCTGGGATGTTGATTGGCATCAAGCCAAAACATGAGCCGAAATAGCGGGGCATTCCACCTTCATTTCCCGACCTGGCGGGCCGGGCGCATCCGTACAGTCGAATCACCATGAAAACGGCCCGCACCTCCACTCGGAACCCCGATCGCGATATCGGGCTGGCACCTGTCCAGTTCCTCGTGACCGTGCTGAGCGCCCTGGTTTGGCTGGGGCTGTGTGTGCTGGCGGCCCTGGGTTCGCCCAAGGCGCATGCCCAGGCGGCTGCGGATGCCGGTGGCTTGCAGACCGAAGTGAGCGCCTTGCTCAAGCAGCAGACGCTGCCCCAATCCAATGGCGATGCCACATCGCAAAAAGAGCCCTGGCGCGTCGAAGTGACGCTGGGCCAACTCGATCCTCGCCTGAAGCTGGCACCTTGCGAGAAGGTGCACGCCTACATGCCCGATGGTATGCAGATGTGGGGCAAGACCCGGGTGGGCCTGCGCTGCGAGCGCGGCGCAGTGCGCTGGAACGTGTTCTGGCCGGTGACGGTCAAGGTCTGGGGGCAGGCCCTGGTGGCCGCCGTGCCGCTGCGCCCGGGCACCCCCGTGGCCGACAGCGACGTGCGCGTGGCCGAGGTGGACCTCGCTGAAAAAACGTCTCCCGCCGTGCTGCGTGCCGCCGACATCGTCGGTCGCATGGTGGTGCGGGGGGTGGAACCTGGTCAAAGCGTCCGTCAGGACGATGTGAAAGCCCGCCGCTGGTTCGCAGCCGGTGACCCCGTGCGCTTGACATTGCGCGGCGAAGGTTTTCAGATCGCGGCAGAAGGCACGGCTTTGTCCCCAGGCGATGAGGGGCAGTGCGCCCGCATCCGCACCGACAACGGCCGGGTGGTCTGCGGCAACCCGGTCGGCGATCGCCAGGTGGAGTTGTCCCTGTGAAACAGTTTTTTGCCAAATCGTCCCCCCTGGCTAGGGGGTTTGGCGCGTTTGGCATTAAAGTCGGTCAGCCCCGCGTCGATATCGCGGATGTGACCACTCGGTATCGACCGGGATCAAGGAGTACATCATGAAGATCGGCAACCCCTTAGACAAAGCGGTAGGCGGCGTTGGCCCTCGTACCGAGGGAGCCACCACATCCGGAAAGACATCATCGTCCTCTGGCAGCGTGGGCGAGAGTGCAAAAGTCACGCTCTCCAACGTTGCGTCGGGTTTGATGTCGGCTGCGGACGGCACGTTTGACGCGGACAAGGTTTCCAGCGTCAAAGACGCCATCGACAACGGCACCTACCAAGTCAATCCTGAAGTCATCGCTGACAAGCTGATCAGCAATGCCAAGGAACTGCTGCAAGGCAAGCAGGGCTGAAACTGACCATGGCGCAGGCTTTGCCCACTTGTGAAGACGTGTCTGCGGAGATGGCAGACCAGATGGCCGTCCACGTGGCGGCCATCGAGCAGCGTCTGTCCGAGCTGGACAAGGCCTTTGCGTCAGGTGATGGCGATGTGATCGCCCGGCAAGCGCAACAGCTGCAGATGAGCCTGGCCGAGTCGCTCGTGTCCTTTCGCAAGGCCGGGCAGGCGGGGCTCGACCCTTTGTCTGAGGCGCTGCGTTCGCGCCTGAAGCTGGCCCAGTCCCGTGTACTGGCGCAGCAGGCGGCGGTGCACCGTGCGAATGCCGCATTCGAGCGCACGCTCAATGTGCTGCTGCCCCGCGAGGACAACAACAGCACTTACGGCAAGCTTGGGCAGTCGCCCGTGGCCAAGGCCCTCAACGCCTACCGTTGAGTTGGCGTCAGGTCGGATCGACCGCCCCCTCCACCACGATCTGAACGCGCTGGCGTCCCTGGAATTCGTCCAGGCTGACGCGGTAAGCCAATTGCGTCTTGGCCGGCAGCGGCTCGGTGCGCCCGAACCAGATGCCATCGCGCAACTCGCCCTGCACGCGCAGGCTGAGCTTGAGGTGGCGCTCACCCACCAGCCGCTGGCCCAGCACTTCGGCCATGTCGCTGAAGACGGGCGCGTCGAAACCAGGTCCCCACACGGCACTGTCCAGCTGTGACACGGTTTCAGGCGTGAACCATTGGGCGTCGAGCGGGCCGTCCGTGCTGATCTGGCGCAGCAGCAGGCTGGGGTCGATGCCTTCCTGGGCGATGCGGACCAGTTCGGCCTCGAAGGTCTCGAAGTCCTCTTCGGCAATGGTGCAGCCGGCGGCCATGGCATGGCCACCGAAGCGCTTGAGCAGGCCGATGTGGCGCTTGCTGACCAGGTCGAGTGCGTCACGCAGATGAAAGCCGGGAATGGAGCGGCCGGAGCCCTTGAGCAGGCCGTCCTGGCCCAGTGCGAACACGAAGGTGGGGCGGTGCAGGCGGTCCTTGAGGCGGGACGCCACGATGCCCACCACGCCTTCGTGGAAATCGGGGTCGAAGATGGCCAGCGCGGCGGGTGGCTCGCCCTCCGGCATGACCGATTCGAGCAACTGCTCGGCCTGTTCCCGCATGCCTGATTCGAGTTCGCGGCGCTCGCGGTTGATGGTGTCGAGCTGGCGGGCGAGGGCATCGGCGCGGGCTGGGTCGTCTGTGCTTAGGCACTCGATGCCCAGGCCCATCTCGGCCAAGCGGCCAGCCGCATTGACGCGGGGGCCCAGCGCGAAGCCGAAGTCCTGACTGGTGGCCTTGGCCGGGTTGCGCCCCGCCGCGTTGAAGAGCGCCGCGATGCCCGCTTGCATGCGGCCCGAGCGGATGCGCTTGAGGCCCAGGGCCACGAGGCGGCGGTTGTTGTCATCGAGCTTGCCGACGTCGGCGATGGTGCCCAGGGCCACCAGGTCGAGCAACTGGTCGACGCGGGGCTGGCAGGCGGCGTCAAAAGCACCGCGCTGGCGCAGCTCGGCACGCAGGGCCAGCAGCACGTAGAACATCACGCCCACGCCGACCAGGGCCTTGCTGGCAAAGGGGCAGCCAGGCTGGTTCGGGTTCACAATCACATCGGCCTGGGGCAGGCTGACCTGGCCATCGTCCAGCACCACGGGCAGGTGGTGGTCGGTGATGATCACCTTGAGGCCTTGGGCGCGCGCCAGGTTCACGGCTTCGTGACTGGCCATGCCGTTGTCCACGGTCACCAGCACATGGGCCTGGCGTGCCTTCACCATCTCGACGATGGGCGGGGTCAGGCCATAGCCATGCAAGGCGCGATCGGGCACCACATAGGTCACTTGATCGGGCCGGGCACCGAGCAGCTTCAGGCCGCGCTGGCCCACGGCACAGGCCGTAGCGCCGTCGCAGTCGTAATCGGCCACGATGCAGATGCGTTGGCCTTGCGCGATGGCGTCCGCCAGCATGACCGCAGCGTGATCCGCGCCCAGCAGATCCCTGGGGGAGAGCAGCTTGGCCGGGTTGTCGTCCAGCTCATCGGGGCTGCGCACGCCACGGGCCGCGAACAAGCGGGCCAGCAAGGGGTGGACGCCGGCTTGCTCCAGGGCCCAGGCAGCGCGGGGCGGGACGTCTCGGGCGGTGATTTTCATGAAAGCGGCTTGGTCAGGGAGACGGGTTCAAAGGGACTGGAGCAGCGCGGCCGGGTTGGCCGCATCACGGGCTGATGATGCCAGTTGCTTGACGGCGCGCCACAGGCGTTGGCCCAGTCCTGCGGCGGGTGCCGGTGTCAGCGTCACGGCGTGCCGCTCGCCGCACAGGGTGAGCCGGATGGGCTCGCCGCCATCCAATGCCGCATGGATTTGCGGGAACAAGGTGGTGTCCAGATGAGACCAGGCATCGAGCCACAAGGGCATGTCGTCGGCGAGCATGGGCGCGCGCAGGTCATCGATCAGCTGGATGTGGTCTGGGAGGGCTGTGCGCGCAGGCACGGCGCCGCAGCCGCTCAGCCAGAAGGAGTTGACCGTGGCCAGGCCTGCCGCCTCGCGGGCGTCATTGACCGGGTGCTGGTAGAGCAGCATCTGCACCTCGCTTTGCAGGCGCCGCACCATGCGGGCCTGGGGGTGCTCAGTCAGCCAGAGGTCGGGGTTGCGGCCGATCACGCGGTCCAGCGAGGCTGTGGGCAAGCCTTCAAGCGAAGGGTGCGTGGCATACCAGCGCTGCGGCGTGCCCCAGCTCAGGGTCCAGCCATCTTCGGTGAACAGGGGGGCAATGGCCTCGAAAAGGGTGCGGGATTCGGCTTCGCTCAGGCCCAGCTTGGCGGGGTCGAGCAAGGTGAGGTGGTCGCGGCCCATCAGCCAGTGCCCGGGGCTGAGCAGGCCCCAGGGCTGAGGCTCGCTTTGATCTGAGTTCGGCGCTGAATGGAGTGCGATACCGTCCTGCGCCGCCCACCAGGCTGCCCAGGGCATCAGGCCATCCTGCGTGGGCCAGCCCATGCTGGCGGCCAGCACGCGCTCATGCGGCATGGAGAGGGCGTACTCGTCGCCCTCCAGCCGCTCGGCTTCCAGCAGGCGGCCAAGCAGGTGGCTGAAATGGGGCAGGGCCTGGGCAGCGGCCAGACGAGGCAGGGCGTGCTGGCAGGGCTCCGACAGGCTGGAGGCAAAGGGCAGCACCCAGTGGCGCCCATGGCGGGCCGGGTGTGCGGTCACTTGATCTGGCATAGGGCGTGATTATCAAGTGGGTACACTTGCGCATCATGAATTTGCCCTTCGAATGGCGGGTCGGGTGGCGTTACACCCGGGCCAGCCGCACCGCGCGCCGCAACGGCTTCATTTCTTTCATTTCGGGGGTGTCCGTGCTGGGCATCTCGCTGGGTGTGGCGGCCCTGATCATCGTGCTGTCGGTCATGAACGGCTTCCAGAAGGAAGTGCGCGACCGCATGCTGTCGGTGGTGGCACACGTGGAGCTGTACGACGCCCGCGGCGGGGCCTTGCCCGATTGGCATGTGCTGGCCAATCAGGCGCGGCGCAATCCCCAAGTGATGGGCGCGGCGCCTTTCTTGCCGGCGCAGGCCCTGATCGCCCGAGGCGATGACATGCGCGGGGCTCTGGTGCGCGGCATCGTGCCCTCCGAAGAAGTGGCGGTGACCCCACTGGCCGCGAGCATGAAAGACACCTTCGCGCGTTTGCAACCGGGCGGCTGGGGCGTGATCATCGGTGTCGAGATGGCGCGTAGCCTGGCTGTGAACGAGGGCGACATGCTCACCGTGGTGGCCCCCAGCGGCGACATGACACCGGCCGGCGTGGTGCCGCGCCTCAAGCAGGTCAAGGTGGTGGGCATCTTCAATGCCGGCCACTATGAGTACGACAGCAGCCTGGTGCTGATGCATGCCGATGACGCAGCCAAGCTGTTCCGCACAGGCGGGGTGACGGGCGTCCAACTCAAGCTCAAGGACGCCCAACTGGCCCGCAGCGTGGGCAACGAGCTGGCCGATTCGCTTGGGCCCGACGTGATCGTGCGCGACTGGACGCGCACCAACCGCAACTGGTTCGACGCCGTGCAGGTGGAAAAGCGCATGATGTTCATCATCCTGACCCTGATCGTGGCCGTGGCGGCCTTCAACCTCGTGTCGACCCTGGTGATGACCGTGACCGACAAGCGCGCCGACATCGCCATCCTGCGCACGCTGGGCGCCAGTCCACGTTCCATCATGGCGATCTTCATGGTGCAGGGGGCGCTGTCAGGTGTCCTGGGCACGCTCAGCGGGCTGGGCCTGGGGCTGCTTGTGGCCTTCAACCTCGACGTCATCGTGCCCTTCATCGAGCACCTGCTGGGCGTGAGCTTCCTGCCCGGCAGCATCTACCTGATCTCCAAGATGCCCTCCGACCCGCAGTGGGGCGACATCGTGCCCATTGCTGTGATCTCGCTGGTGCTGTCGCTGGCCGCGACGCTCTACCCAAGCTGGCGCGCCAGCCGCGTCCAACCTGCCGAGGCCCTGCGCTATGAGTGAGCTGCTGCGCGCCCAGGATCGACCTCTGCGGGTGCGCAAGGTGCACTCGCTGCGGACTTTCCTGTGGCTGGCGCAAGGCTGGAGCGACTTCATGGAATCGCCGCTGGTTGGCCTCCTGCATGGCCTGGTGATGGGCGTGTTCGGCGGCGGGCTGCTGCTGGTGGCCTGGGACCATTTCTGGGTGCTGGCCGGGGCCTTGTCGGGCTTCCTGATGGTTGCCCCCATTTTGTCGACGGGGCTGTACGCCGTGAGCCGGGCGCTGCTGCGCGGTGAGCCGGCGGGTTTTGAGGCCGTATGGGCCGTGTGGTCGTCCATGGACAGGCGCCTGGTCAAGTTCGGCCTGTTGCTGACGATGCTGGGCACCGGCTGGGTGATGACTTCGGCGGCCCTGATCACCTTGGGCATCAAGCCGCCCGTCACCACGCCCACGGATTTCCTGCACCGCGTGGTGCTGGCGCCCAACCCCGGCTTCTTCGAGATCTGGCTGCTCGTCGGCGGCGCGATGGCCGCGCCCGTGTTCGCTTCCAGCGTGGTGGCCATTCCCCTGCTGGTGGACCGCAAGGTCAGCGTGCAATGCGCCGTGCTCACGAGCTGGCGGGCCGTGGCGGCCAACCCCATCTGCCTGAGCACCTGGGCGGCGATCGTGATGTCGCTGAGCCTGCTGGGGCTGGGCACCCTCATGTTCGGTCTGATCCTGGTATTCCCCGTGCTGGGCCATGCCACCTGGCATGCCTATCGGGACCTGGTGGTCCGGGAAACGGTTTGAGCTATGTTTGGCCTGAGCGAGGAGCAGATCGCCCAATGGGGGCTGACCTTCGGTGTGGGGGGCTTCATCCTCTACATGGTTTTCATCATCCTGCAGCTGGCGCGCGAGTCCAAGGCGGGCAAGTTCGGCACCTTCATGCTCTTTCTGGTGCTGGGCTTTGGCATCCTCGGCTTCATCGCCAAGAACATCCTCATCTGGCTGCTCCACATTTGATTGCGATGGCATATCCGCATGTCTGACACCCTGATTCTCGAAGCCCACGGCCTGGTCAAGCGTTTTCACGAAGGCCCGCTGGACGTGACCATCCTGCAAGGCGTGGACATGGCCGTCGAGCGCGGCCAGACCGTGGCGGTGGTGGGTGCCTCCGGTTCTGGCAAGAGCACGCTGTTGCATCTGCTGGGTGGGCTGGATGCGCCCACCAGTGGCCGCGTGAAGCTCATGGGTCGTGACCTGAGTGAGATGAGCCCGGCGCAGCAGGGCGCCTGGCGCAACCAGCACCTGGGCTTCATCTACCAGTTCCACCACCTGCTGCCCGAGTTCACCGCGCTGGACAACGTGGCCATGCCCTTGATGATCCGCCGCATGCCGCGCGAGCAGGCCCGTGAACAGGCGCGCCAGTGGCTGGACCAGGTCGGCTTGAGCAAGCGCGTCGAGCACCGCCCGGCCGAGCTCTCGGGCGGCGAGCGCCAGCGTGTGGCCGTGGCCCGCGCACTGGTCACGCGGCCGGCCTGCGTGCTGGCCGACGAGCCCACCGGCAACCTCGACCGCCATACCGCCAACACCGTGTTCGAGCTGATGATGCAACTGGCGTCTGACCAGGGTACGTCGCTGGTCATGGTCACGCACGATGCCAGCCTGGCCGCGCGCTGCAATGTGCAGCACCACCTGGTCAACGGTCACTTCGAAGACCGCACAGACCACGCGGTGGCCTGATCGCAAAGAGGGCGCGCACCATGTGGCTGGACACCCACTGTCACCTGGACGCCGCCGAGTTCGACGCAGACCGCGCCCTCATGATCCAGCGGGCCCATGAGGCTGGCGTCGGGCTCATGGTGGTGCCTGCCGTATCGACACAGACTTTCGCATCGTCGCGGGATGCGGCCAGGCAATGCGGTGGTGCCTATGCGCTGGGCATCCACCCGCTGTACGTGCGTGTCTCGCCAGCGCAGGAGGCCTTGGCCGACCTGGCTCGCACCTTGGCTCAATGGCAGGGCGACGAACGCCTCGTGGCCGTCGGCGAGATCGGGCTGGATCACTTCGTGCCTGAACTGCAGGACGAAGACAGCAAGGCCCTGCAGGAGCGACTCTACGCCGCGCAGCTTGACCTGGCCGTGATGCATGCCCTGCCCGTGATCCTGCATGTGCGGCGCAGTGCCGACGGGCTGCTCAAGCACCTGCGGCGCCTGCGTGACGCGGGGCGTCCTGTGGCTGGTGGCATCGCGCACGCCTTCAATGGCAGCGAACAACAGGCCCAGGCCTTTCTGGACTTGGGCTTCAAGCTCGGCTTTGGCGGCGCCATGACCTTCGATCGGGCCTTGCAGATCCGTCGTTTGGCTGCCAGCTTGCCCGATGACGCCATCGTGCTCGAGACCGATGCGCCCGATATCCCGCCGCACTGGCTCTACCAGACGGCGCAGGCTCGAGCTCAGGGTGCTCGCAGTCGCAATGAGCCGGCCGAGTTGCCGCGCATCGCCCAGACCCTGGCCGAGCTGCGCGGCTGGACCTTGCAGCAAACCATGGACCGCACGACGGCCAATGCCTTGTCGGCCCTGCCGCGCTTGCAAGCCTTGCTGCCGGCTATCGACCCATGAGCCGCCCCAGCCAGGGCAGAAGCTGATCCACAACAAAGGCCAGGCCCACACCCAAGGCCGCCACGCTGGCGATCAGCACGGCGCCGGCGGCCACATCCTTGGTCAGCTTGATGGCGGGATGCCGCTGCGGGTGCAGGTGATCGGCCAGTGCTTCGATGGCCGTGTTGAGCAGCTCGAACGCGATCACCAGGGCCACGGTCAGCGCCATCACAGCCCACCAGAGCGCTGGGGCCTTTGTCAGGCACAACACGATCAGCACGCCGACGCAGGCCAGCGCATGTATGCGCAAGCTCTTTTCCATGCGCCAGGCCGCACGCAGGCCCGCCCAGGCAAAGCCCAGCCGCTCAGCAAAACGATGGCCTTTCACTGGCTGTCCTCCCGCCCCAGCTTGAGCTTGTGCGCCAGCAACCAGCACAGCAGAGCCCAGGCGGTGCCGGCCGTCCAACCTGCCACGACATCCGAGGCCCAGTGCACCCCCAGGTAGATGCGCGACAGCCCGACCAGGCCCGTGAGCACAATGGCCGCGACCATGACGTAGACGCGCAGGCGCAGGCGGGGCGCCAGTCTGGCGACCAGGGCGCCCAAGGTGAGGTAGACCACCGCCGACATCATCGCGTGGCCACTGGGGAAGCTGTAGCCCGAGGCCACCGTGGCGTGGAACACGGCATCAGGCCGGGCGCGCGAAAACAGGGCCTTGAGGATCATGGCCACGAGCACGCCGCCACCCGTGGAACCCAAGGCCAGCCAGGACATGGCCCACTGGCGCGCCATCAACAAGTAGCCCCATGCGGCCCCGACCATCAGAACCAGCACCGCAGGGCTGCCCAGTGCGGTGAGGTCACGCATGGCCTCCTGAAACCAGGTCGGCCCGATGGGCTGGAGCTGCTGTTCGCCATGGCGCAAGAGCTGCAGGATCCAGAGGTCCAGGGCGCGGGTGTCGCCCTCCAGCACTTCACCCGTCACCTTCAGAAAGGCCCATGCCGCCACACACATCAGCAGTGCAGGCCAGAGCAGGCGAATTTCGAAGCTGGGTCGTGTGGTTGGCATGTTCACCGGATGGGCTCAGCCTGCGGGCGTGCCGGTCAGACCGAATCGGGCAAACACCTCGCGCCAGGCCACCAGCTTGCGCTCGAACGACCACGAGGCATTGGCCGGGCTCGTGGACGGCAGCTTGAACACGGGTAAGCCCAAGGCCTGGGTGACCTTCATGTGGCGCGCCGATTCACCGCCATTGTGGGCAATGGCCTGCAAGCTGGGGATGCGCTGGATCAAGCCGGCCAGGTCATTGAGTTCAGCCCGCTCGATGGCGCTGTCCAGGCTGCCTTCACGCTCGCAGCCTGCGTACACATCCCAGATGGCCAGGCCATGCGCGTGGACGATGGGCAGGCGCTCGGCATAGGGCAGGGCCGTCAAGGCCTGCTCCCCCTCCAGCTTCCACAGCGCCGACACGATCGGCCAGAAATGGTTGCGTGGGTGGGCGTAATACTGCTGAGCCTGCAAGGAGGCCACGCTGGGGAAGCTGCCCAACACCAGCAGCCGCGCACCGCTTGCAGCGACAGGTGCCAGCCCCGTCAGCCGGGCCGCTGGGGCAGGCGTGGGGCTTCGCAGAGCGGAGGACGAGGGCCGGACCATGAACGCGACTGTGCCACACTCGCGGGCGTGAAACGCAGCAAAGCAGTCCCTCTTCCCGCGCTCCCCGACGCCACCATTTCCGAAGAAGGGGGCCTTCGTTACCTGCACCTTGAGACGCCCTGGATCCAGGGCGCCATGCGTATCCGCCAGCCTCACAAGCTTGAACTCGACTACATCCAGCGCATGATGGCCTGGATGCTCCTGCGTGACCCCGCCGAGCTGGCCAACACCCGCTGCCTGCAACTGGGCCTGGGCGCGGCGGCCATCACCAAGTACTGCCACAGCGTGCTGCGCCTGCCGACCACGGCGGTCGAGATCAACCCGCAGGTGATCGCGGCCTGCCGCAACTGGTTCCACCTGCCGCAGGACGACGAGCGCCTGCACGTCGTCCTCGGCGACGCGGCCAAGTACGTGGCGGCCGATGCCCACGTGGCCAGCGCCGACGCCCTTTGCGTCGACCTGTACGACCATGACGCAGCCAGCCCCGTGCTGGACGATGAAGCCTTCTACCGTGCCTGCTGGCGCGTGCTGGACGACGGCGGCATCATGAGCGTGAACCTGTTCGGCCGCGACGCCAGCTTCGAGCGCAGCGCCTCGCGCATCGGTGCGGCTTTCGGCGAGGGCCGGGTGGCCATGCTCAAGCCCACCACCGAGGGCAACACCATCGTGCTGGCCTGGAAGGGATTCGACATGCCCGAGCGTGAAGTGCTGGCGCAACGTGCCGAAACTTTACAGACCCGCTTCTCGCTTCCCGCGCGAAAATGGGTCAAGCTTTTGTCCACCTTCACGCCCAGCGCGTTCAGCCCGACATGACCGCACACGCCTCGTCTCCAGGCGCCCCGCATGGGGCCCACAAGCCGCATGCCAAGCGCCCCGTGACCCACAAGGGCCCGCTGGAGTGGCGCTTGCTGCTGACCTGGCTGACCGAGGACAAGGTCATCAGCCTCAAGGATGCCGAAACGGTTGCGCAGCGCTTTGCGGCGGGCGACAGTGCCCAGCACCCGCTGGTGCGCCTGGCCGGCCTGGGTCTCAAGCGTGCCGACACCGGCGCGGCCCTGGAGCTGGAGCCTCTGACCGAATGGCTGGCTCACCACATCGGCCTGCCCTACCTGCGCATCGACCCGCTCAAGGTGGATGTGGCCCGCGTCGCCGAGGTCATGTCCATCAACTATGCCGAGCGCCGCAAGGCCCTGCCGGTGCAGTTCGGCCTGAACGAGATCACGATTGCCACCTGCGAGCCGCTGGACGTGGCCTGGATCGACGAGATCCTGGCGCACACCAAGAAGCAGATCAAGCTGGTGGTGTCCAGCCCGCTGGACCTGCAACGCTACCGCACCGAGTTCTACACGCTGGCCAAGTCCGTCAAGGACGCCAACAAGAAGACCGGCGACAGCGTGGCCCACAACTTCGAGCAACTGGTCGAGTTGGGTAAGACCAACCGCCAGCTTGACGCCAACGATCAGGGCATCATCCAGGTCGTGGATTGGCTGTGGCAATACGCTTTCGACCAGCGTTCATCGGACATCCACCTGGAGCCGCGCCGCGAGATGGGCGCGATCCGTTTCCGCATCGACGGCGTGCTGCACACGGTCTACCAGGTGCCCCTGTCGGTGATGCAGGCCATGACCGCGCGCATCAAGCTGCTGGGCCGCATGGACGTGGTCGAGCGCCGTCGCCCGCTGGACGGCCGCATCAAGACCCGCAATCCGGCTGGCGACGAAGTCGAAATGCGCCTGTCCACCATGCCCACGGCCTTCGGCGAAAAGCTGGTGATGCGCATCTTCGATCCCGACAACACGGTCAAGTCCTTCGAGGCTCTGGGCTTCGCGCCTGTCGAGACGCAGATCTGGGAACAGCTCGTGGCGCGCCCGCACGGCATCATCCTGGTCACCGGGCCGACCGGTTCGGGCAAGACCACCACGCTGTACTCCACGCTTAAGCGCGTGGCCACTGATGAGGTCAATGTCTGCACCATCGAAGACCCGATCGAAATGATCGAGGCCTCCTTCAACCAAACCCAGGTGCAGCCCGCCATCGACCTGGGCTTTGCCGAAGGCGTGCGTGCCCTGATGCGGCAGGACCCGGACATCATCATGGTCGGCGAAATCCGCGACCTGGAAACAGCCGAGATGGCCATCCAGTCTTCGCTGACGGGCCACCTCGTGTTCTCGACCCTGCACACCAACGACGCGCCTTCGGCCATCACACGCTTGACCGACCTGGGCGTGCCGTCCTACCTGATCAGCGCGACCGTGATCGGCGTGCTGGCCCAGCGCTTGGTGCGCACCCTGTGCCCAGCCTGCAAGCAGCCCGACGACCAGCTCGACCCCATGACCTTGACCGAGGCCATCAAGCCCTGGCGCATGAACGGCAAGATCAACGCTTACAAACCCGTGGGCTGCCTGGATTGCCGCATGACGGGCTTCAAGGGCCGCGTGGGTCTGTATGAGCTGCTGCCTGTGTCCGAGGCCATTCGTGGGGCCATGCACCCTGAGATTGACATGGCGCGGCTTCGCAAGCAGGCTGCCAAGGATGGCTTGCGGCCGCTGCGCCTCTCGGGCGTGATGAAGGTGGCCGAAGGCGTGACGACGTTGGACGAGGTCCTGCGCAACACGCCTCAGTGGGAGAACTGACTGTCCAGTCCGCCGGGGTGTGTGGCGCTATGCTGCGGGCCGTGTGCACCGGCCGCACCGATGGTGCCACCAGGCCCGCTGGAGCCCGAGAAGTAGTCGATCACGACCTCGCAGCGGATGCCCTTGGGCGCCACTTCCAGCCAGCGCACGCTGCCACCGAGCTGCTTGACGCGCTTGCGCACGCCGCCCAGGCCCAGGCCATGTGACCAGGTGGCCGGCTCGCGGCCCATGCCGTTGTCTTCCACCGACAAGGTCAGGCGGTCGTTTTCCAGGCGCAGCGTGACCTGCACCCGTTTGGCCTTGGCATGGCTGATGGCGTTGCTGACCAGCTCGCGCATGATGCGGGTCAGGGCCGACCACTGCACCATGGTCAAGGTGATGTCGGTGTCCTGGAACATGTGCCAGTCCAGCTCGCAGCGGGCCGTGGCCAGGCGCTGGCTGAGGTCCCGCTTCCATTCGCCTGCGGCTTCGCTCAGCAGATGCGACTGCGCAGCCAGGCCACGCGTGAGTGTCTTGAGATCCTGGATCGTGTGACGGATGTATTCCTCGATCTCGGCATTGGGGGCCTGGTACATCAGCGTCAGCAGGCGCGCGCCGATGTCATCGTGCAGATCCTGGGCGATGCGCAGGCGTTCCTCGCTGCGGCCTTGCTCTACCGCCTGATCGAAGCTCAGGGCGCGGTAGAGCTGCTCGATCACGCGCTCGGCCAGCCGGGCGTCTTCAGCGGTGAACAGGCGCTGGCCCTTGTGCGAATGCTTGAGCACCAGCACATGCCTGGCCGCCACCGGCCGCGCGCCCCAACTCGGAATCGGCACCAGCAACACAGAGCCATTGCCGCGCAGCGAGGTGTGGCCTACCTCGCCAGGCACAAGCGAAACCTCCAGCGGGTCGAACAGTTCGCGCATCAGGCGCATCAGCGAGGCGTCCAGCGTATCGGGCGTGCGCTCGACCTCACGGGCAATGCGGTAGAGCCGCTGGAAGAGCCGCTCCATGGTGAGCGAGTCGCGCCCCGGCAGCCGCGTCATCACCCAGCGCCGGATGATGAGGTAGAGCCCGAACGAGAAGAACAGCGACAGCGTCATCGAGGTGAACTGCCCCAGCGAGAACACCGCCACAAACAACAGGTCCAGCGAAGCCGCGATGGTGCTGGAGGCGGCCAGCAAGGAGAACTCCTGCAAGATGGGCCGCGAGCGGGACAGGTAGGGCGACATCAGCACGGCCATGGCTGCGAACACCTGCCAGGTCATCACGCCGAAGTTGGTGATGTTGAGCTGCATGTCCGCGCGCACCGTGCCTCGCCAGACGGCCAGGCTCAGGAGCAGCCAGGTCAGCGTCGCCACGATCACCAGGCGGCGCATCATCAGCGTGAACGGGTGGGGCGTGGTGTGGAACGACGCGGTCATCAGGCTGATGGCAGCCAGCGACAGGCCCAGGCAGCCGGCTTGCACAGCCCACCAGTTCAAGGCGGTATCCAGCTGGCTCATGCCCAGCCACAGCCCCACGGCAGACAACCAACCCAGGGCAACATACCAGCCCCAGCCCTTCAGGCGGTGCGGGTGCAGCACCGCGATCTGGACCAGTGCAGCCGTGGTGATCAGGTCGAAGGCCAGGCGCAACTGTGTGTCCAGCGTCACCAGCCAGACGGGTGCGAACAGGTCGAGGTTGTTCTCGATGGCGACGAACAGCAACTGCCCACTTTGGCTCAGGGCGAGCAAGGCGAAGGCCGCGTTGCGCCACTGAGGTCCCGCCAGCAGCACCACCGCGCCCACGCCGAACACGCCCAGGGCCAGCAGGCCCAGGAGCCAGAACAGCGGGCTCAGGCCCGACCAGCCAATGGGCGAGACCTGCACCGGCTCATCCGGGGCGTGTGACAGGTCCAGATTGACGCTCATGTTCTGCGCGGAGGTGGCATTGCGCAGGGCCGTCATCTGCTGGTGCAGCAGCAGATGGCGCTGGCGCAACTCGGGGTCGATGATCCAGCGGCCTGAACGCTGCAGTGACACCATCTCGATGGGCGCATAAAGCGTTTGAACGCCGCCGTCGACGGGTTTGTCGACGCGCAAGCCGTCCAGCACGCGGCCTTCCAGGTGCTGCAAGGGCGCGTAGTCGGTGCCCTGGATCTTGATGAGCCCCTCGGGCGTTGCGCGCAGGCTGAAAGGCAGGCGTGGCTGGGTCGACAACCAGTGCGCCAGCAGGAACAGCAGGGCACAACCCACCAGGACCGTGACCACCAGCGCGCGCAGGCGCCAGCCTATCCAGCGCGGCAGCTCATGCGAGCCTTGGAGGACATCGTCCAGGCTGGGCCAACCGGTGCGTCGGTCGGGGAGGGTGGGGGGCGTTCCTGGCGTCGCCATGGTCGGCTGCTGGCGTTCGTCAGCCCCCGATGGGCCACGTCAGACCAGCCCCTGCTTGCTGGCCAGCACGGCCGCTTCGGCGCGGCTGGACACATTGAGCTTCTTGTAGATGGACTTGATGTGGTCGTTGACCGTGAACCACTTGATGCCCATCAGGGAGGCGATCTCCTTGATCGTGAAGCCTTTGCTCAGGTAGGTGAGCACCTCGCTCTCACGAGGTGTCAGGCGTTCGTGGTCCAGCACGGCGGGCGCCACGGCAGCTGCTGCAACAGGTGCCACGGCCATTTGTTGCGGTGCCTGGCCCGCTTGCATCAGGCCGCTGCCGCCATCTCCAGAGCGGAAATGGGTCAGCAAACGACGCGCGATGGCCGGCGAGAGCGGCGGCTGGCCGCGCACGATCTTCTGCAACTCTTCCACCAGCACCTCGAAGCGGTCTTCCTTGAGCAGGTAACCATCGGCGCCACATTGCAGCGCGGGGAACAGGTGCTCGTCGTCGGAGTACAGCGTGGTGACGATGCGCGTGGCCGGGTAGCTGGCCAGCTCGGTGAGCAGCTCCAGCCCACTGCCGTCGGGCAGCTCCAGATCGACCAGGATCAGCTGATAGGGGTCGTCGGACGGCGCGGCACGGCCTCCGGCGGCATGGCCCAGCAGGCGGCGTGCGGCATCCAGATCACCGGCTTCGGTGATGCTGCTGACGTCGCTGAAGCTTTCCCGCACCACGCGGCACAGAAAGCCCCGGGCAACCGGGTTGTCTTCAAGAATCAATACCTTGACGGCCATGGCACTCCTCCCGACGCCGCCGTTTGGCCTGCCAGGGTTGTGGGTACGTCCTTTCGGACGGATACGGGAGATTATCAGCTCCTGAACGTGTCACGTCACGCACGGGCCCCCCGGTTAAACGGTTTGACGTTCGCAGGCGTTGCGCTTCTACAATCTCGCCTATGCGAATTTTGATTGCCAACGACGACGGCTATCTGGCGCCAGGCATCACCGCGCTGGTCAAGGCCTGCGAAGGGCTGGGCCACGTGGACGTCTTTGCCCCGGAGCGCAATGCCAGCGGGACATCCAACGCCCTGAGCTTGCACCAGCCCCTGAGCCTGCACACCGCCAGCAACGGTTACCGCTACGTCAGTGGCACCCCGTCCGATTGCGTGCACCTGGCCTTGACCTCGGGTCTGATCCCCAAACCGGACCTCGTACTGTCGGGTATCAACAACGGTGCCAACATGGGCGACGACACCCTGTACTCAGGCACCGTGGCCGCCGCCACCGAAGGTTATCTGTTCGGCGTGCCCTCCATCGCCTTTTCGCTCACCGACAAGGGCTGGCAGCACCTCGACGTGGCCGCGCGTGTGGCCCGTAAGGTGGTCGAGCACGTGCTGGCCAATGCGCCGGCCAATGAATCGTCAACACGCCCCTGGCTGCTCAACGTCAACATCCCCGCCCAGGCCGATGCCGATCAGGCTCCCTGGGTCATCACCCGCCTGGGGCGCCGCCATGCCAGCTTCCCGGCCGTGGCGCAGACCAACCCGCGCGGCGACCTGTTCTACTGGATCGGTTCGGCCGGCGAGGCCAAGGAAGACGGCGAGGGCACCGATTTCCATGCCGTGCGCCATGGCCGTATCTCCATCACGCCCCTTCAGGTGGACATGACCGATCACCAGCGCCTGCCGGCTTGGCGGGGCTGGGTGGGGCAGAAATGAGCAGCAGCCAGCCTGATCGCAAGGCGCGCCGTTTTCCGCTGCAGCTGGATCAAGTGGCCACGCTCAAGTCGTCGGGCCCCAAGGCGGCGTCAGCAGCCCAGGCCGGTGCGCGCGAACTCCTGCGTCCGCAAGCCCACCTCCAACAGATCGAGCAAGACCGCAAGCGCCACAGCACGCCGCAGGGTGTGGGACTGGACTCCGTGCAGGTTCGTCGCCGCATGGTCGAGCGCCTCATGATGGATGGCATCAGCCACACGCAGGTGCTGGACGCCTTTGCCCGTGTGCCGCGCCACCTCTTCGTGGACAGCGCCCTGGTCAACCAGGCCTATGAAGACACCAGCCTGCCCATCGGGCTGGGCCAGACCATCTCCAAGCCGTCCGTGGTGGCCGCGATGATCCAGTCGCTGTGTGTGCGTCCCGGTGCGGCGCAGGCGGGGGCGGCCCACGGCAAGCCGCTGGGCCATTGTCTGGAGATCGGCACGGGCTGTGGCTACCAGGCGGCGCTGCTGGGCCACCTGTCGCGCCGGGTGGTGTCCATCGAACGCCTGCGTGATCTGCACGTCAAGGCGCGCGCCAATCTCGACAGCATGCGCCAGCACCTGCCCGGCTGGCCCGACGTGCGCCTGGTGTATGGTGATGGCATGATCGGCCACGCACCCCTGGCTCCCTACGACACCATCATCGCCGCAGCGGGTGGTTCGGCCCTGCCCCAAGCCTGGATCGACCAGCTTGCACCGGGTGGCCGGCTGGTGGCACCCCTTGAAGAATCGCGCGGCACGCAGGTCTTGACCATCCTGGACCGCCTGCCCGATGGCAGCCTTCAGCACAGCCGTGCCGGAGCGGTCCTCTTCGTCCCTCTAAAATCAGGCACCACATGACTTTGATGGGCAGGATGCGGCCAGACCGCAGACCGGCCCGATCGAGCGTCCTCATGCACATGACATCCACACTCAGGTTGGCTGCTTCGGCAGCGCTGTTGCTCGTTCTGGTTGGTTGCGCGTCGCCGGGCCACCGTGCGCCGGTTGAAGACCGCTCCCACGCCGGTTTGCCAGGCTCTTCAGCCGGTGCGGGCGCACCTGCCGCGCCTCGCGTGCTGCCCGGCGCAGAAAACGCCGGCAAGCCCGGCTATTACACCGTCAAACCCGGTGACACCCTCATCCGCATCTCGCTGGACGCCGGCCAGAACTGGCGCGACCTGGCGAGCTGGAACAATCTCGAGAACCCCAATCTGATTGAGGTGGGCCAGGTGCTGCGTGTGGTGCCGCCTGGCGTGGACGCCAGTGCCGCAGCCTCTTCGGGTCTGGCTTCGGCCAAACCCGTGAGCAGCCCCAAGATCGAGAGCCGTTCGCTGGACAGCAAGGCAGGCCCGGCCAAGAGCGCGGCGTCGTCGGCATCTGGAGCGGCTTCTGGCTCGGCCAGCGGTGCGGCGGCAGGCGCGGCCAGTGGGGCCGCCAGCGCGGCCTCATCGGCTGGCGGTGCGGCCAGTGTGGCCGAGACCAAGGACACCAAGGATTCGGACGAGCCCGCCTGGGCGTGGCCGGCCAATGGTCCCACCATCGGCAGCTTCGAGGAAGGCAAGCGCAAGGGTCTGTCCATTGGTGGCAAGGCCGGCGACCCTGTTCTGGCTGCGGCGGACGGCCGCGTTGTGTACGCCGGCTCCGGCCTGCGTGGTTACGGCAACCTCGTCATCATCAAACACAATGGCGAGTACCTGACCGCCTACGCGCACAACCAGACGCTGCTGGTCAAGGAAGACCAGGCTGTGCGCAAGGGCCAGAAGATCGCCGAGATGGGCTCCACCGACACGGACCGCGTCGAGCTGCACTTTGAGATCCGCAAGCAGGGCAAGCCGATCGATCCGGCCAAGCAACTGCCGGCCCGCTGATCCTTGCTGATGCCCGCTGACGGGTGTGGCGCCGGGCTGGCCCCGGGTGAGGCATGAGAGACAATCGGGGGATGAGTGATGCATCCCCCGTTCCCGTTTCTGACGTGCCGCCCCACCAGGAGTGGCTGAAAGTCGAATCCCTGGATATCGAAGCCCAAGGCGTGGCCCACCGCGCCGATGGCAAGGTCGTGTTCATCGAAGACGCGCTGCCTGGCGAAGAGGTGCGTGTCAGTGTGTCTCGCAAGAAGAACAACTGGGAGCAGGGCACCTTGACCGAGATGCGCCGCGAAAGCGCACAGCGCGTCACGCCCCGCTGTACCTACTTCGGTCTGTGCGGAGGCTGCAAAATGCAGCACTTCCACCCCAGTGCCCAGGTCGCCGTCAAGCAGCGTGTGCTGGAAGACAACCTCTGGCATCTGGGCAAGGTCAAGCCCGAGATGCTGCTGCGCCCCATCGAAGGCCCGTCCTGGGGCTACCGCTACCGCGCCCGTTTGTCGGTGCGCTACGTGGCCAAGAAGAACACGGTGCTGGTGGGCTTCCACGAGCGCAAGTCGCGCTATGTGGCCGATATGCAGACTTGCGAGATCCTGCCCCCTCATGTGAGCCGTCTGCTGATGCCCTTGCGCGAGCTGATCGGCGCCATGGACCAGCGCGACCGCCTGCCGCAAATTGAACTGGCCGTGGGCAGCCAGGTGACGGTGCTGGTTCTGCGCCACCTCGAGCCCCTGAGCCCTGCCGACATCCAGCGCCTGAAGGCTTTTTCAAGCGAGCACACCATCTCGTGGTGGTTGCAACCCAAGGGGCCCGACACGGTTCACCCGCTGGACGAATCCCTTCCTGGGCTGGACTACACGCTGCCCGAATTCGGCATCAACATGCCCTTCAAGCCGACTGACTTCACACAGGTCAACCATGCCATCAACCAGGTGCTGGTGGACCGGGCCTTGCGCCTCTTGGGTGTGACGCCTGAAGAACGCGTGATCGACTGGTTCTGCGGTCTGGGCAACTTCACCTTGCCGCTGGCCACGCAGGCTCGCGAGGTGCTGGGCATCGAAGGCAGCGAGGCCCTGGTGGCCCGCTCGCGCGAGAACGCCAAGTTCAACAAGCTGGAAGCCAAGACCAGCTTCGTGGCGCGCAACCTCTTCGAGATCACGCCGCAGGAGCTAGCCAGCTATGGTCATGCCGACAAGTGGCTGGTGGACCCTCCGCGTGAAGGGGCCTTCGCACTGGCCAAGGCCATGGCCGACCTGCATCAGGAACCGAGTCTGGCCCCGGGTTGGGCGCCTCCCAAGCGCATCGTGTACGTGAGCTGCAACCCGGCCACGCTGGCACGCGATGCCGGTCTGCTGGTGCACCAGGCCGGCTACCGTTGCGTGTCAGGCGGGGCGGTGAACATGTTTCCCCATACCGCCCACGTCGAAAGCATGGCGGTTTTCGAGCGCGACTGAGGACGTCACCGTGGGTTTGCCGCAGCCAACGGCGACCCTGTCCTCCGGCTGACCTGGATCAAGCCGCACCACGCGGTTGCGACCACCGGCCTTGGCCATGTAGAGCCCCCGGTCCGCACGGTCGATGGTGCGCGTGAGCATCTCGTCGCTGTCGTAGCGCGTCAGGCCAGCAGAGAAGGTCACATGCAGGCTGGGTACGCTCTGGCTGACCATGGTGGCCGACAGCATCATCTGGATGCGTGACAGCACCAGTTCGGCCGTGGGGCAATCGGTGTCGGTGAACATGATGAGGAACTCTTCGCCACCCCAGCGTGCGACCACATCGGTTTCGCGCAGGCCTCCGGTGATCACCACGGCCACTGTTGCCAGCACCTCGTCGCCCACGCCATGGCCGTGCGTGTCGTTGACGGCCTTGAAATGGTCCACGTCGATCAGGGCGATGCAAAAGCGCCTGTCCGTGCGGATGCAGCGGTGCTTCTCGGTGTTGAGCAGCTCCAGCATATGACGGCGGTTGAACAGGCCAGTGAGCTCGTCGCGCGTGGCCAGGTCCTGAATTCGGGCCAGCGCTTCGGCCAGTTCGTTCTTGCGCTTGGTGGACTTGGCCCGGATGCGATTGAACTGGGACACCAGCAGGCACATGCTCACCAGCATGAACAGCAGCACGCCAAAATAGACCAGCTGCAGCTTGGCCATGTAGGGGACTTGGCTGGGCGCTTGCGCCTCGTGCAGCATGGCGATGCCGAAAGCCACGGCAGCCACCACGCAGGCTCGAATCAAGGTACCGGTCGTCGCGGTGAACATGCTGAACAAGAGGAAGATGAAGAGCAGCAGCAACGCGATCGATGCGCCAGGACCTCCCAATACATAGCCCCAGGCCAGAAAGACCACGGCGCAGTTGATCTGCATGCCTGCCATGGACGGGTCGGCCAGCTTGAGGTTGAGCCCGCTGCGCATCACGCCATAAAAAAAGATGGCGCTGGCGAGCGCGGAGGCCGTCAACCAGCTGACGCCTTCAGATTCGAGTACCCCCGCGGAGACACCGAAATTCAGCGCGGCCACGCCGGCCACGCTGTTGGCCGCGCCCACCAGATAGCGCAACAGCAGCACGGTCTGCTTGGGGTCTTTGGACAGCACCAGATCCGACAGCTTGCCGATCCACGACCATTCCCTGAGCCTGCGCGTGCGGCGATGTATGAGCGAAGCCAGGCCTGCGACCATCGTGATCAGCATCAGGGCGAGCACGATCAGGTACCGTGCGGTGTCGAAGCCACCGAGGTCGGCGGTGAATTGGGCGGCCTGGTTCAAGATGAGATTGGACTGCTACTTATCAAACCATTCTGGAGTGGGCGATCTGCTTTGTGTTTGACCTGGCAAGCGTATTTGGCAAATCTGCGAATTACTGCCCGCAAATTTCTTTCACCATGCAGTAGTGGGCATGAAAAAGGACCTCCGAAGAGGTCCTCGATTCCGGGGTAGGCCGGGGTGAGCGTTCAGCTGATCTGCAATCTCACAGCACCTCAGAGGCGAAGTCCGCCAGGCGCGAGCGTTCGCCGCGTGCCAACGTGACATGCCCGCTGTGTGGCCAGCCTTTGAACTTGTCGACTGCGTAGGTCAGACCCGAGCTGCCTTCGGTGAGGTAGGGCGTGTCGATCTGTGCCAGGTTGCCCAGGCAGATGATCTTGGTGCCCGGACCGGCACGCGTGATCAAGGTCTTCATCTGCTTGGGCGTGAGGTTCTGCGCCTCGTCGATGATCAGGAACTTGTTCAAAAACGTGCGCCCGCGCATGAAGTTCATGCTCTTGATCTTGATCTTGCTGCGCACCAGCTCGTTGGTGGCGGCACGGCCCCATTCGCCAGCGCTGCTGTCGCCGCGGGCCAGCACTTCGAGGTTGTCGTCGAGCGCGCCCATCCAGGGTGACATCTTTTCCTCCTCCGTGCCAGGCAGGAAGCCGATGTCCTCGCCCACCGGCACCGTCACGCGGGTAACGATGATCTCGGTGTAGCGGCGCTCGTCGAGCACCTGGCTCAGGGCGGATGCCAGCGTCATCAGTGTCTTGCCGGTACCGGCTGAACCCGTGAGCGTCACGAAATCGCATTCCGGGTCCATCAGCAGGTTCAGGGCGAAGTTCTGCTCGCGGTTGCGCGCCGTGACACCCCATACGGAATGCTTCTGGTTCGCGTAGTCCTTGAGCGTGCGCAGCACGGCCGTCTTGCCGGTGATCTCGATAACCTTGCCGTACCAGGGTGTGGCGCCTGGGCTTTCGAGGTAGACGAACTGGTTGACCAGGAAGACCGGCACCATGGGGCCGCTCACGCGGTAGTAGGTGACGCCGCCTTGCTGCCAGCTTTCCATGCCCTTGGCGTGGCGATCCCAGAAGTCCGCAGGCAGGGGCAGGACGCCCGTATAGAGCAGGTCGCCGTCTTCCAGGGTCTTGTCACTGGTGTAGTCGTCGGCGGGCAGGCCCAGGGCGCGGGCCTTGATCCGCATATTGATGTCCTTGGACACCAGCACGACGTCGCGACCCGGGTGCTGGCTACGCAAAGCCTGTACCACACCCAGGATCTGGTTGTCTGCCTTGCCTTGCGGCAGGCCCGCCGGCAGATGGATCTCCATGCCGTTGGTCTGGAAGTAGAGCTTGCCGCCGGCTTCGACGTGGCCGGTCTTGGCCAGTGCGATGCCAGCTGTCGGGTCCATCTGGCTGCCGTTCATGTCGGCGGCCAATTGGTCCAGGTCGCGGCTGACCTGACGGGCGTTGCGCGCCACTTCGGTCATGCCCTTCTTGTGGCCGTCCAGTTCTTCGAGCGTGATCATGGGCAGGTAGACATCGTGCTCCTCGAAGCGGAAGAGCGACATCGGGTCGTGCAGCAGCACATTGGTGTCGAGCACGAACAACTTGGCCGGGCCCTCGCTCATGCGGCGGCGGCGCATGGTGCCGGAGCCCGTGGCGGGCCCACTGCGTGCCTTGGCAGCATCGCTCGAAGAGGGTTTGGTGGCGACCGGCGCGGAGTCGGATTTGTCCGCTCGAACGGGGGCCAGCGCGCCCCCCGCTTTGGTGCTTGCGCTGATTTTCTCGACAGCGCTGGTGGTGGCGCTTGGTTTCACCAGTTCCAGCACGGGTGGCTGGGTGAAGGCGGGAGCTGCTTTGGCCGAGGCAGCGCGCGTGGCGCTGCTTTTGGTCTGCTTGACAGGTTTGGGCTGCGACGCGAAGTCTTCAGCGGTCAACATGTCGGCGCGTTTGGTGGGCGGCTTGGGCAGAGGCATGGTGAAGTCCGTCAGGAGTGAAGGCACAAACAAAAAGGCCGCACAAGACAATGTGCGGCCTCAGGCTGGTCGATCTCGCGGGCATCGGATCGATGCAGGTTCGATCGGGGGGCAGACAGTGGACTGAGTTCAGAACAGCTCAGATGCATGAAAATGATTATGCACACTCCGTGCCCGCTGTGTGTGGCTGTTGCAACGCTTTCACAGGCCGAATGCATCACGGTTTCCCGCAGCGTGTTTCGGGCTGAGGGCAAATCCTCTAGGGACCGACCCGTGCGCTTCAGGCCGTGGTGCGGCGCACCAATGAAAAAGCGCCCGGGAGGGCGCTTCTTGATGGCATGAAGGCGCGGCTCAGGCGGCTTCTTGCTTGAGCGCCTTGACGGCCTTGAGCACGTCGTCCACGTGGCCAGCGACTTTGATGCCGCGCCATTCTTCGCGCAGCACGCCGTCGGGGCCGATCAGGAAGGTAGAGCGTTCGATGCCCTTGACCTTCTTGCCGTACATGATCTTATTCTTGACCACACCGAACATGTGGCAGAGCTTTTCTTCCGTGTCGGCGATGAGTTCGAAAGGCAACTCGAGGTTTTCCTTGAACTTGTCGTGCGAGGCGAGGTTGTCACGGGACACGCCGAACACCACCGCGCCGGCCTTCGTGAATTCCTTGTGCTTGTCACGGAATTGCATGGCTTCCGTGGTGCAACCGGGTGTATGGTCCTTCGGGTAGAAGTACAGCACCACGGTCTGCCCCACAAAGCCCTGAGGCGTGAACTTCACACCTCCGGTGGCGACAGCTTCAAATTCCGGCAAAGGTTTGTTGAGAGCGGGTGTCATGTTGTAGTGATCAGCAGCCTGCGAGAAGAGCCTCCCATTATAAAGTGCTTCTAGGCTCACCCTCGGGTGTCGCCGCACTTACCCAACAAGAGGGCCTGCGATGCGCCGCTTGCCAGGCCTGAATTCACACGTGGTGGAACGTCGTCAGGGGTGGATCAGCAGCGCCGCCATGACGTGCCGGCCTTCAGCCACCAGGATGTTGTAGGTGCGGCAGGCGGCGGGTGTGTCCATGGTTTCGATGCCGATGCGGGCCGCCATCAGAGGGCGCAGCAGCGCAGCAGGCGGAAAACGCAGCAGCTTGCCGCTGCCAAACACCACCAGTTCGGGGCGCGTCTGGGCGATGCGCTCGAAATGCGCTTCGGCCAGCTCCGCCAGGGCGCTCACATCCCAGGGGATGACCTCGCCGGTAGGGGGGACAAGGATGCTGCGGCCGTGCGCCTCACCGTTGACCGAGACGGAATCGGCCGTGTAGGCGTTGATGATGTTCACGCCCTCGGCGCGGTCGGCATGCAATTTCATGATCTGGCAAGGCGAAGGGCGCCACGGGAGGAGGGAGGATGTGGTGGGGCGTCGAAAGTCGTGCAGGCATTTTAGGGAATCTCGCTCTGGGGCCTGGTTCGAGGGCTGATGGCCTGGTCGCGATGCCGTCGTCAAGCTGTGCGAAACTTATAGCTTTCCCTCCTTCCCCCTGCGGAGACCGTTTTGAAGCCCATCGCCAAGTCCAGCAAACTCGCCAACGTCTGTTACGACATCCGTGGGCCCGTGCTGGAAAAGGCGCGCCAGATGGAGGAAGAAGGCCACAAGATCATCAAGCTGAACATCGGCAATCTGGCGGTGTTCGGCCTGGAGCCGCCCGACGAGATCGTGCAGGACATGATCCGCAATCTCTCGGGGGCGGCCGGCTACACGGACAGCAAGGGCCTGTTCGCGCCACGCAAATCGGTGGTGCATTACTGCCAGGAAAAGAACATCTCCGGCGTGACGGTCGATGACGTCTACCTGGGCAATGGCGCCTCCGAGCTGATCGTGATGGCGCTCAATGCCCTGCTCAACGCGGAAGACGAAGTCCTGTTGCCTGCGCCTGATTACCCGCTGTACACAGCGGCCGTGTCGCTGTCGGGTGGGCGTCCGGTGCACTACATCTGCGACGAGCAGTCCGACTGGTTCCCCGACATCGCCGATATCCGCGCCAAGATCACGCCGCGCACGCGCGCCATCGTCGTCATCAACCCGAACAACCCGACGGGGGCACTGTACCCCGAGAGCCTGCTGCGCGAGATCATCCAGGTGGCACGCGAGCACCAGCTCATCGTGATGGCCGACGAGATCTACGACAAGACGCTCTACGACGGTGCCACGCACACCTCCATGGCCTCGCTGGCCGACGACGTGCTTTTTTTGACCTTCAACGGCCTGAGCAAGAACTACCGCTCCTGCGGCTACCGTGCTGGCTGGATGGTGGTGTCGGGCGAGAAGCGCTATGCCAAGGACTATGTCGAAGGCCTGAACATGCTGGCCTCGATGCGCCTGTGCGCCAACACACCGGGCCAGCTGGCCATCCAGACGGCGCTGGGCGGCTACCAGAGCATCAAGGACCTGGTGGCACCGGGCGGCCGACTGTGTAAGCAGCGTGACCTGGCCTATGAGCTGCTCAGCCAGATCCCCGGGGTGAGCGTGGTCAAGCCCAAGGGAGCGCTCTACATGTTCCCGCGCCTGGATCCCAAGATCTACCCGATCGCCGACGACCAGCAGTTCGCCTACGAGCTGCTGGCCGAAGAGAAGGTGTTGATCGTGCAGGGCACGGGTTTCAACTGGGCCCACCCTGATCACTTCCGACTGGTCTTCCTGCCCAACAGCGACGACCTGCGCGACGCCGTCGGTCGCATTTCGCGCTTCCTGGATGGCTATCGCAAGCGCCACGCCTGAGTCGATACCTGCTTCACACCCTTTTCCATATAAGCGGGGCGGCCACAAGCCAGACCCCGCATGTTTTCAAGAGAGATTCGTCAATGAGCCAACCACAACTGCGACCCGTCAAGGTCGGCCTGCTGGGCATCGGTACCGTCGGTGGCGGCACCTTCACCGTGCTGCAACGCAATCAGGAAGAGATCCGTCGCCGCGCCGGCCGCGGCATCGAGATCGCCATGGTGGCCGACCTCAACACCGAGCGCGCCAAAGAGCTTGTGGGCAATGCCGCGCAGGTGGTGGCCGACGCCAGCGCCGTGATCGCCAATCCCGAGATCGACGTGGTGGTGGAGCTCATTGGTGGCTATGGCATTGCCAAGAAGCTGGTGCTGGACGCGATCGCGGCCGGCAAGCACGTGGTGACCGCCAACAAGGCCCTGCTGGCCGTGCATGGCACCGAGATCTTTGCCGCTGCCCGTGCCAAGGGCGTGATGGTGGCCTTTGAAGCCGCCGTGGCCGGTGGCATTCCCATCATCAAGGCGCTGCGTGAAGGCCTGACCGCCAACCAGATCCAGTGGGTGGCCGGCATCATCAATGGCACGACCAACTTCATCCTGTCCGAGATGCGCGACAAGGGCCTGGACTTCGACGTGGTCCTGAAAGAAGCGCAACGTCTTGGTTACGCCGAAGCCGATCCCACCTTCGACATCGAAGGCGTGGACGCCGCGCACAAAGCCACGATCATGAGTGCCATTGCCTTCGGTGTGCCGGTGCAGTTCGACAAGGCCCATGTGGAGGGCATCACCAAGCTGTCGGCCACCGACATCAAGTACGCCGAGCAACTGGGTTACCGCATCAAGCTGCTGGGCATTGCACGCCGCCAGAACAATGGCATCGAGCTGCGCACCCACCCGACGCTGGTGCCGATGCGCCGCCTGATCGCCAACGTGGAAGGCGCGATGAACGCCGTGATGGTGCAGGGTGATGCCGTGGGCACGACCATGTACTACGGCAAGGGCGCGGGCTCGGAGCCGACCGCATCGGCCGTGGTGGCCGACCTGGTGGACATCGCGCGCCTGATCGATGCGGCGCCAGCCGCACGCGTGCCTTACCTGGCCTTCCAGCCCGATTCGATGTCGACCCTGCCCATCCTGCCGATAGAGCAGGTGGTGACGGCCTTCTACCTGCGTTTGCGCGTGGCCGACAAGGCTGGCGTGCTGGCCAAGATCACGGGCATCTTGGCTGAGCAGGGCATCTCGATCGATGCCGTGATCCAGCGCGAGGCCGATGAGGTCAGCGGCGAGGGCAATCAGACCGACCTGATCATCCTGACGCATGACACCAAGGAAGGCGCGATGAACCAAGCCGTGGCCGCGATGCAGGCCCTGCCCACCGTGCTGGCTCCCATCGTCAAGCTGCGCAAAGAAGAGCTCGCGTGATCATGAAGTACATATCGACCCGTGGCGACAAGACCGAGCGTGGTTTTGCCGAGATCCTGCTGGAAGGCCTGGCCCCAGATGGCGGCCTTTACCTGCCCACTTCCTACCCCAAGATTGACGATGCCACACTGACCAAGTGGCGGGCTTTGAGCTATGCCGAGCTGGCCGGCGAGATCCTGGCGCTCTACATCGACGACATTCCCGTTGACGATGTCAAGAAGCTGGCCGCCAAGACCTACACCAAGGCGACTTACGGCTTCGACGAGATCACGCCTTTGAAGCCACTGGAACCTGGCCTCGCGCTGCAAGCCCTGTCGAATGGCCCGACGCTGGCCTTCAAGGACATGGCCATGCAACTGCTGGGCAACCTGTTCGAATATGAACTGGCGCGCCGTGGCGAGTCGCTCAACATCCTGGGCGCCACATCGGGCGACACGGGCAGCGCGGCCGAGTACGCCATGCGTGGCAAGAAGGGCGTGCGCGTGTTCATGCTTTCGCCCAACGGCCGCATGAGCCCCTTCCAGCAGGCACAGATGTTCAGCCTGCAAGACCCCAATATCCACAACCTGGCCGTGGAAGGCGTGTTCGACGACGCGCAGGACATCGTCAAGGCGGTCTCCAACGACCTGGCCTTCAAGCGCCAGTACAAGATCGGCACGGTCAACTCGATCAACTGGGCGCGCCTGCTGGCTCAGGTCGTGTACTACTTCGCTGGCTACTTCTACGCGACCGAGTCGAACGATCAGAAGGTCAGCTTCACTGTGCCGTCGGGCAACTTCGGCAACGTCTGCGCCGGCCATGTGGCCCGCATGATGGGCCTGCCCATCGACAAGCTGGTCGTGGCCACGAACGAGAACAATGTGCTCGACGAGTTCTTTCGTACCGGCAGCTACCGCGTGCGGGGCAGCGCCGAGACGTATGAAACGTCTTCGCCCTCGATGGACATCTCCAAGGCCTCGAACTTCGAGCGCTTCGTGTTCGACCTGCTGGGCCGTGATGGCGCCAAGGTCAAGTCCCTGTTCAAGTACGAGATCGAGCAGCGCGGCGAGTTCCACCTGACGGCTGAGGAGTTTGCCAAGGTCAAGGACTATGGCTTCGTGTCCGGCACCAGCCGACACAGTGATCGCCTGGCCACCATCAAGGACACCTTCGAGCGTTTCGGCGTGATGATCGACACCCACACGGCCGACGGCCTGAAGGTGGCGCGCGCCCACATCACACCCGGCGTGCCAATGCTGGTACTTGAAACAGCCTTGCCCGCCAAGTTCGCGGACACCATCGTCGAAGCCACGGGCCGCCAGCCCGAGCGCCCGCACTGGATCGCCGGCCTGGAAGGGCTGGAGTCCTTGCCCAAGCGCTTTGTGGTTGTGCCCAACAGCACGCAGACGGTCAAGGACTACATCGTCCGGCATTGCAACGACTGATCGTTGAAAGGCAGACATGGCCACGGCTTTCAAGCCCCTGATGCCGCTGGACGAAGCCTGGTCCAAGCTTCGTACGGCGGTCGAGCAGCATGTCAGTGGTCCGCATGGCAGGCGTCAGACCGAAACGCTGGACAGCGTCGAGGTGCTGGGCCGTGTGCTGGCACAAGACCTGGTCTCGCCGGTGGACGTGCCGCCACTGGACAACAGCGCCATGGATGGCTACGCGGTGCGTGCGGCGGATTTGCAGCAGGCCGGCCAGGCCGGTGCCGAGGATACCGCCGTGAGCCTGCCGCAGGCCCAGCGCATCGCAGCGGGCCAGGTCGGCGAGGCATTGCAGGCCGGGCAGTGCGCCCGCATCTTCACCGGCGCGCCGATTCCTGAAGGCGCAGATGCCGTCGTCATGCAGGAGCACACGACGGCCGACTCCGTGACCGGCCGTGTGCGTTTCAATGAAGCGGTCAGGACTGGGCAGAACATCCGCCGCCGTGGCGAGGACATCGCCCGGGGCCAGACCGTGCTGCAAGCCGGCTTGCGCCTGAGTCCGGCTTCGCTGGGTGTGGCCGCGTCTGTCGGGGCTGCCACGCTGGCTGTCTTTAAGCGGCCGCGCGTGGCTGTGCTGACCACGGGCAACGAGCTGGTCATGCCCGGGCAATCGCTGCCGCGGGGCGCGATCTACAACAGCAACCGCCATACCTTGCGCGGGTTGGCGCAGGCCGTGGGCGCCACGGTATCTGACCTGGGCATCGTGCCGGATAAGCCGGAAGCCACCTGTGCCGCGCTGCGCCAAGCCGCCGAGCAAAGCGACCTGGTCATCAGCAGCGGCGGGGTGTCGGTGGGCGAAGAAGACCATTTGCGCCAGGCCGTGCAGACCGAAGGCGGGCTGGACTTCTGGGCCCTGGCCATCAAACCGGGCAAGCCCTTCGTGTTCGGCTGGCTGAACCGCGCAGACGGCAGCAGGGCCCTCTACATGGGCCTGCCGGGCAACCCGGTAGCCAGCTTCGTGACCTTCCTGTTGCTGGCTCGGCCGGCCTTGTCCATGCTGGGCGGTGAGTCTTGGTGCTTGCCGCAAGCGGTGAAACTGGAAGCGGCGTTCGAGTGGCCCCATGCCGACAGACGCCGCGAGTTCGCGCGTGCGCGCCTGGATGCGCAAGGCCGCGTCACGCTGTACCCGAATCAGGGTTCCGGCGTGCTGACCTCGGCCGCCTGGGCCGATGGCCTGGTCGATCTGGCCCCTGGCGCAACCGTGCAGCCCGGAGATACAGTGTCATATCTGCCTTTTTCCGAACTCGTGCAGCCTGCTGCTGCCGCACGGATGTCGGTGCAGGGCTGATCGGCACAGACCTCACAACGATGAAGGCCCAGTCATGAAGGTTCAGGTGCGTTATTTCGCTTCGGTGCGCGAGAAGTTGGGTGCCGGGGAGGCCGTCACGCTCGAGGGCAGCGAAGCGCCGCGCACCGTCGGTCAGTTGCAGCAATGGCTCACGGGCTTGTCGCCCGTCCATGAAGCGGCCCTGGCCGAATCCCGAGGTTTGCGCACAGCGCTTGACCAGGCGCTGTGCATGGCCGACGAGGCCCTGCACGATGGGGCCGAGGTGGCCTTCTTTCCGCCCGTGACCGGAGGCTGACATGAGGTCCTCAAGCCAGCCTGCAGGTCAGCCCGCACACCGGCCCGATCTGTCGCTGGAGGCCGCGTTGGCTTGCGTGCATGTGGGCCCGGATGATTTCGATCTGTCTGCCGAAGTGGCGCGACTGCGTGCCAGCGACCCGTGCGTGGGCGCGGTGGTGAGCTTTGTCGGCACGGTGCGCGAGTGGCAGCAGGACGCACAGGCATCGCCGGGTGCCGCTGATCCCACCCCCGCCACGATGGAGCTGGAGCACTATCCCGGCATGACCGAGTGCAGCATCGCCGGGCTCATTCAGCAGGCCTGGGCGCGTTTCGACGTGCGGGGTGTGCGGGTGATCCACCGCGTGGGGCCGCTCAAGGTGTCGGAGCAGATCGTGCTGGTGGCCGTGACATCAAAGCACCGGAGCCAGGCCTTTCAGTGCGCAGAGTTCCTGATGGACTGGCTCAAGACTCAGGCGCCTTTCTGGAAGAAGGAGTCGGCCGGCGGTGTCAGCCGCTGGGTCGATGCCCGCAGCGCCGATGACGAGGCCGCGGCACGCTGGGGTGGCCTGGCGTTCAAGAACACGCCGAGCAACACGCAGAGCAATTAGCGGCCGCCTCCCAGATCCGCTGCGCCCACCCAATTGCCATGAAAGCCCAGGGGCACAGGAGCGGGCAGTTGCACCACGGCGCTGGCCGGTGCGCTCAGGTCCGACGCATCCAGCACGTGGTACTCGCCCAGCCCCGTATTCAGGTTGCTGACGAAACCCATCAGCCAGCCCTCGTCCTCAGCCGAGTCGGCGCGGCGCGGCACGAACACGAATTCACCGGGCTTGAGGTGCTCGGCGAAGCGATGCTCAGTGGTCGTTCGGGTGTCCAGGTCATGCTTGAGGACGGACTGGCCGCCCGCCATGTCCACACTGAACTCGACGGTATAGGCATAGCGGTAGCGCTGGGCAAAGCGGCGCTCGTCGGGGCGCGGGAACTCCTGGTCCCGCCGGGAGATCATCTCGCGTACCACGCGCTGCCCGCCGGCGGGCAAGGTCCAGCGCTCGAAGCTGGGATGGGTGTCGGCTTCGGGCCCGATGCGAGATTGGTCGAACATGTGCTGGTGCACCACCACATCAAGCACCACCGAGCCATCAGGCAGGTCGTAGGCATTGCAGGGGTGGAAGACGTAGCAGGGATCGACATCGAACCAGCGGATGTCTGAGGCTTCGCCCTCGCGAGGCAGCAAGCCCACGCGCGCGCCGTGCTTGGGGTTCCAGCTGTAGGGGAAGGGCGAGCGCTTGATCATCTCCCACCAGGAGAAGGTCACGGGCAGGTCCAGCACGATGACCTGGCTGCGGGTGATGGCGCAGTCGTGCACCATGGGGCCATGCTTGACCGGGATGCGAACGATCTTGTCGACCTGGCCCTTGGCGCTCACGCGCACATAGTTCAGCGTCTTGTGCTGGATGGCGTCGTAGGTGATGGCGTGCAGGTCGCCGCTGACCGGGTCGCGGTGCGGGTGGGCGGTGAAGGGCACGGTGGGTTCGCTGTCGAAGAGGCCGTGGCGCACGGAGGTCAACTCGCTGTCCAACTGCACTGGCGCCGGCCCGGCCTCCACCGAGGCCCACACGCGCCCCGCATGGCCGTAGACATTGGTGTTGACGGTGTCGAAGATGCCGCGCGTCTTGCCGGGCACGGGGTCGCGGCCCAGCTTGCGCTGCACGCTCTTGCTGCCGATCCAGCGGTTGCGGTACCACAGGGCCTCGCCGCCAGACAGCCGCACGCCGTGCACCATGCCATCGCCGGTGAACCAGTGGTACTTGCGCGGGTCCTGGGGCGCTTTGAGCGGGTTGGGGCCGATGCGGACATACAGGCCGTCCAGCTCTTCGGGAATCGAGCCGGTGACTTGCAGCGCGGTGGCCGTGGTCTCGCGGTCCACCGGGGCAAAAGGCCCTTCCAGGAAGATGTTGCCTGTCGCCTGGGCCTGGCGACGCGTGGCGGTAGAGAGGACCGAATCATCGTCATCCGAGACGGAAATGCTGGCTTGACTCATGTTGGGCTCCTTTATGTTGACGATGTGAACATGTGCATTGAAGCGCTTTCCCTGTCCGGTGTCAAGGGGGTTGGATGGCAAACATGGCACGCGCGGGGTGTTGCGAATGAGCCAAGGTATCAATCTGTCGGGGTGCATGCCGATATTGCCCCTACTTTCAAAGTGTAAAAATCAGGCATGCTGTCGATCGACGTTTACACCTGCTACGCCGTCGCGGGCGCCGGCTCCCTGGTCGGACTGGGGCTGCTGGCCATGGTGCGCACCGAGCAAGCCCGCGTGACCTACGCCTTGGGGCTGTTTCGCTGGGCCCTGCTGTGTCTGTCGGTCTTGCTGTGCGTGCAGCTCAGCCCTTTGAGCATGCGGCCGGAGGTGCTCAAAGGCGCCATCGGCTTCGCGGGCATGGGCGTGGCCTTGTTGGCCTGGGCGTTTCGGCAGCTCAATGGGCGGCGCACCTACCCGGTTTTCGGTTTCCTGGTCGTGGTGCTCGTGGGGCTGGCACTGTGGGGCGCGGCGGCTTTCGGTTCGGACCAGCAGTACGTTCAGGCCATCGGCGTGGTGTTCTTTCTGGTCAGCATGGGCATGGCGCTGGATCAGGGTCTGCTCCTGATCCAGAACAGCAAATTCAATGGTGGCGACATCACCCTGCTGCTGGCCGCCTGCGAATTCGCCCTGAACTGGGTGGTCCTGCTGTATTGGGCCTTCACGCAGCCCGGTCCGTACCCCTCGCACTGGCTCCACATGCCCGATTGGCTCATGCCCATCACCGGACTGAGCTTTGCGCTGCTGCCATTGGCGGTGTCCTCCGTGGTGTTTGCGTCGGTCAATGAGCGGCTGATGCAGCAATTGCGGGCCCGCTCGCTGTCTGATGACCTGACCGGGGCGCTGTCTCGTCGGGGGCTGCGTGAACTGGGCGAGCGCATGGTGGCTTTGCAGGCGATGCAAGCCAGTGTGCTGGCGGTGCTGATGATCGACATCGATTTCTTCAAGGACGTCAATGACCGCCATGGCCACGCCATGGGTGACGACGTGCTGCGCCACGTGACCAACACCGTACGCGATCACCTTCGCGAGGACGCGCTGCTGGCCCGCTACGGCGGGGAGGAGTTCTCGGTGCTGCTGCCCGTGCGCTCCAGGCTGGAGGCGCAGTCCATTGCCGAGCGGGTGCGTGAGATTGTGGAACTCAGCCCCTTCGAGACCAAGACGGGCGAGATCCGCGTGACGGTGAGCATCGGCATCGCCTTTCACCGCGAGGACACCACCTTGGAAGACGACCTGGCCCGTGCCGACATGTGCCTGTACGAAGCCAAGCACACCGGGCGCAACCGGGTCGTCACCGGAGATTGATTTTTCTCAAAACCCAGGGATGACCGGGGCTTGAAATGCCCGGTCATCGCCTTATCTTCATGAGCAATCGGCCCTGCGCAAGCGCGTTGGGTGCCTCCGTCTAACAGGATTGCTCATGCGTCTCGACAAACTCACCACCAAATTCCAGGAAGCGCTGACCGAGGCCCAGAGTCTGGCCGTTACGCGCGACAACCCCTACATTGAGCCTGCCCACCTGCTGCTGGCCATGCTTCAGCAGGACGACGGCCCCCGAGCCCTGCTGGAGCGCGCTGGCGTCAAAGTGCCCGGTCTGATCACCGCCCTGGAGAAGCAGATCGACAAACTGCCCCAGGTGCAAGGCGCCGACCAGGTCCAGGCCGGTCGTGACACCGTGAGCCTGCTGCAGGGCGCGGAGAAGGAGGCCCACAAGCAGGGCGACCCCTACATCGCCAGCGAGATGTTCCTGCTCGCCCTGGCCGACCACAAGGGCGACACCGCCTCGCAGGCCCGCGACTTTGGCTTGAGCCGCAAGCCGCTGGAGGCCGCGATCAAGGCCGTCCGTGGCGATCAGAAGGTCGACAACCCCGAAGCCGAAGGCCAGCGCGAGGCCTTGAAGAAGTACACCCTGGACCTGACCGAGCGTGCTCGCCAAGGCAAGCTCGACCCCGTCATCGGCCGGGATGAAGAGATCCGCCGTGCCATCCAGGTGCTGCAACGCCGCAGCAAGAACAACCCTGTGCTGATCGGTGAGCCCGGTGTGGGCAAGACCGCCATTGTTGAAGGCCTGGCCCAGCGCATCGTGGCCGGCGAAGTGCCCGACTCGCTCAAGAACAAGCGCGTGCTTGTGCTCGACATGGCCCTGCTGCTGGCTGGTGCCAAGTACCGTGGTGACTTCGAAGAGCGACTCAAGGGGGTGCTCAAGGAAGTGGCCAAGGACGAAGGCCAGACCATCATGTTCATCGACGAGATCCACACCATGGTGGGCGCCGGCAAGGCCGAAGGGGCGATGGATGCAGGCAACATGCTCAAGCCCGCGCTGGCCCGTGGCGAGTTGCATTGCATCGGCGCGACCACGCTGGACGAATACCGCAAGTACATCGAAAAAGACGCCGCGCTGGAGCGCCGCTTCCAGAAGATCCTGGTGGACGAGCCCAGCGTGGAAGCCACCATCGCCATCCTGCGCGGCCTGCAAGAAAAGTACGAGGTCCACCATGGCGTCGAGATCACCGACCCGGCCATCGTGGCTGCGGCCGAGCTGTCCAACCGCTACATCACCGACCGCTTCCTGCCGGACAAGGCCATCGATCTGATCGACGAGGCCGCCGCCAAGATCAAGATCGAGATCGACTCCAAGCCCGAGGCCCTGGACCGGCTCGACCGCCGCCTCATCCAGCTCAAGATCGAGCGCGAAGCCGTCAAGCGCGAAAAGGACGAAGCCTCCATCAAGCGCCTGGGCCTGATCGAGGAAGAGATCACCAAGCTGCAGAAGGATTATGCCGACCTGGAAGACGTTTGGAAGGCCGAGAAGGCCCAGGCGCAGGGCTCGGCCCACGTCAAGGAAGAGATCGACCGTATCCGCTTCCAGATCGAGGAGTTCAAGCGCAAGGGTGACTTCAACAAGGTGGCCGAGCTGCAATACGGCAAACTGCCCGAGCTGGAAAAGCGCCTGCACGAAGCCCAGGCCAAGGAAACGGCTAAAAACAAGGCAGGCAAGGACGCAGGCAGGCCGCAGTTGCTGCGCACGCAAGTTGGCGCCGAAGAGATCGCCGAGGTCGTGGCGCGCGCCACCGGCATCCCCGTGTCCAAGTTGATGCAGGGCGAGCGCGACAAGCTGCTGGCCATGGAAGACAAGCTGCACGATCGCGTCGTGGGCCAGGACGAAGCCATCGTGGCCGTATCCGACGCCATCCGCCGCTCACGTGCAGGTCTGTCTGACCCGAACCGCCCGTATGGCTCCTTCCTCTTCCTGGGCCCCACGGGCGTGGGCAAGACCGAGCTGTGCAAGGCCTTGGCCGGCTTCCTGTTCGACAGCGAAGACCACCTCATCCGCATCGACATGAGCGAGTTCATGGAGAAGCACTCGGTGAGCCGCCTCATTGGCGCGCCCCCAGGCTATGTGGGCTATGAAGAAGGCGGCACCTTGACCGAGGCCGTTCGCCGCAAGCCCTACAGCGTGGTGCTGCTCGATGAGGTCGAGAAGGCGCACCCCGATGTCTTCAATGTGCTCTTGCAGGTGCTTGACGATGGTCGTCTGACCGACGGACAGGGCCGCACCGTGGACTTCAAGAACACCGTCATCGTGATGACCTCCAACCTGGGCTCGCACCACATCATGCAGATGGCCGGACAGCCTTCAGAGGACATCAAGGACGCCGTGTGGGTCGAGGTCAAGCAGCATTTCCGCCCTGAGTTCCTCAACCGCATCGACGAGGTGGTGGTGTTCCATGCACTGGACATGGCCAACATCCAGTCGATCGCCAAGATCCAGCTCAAGGGACTGGAAGGGCGCCTGCAGCAACTGGAGATGAAGCTCGATGTCACGCCCGAGGCCCTGGTCGAACTCGCCAAGGTGGGCTTCGACCCGGTGTTTGGCGCACGGCCGCTCAAGCGGGCGATTCAACAGCGCATCGAGAACCCGGTGGCCAAGCTCATCTTGCAAGGCAAGTTCGGGCCCAAGGATGTCATTCCGGTGCGGGTGGACGAGTCCGGCGAATTTCAGTTCGAACGTACCGTCCATTGAAAAGGCGCTGGCCTTTGTCCTGAAAAGCTACATCGTCAGTGCGCGGTGTGGCTTTTTGTTGAGGGACTTCCCCTAAAGAAGGGGGCGTCAGTCACACACACCACTGCAAATGATTGTAAAAATGGTGGCTCTTGCAGTGTGTTTGACTAATCAACTTAAGGGAGTGCTTTATGCGCCGCGCTGTTGCCGTTTTGTCCGTTGTTGCTTTGGCTGTGTCTGCTTCGGTGGCTCAAGCTGCCTCCGAGTCGTCTGCGTCGATCTCCGGCCTGACCTTCACCCTGATCGACCTGAACCCCAATGACGGTATCGATCCCTCGTTCAGCTTTCTGACGACGACGGGCTCCACGATCCTCACCGTCAACGCCACTGACAACGCCGTTGGCGAAAGCGACAGTTCCTCGCGTACGCGTCCTGGCACCTTCACCTTCTCGGGCTCAGCCTTGACCGACATCGCACACGCCAGTGCCAGTGGAACGGTCAACAGCGAGGCGCTTTCTGTCGCCGGTTCGGCAGGTGGTCCTCAGACGTCCTATAACGCGTCGGCTTCTACCGGTACCAACACGAATGGCTATTACTACTACAACCAGCCGCTGAACCTGTCGCTGTCGGCCAATTCGCTGCTGTTGATTGATGCCAGTGTCAGTCTGAAGGCCAAGGCCTCGAACCCGACGGCATGCAGCTACTACTATTGCAACTCCACGGAAAACGCGTCTGCTTCGGCTTCGTCCTACCTGTCGTACAACTATTCTGGTAGCGGCGTCAGTGCTTCCTACACCGGCAATAAGTCCCTGAGCCTGCAGGCAACGGCTTCCGGCGAGTACTCAACGTCCTCGTACCAGTACGACCCCGCCCTGGGCAACTACACCATCGTCTACACCACGGTGCCCAAGACCGAGCCGGACAAGAGCCTCGACGACACCTTGCGCAGCGTTTTCACCAACTCCACGGACCAGACGCAAAGCGCGATCTTTGGTCTGTCTGTTGCGGTGTCGGGTCAAGCCTCGACCGCACCCATTGCACTGCCCGACATCGGCAATCTGGCAGCCATCCCCGAGCCCGGTACCTTCGCCTTGCTGTTCGAAGGCCTGGCCGTGGGTGCCTGGGTGATCCGTCGCAACCGCCGCGCCTGAGATCGTCTTCAATCAGGTGCATGGTGCGGGAGCCCGTTCGAGGGCCCTTGCACTGAATAGGCTCGGCCAGTCTGATCCGAACGCAGGACCTGGCCTGTCAGCAGTTGGAACGGGCAAGCTTGATCGATCGAATAATCAGTCTGTGGCTTGACGCCGTGAAGGCAGGCGCCAGGTTTGGCCAATGGCCGCCACCTTGAACGCATTGTCTGCCATGTGGCGGGCACGCATGGCTGCGGCCAGTGCGCGTGGTGGCTCATCCAGTGCTTCATCGGTCAACTGGAAGGTGCCCCAGTGCACCGCCAGCGCACGCTTGCAACCCAGGTCTTCGAAGATCTGCACCGATTCGGCCGGGTTGCAATGCTGGTCCTTCATGAACCAGCGCGGTTCATAGGCGCCGATGGGCAGCAGCGCGATGTCGAAGCCGCCGCCCAACTTGGGTGTTTGCGCGCGGGCAAAGTGCTGGCGGATGTCGATGAAGTCCCTCGAATAGGCCGTGTCGCCCGCAAAGAAGAGATGGCAGTCGGGGGACATCACGGTGAAGCCGCCCCACAGGCTGCGCAGGGCGTCGGTTGCGGTGCGGGCGGACCAGTGCTGCGCCGGCGTCAAGGTCACCGGTATGCGGGCGGAACGATCGTCGGCTTCCAGCACATGCGTGTCCCACCAGTCGAGCTCCACCACGCGGTGGATGCCCCTTCGCGCGAACCAGTGCTTGTGGCCCAAAGGCGTGATGAACAGCGGGCTGCCACCAGCCTGTCTGGCCAATGCCTCCAGTGAGTCCTCATCCATGTGGTCATAGTGGTTGTGCGACAGCAGCACCACGTCGACGTGCGGCAGTTGTTCGAGTGTCAGCCCGGGTGGCGTCTGGCGTTTTGGTCCAGCCCATTGCACTGGAAAGCAGCGCTCCGAGAACACCGGGTCGGTCAGGAAGTTGAGCCCGCCGATCTGGGCCAGCACCGTGATGTGGCCGATCCAGGTCACGGCGGGCTGCATCTTCAAGCCCGCCTGGGCATTGGCATGGATGAAGTCCATCTCGGGCTGCACCACTGCGATGGGCTCGGTGATCGGCCGCGGATGTCCGGACCGCCACGCTTGCCAGCGCCAGCGCAGGATCTCATGCCACCGCTTGCCTCTGAACGAGATGTAGTTGTTCTGGAAGCCGTCTGGCCGGTGGTGCTTCTTTGAGGGGTTGTAGTGGGGGTTCTTCATGCCCCGGGATGATCACACAGCTCCTGGTTTCATGCCGGCGTGAGGTTGGCCTGCAGCAGCAGGCGGCGGATGCGCTTGTAGTTCGACCAGTCGAACTGTTCCAGGAAATCCATGGCGGACTGAAGTCCCATGTCGAACAGGCGCAGTTTGGTGGCTTTGTCCATGCCGAAATCCAGCCAGCCGATTTCCTTGGTGTCGATGTAGGCCACCAGTTTGCTGAAGTCTGGGTTGCGGTTGATGAACTCACCGTCCAGCACATGGCGTGCAGAGTTGAAGGACTGGGTGAAGACGTCAAGCAGGTTCTGGATATCGTGGTTGTGCTCGTCCCACTGCAGTTTCACACCGAAAGTGGGGCGCAGGGGGACACGTTCGCTGTTGTGGAAGGCGTCAATCGGGAAGTTGGACAACACGCCGCCATCCACGAAATGGTGAACCTTGGGCAAGAACTGGCCTCCCAGACTTTCCTCGGGCCAGTTGGGCATGGCTTCACGCCAGATGCCGCGAATGTTGTCGTCAACGGGACGCGATGGAACTTTGTAGGTCGCGAAGAAACCTGGGATGGACATGGATGCTCTCGCGAATTCCGCCACGTTGACGGATGGCGGGTCTGACCAGTACAGATTGGCCATGCGCGGGAACGCGATCTTGCTCTCGGTGGAGATGTCTGCGCTGATCACGCAAAGCTGGTCCTTGTCTGCATGCCTGTTGAGCTGGCGACGCCCATCGGGCTGCACGGTGTAAGGGCACAGGGCCGCAATGGGGAAGTCGTCCGCGAGTGCCGAGTCGCATACCCACAAGTCTGGCAGATCGTTCATGCGTTGACGCAGGCTTGCCACCGTCATGGGTTGCTCGCCATTGAGACGGCGAAGCAACTGGTCCATCCAGTTCTTGAACGCGTCACCTCGATTGAGTGCCTGGATTTCATGCAGGTTGTCGAGGACCTGCGCTGTGAGCCAGGCCTTGGCCAACGCGCCCCGCTTGTTGAGCCACGCGTCCACCACATTGATTGCGTCGCTGTCGCCATCCTTGCGCCCATCCACAAAGCTGCGCATGGGCATGTTGGCGAGCTCGTCCATCAACTTGTCCAGTCTGGATTCAGACGGTTTGCCTGCGGCAGCCAAGGCAATGGCGGAGACTGCACCGGCCGATGTGCCGCCAATTCCGATGAAGCGCAAGCCGGCTTGTTCGAGCACGTAGATGTAGCCCAGAAGTGCGATGCCCAGGGTGCCGCCACCTTCGAGGACCAGGTCAATGTACTGATTGCCCTCGCCGTCAACGATGTCGCTGTACTGGTTCTTCTTGAGTGCGGCAATGCGTGCCTGATAAGGCGCGGCCGCATCAAGAAAGTCTTGCCTGGTGGTGTTGATCTGGTCCGGCATGGCGAACGCTCCCCTTGTCGTGGTGGATGACAGCCACGTTATGCTTGCACCAATGCCTTACCAACCCCTAAAGATAGGGGTAAGAAAAAGCCCCGGCATGCAGTGCATGACGAGGCTCTTTTTTCCGCTGATGCGGTATAGGCTGTTCAGCTCATCAGGCCACGGCCACAGGGATCTTGCCGATCTTGGCCTGCCAGACCTTGGGCCCTTCGATGTGGGCGCTGGTGCCGCCGCTGTCCACGGCCACGGTCACCGGCATGTCGACCACGTCGAACTCGTAGATGGCTTCCATGCCGAGGTCCTCAAAGCCCACGACCTTGGCGTTCTTGATGGCCTTGGACACGAGGTACGCGGCGCCGCCCACGGCCATCAGGTAGGCCGACTTGTGTTTCCTGATCGACTCGATGGCGACCGGGCCGCGCTCAGCCTTGCCGATCATGGTGATCAGCCCGGTCTTCTCCAGCATCATGTCGGTGAACTTGTCCATGCGGGTGGCGGTGGTGGGGCCTGCAGGGCCGACCACTTCATCGCGCACCGGGTCAACGGGGCCCACGTAGTAGATCGCGCGGTTGGTGAAGTCAACGGGCAGCTTCTCGCCCTTGGCCAGCATGTCCTGGATGCGCTTGTGGGCGGCATCACGGCCGGTGAGCATCTTGCCGTTGAGCAGCAGGGTGTCGCCCGGCTTCCAGCTGGCGACTTCTTCCTTGGTCAGCTTGTTGAGGTCCACGCGCTTGGACTTGTTGTAGTCCGGTGCCCAGTGCACGTCAGGCCACAGGTCCAGGCTGGGCGGATCCAGGTAGACGGGGCCCGAGCCATCCAGCACGAAGTGCGCATGGCGGGTGGCTGCACAGTTCGGGATCATGGCGATGGGCTTGGAGGCCGCGTGCGTGGGCCAGGTCTTGATCTTCACGTCCAGCACGGTGGTCAGGCCACCCAGGCCTTGCGCGCCAATGCCCAGGGCATTGACCTTCTCGTACAGCTCGATGCGCAACTCCTCCAGCTTGTTTTGCGGGCCGCGCGCCAGCAGCTCGTACATGTCGATGTCGTCCATCAGCGACTCTTTGGCCAGCAGCGCAGCCTTTTCGGCCGTACCGCCCACGCCGATGCCCAGCATGCCGGGCGGGCACCAGCCAGCGCCCATGGTCGGCACGGTCTTGAGCACCCAGTCCACGATGTTGTCGGACGGGTTGAGCATGTAGAGCTTGGACTTGTTCTCCGAGCCGCCACCTTTGGCTGCGACGGTCACGTCCACCGTGTCGCCGGGCACCAGTTCCATGAAGACCACGGCTGGCGTGTTGTCTTTGGTGTTCTTGCGTTCGAAGATGGGATCAGACAGCACCGAGGCGCGCAGCTTGTTGTCGGGGTTCAGATAGCCCTTGCGCACACCGTCGTCCACGGCTTCCTGGATGCTGCGGGCGCCGAAGCCATCCCACTTCACGTTCATGCCGATCTTGAGGAACACGTTGACGATGCCTGTGTCCTGGCAGATGGGGCGATGGCCTTCTGCGCACATGCGCGAGTTGGTCAGGATCTGGGCGATGGCGTCCTTGGCGGCGGCGCTTTCTTCGCGCTCGTAGGCACGCGCCAGGTGGGCGATGTAATCGGTGGGGTGGTAGTAGCTGATGTATTGCAGCGCGGCTGCGACACTTTCAACGAGGTCATCGTAGCGAATGGTCGTCATGGCAGTGGCCTTTTTGGGGCGGTATGAGCAAGGGGAGGTCAGACCGCAATTTTAGCGGCTGTCAATGTTTCTCGTGCGACGCACCCGCGGCATGCAGGATGCGGTCCGTCATCGCGATCGCCATGGCCGACAGCAGGAAGGCGATATGGATGCTGGTCTGGGCGATCAGGACCTTGTCCGAATAGTTCTCGGCGTTGATGAAGGTCTTGAGCAGGTGGATGGACGAGATGCCGATGATGGCCGTGCCCAGCTTGACCTTGAGCACCGACGCGTTGACATGGTCCAGCCATTCGGGCTGATCGGGGTGCGACTCCAGGTTCATGCGCGAAACGAAGGTCTCATAGCCGCCCACGATCACCATGATCAGGAGGTTGGAAATCATCACCACGTCGATCAGGCCAAGCACGACCAGCATGATCGTGGTTTCGGTCAGGTGCGTGGGGACTTCGGCGCCGTGCTGGCCCGATGCTTCGAAGATGGCCCTGAGCGCATCCTGGTTACCCAGCGCGGCCTCCACCAGATGGATCAGCTCGATCCAGAAGTGGTAGACATAGACCACCTGCGCCAGGATCAGTCCGATGTACAGCGGCAACTGGAGCCATCGGCTGGCGAAGATGAAGGTCGGCAAAAAGCCTGTTTTCGTTGAGGGTCGCGGGTGGCTCATGGCTTGGATGGAAAAGAAGCGAAACGGACGCCGCCATTCTAGATTTGCCTCGCTTGTCGGCAACCGAGTGGCCCGCGCGTGACAATATTCCGCAAGCCACGACAAACCATCTTGGTGCAGCGAGCCGGCAGGGCGCGCTTCGTTCAGAATCGAACTGCGCTTGACCCGTGATGCGCTGACTGTTTTTTGCCGGACTTAGCTACCTTGACGACTCAAGCCGCCCACTCGACCAATGTCCACTACCTGGACCACGTCATGACCGTGGCCGAGGAGCGTCAGGTCGAGGCCACCGAAGACATCTATTCCGAGAACGGGATGAAGCTCGTGGCCAAGGGCTATGCCATCAACCGTTCCATGCGCGATCGCTTGATCGAGCACAAGCTCATCAAGCCCCTCGAAGACTGCATGGCCGTGTCCGATGGCGTGACGGGCAAGCGTTGCGCAGAGACGGCCGAGCGCATGCTCGACACCTATCCCGTGTTGCGTGCCATGTGCACGTCAGAGCGGCGTGCCAGTCCTGTCCAGCTGATTGCAGACAGTACCTTCGCGGGGCGTCTGCAAACGCTGCTGACCGTCTACACTGAACACCAGGCCGGCAAGCTGGACCACGCCGTCTGCGTGGCCCTGGTGGCGCTGAGCCTGACGCAGCGCATGATGCCCGGTGAGACCGATGCGCTCAGCGTGATGCTGGTGGCGGCCCTGAGCCATGACGTGGGCGAGCTCTACATCGACCCCCAATACCTGCAGAAAGGGGCGGAGCTGGGCCCCAAGGAATGGCGCCACATCGCGGCCCATCCGGTGATCGCCAACAACCTGCTCAAAGACCTGACGGGCCTGGCCAAGCCTGCGGCCGCGCTGATCATGGATCACCATGAGCGCCTGGATGGCTTTGGCTATCCGCAAGGCCTGCGCTCGGGCGAGGTGTCCGAGCATTCGCAGATCCTGGCCGTGGCCGAAATGCTGGGCGGCATGCTGGACAAGGGCGGTGGGCTCCTGCAGCAGGCGGAGGTGGCCGTTAAGCTCATCCATGGCGAGTTCAGTCGCCCCGTGATCGATGTGGTGAGCCGCACCTTCCAGGAATACCGCGAGGTCGATGCCGCCACCAACAATGAAGCCCTGCGCGATGCGCTGACCCGCTCCCGCGAGCTGGGAGAACGGCTGGACGGCATCCTGCGCGTTCAAGACAGCTACAAGCCGATGTTCGACCGCGGCAGCCCACCATTCAAGTTCCTGTGGCGTCACGCCGCCGAGCGTTTCGAAAGCATCCGACGTGCGTGGTCCAGCACGGGCCTGGACGTGCAACCCGAAGGCAGTTGGTTGACGGGTGAGCCCACGGCCATGCAGCGCGAGGTGGCCATCATCCAGAAGGAAATCAACTGGCGACTCAAGGAGCTGGACCGGGAGTTGCATGCCCGCGTGATCCGGTTGGCGGCGGGTGATCTGCCCATGCTAGAGCGCTATCTCAAGGACGTCCGGGCCTTGGCGACAGATGCCGAATCCGTGACCACTTGAGCTGGCGCAATAGCAGGTTTCGCATCGGACTTTGACCTACAGAGTCTTGGGGATATTACTTAGTTCCAACGTTCCGGGAAGGGCGCATGGTGGCGAGTTGGCAAACTCTGTCTGCAACCCAGACAAGGTTTGACCGATTGAAACCGCAGCGTCACAAGCGCTGCCAGCTGGAGTTAAAACATGACTGGCCCGACCGAAACAAACCATTCGAGCAAGCAATATCCCGTTCCCGAGGCATTCGCCCGCACCGCCCACATTGGTAGCCGTGCGGCCTACGACAAGCTCTGCGCCGACGCGCAAAGCGACTACCAGGGCTACTGGGCTGGCTTGGCCAAGCAGCACCTGAGCTGGCACAAGCCCTTCACCAAGAGCCTGGACGAGTCGAACGCACCGTTCTACAAGTGGTTCGAGGATGGCGAGCTCAACGCCTCGTACAACTGCCTGGACCGCAACATTGAAGCGGGCCTGGGTGACAAGACCGCGATCATCTTCGAGGCCGACGATGGCCAGGTGACCCACGTCAGCTACAGCGAACTGCTCAAGCGCGTCTCGAGGCTGGCCAATGCCCTGAAGGCGCAAGGCGTCAAGAAGGGCGACCGCGTGGTGCTGTACCTGCCCATGTCGGTCGAAGGCGTCGTGGCCATGCAGGCCTGTGCGCGCATCGGCGCCACGCACTCCGTGGTGTTTGGCGGCTTCTCGGCGCAAAGCCTGCGTGACCGCATCGAGGACGCCGGCGCCGTGCTGGTCATCACCGCCGATGAGCAACTGCGCGGCGGCAAGGCGCTGCCCCTCAAGGCCATCGTCGATGAAGCCCTGGCGCTAGGCGGCTGCGACAGCGTGCGCAACGTGATCGTGTGGCGTCGCACGGGCGGCAACGTGCCTTTCGTGGCGGGCCGTGACCTGTGGCTGCACGACGTGACGGCAGCGCAATCGGATGTCTGCGCACCTGAGTGGGTGTCGGCCGAGCACCCGCTGTTCCTGCTCTACACCTCGGGCTCGACAGGCAAGCCCAAAGGGGTTCAGCACAGCACGGGTGGTTATTTGCTGCATGCCGCGGTGACCACCAAGTGGACCTTCGACCTCAAGTCCAATGACGTTTTCTGGTGCACGGCCGACATCGGCTGGGTGACCGGCCACACCTACGTGGCTTACGGCCCTCTGGCCACCGGTGGCACGCAAGTCGTCTTCGAAGGCGTGCCCACCTATCCGGATGCCGCCCGCTTCTGGCGCATGATCCAGTCCCACAAGGTCTCGATCTTCTACACGGCGCCCACGGCGATCCGCGCGCTCATCAAGGCGGCCGAGTCCAATGAAGCCGTGCACCCACGCAACTTCGATCTCAGCAGCCTGCGCCTGCTGGGCACGGTGGGTGAGCCTATCAACCCCGCCGCCTGGGAGTGGTACCACCGCGAAATCGGCGGGGGCCGCTGCCCCATCGTCGACACCTTCTGGCAGACCGAAACCGGTGGCCACATGATCACGCCGCTGCCCGGTGCCCATGCGCTGACGCCGGGCTCGTGCTCCTTGCCGTTCCCCGGCATCGACGCCGCCGTTGTGGACGAGACGGGCAAGGAAGTGCCGTGGGGGCAGGGCGGTGTGCTGGTGGTACGCAAACCCTGGCCTTCGATGATTCGCACCATCTGGGGCGACCCCGAGCGCTTCAAGAAGAGCTACTACCCTGCCGACTTCCAGGGCAAGTACTACCTGGCTGGTGATGGCGCCATCCGCGACGAGCAGACCGGCTACTTCACCATCACCGGCCGCATCGACGATGTGCTCAATGTGTCCGGCCACCGCATGGGCACGATGGAGATCGAGTCGGCACTGGTGTCGCACCCTCTGGTGGCCGAGGCCGCCGTGGTGGGGCGCCCGGACGACCTCACGGGCGAGGCCATCTGCGCCTTCGTGGTGCTCAAGCGCCCGCGCCCCACAGGTGACGAAGCCAAGCAATTGGCCAACGAGTTGCGCAACCACGTGGCGCAGGAGATCGGGCCGATTGCCAAGCCCAAGGACATCCGCTTCGGCGATAACCTGCCCAAGACCCGTTCGGGCAAGATCATGCGGCGCCTGCTGCGTGTGGTTGCCAAAGGCGAGCCGGTGACCCAGGACACCAGTACCCTTGAAAACCCGGCGATTCTCGATCAGCTCGCTCAGAGTAATTGAAAATCTGTATTCTCAAATACGGCTCAAAATGAAAACCCCTGATGTCAAAACATCGGGGGTTTTTTCTTTCTGGTGAAAACCCGATGCGAGGGTATGTGCATTTCGCCCAACTACTAGGCATTCACCCTCATTACATTTGATAACAGACCCCCCCTATATTGAGGGTGGGTGCGCCACAAGCGTGCCTACTTCTGCAATTCGAGGAGCTATCAACATGGCAAGCAACGTTTCAAGTGCGCCGATGACCGCTGAAGAAAAGAAGGTGATCTTCGCCTCCAGCCTGGGCACGGTTTTCGAGTGGTACGACTTTTATCTCTATGGTTCTTTGGCAGCCATCATTGCCAAACAGTTTTTCGCCGGGCTGGATCCCACCTCGGCATTCATTTTCGCGTTGCTCGCGTTTGCGGCTGGTTTCATCGTCCGGCCATTTGGCGCCCTGGTATTTGGTCGCCTGGGTGACATGATCGGCCGGAAATACACATTCCTGGTCACGATCCTGATCATGGGTATGTCCACTTTCATCGTGGGTGTGCTGCCCAACTACGCCAAGATCGGCGTGGTCGCCCCCGTGGTGCTGATCGCCCTGCGTCTGTTGCAGGGCCTGGCGCTGGGCGGCGAGTACGGCGGTGCCGCCACCTATGTGGCCGAGCACGCACCTCAAGGCCGCCGCGGCGCCTACACCGCCTGGATCCAGACCACCGCCACCATGGGCCTGTTCCTGTCCCTGCTGGTGATCCTGGGCGTGCGCACAGCCATCGGCGAAGAGGCGTTTGCCGACTGGGGTTGGCGCGTGCCTTTCCTGGTGTCCATCGCCCTGCTGGCCGTCAGCGTGTGGATCCGGATGAGCATGAATGAAAGCCCGGCCTTCAAGAAGATGAAGGAAGAGGGGAAGACCTCGAAGGCGCCGCTGACGGAGTCCTTCGGTCAGTGGGCCAACCTGAAGATCGTGATCCTGGCCCTGGTCGGCCTGGTTGCTGGTCAGGCCGTGGTCTGGTACACGGGGCAGTTCTACGCCCTTTTCTTCTTGACGCAGGCGCTCAAGGTGGATGGTGCCACCGCCAACATCCTGATCGCGATTGCCCTGTTGATCGGCACGCCGTTCTTCGTGGTGTTCGGGTCGCTCTCCGACAAGATCGGCCGCAAGCCCATCATCCTGGGTGGCTGCCTGATCGCTGCGGTGACCTACTTCCCGCTGTTCAAGGCGCTGACCGAAGCGGCCAACCCCGATCTGGCCCGCGCACAGGCTTCGGCACCGGTGACCCTGGTGGCCGACCAGAACGAATGCTCCTTCCAGTTCAACCCGACTGGCACGGCCAAGTTCACCAGTTCGTGTGACGTGGCCAAGCAGCAGCTGGCCAGCAGTTCGGTGAACTACGAGAACGTGGCTGGTGCACCCGGCTCGCTCGCCGTGATCAAGGTGGGCGAGACCATCATCAACAGCTACTCGCCGACCAAGGTGACCGATGCCGACATCGTGGCCGCCAAGGAGACCGCGACCAAGACGAAGGAATCCGCCATGGCCAAGGTCGCCGACCTGAAGGCGGCTGGTGCCATGGGCAAGGAAGCCGAGGACAAGCTCAAGGATGCCGAAAAGGCCTTGAAGGAAGCCTCCGGTGCACTGGCGGCCTTCGACAAGGACGGGAAGGCGGCGGCCGGCAAGGTCATCGACGGCCAGTTCAAGAAGGCCGTGGGCGCTGCACTCAAGACGGCCGGCTACCCCTCGAAGGCTGATCCTGCCAAACTCAACAAGCCGGTCATCGTGGCCATCCTGGCGCTGCTGGTCATCTACGTGACCATGGTGTATGGCCCCATTGCCGCCATGCTGGTGGAGATGTTCCCGACCCGCATCCGCTACACCTCGATGAGCCTGCCCTACCACATCGGCAATGGCTGGTTCGGTGGCCTGCTGCCGACCACGGCGTTCGCCATCGTGGCCCAGACCGGCAACATCTACAACGGCCTGTGGTACCCGGTCATCATTGCCAGCTTCACCTTCGTGGTGGGCCTGCTGTTCGTGCGCGAGACCAAGGACGTCGACATCTACGCCGCAGACTGAGTATGTAGGCCATGCAGAGCGACTGGCGCCACAAGCGCTGGTCTGATGACGACGCCAAAAGCAAAGCCCCGCGATCTGCGGGGCTTTTTCATGGTGTGGCGCGGCTGCTTATTTCAGCGACAGGATCCAGCCCACCAGTTGCTTGGCTTCGGCTTCATTGACCTGCGGGTTGGCGGGCATGGCCACTTCGCCCCAGGCGCCCTTGCCGCCCTTCATGACCTTCTCGACCAGCTTGGCCTCGATGCCCTTTTGGCCCTTGTACTTCTTGGCCACGTCCTTGTAGGCGGGGCCCACGACCTTGTTGTCGACACTGTGGCAGGCCAGACAGGCCTTCTTCTGGGCCAGTTCCAGGTTGGCCATGGCGGGGGCGCCAACGGCGGCCAGGGTGGCAGCAACCAGGAGGGAGGGCAGGAATTTCATGGGGGTCCTTCCGCGGTGGGTGAATTACAGTTAAGGGGTGTTTTATAAACGTTCTGATCAGGCTTGAGTTGACCGGCGTGTCATTTTTGACGCGGGGTTGGCCAACAGAGGGCAGCAATCATGTGGTTTGTGGCAATTGGCGTGGCGATGCTGGTGATGAATCTGGCCGGCATCGGGCCGATTGGAGAATGGAAATGGGGCTGGGGCGAGAAGGGCCTGCTGGTGCTGCTGCCCTTCGGCCTGGCCATGGTCTGGTGGTTCTGGTCTGACTGGTCAGGTCTGACCAAGCGCAAGGCCATGAAGAAGATCGACGACAAGCGTGATGCACGACGGCAGAAGTCGCTGGATGCCCTGGGCCTGCAAAGCCCCAAGAAGGGCAAGCGTTGAGCGAACCCAGATGAGCGCTTGGTGGGGGCGAGGGGTAAAATCGCCATCCCTTCAGAGAACAAGCCCCCCGGAGCCGTTTCATGCCTCAGTATCGTTCCCGTACCTCCACCGCCGGTCGCAATATGGCGGGTGCCCGT
>RXJQ01000005.1 GCA_003963115.1 Burkholderiales bacterium
GAGGCTGGCTTTAACACCGACTGGATCGAGAAGTGCCTGGCTCACGAGCAGAAGGGGGTGCGTGCTGTCTACAACAAGGCGGAATACGCCGAGCAGCGCCGGGCCATGTTGCAAAGTTGGGCCGAGATGGTGGACGACTGGATCAGAGGCAGCAAGGCGACGCCTGTTGCTTTGAGAGCGGTTGCCTGATGTGCGATGGGTTGGCGGGAGGGCGGATGTTGTTGGTATTCGCACTGCATTGATATTGTGGGAAAAATTTAACCTTGTTTGAGTTTTGGCGTCAGATTCAATCAATCGTTTTAGATTGATTGGAATTTGTGATATTTTTATTGCATGGCTGGAAATTCAAGACACTCTTTGCTCAGGCGGCTTCAGTCGGACATGCCCCGTGGCGCGCCCTTCGGGCTGGCCGAGTTGGAGCGTCTGGGCATCTCACCCACATTGGCTGCCCACTACGTTGAAAGCGGGTGGCTGCTGCGGCTTGCGCAGGGCGTCTATGCCTTCCCGGGCGATGACGTGAACGTGCATGGTTCGATCAAACTGCTGCAGAGCAGGGTGACAGGCCTGCATGTGGGCGGCAAGACGGCGCTGGCTCTGCAAGGGGTCAGACACAACCTCTCAACACGAGAGCAGTGGGTGCTGTGGGGAGATGTGCGTTTCGCCGTGCCAGACTGGTTCACCTCCCGATTTCCGGCACGGTATGCCTCGGCGCGGTTGTTTGAGTGGGCGGACGAGGGCTTGGCTAAGAAAAGCATCACCACGCCACCAGGACTGCCACCTGGCTTGCTGGTGTCGGCGCCTGAGCGCGCGCTGTTGGAAATGCTCTATGACGTCGGTACGCGTCAAAGTCTGGAAGAGGCCCGTAACCTGTTTGACGGCGTGCGGAACTTGCGCAAAGACATGTTGGGTCACTTGTTGGCGTGCTGTACCAGTGTCAAAACTGTGCGCCTGTTCCTTGCGTGGTCTCGCGAAACGGGACTGGTGGATGTGGACGAATTCTTGCAACGCTACAAGCTGCCTGTCGGGAGCGACAAGCGCTGGATGTCTCGCATGAAGGACGGCAGTTTGTTGACACTCAAACCTCATGGATAAGGTCTACGCGGACACTGTGCGCCTCCTTCTGAAGGTGGCGCCCGATGTATTTGCCAACGACATCTTTGCGATGAAGGGCGGCACGGCCATCAACCTTTTCGTGATGGACATGCCACGCCTCTCTGTTGACATCGACGTGGTCTACACGCCATGGGCCACTCCGCGAGAGCAAGCCCTCACCGAAATCGCGACCGAGATAGAGGCCATTGCGGCGAGAGCGACCAAATTGGGACTGAACGCACGCAAGGTGCGGAGCAAAGACCTTGCTGAGACCAAGCTCCTGATCGAGAACGACGAAAGTCAGGTGAAGGTCGAGGTCAACGTGGTGTTCCGAGGCTCAGTGTTGCCAGTTGAGAAGCGCCCCCTGATGCCCAAGACTGCTGACATGTTCAGTGCGGAATTGACCTTGCCTGTGTTGGCGACGGCGGAACTCTATGGCAGCAAGTTGGTGGCAGCCATGGATCGTCAACATCCGCGGGACTTGTTTGACGTGTGGAAGATGTTCGAATCAGGCGGGCTCACGGATGCTGCGGTCGAATGCTTTGTGACGTACTTGGCCGGGCACAACCGACCAACGCATGAGGTGTTGTTCGGGAATGAGAAAGACATTGAGGCGGAGTACCACAACAACTTTGTTGGCATGACCACGGAGCCCGTCAACCTGGAAACACTTCTGGCGGCCAGAGACCGATTGTGCCGAGAGTTGCCTCAGCGGTTAACTGCTGCGCAAAGGCAGTTTTTGATCGGCCTGGCACAAGTGCAACCTGACTGGTCATTGTTGGCCTGTCCGCATGCGGCAGAACTGCCGGCCCTCCGTTGGAAGCTGGCAAACCTTCAGACGTTCAAGGAGCGGCGTCCTGAAGACTTTGAAAGCCAGGCCAAAAAATTGGCCGAATTGTTGTGATGGATTGGTTGTTGGCGCGGACATGCATTTGGCTTTGCTGCCGGAATGCTTCATTCTTTGCGATGAACGTCTCATAGGACACGCATTGATGACACACAACTCAACCTGATCGGTTTAGGCCATTGTGCTGCAGGGCGGTGGGATGTGTGAGGTAGGCAAAAGAACCTGAACTTGCGAAGCCCCGAGTTTTTCCCCAAGATTGCATGAAATTTCAATGAAAATTCAGTCATGACTGCTGTTTCGGAGGTTTCCAAGAAACAGGTGAGTGGCGCCGCTGAGCGTCTGGCTGCCTCGCTGCATCCTGGGCGGGTGTACCGGCGGGAGGCGTTGGCTGAAATGAGCACGGCGGTAGACCGTCACCTGCGTGAATTGGTCAAAGATGGTCGTGTGAAGAAGCTGGCGCAGGGGATGTACTACGTGCCGAGGGTGTCCAGCCATGGGCCCGTGCCACCTGAGGATGCTGAAGTGGTTGGCAGTTTCCTGCGCGATACCGAATTTCTTGTTTTCTCGCCTTCGGCATACAACGCAGTGGGCCTGGGTACAACGCAGCTTTACAACTGCACGCTGGTCTACAACCACAAGCGACATGGCGTGTTCAAGCTCGGTAATCGGCAGTTTGATTTCCGGGTGAAACCACGTTTCCCCAAAAAGCTCACGCCGGAGTTTTTGTTTGTCGATCTGCTCAACAACCTTGAGCAGTTGGCCGAAGACCGTGATGCAGTCCTGCGGCGAGCACAGACCAAGCTGCCATCGTTTGACCCTGGCAGGCTCAAACGCGCGCTCTCGAAGTTTGGCTCAGTGGCCACACGCAAGCGCACCAATGGTTGGCTGAATGTCTGAGTTTCCCCATGCCAGCAATGACTTAGGCGACCTGCTTGCGGTAGTCGTTGACGAGCGAAGCCTTGATTCCTTATTTGTATTCAATGGTGTGGAGAGGTTTAGTCCGGGAAGCGCTCAATGTGCGTCTCGCCCCTGCGCCCGAGGTAGACCACATGGCGGCCTGCAATCCAGACCGTGTAGGCCACACAACCCGCTCGCTGAGACAGCTTCTTGAACTCGGGGTACATCACGCGACCCTGCTGCGCACCCAAAATGGCAGCGCGCACGGCGTCGCCGTCAAAAGCATCGGCAATGTTGTGTTGAGGGCGCTCGAAACTGAAATCGGCGGTGCTACCGTCCGGCAGGTAATAGGTCGTGCGGCCGGAACGGTAGTCCACGTGGTAGGACTCCACTCCAGCACTGACAAGTTGGCCTATCACCTGGCCGAAGTGGATGGCGCCTTGGTTGGAGGCTTCAAAGGTGGACTGGACCGTGGCACGGGTGGTTTCGTTCATGGTTTGCGTTCAAGTGAAGGAATGACTGTTGGATCAGGCGGTGGGGATGCCTTTGAGTTGGTGGTGTTGCACCAGGGCTCGCATGGTCTGCGTCAGCGCCAGGCGCTCTGCGGCGGGCAGATGGCCAAAGAAGTGTGCGTCGTTTGCATCGGCCAGCGCGGCCAGTAGCGGCACGAGCGCCTTGCCTTTGGTTGTGAGTCGCAGGCTTTGCTCGCGGGAACTGCCATCGGCCAGTTGCCGCGCAGCTAGGCCTTTTTCTTCCAGACGCGACAGCACCTTGGAAGCCGCTCCCTTGGTAGTGCCCAGGGCCTGGATCAGCGCGGCGTAGGTGGTTTCGTCTTGCGACCAGAGCGTGCGCAACGCCACCCATTCGGTGACGGTGACGCCCTCTGCTTCCAAAGTCTGCTGGAAGCGGAGGGACACGTGGTTGGAGACAAAGCGTAACCAGAAGCCCAAGTGGGCTTCCAGCGGCGAAGGTGTGGATTGCTTTTTGTGTCTGGTCATTAGGTTTCCCAGGAAACTATCTACAATTTAGTTTCCCGGGAAACCAATGTCAAGGCGTTGGCGATCTATTCTTGGGTCTAGTAACCTCCCACAACTCAGTGCAACCAAGCGTCATGGCAGGGTGAATGGGTGTCTCTGCTGTATCGGTTCTTCCATGGCTGCCGTCAGGGGCGGCAACGAGTAGCGTTCAGCCAAAATTGAAGGCATGGAAACTTGGCATTGGCGATTGGAAAGGGGGTACGTGGAGTCGTTGACGACCATCCGCACTCGCCGATCAAGAGCCAAGGGGGTTGCAGGCGTACATGAGTGGTTATAGGCTGATAGGCACGAGGTGCCCACATGCGAAAACTGCTTTTCATCGGCTTTATTGCGTTAGGCGCGCTGGTGGGGTTGTTCTCAGCCGCAATGGACGGGTGGGGCACGCGAGTGGTGATGATCGGCATCGGGATGCTTTTTGGCACGGCTATCGGCGGGGCGCTGACTCGCATTGGCGGCAGAGCACGAACTTCGAAGCAGGACGTCGATCCGATCCCCGGGATGGGCGTGACGTCAGAGGATTTGGCCGCGAACTACTGGCGTGACAAAGGGCATCCGCCTTTTATGAAGCCATCTGAAGGCGACTTGAATCCGAACAAGAGCGGCACGCACGATGACCTGGTCTGACTACTTATTCAGAATATCTTTCACGATGCCAGTCGCGTTGTCTACGGTCGCTCCGGCGTCCTGAATAACTTGATTGCCAGACTGCTTGAGCAATGACCTCTTCGAGGCCAGTGCCCCATCATCAGTTTTGACGATCTCCGCTTTGGCATCGAACCCGGTTTGATCCGCTTTTGCCGTTGCTCGTATCTCTGTGCCTCGGGTCTGAACCTCTTGTCTTGTCGATGATGGCTCTGGGGCGGGGGCTGGTTGGGCTGCACGCGCAGACTTGCCGAAACGAGACACCTGTCGATCGTTGCTGCGATGGCGATCATCGAGCTCCAGCTTCAAGGCTGTGTCGGCCTTTTCTTGCCGATGTTGAGCCTGAATGTCCTCAAACGAAGTTGGCAATGCCGTGCCATCGGAGAACACCCGATTGGGCTTGAGTGACTGCCTGGCAAGTTCTGCGGCCATCAAGGCCTGGGCCGCTCTGCTGTCGCCACCGTATTGCTCTGCATAGCGGGTGAACATTTCGAGGTTGTGCGGATCCTGCGCAATGTCGATGGTGATGGTTTCGCCCTTTTCATAAGCGGAGGTCAGGCGCTCCGACAGTGCGGTGCGTTCAGCAAGGCTAGCCTCAGCACGTTCAGATCGCGTGGCAGTGTTCGTCAGCCTGGACGCCATGTCACGGGCCTCTCGGGAGTCGCTGCTGATGGTGTTGATGAAGCTCGAATCTCGGGAGACGCGGTCACCGAATTGCTTGAAGTCGGCTATCTGCTCGCTGGTCAAACTGCTCAGCACCTTGCGTTCATCGGCGGATAAGCCCGACAGGTAGCTCTTGTCAGCACTTGCATTGGCTTTTGCGCCAGCGAAGCGCCCATCAACGCCCACATGTCCCGACGCACCAAATGCGATGCGCGCCACTTGAGACTGCGAAAGCCCCGTGCTGTCGGCGATGCCCTTGGAGATCTGGTCCAGGCGGTTGAGCGTCTCTCCAAACTGCTCGAAGCTGCTGGACGTTGAACCGCTGCTGCTGCGGCCTGAGCGAAGGCTGCTCAGGCCTCGCGTGAATACTTCGGAGAGGGCTGCGGATCGATCCGAACTGGCCGCCAAGGCTTCGCTGCGTGCCGTAGTGACCTGCCGACTCGCGTCGGACACATCCTGTTCAGACACCCGCATGGACACCACCCGCGAAGCAAACCCCTGGTTGCGCAGCAAGCTGACGGCGGTTCGCCCGGTCAGGCTGTTCGACGAAAAGGTGTTGCCACTGAGGTCGTTTTGCCAACTGCTCATGAACGCCGAGGTTCGGTTCGGGGCCAGTTGCGCCTGATCCATGGTGACGTTGCCCATGTTCATGTTGCCGGTGGCAGCAGACGCTGTGCTGCTGGTCAGCATGCTTTGCAGGCCGGACAAACCACCCACCAGGGCGGTCCCGACACCCTCCATCTTCTTCAAAGCCGCCCAGGCAATGACAGGAATGCTGATTGCAAGGTAGCCCACAACCGCCTCACCTGAGATGGCGCCCGAATAGATCGTCGAGGCGGTTTGCAAAGACAGGGCCTTGGTGCCCGAGCCGATGTCTGAAGCCGCAGCCAGATCGTAGGCCGCGTAGATGGACGCCATGTAGTTCAGCACCGCGTACAGCGGGGGCCACAGTTGGATCCAGATCAGGATGGCAGCGTAGCCTTTGAAGGCCTGCATCGTATCGCGTCCGCTGGTCAGCAGCAAGAGCAGCACCATCAAGGGGAACAATGCGTAGGTGAGCGCTTCAATGACGTTGCGGAACACGGGCAGGGCTTGCTCGGCCACCTTGCCGTTGTTGATCCACGCGGCGTTTTGCTGAGCGACGGCTTGTGCCCGACCAACGGCCAGCACCATGGCCGCTGGATCGTTGACCTTCTGTCCGACGATTGTGCTGGTGTCGTTGATCGCATTGAGCATGGCGCTTTGGCGGATCAGGTCGGCAGCGGTGGT
>RXJQ01000037.1 GCA_003963115.1 Burkholderiales bacterium
TCGCGCATGACCATCGTGACCACCGGTTCGGACGACGTGATCGAGCAGATCACCAAGCACCTCAACCGCCTGATCGAAGTCGTCAAGGTCGTTGACTTGTCTGAAGGCCCTTACACCGAGCGTGAGCTGATGCTCATCAAGGTGCGCGCCGTTGGCAAGGAGCGCGAGGAGATGAAACGCATGGCCGACATCTTCCGTGGCCGCATCATTGACGTGACCGACAAGACCTACACCATCGAATTGACGGGCGACGCAGCCAAGTTGGATGCCTTCATCGAGGCCATCGACCGCGCCGCCATCCTTGAAACCGTGCGCACCGGGACCAGCGGGATCGGGCGCGGCGAGCGCATCTTGCGCGTCTGAGTCTGGCTCACCGCCGTCTCTCTTTCCCGCTAGTTTCTGACTGAACCCATCAACAGTTTTTCCGACGGAGATATCCATATGAAGGTCTATTACGACAAGGACGCCGACCTGAGCCTGATCAAGGGCAAGCAAGTCGCCATCATCGGTTACGGTTCGCAAGGCCACGCCCACGCACAGAACCTGCGTGACTCTGGCGTGAACGTGGTGGTCGGCCTGCGCAAGGGCGGTGCTTCCTGGAACAAGGTCGAAGCCGCTGGCATCAAGGTGGCCGAAGTCAACGACGCCGTGAAGTCCGCTGACGTCGTCATGATCCTGCTGCCCGACGAGAACATCCCCGAGGTGTACAAGAACAACGTCGAGCCCAACATCAAGCAAGGCGCTGTGCTGGCTTTCGCTCACGGCTTCAACGTGCACTACAACCAGGTCGTGCCCCGTGCTGACCTGGACGTGATCATGGTCGCCCCCAAGGGCCCTGGCCACACCGTGCGTTCCGAGTACCTCAAGGGCGGCGGCGTGCCTTCGCTGATCGCTGTGTACCAAGACAAGTCCGGCCGTGCCCGTGACATCGCCCTGTCCTACGCTGCTGCCAACGGCGGCACCAAGGGCGGTGTGATCGAGACCAACTTCCGCGAAGAAACCGAAACCGACCTGTTCGGCGAACAAGCCGTGCTGTGCGGTGGTGCCGTGGAACTGGTGAAGATGGGCTTCGAGACCCTGACCGAAGCTGGCTACGCCCCTGAAATGGCCTACTTCGAGTGCCTGCACGAGCTCAAGCTGATCGTCGACCTGATGTACGAAGGCGGCATTGCCAACATGAACTACTCGATATCAAACAACGCCGAGTACGGCGAGTACGTGACGGGTACGGAAGTGATCAACGAGAAGTCGCGCGAAGCCATGCGCAACGCGCTCAAGCGCATCCAGACTGGCGAGTATGCCAAGATGTTCATCCTGGAAGGTCGCACCAACTACCCGAGCATGACGGCTCGCCGTCGCCTGAACGCTGCTCACCCGATCGAGACCGTGGGTGCCGAGCTGCGCGCCATGATGCCCTGGATCGCCAAGAACAAGCTGGTTGACCAGTCGAAGAACTGATTCCGGCTCTCGTCCAAGACAAAGCCGCCAGGGTGCAAGCCTTGGCGGCTTTTTTCTTGGGCGCGCAGTGCTCGGCCTTCAGATGCGTTCCCAGTGCAGGGTGCCGCAGAGCTTGTCCATCAAGGGCAGCACGATGTTGAAGTTGTGCGTGTGCATGAGGTCGCGCCGGTGATGCAGGCGGTGTAGCTGGCGCATCTCCCGCAACCAGGGCAGGCGCGTCAGCCAATGGCCTTCGGGCAGGTGATGGCAGGTGTGGAAGAACTCGTAGAGCAGGTAGCCCAGCAGGCTGTGCGCGCCGAAGATCCAGCCGAAGTTGCTGCCCATGAGCAGGCTGCTGATCCACACGGCCGGCGTCACGAAGGCGGCGAGGTAGACCACGATCAACCAGGGCGGGAACAGGATGACGCGCCAGTCACGCCAGTCGTCGTAGCTCATGGCGTGTTCGCTGAAGAAGCTGTGGTGATCGCCCGTGTGGCGGGCATAGAAGAGGGCGGCCCAGCTTCGCTTCTGATGGCCCAGCTGGCGGTGCACCAGGTAGACGGCAGCATTGAAAACCAGCAGGCCCAGCGGCGCGGCCAGCCATTGCCAGGCCTGTGCATGCACGACCTGCTGGAGCATCAGCACGAAGGCCATGAGCCCCAGGCCGAAAACAAAACCGGCATGCAGCAAGGCGCTGTAGCGGGGGCTGACCTGGGCGCGGTAGCGTTGGCGAAAGGCCTGTGTGCTGTCTTTCATGGAGGGCTCCATCCGCCACCAATGGCTTTGTAGAGTAGCACGGTGGTCAGGGCTCGTGCAGTCTGCGCCTGGATGAGGTCGTCTTGTCGCTGGAGCGCGCTGAGCTGGGCCTCCAGAACGGGCTGAAGAAGTCCGCTGCCTTCCTGGAACAGCTTGTCGGCGTGATCGGCGCCATCCCTCGCGGTCTGCCAGGACTGTGTGAGCTGCTGGGCACGCTGGTCCAGGGCGCGGCGGGCGCTGTAGGCGTTTTCCACATCCTCCAGGGCGCTCATCATGGCCTGTTCGTACTGAGCGGCTGCAGCTTCCAGCCGCGCGTCGCTGGCTTTGATGTTCGCGGCGATCCGCCCACCTTCGAAGATGGGCAGGCGCACCCCCGCACCCCAGGCAGTGAAGCTTGACGATGCAGAGGGGACGCTGCCAATTTCCAACCGGCCATCGTTGGACAGGAACCCGAGGTAGAACTTGGGCAGCACGTCGGCCTTGGCGCTGCTCAGGCGTGCAGCCATGGCTCGCACGACGTTGGCACTGCCGCGAACATCGGGGCGGCGCTCCAGAACGTCTGAGGGCAGGACAGAAGGCAACTGCATTGGGATCACGCTGGCATCGGCCGGGGCGTTGGCATTGGGGCTGGGCAGGGCTTTCAAGGCCTGCGGCTGCTGTCCCGTGAGCACGGCCAGTCGGCGCAGGCGGGCCGAGAGCAGGCTTTGAAGTGGCGCTCGCGCCGCGTTGAGGCTTTCGATCTGGGCTTGAACACGGTCCACGTCAAAGCGGGTGGCCTGGCCGGCGTCGAATCGGCCTTGTGCATAGCGCTTGAGCCGCTCAACGGTGGCGATGCTGCGGTCCAAGACCTGGAGGCGGTATTCGATGCTGCGCGCTTCGATGTAGTTGTTGGCGATGTCGCCTGCCACCATCATCTGTGCGCCGTGCAGCTTTTCTTCATAGGCCAGGGCGGCTTGGCGCGCGGCGTCGGCGTCGCTGCGGCGGGCACCAAAGATATCGACCTCCCACGCGGCGGCGAACCCGCTGCCGTTGAACGAGCTGATCGGGACGTTCACCGCCGGCAGGTTGAGCGGCACAGGCAGGGGCAGGCTGGGCGGGCTGACGTCGTTGACCTTTTGTCTGCCCGTGTAGCCGTAGGCCTCCAGCGTCGGATACAGGGCCGATTCAGCCATGGTGACCACGGTGCGTGCCTCCTTGACCCTGGCCACGGCCACGCGGATATCGGCATTGGCTGCCAGCCCTTGTTCGATGAGCTGCTGCAATGTCGGGTCCGCGACGCCTTTCCACCAACGGGACAAGGCCAGTTGAGTCTGAGTCGCATCGGGCGACCTGGATGTCGGCACTTCGTCAAAGGCTTGTGGCGTGGCCTTGGGCTCGGGGACATCGACACGGATGGTGGTGCAGGCGCTCAAGCCCAGGCTGAGCAGCGCGGTGAGCAAAGCAAGGCGCGGGGGCGTAGGTCCAGGCATTTTCAAAAAGCGCAAGGTTGGGGGCATGGCGACTCAGAGCTGGTGCACATACTCGCCCGGCGCATCGGGTAGCTTCTTTTTCTGATCGGGCAGGCCCATTTGAGGTGGCGCCACCAGGCCGCTGGAATGGCTGACCAGCCAGTTCTCCCAGGCCGGCCACCATGAGCCTTCCCGGTGCGGCGTGTTGGCCTGCCAGCGCTCGGGCGCAACGTAGCGTTCCTCTGGTGGGCGATGGTGGATCTGGAAGCTGCGGTGCGGGTGACCAGGCTCGCTGACGATGCCGGCGTTGTGGCCACCGCTGGTCAGCACGAAGGTGACGTCCAGTGGCAGCAGGTGCAGCTTGTAGACGGACTTCCAGGGCGCGACGTGGTCGGTGACGGTGCCCACGGCAAAGCAGGGCACATGGATGTCGGTGAACCAGATCGGCTGCCCATTGACCTCATAGCGGCCACTGGCCAGCTCGTTGTGCAAAAAGAGCTTGTGCAGGTACTCGGAGTGCATGCGGTAAGGCATGCGTGTCGTGTCGGCGTTCCAGGCCATCAGGTCATTGGGTTTATCACGCAGGCCCAGCATGTAGTTCTTCAGCAGGCGCGACCAGATCAGGTCATTGGAATGCAGCAGTTGGAAGGTGCCGGCCATCTGTGAGCCCTTGAGATAACCCTGCTCGGCCATGATGGCCTCGATGAGGTTGACCTCGGCCTCGTTGATGAAGAGCATCAACTCGCCAGCCTCGCTGAAGTCGCCTTGCGCGGCGAGCAAGGTCATGGTGGCGAGACGATCGTCCTTGTCGCGGCCCATGGTGGCGGCGGCGATCTGCAGCATGGTGCCGCCCAGGCAATAGCCCACGCTGTGGATCTTGCGCTCAGGCACGATCTTCGAGACGGCATCGATGGCGGCCATGACGCCGTCCACACGGTAGTCCTCCATGCCGAGGTCGCGGTCGGCCGCCGTCGGGTTCTTCCATGAGATCATGAAGACCGTGTGGCCCTGGTCGACCAGGTACTTCACCAGCGAGTTGTGCGGCGACAGATCCAGGATGTAGTACTTCATGATCCAGGCCGGCACGATCAGGATGGGCTCGGCATGGACCTTGTCGGTGGCGGGGCTGTACTGGATCAGCTCGATGAGCTTGTTGCGAAAGACGACCTTGCCCGGCGTGACGGCCACATTGACGCCCGGCTCGAACGCTTCCGTGCCGGCTGGCGCCTGCTTGTGGGCCAGCCGGTGGGCGTCGTCCAGCCAGTTCATGGCGCCGCGAAACAGGTTCACGCCGCCTTCTTCACGCGTGGCCTGGATGACATCGGGGTTGAGCCAGGGCAGGTTGGAGGGCGAGAACACGTCCATCCACTGGCGTGCAGCGAAAGAGGCCACATCGCTGTGCTTGTGGCTCAGTCCAGGTACATCGTGGGTGGCGCGGTCCCAGGCGCGCTCCATGATCTGAAAGCCCTGTGCATACAGGTGAAACGGCCATTGCTGCCAGGCGGGCGACGAGAAGCGTGGGTCATCGCAGCAGTTGCTGGGGTGCTGGCCGGGCTGCATCAGCTTCACGGTGGCCTCCTGCACATCCTCCAGCGTGCCCTTGAGCACATCGAGCTGCTTGCCTGGCGAGGCCATGAGGTGCGAGAGCCAGTCCAGGTAGACCAGCGTGGTCTGGATGGGCGAGATGCCGCCCAGCATCTGCCCTGTCTTGCCTTGCGCATGGCGGTCGATCTGCTCGACCAAAGCGCGCCACTGCTGCTCGGCCTTGCCCTGGCCACCTTGAAGCTGGATGTCCTTGCTCATGACGTGAACCTCTCTTGTTGAAGATCCTCAGCTTGAAACTCAACCCTGACGGGCGAGCATGGAACGAAACCGCGCCAGCGCCACGGACAGGAACAGCGCGCCAGCCGCCGCCACCGCCAGCAACTGTGGCCAGACGATGTCGACACCCGCGCCACGGTACAACACGGCCTGCGTCAGTTTGACGAACTGCGTGGCCGGGGACAGCTGCACGATATGCTGGATCAATAGAGGCATGCTTTCAACCGGTGTGGCCGCACCCGACAGCAGGTAGAGCACCACATAGACCGGCGCGGCCAGCAAGCCGAACTGCGGCATGGATGAGGTCAGCGTGGCCAGCATGATGCCCAATGCCGTGACCGCGAACAGATACAGCGCCGTGCCCAGCATGAACAGCGTCACCGAACCGGCCAGCGGCACTTGCAGCCACAGGTGCACCACCAGCCACAGCGACAGCCCCACCGCCAGCAGGATGACACCGCCATTGGCCAGGATCTTGGCCAGCGCGATCTCGCTGGGCCGCACGGGCATCACCAGCAAGTGCTCGATCGTGCCGCGTTCGCGCTCACGGATCACCGCCGCCCCCACCAGGATGATCGCCAGCACGGTCACGTTCGTCACGATCTGCATGACCGAGGTGAACCAGTGCCCCTGGTTGTTGGGGTTGAACATCACATGCATCACGGGCTGGGCAGGCAGCATGGACTCGATGCCCTGCTGGTGGAAGAAGTCCAGCAGCTCCTTGAAGAAGATCTGGTTGAGGTAGACCACGCCCAGGCCGGCCTGCGTCATGGCGGTGGCATCGACCATGACCTGAACCGAAGGTGCGCGGCCACCGATGACGTCGGCCTCGAAGCGGGGCGGGATGTCGATGATGAAGATCACGTCGCTGCGGTCCAGTGCCTGGCCGGCTTCCTGCGGGGTGATGTCCTTGGGCGGCTTGAAGTAGGGCGTACGGATGGCCTCGCGCAGACGTTGGGACAAGGCCGAGTGATCCGAATCGATGATGCCTACCGAGGCATTGGCGACCTCAGCCTTGACCCCTTTGGCCGTGCTGTAGACCGCCAACGTGAAGGTGAAGACAATGAGCGCCATCAGCGGCACGTCGCCAAACAGGCTGCGCAACTCCTTGGCGGCCAGTCGGGCGATGTTGAGCGACCATTGCCACATGCCGTCAGCCCTCCTGCTTGCCGACCAGCGCACGCGCCAGGCCGAGGTAGAGCAGGCCGAAGCCCAGCAGCGCGGCATACATCGGCAGGAAGCTGCCAAAGCCCAGCCCCTTGGTGAAGGCGCCCAGGCTGATCAGCTGGAACCACGAAGCTGGAAAGCCCTTGCCGACCCACAGCGCCGCGCCTGTCAGCGTGGACACCGGGTACAGCAGGCCCGAGAAGTTCACGGCAGGGATCAGGCAGATGATGCCGGAAGCAAAAGTGGCGGCCACTTGAGAGCGCAGGAAGGCCGAGATCAGCAGCCCCAGCGCCGTCGTGGCGAACACGAAGCACCAGGCCCCGAGCGTCAACGCGAGAAAGCTCCCTTTGAGCGGCACCCCGAGCAGCACGATGCACAGGAACACCAACGTGAGATAGCTGGCCAGTGCCAAGGCCACATAAGGCAATTGCTTGCCCAGCAGGAACTGCCCCACGCTGGCTGGTGAGCCGTACAGATTGATGATCGAACCCAGCTCCTTCTCGCGGACCACACCCAGTGCCGTCAGCATGGCGGGGATGATGATCAGCGCCAGCATCAACAGGCCAGGCGTGAAGGCATAGATGCTGTGAAAGGACTGGTTGTAGGCAAAGCGGGGCTCCAGCGTGGCGGGCAGGGTCGGTGGCGTCAGGCCGGGTTGCTCGCGGGCAAAGCGCATGGCGTGCTCCAGCACGATGCCGGTGGCGTAGCCTCGGATGTTCTCTGCGGTGAAAGGGCCCGCGCCATCGATGTAGAAGGCCACCTCGGGGTGGCGACCGCCGATCAGCTCTCGGCCGTAGTTGGGCGGGATCTCCAGCACCAGCGACACATCGTGCGATTTCAGCGCGCGGTCGATGTCGGCGATGTCACGCAGCGGCGCATGCTGCTCGAAGTAGCGCGACCCGGCAAAGTGCTCGACCAACTGCCGGCTGTCGTAGCTCTGGTCGTGGTCCAGCACGGCAAAGGCCACGTGCTCGATGTCGAAGGAAATGCTCCAGGCCGCCGTGACCAGCAGGATGATGGGGCCTAGCAGTGCAAAGGTCAGGCGGATCGGATCGCGCTTGAGTTCCATCGTCTCGCGACGGGCGAAGGCCCACATGCGCGACAGCCACATCGTCACCCCACCGTGTTGGCGCGTGCCGGCTGTCTTGCCGCCTTCATTCAGTGCTTCCGGCGCACAAGCACGGGCCGGCGCGGAGGCCGTCTGCACCTTCGCGGCCGCCTGCGCAGTCTGAACGGTGTCGTCGGCCGCTTCCAGGTAGGCGATGAAGGCGGTTTCCAGCGAATCGGCCTGCTTGCTCTCTCGCAGTTCCTGCGGCGAACCCACAGCCAGCACCGTGCCCCTGTGCATCAGCGAGATGCGGTCGCAGCGCTCGGCTTCATTCATGAAGTGTGTCGAGACGAAGATAGTGACCTGCTCCTGGCGGGACAGCTGGATCAACTGACGCCAGAACAGGTCGCGTGCAGCCGGGTCCACGCCCGAGGTCGGCTCATCAAGGATCAGCACCTCGGGCTTGTGCAAACAAGCTGCGGCCAGCTGCAGGCGCTGGCGCATGCCCAGCGACAACTGCATCGGGCTGGCATCCGCATGCTCGGCCAGGTCGAAGCGTCGCAAGGCATCGTCGATGGCCTGCTCGGCTGCCACGCCTGCCAGCCGATACAGCTTGGCATGCAGGCGCAGGTTCTGCCGCACGCTCAGCTCTTCATACAAGGAAAAGGCCTGCGACATATAGCCCACCCGCATGCGCGTATGCAGATCGCGTGCGTCGATGGGCTGGCCCAGCAGCATGGCCTCGCCAGCGCTGATATCGAGCAGGCCGGTCAACATCTTCATCGTGGTGGTCTTGCCGCAGCCGTTCGAGCCCAGGAAGCCGAAGATCTCGCCACGCTCGATGCGAAAGCTCACGTCCTTGACCGCGATGAAGTCACCAAAACGCCGGGTCAGGCCCTTGGCCTCGATGGCGGGCGGACCATCTGCCTCAGGCCTGGGCGGGATGACAAGAGGTTCGCCGCTGCCGCGCTTGTCTGGCGGCAGGAGCGCGATGTAGGCCGCTTCCAGCGTATGCGAGGGCGTGCGCGCGAGCACCACCCGCGTCTCATCGAAGACCAGGATGCGGCCAGCGTCCATCGCCACGAGGTACTCGAAGCGCTCGGCTTCTTCCATATAGGCCGTGGCCACGATGACGGTCATGCCAGGGCGCTCCTGCCGGAGCGATTCCACCAGAGACCAGAACTGCCGGCGCGACAAGGGGTCCACGCCGGTCGTGGGCTCGTCCAGGATCAGCAGGTCGGGGTCGTGCACGAGCGCGCAGCACAGACCGAGCTTTTGCTTCATGCCACCAGACAGCTTGCCTGCTGGCCGGTCGCGAAAGGGCGCGAGACCGGTGGCGTCCATCAGGCGCTGGATGCGCGCGTTGCGCTCGGCGGCGTCCTGGCCAAAGAGCCGCGCGAAGAAGTCGATGTTCTCCGCCACCGATAAGGTGGGGTAGAGGTTGCGTCCCAGGCCTTGGGGCATGAAGGCGATGCGCGGTGCCAGCCTGGCGCGGTTGTCGGCCTGCGAGCTGTCCAGCCCCAGCACCTTGACTGCACCGTGCTGAAGCTTCCGCACCCCCGCGATGACGGACAGCAAAGTGGATTTGCCTACGCCGTCGGGCCCGACCAGGCCGATGGTCTTGCCCACGGGCAAGCTCAGATCGACGTGGTCCAGTGCGCGCGTGGCGCCATAGACGTGCCCCAGATCGGCAAGCTCGACCGCCCAGCCGGCATGGCTCGAAACATTCCCAGAGATGTCGCCAGAGGAAAACGGGGAGGGCATGCGCGCATCTCCCGGCTCAGTGCGTCGCGGCATCGTCTGGCGGCAGCTTGACGCCCAGCTTGGCGGGCCAGGCTGCCTTCGCATCAGTGCGCACATAGCCATAGCCCGTCAAGCCGGCCTTCACGTAAGCGGCATGGCGCTGTGCCAGCTCGGGCGGCACGGTGAGCTTGACGCGGTAAACCAGCTTGTCTCGTTCCGACGCCGTCTCCACGTACTTGGGCGTGAACTGCGCCTCTGCCGCCACGAAAGACACGCGCGCCGGGATCACGTATTCCGGTGCGGCGTCCAGCACCACGCGGGCTTCATCGCCCACTTGCAGGCGGCCCGCGATCGAGGTCGGCAGGAACACCGTCATGTAGACGCTGCTGGTGTCCAGCAAGGTGGCCACGCGCCCGCCTGAAGGGATGACCGAACCGGGCTCCACCACCCGGTATTCGATGCGGCCGGCAACAGGGGCCCGCAGGCTCATGTCGCCGATGGCGATGTCCAGGCGTTTCATCTGCGCCTCGGCCTCGGTGCGTGCCGCCGTGGCTTCACCCATGGCTGCGGTGGCCACCATCACGCCAGCCCGTTCCCCATCGCGCTGGGCTTCGCGGCGTTCCACCTCCGCGCCCGACACCAAGGCGTCTTGCCTGAGCTTGTTGGTGTGGTCCAGCTCCAGCTGCGCAATGCGGGCCTGCACCTTGCGCACCTCGGTCTCGGCTGCAGCGCGCGAGGTGGCCTGGACGGCGCGCTGCCGGGCTGCTTCCACCGCAGCGCGTTGGGCGACCAGCTCGGTGCTGTCTTGCCGCGCGATCAGGTCGCCGGCCTTGACGAGGTCGCCCTCGCGAACCGGCAGCTCGACGATGCGCCCAGGGTACTTGGCCGCGATCTCGATGCGCTCCACTTCCAGCCTGCCATTGCTACGGACCAGGCCCTCGGGCATCGGGTCGCGGTGCGCGTTGAACCAGTAAGCGATGCCACCAGCGGCACCGACCAACACCGCGATGGCCAGCCAGGAACGTGTGGAGCGATTGAACATGGCAGGCAAGTCAGGTCGGACCTGGTTGAAAGGGAAACAGTCCGGTCCGTTGTAGCCGCGACCGGGTGGCTTGAGGGCATCCTAGGCCGCCGCCACCCTGAAAACTTGAGGTGGATCAAAACACGTCAATCGACCTTGATGCGACGCAGCATGAATGTCGCCTCCTTGCCAAAGCTGGCCAGTTTCTCGGCGCGGATCAAAGGCGAGGGCAGCTCGGCTGGCTCGAAACCTTGCTTGCGCCAGAACGCAACCGAGTCCTGAACGGCGATGAGCCCCACGGCCAGCCATCCCTGACTGAACGCCAGTTCGTGGGCCTTGGAAAGCAGGACACCCGCCAAGCCCGCACCGCGGGCATCGGGGTGGATGGCGAGGTCATGCAGGTATAGCCACTGAGGGTGGGGTGGGGGATGCCACTCGGTGGCATGCAGAGCGGGCAATTCATCCCCATCTATGGGTAGGCAGACCAGGTAGGCCAACAGGTCTGATGGGCCGTCGATCACCCAGGCGCTCGCAGGGGCGGCGTTGAGCTTGGCGGCGAAGGCCTGTTTCGGTTCGTGAAATTGAGGGGCGTAGCAGGTGCTTTGCAGGGAGATGACGGCATCCAGATCGCTCGTCTGCATGGTGCGCGCGGTGTGAAAACTGGGTATGAAAGACGTCATGTGTGGGTGACTGGGCTCGCAAACGAATGCGCATTTTGCTCGGGGATCGAAAAACGGTGGCCGTAAACCGGGTTATGGTGAAATCCCCAATAGGGGTGGTATTTTTTACGTCAATGCTTACCCTGAGATTGACGCCTTTTGGACAACTTACGGGGGGATCGATCCCCGAAGCAGGGGGGGTGAAGAAATTGGTGCTCGGGCAACATTAATCGCACATCAACACCGGTTTGCGCACAGCAGCAGGCCACCACCACTAGGAGCATCGAAATGCAAAAAGCCCTGTCGTTCCGCTCGATCGCCGTCGCCACCGCCCTGGTTGCTGCTGGCGCCTCGGCCCAAGCGGCCCTGACCATCCCCGCCAACTCTCTGGTTGCCAACTCGGTCCAGGCATTCTCGCAAGAGTCGCTGGACGCCTTCGACGTCGGCGGTGTGGTCGTGACACCCCTGGGCAACGCCACCGCCGTGGACGGCGTAACGGGCGCATACAGCTTCCCCATCACCTCGATCACCATCGACAACAACCTGAAGATCGCTGGCGGCTCCGCCAGCGGTTCGGCCCTGGAAATCTCGCGCGTCTACCGCAACGTGAAGTACGCCGTGACCGTGGCCAACTTCACCATCAACTACACCACGCAGCAAGTGCTGGCTGACACCACTCCCCTGGGCGGCACCACCACCAAGCAAGCCCCTCTGTACAACTTCCATACGGCTACACCTCTGGCCATCAAGTACAAATTCCCCCTGTCGATCACCGGCCACGAAGTGCTGGATCAACTGACCCTGACGCCCGAAATGACTGCCACCATGACTTCAGCTCTGGCTCTGACGCCCGTGCTGAAGTCCGCCCTGACTTCCATCAGCACCTTCGGTACCCTGACCCAGGACATCGCCGTCAAGCCGCGCGCCAAGCCTGTGTCCACGACGCCTTACACCCCTCAGTAAGTCGTTTCGACTCTTTAGCAGGGGCGCCCGGGGCCCCTGTGTCTCCTCTAGAAGCTCTTGAAGTCCTGCAAACGGCTGTTATGTTTGCAGGACTTGTTTTTTGGCAACGGCTTGATGCTGTGATGCAATCGCAGTGGCTTGTTCGTGCAGACTGCGGACAATTCGGTCAGATGTTCGTAGAGGTTCCCAAAACATGATCACGTACCAACGTTCCAAAACCTGGCAGATCGCGGTTGTCGGGTTGGCTGTTGCTGCTGCGGGTGCTGCGGCCTACTGGTGGTTTGGCCAGAAGGAAGGCGATGACCGCAGTGGTGTTGTCCTGGCAGACAACAAGGGCGGCCCATCGGGCTGGCTGAAGCCCAATATAGGCAACGACGATCCGGTTGCCGCGCTCAAACCCCCCGTCCTGTCTGATGGGCGCCCGTCCGACATTCAGCCGGACGACTGGACCATCCTGAATGCGGTCCTGGAGAAGATGGGCATGCAGAAGGCCGAGGGGCAGCGCATCGTCGGCTATCTGCGCTATCAGCACTCTTTCGAGTCCTGGCAGACGCTGGACGAAACCAAGGAAGCCAAGAAGCGTCAGCGCATGGCTCAGGCTCTGCTGGGCGAGTTGCCCGATCGCCTCGCCACAGGTGAGTTCACGCCGATCGAGGCCAATCTGATGGGCGCGGTCTTGCTCGCCGACCTCGAACCGGACGAAACCAAGCGCAACCAGCGCCTGGAAGAGATGCAGGCCAAGTTCAACACGATCATGCCCATGGGCGAGGACGAACAGCAGATGCAGGCCAAGAATCGCCAGACCGAGCTCAAGCGCCGGCAGGCGACAGCCTTTGCCGAATGGCAGGCCAAGACCAATCCGGCCGAGCGTACCCAGGCCAAGCTCGAGCAGGCCATGGAAGAAATCCGTCGCGCCTACAACAGCGGTGAGTTCTGAGCTCTAAGAGGAGCACTCGGTGACAACCCGATCGGGTTAAGTGTTATTGCTAGTAAGATTGGTGTAATCCCTGATAAATCCCCCTGAAACGTGCTAAGTAACAACCCTCGTATTGCGGGCATTGTTCACGTTTCCCGGGTTGACTCCCCCCGAGCCGAGGGGGCATTCGATGAGCGGGGCTGGGGCACCATTCTTACTACATCAACACGACTTGCGAAATGCAAGCAAATCGACCCCTAGGAGTCCTCGAGATGCGGTTTTCTTCTTTGTCCGTCCGTGCTGTTTCCATCGCCGCCGTGCTGGTCACTGCCACGGCCACAGCCCACGCCAATCTGACGATCCCCGTCAATGCCCTGGTTGCGGACTCCGTGCAGGCCTTCTCCTCGCTGGCCATGGACGCTTTTGACCTGCAAGCCGTGTCTGTGACCGCCCTGGGTAACGCCACGGCCGTTGCTGGTACCGACAACACCTTCAAGCTGCCGATCACCACGATCACCATTGGCTCCGGCCTGTCGATTGCCAAGGGTGATGCTCGCGGTTCCGCGCTGCAGTTTGCGCGTACCGCCAAGGGCGTGACCTACGCCGTCACGCTGGCCAACTTCACCATCGATTACACCCACAAGCAAGTGCTGGCCGATGTGACGCTCAAAGGTAACGCGACCACGGTCAAGCAACAGGCCATCTACAACTTCAACACCCAGACCCCGCTGGGCATCAAGTACAAGTTCCCTCTGAGCATCACGGCCCACGAAGTGCTGGACACCTTGATGCTGACCGAGGAAACGAAGACCTCCTTCATGACGGGCCTGAAGCTGCCGGCCTACATCCGCGGCGTGCTGGACGAAACCGACTTCGGCAGCCTGACCCAGGACATCGCCGTCAAGTTCCGCTCCAAGCCCGTGTCGATGACACCTTACGTTCCTGCTCCCTGAGCGGCGGCGCGTCCAGCCTGAATTTCTTTCCAGATCTCTCCAGCGTGTCCTGAACACGTCGCCCCATGGTGGTGGGGCTTGAGCCTGCAGAGCCCGGGTCATCAACCCAGGTGTTCTGCAGGCTATTTTGTTTTGCGATAGTTTACGCAGATGCATCGTGTTACTTGTCGACCTGGCAAGCATCTGACGCGTTGTCTCTTCCAAAGAACTATCGAAGCACTGCTGGGAATCTCATGCTTTCTGCGAAATGGATATGGCGCGCGGCGCGCCGGGCAGGCGTTGTCGCGCTGACGCTGGGTTTGTCGGCTGGTCTGGGTGTGCCCTTGGCGGCTTGTGCGGCAGGCGAGGCCCAGGTCGCGACCCTGGAAGGCCAGCGTTTCGAAGACACCACCACCCTCGCTGACCGGACTTTGCGCCTCAATGGCCTGGGGCTGCGCGGGGTGGCCTGGATCAAGGCTTTCGTGGCGGGGCTGTACCTGTCGGCGCCGAGCAAGGATTCGGCCCAGATCCTGGCGATGCCGGGCCCCAAGCGCATCCGGCTCAAGATCATGCTCGATGCACCCAGCCACGAGTTGACCAAGTCGCTGACGGGCCGCATCGAGGACCACGAACCCGCGGCGGTTCGCGTCAAGCTGGGAGACCGCTTGACCAAGCTGGGCGCGCTGATCGACGGCCTGGGTGACCTCAAGGTGGGTGACGTGCTCGATCTGGATTTCATTCCGGACAAGGGCGTCAGCCTGCGTTTCAACGACAAGGTGGTGGGCGTGCCCGTGGCCGGCGACGATCTGTACCGCTGCGTGCTGAAGATCTTTGTGGGCGACCAGCCGGTGGACCGCCGCATGAAGGAGGGGCTGCTGCGTGGCGGTTACTGAGGGGTTGGCCGAGCAGGATCCCCACCTGGACCGCTTTGTCGACTCGATCTGGCTTGAAGACGGCTTGAGTGCCAACACCCTGGCGGCCTACCGGCGCGACCTTCAAGGCCTGAGCGCCTGGCTGGTGGCGCAGGCGGTGGGGCGCACGCTGGTCTCGGCCAGTGAGGCGGATCTGCACGGCTATACGGCCGCGCGTCATGCCCAGACCAGGCCCTCGTCGGCCGGGCGCAGGCTCAGCGTGTTTCGGCGCTTCTACCGCTGGGCAGTGCGCGAAGGGCTGTGCACCGAGGACCCCACCGTTCGCATGGACGCCCCCAGGCAACGTATGCGCCTGCCCGGCACCCTGAGCGAGCACCAGGTCGAATCACTTCTGGCTGCACCAGATGTCCATGAGTCGCTGGGCCTGCGTGATCGGGCCATGCTGGAGCTGCTGTATGCAAGCGGCCTGCGCGTGAGCGAACTGGTTGCGCTCAAGTCCGTGCACGTGGGCCTGAACGAGGGCGTGCTGCGTGTGATGGGCAAGGGCAGCAAGGAGCGGCTGGTGCCGTTCGGCGTGGAAGCCGGCGAGTGGCTGCAGCGCTATCTGAGTCAAGGGCGCCCTTTGATCCTGGGCAACCAGGTGAGCGAGGCCCTCTTCGTGACCGGGCGCGGTGGGCCCATGACTCGCCAGATGTTCTGGAAACTGATCAAGAAGTACGCGCTGCAGGCGGGCATCACCCAGCCCTTGTCGCCCCACACCTTGCGCCATGCTTTTGCCACGCACCTGCTCAACCATGGCGCGGACTTGCGTGTCGTGCAGATGCTGCTGGGGCACGCCGACATTTCGACGACCCAGGTCTACACGCACGTGGCGCGCGAGCGGCTTCGGCAACTGCACGCCAAGCACCACCCACGCGGGTGAGCTTGGCTTGGACGGCAACCGTGCTCAGTCCACCCCAAGCAGAAAGGCCAGTTCTTCCTCGGTGAAGCCGGCGGCCTTGCGCGCGGCCTCGTTGAACGGAGGGCGCAGCCTCGGTGCTTCATATTGCCGCACCAGTTGCGGATAGAGCGCAACCGCATCGAGCCCGCGCGCCTGGCACAGATGGTGGAACCAGCGGTTGCCGATGGCCACATGGCCGACCTCGTCGCGCAGGATGATGTCGAGGATCGCCACGGCGCGCGCGTCGCCGGCCTTGCTCAGCTTGTCCTGGATCAGCGGTGTGGCGTCCAGGCCACGCGCTTCCAGGGTGCGGGGCACCAGCGCCATGCGGGCCAGGATGTCATTGCTGGTCTTCTCGCACATGGTCCACAGACCGTCGTGGGCGTCGAAGTCGCCATAGTCCCAGCCCAGCGTTTGCAGGTGTTCGCGCAGCAGCTGGAAGTGAAGGGCCTCCTCGGCCGCCACGCTGAACCAGTCCGTGTAGAACGCCGCCGGCATGCCTGCGAAGCGCCATACGGCGTCCAGCGCCAGGTTGATGGCGTTGAACTCGATGTGGCAGATGGCGTGGAGCAGCGCCGCACGGCCTTCCAGCGTGAACGGCGAGCGCGAAGGCACTTGCTTGGCTGGCACGAGCTGGGGCTTGTCGGGCCGGACGGGCATGAGTAGATGCTGCTCAGGCGTCAGCGCGATGTGCGCTGATCGCGCTTTGTCAGGCAGCAGTTCAGTCAAGCCCAATGCGCGCGACCGATCCACTTCGGCCCAGCATGCCAGCGCAGCAGATGCTTTGCGGGCCGGGTCGGGTATCAGGAGGATCTCAAGGGCATGGTGTCGCAGGCTCATGCGCGTATTGTGCGCGCACGGGTCCTCACGAACCTCACTCCTGCCAGGTGACCCAGCCCATGTGCGCCGACACCAGGATGAAGATCCCGAAGGCGATGCGGTACCAGGCAAAGGGGAGGAAGTTGTGGCTGGAGATGTAGCGGATCAACCAGCGCACGCACATCCAGGCCGACACGAAGGCAAACACGAGGCCCACGCTGAACAGAGGCAGATCGTCCGGCGAGAGCAGGGCGCGTTCCTTGTAGAGGCTGTAGACGCCCGCGCCAACCAAGGTGGGGATGCCCAGGAAGAAGCTGAAGTCGGTGGCGGCCTTGCGCGACAGGCCCATCAGCATGCCGCCGATGATGGTGGCGCCCGAACGACTGGTGCCGGGCACCAAGGCCAGGCATTGCAGCAAACCCACTTTCAGCGCGTCCAGCACACTCATATCGTCAACAGTTTCGATTCGATGCTGCGAACGCTGTGCCGCGAAGCGCTCGGCGATCAGGATGATCAGGCCGCCGAGGATGAAAGTCGTGGCCACGACCGTGGCGTTGAACAGATGGGCCTTGATGGTCTTGCCTAACAACAGGCCAAACACCACAGCGGGCAGGAAGCCGACGAACACGTTCAGGGCAAAGCGTTGCGCCTTGGGGTCTGAAGCGATGCCGGTGACGGTGTCCTTCACCCGCTGCATGTAGACCAGGATCACGGCGAAGATGGCGCCGGTCTGGATCGCGATCTCGAAGACCTTGGCCTTGTCCGCACCTGCGCTGCGCGCAAACTCCAGCAGCGAGTCGGCCAGGATCAGGTGGCCGGTACTGGAGATGGGCAAGAACTCGGTCAGACCTTCCACGATGCCCATCAGGGCAGATTTCATGAACAGCACGATATCCACGTTCGAGGTCTCGCAAAAGTCGGGGGGAGCCGCATCTTAGGACAGCCTAAGCGGTCTCATTAGCCGACCCTGCCCCAGGGACAGGGGGGCTTGTCTAAACTGCGCGACATATGTCTGCTGCACTGAATTCCCCTTTACAGAACTTTTCCTGGTCGCCCGAGCCCGCCAAATGGCTGAATCGGTTCGCGCAATTGAGCGAGTACACACAGGCCAGCTGGCAAACGCCATTGGGTGTGGCTTGGCAAGGGGATGCCCTGCCCAGCCCCAAGTGGGTGGCGCTCAACCATGGCCTGGCCGGTGAGCTGGGCTGGCCTGTGCACTGGCATCTGAATGAGTCGGGCGATGGGCCACAGACCTCTGCCCTGGCTGTGCTGACGGGCAATGGCGTATGGCCGGGCATGTCGCCCTTCACCTCGGTCTACAGTGGGCACCAGTTTGGTGTGTGGGCCGGGCAACTGGGTGATGGGCGAGCCTTGCTGCTGGGCGAAATCGACGCGCCCATCGGCCCGCAGGAGATCCAGCTCAAAGGCGCTGGCGCGACGCCATATTCGCGGCGGGGCGATGGGCGTGCGGTGCTGCGCTCGTCCATCCGCGAGTACCTGTGCAGCGAGGCCATGCATGGCTTGGGCATCCCGACCACGCGTGCGCTGAGCCTGGTGGCCTCACCTCAGCCGGTGCGCCGCGAGACCATCGAGACAGCGGCTGTGGTTGCGCGCGTCGCGCCCAGCTTCATCCGCTTCGGGCATTTCGAGCATTTCGCTTACAGCGGCGAGCCGGGCCACGCCGACGTCTTGCAGGCCTTGGTCGACTTCGTCGTGACGCACCACTACCCTGAACTGGCTGATGCCCCCAACCGCGCGCTGGCTTTGCTGGATGCAGTGGTGGCGCGCACTGCCGAGCTGATGGCGCACTGGCAGTCCGTGGGCTTCTGCCACGGTGTGATGAACACCGACAACATGTCCATCCTGGGGCTTACGATCGACTATGGGCCTTTCGGCTTCCTGGATGGCTTCGACCCCAACCACATCTGCAACCACTCAGACGACCGCGGCCGCTACGCCTGGAACAACCAGCCCCAGATCGGCTACTGGAATCTGCGCGCACTGGCGCAAGCCTTGCTGCCTTTGATTCCGCAGGCCAAGGACGATGAAGCCAAGGTCGTGATCGACGTGCTGCAGACCTACGAGCAGCGCTTTCCGCAGGCCATGCGCGCACGTTGGCGGGCCAAGCTGGGCTTGCAGACCGCCCACGATGCCGATGGGCAACTGGCCCTTGATCTGCTGCAAGCCATGGCCACAGGCAAAGCCGACTTCACCATCACCTTCCGGCGCCTGTGTGACTACCGCACCGAACTGCCGCCCGAGCACGAGGCCAATGCCCCTGTGCGTGACCTGTTCCTGGACCGTGCGGCTTTCGATGCCTGGGCCGAGCGCTACCGCGATCGACTGGGTGCCGAGGGCAGCGTGGACGCCGAGCGTGCGCAGCGCATGCGGCGTGTCAACCCGGTCTATGTGCTGCGCAATCACATGGCCGAGCTGGCGATCCAGCGGGCGCAAAAAGGCGACTACAGTGAGGTGCAGCGCCTGCATCAGCTCCTGCAGCGGCCGTTCGACGAGCAGCCTGGCGCAGAAGCCGACGCAGGGTTCCCGCCCGACTGGGCCCAGGCCATCGAGGTGTCTTGTTCATCATGAGCGATTACAAAGTCAAGAAAACCGACGCCGAATGGCGTGCGCAACTGGATCCCATGGACTACCAGGTCACCCGCGAGGCGGCCACCGAGCGCGCCTTCACGGGCCGCTATTGGGACCATTTCGAGGACGGCGCCTACAAGTGCATCTGCTGTGGCGCCAAGCTGTTCGAGTCTGAGACCAAGTTCGATGCGGGATGCGGCTGGCCCAGCTACTCGCAGCCCGCGCAGGACGGCATCATCGAGCGCGTCATGGACCGCAGCCACGGCATGATCCGTGTGGAGGTGCGCTGCCAGAACTGCGGTGCCCATCTGGGCCATGTCTTCGATGACGGCCCCCAACCCACGGGGGAGCGGTTCTGCATCAATTCGGCCGCGCTAGACTTCGTGCCGCGCGACGAGTGATCGCGGTAACCATCGGCCGGTCAATCGGCCGGCCCATTCATGAAAATATTCTTCGACCTGCTGCCCATCATCCTGTTCTTTGCCAGCTTCAAATGGGCAGAAGGGCACGAGGCGCAAGCCGCGCAGTGGATGAATCAATACCTGGGGTTTGCGGTCTCGGGTGGAAGCGTGGACGTCAAGGAGTCGCCCATTCTGTTGGCAACCGTCGTGGTCATTGCGATGACGCTGCTGCAGGTCGTGGTGCTCAAGGTCCTGCGCAAGCCCGTTGACAAGATGCTGTGGGCCGGGTTGGCAGTGGTCGTGGTGCTGGGCGGCCTGACGCTGTGGTTCCACGACGAGACCTTCATCAAGTGGAAGCCCACCGTCATCTACTGGCTGATGGCGGGCGGCTTCTTTGTCACCGAGATCGTGCAAGGGCGCAAGATGCTGGCGCAGATGATGGGTGGGCAGGTGGATGCACCCGACGCGGTCTGGCGCCAGCTGGGCTGGGCCTGGGTTCTGTTCTTCGCCGGCATGGGCGTGCTCAACCTCTGGGTGGCCTTCCACTTTCCCCGGAGTACCTGGGTCAATTTCAAGATGTGGGGCAGCCTGGGCTTGACCCTGGTGTTTACCCTTGCGCAAGGCCTGTATCTGGGGCGCCACATGCAGCCCGAGAAGGCTGGCGAATCCGATTGAACTTATCGCCACGAAAGGGCTCCATGATGAGCATCGCTCCCGTGACCGCCAGTCAGCTGGAAGCCGCACTGCGCAAGGCTTTACAGCCGGAGTCCTGTGCCGTGACGGACGACAGCAGCCAGCACGCGGGGCATGCAGGGTCCAGTGGCGCGCTCTCGGGCACGCACTTTTCGGTGCATGTGCGGGCAGGCTGCTTCAACGGCTTGTCACACGTTCAGCGGCATCGGCTTGTGTATGATGCCCTGCGCGATTTGATTCCCCAGGGCGTTCATGCTTTGGCGATCAAAGCCGAACCCGTCTGATGAATCATTCCTAAAGCTTTATTCGCTCACCATGAAGACTTCTCGTATCGCCAAGGCAGCCATGCTGGCCGCAACGCTCTCGCTGGCCGCTCCGCTGGTGTTCGCGCAAAACATCGCCACCGTCAATGGCAAGCCCGTGCCCAAGGCCCGTGTCGATGCCATGCTGGACCAGATCCTCAAGCAGCCTCAACAGCCCGGCCAACCGCCCATGACCAAGTCGCCCGAACTGGAGCAGAAGGTCAAGGATGAAATCGTGCTGCGCGAGATCTTCCTGCAAGAAGCCGAGCGCCGTGGCCTGCAAGCCACCGCCGACTACAAGACCCAGATGGAATTCGCCCGTCAGTCCATCCTGATCCGCGCGCTGTTCCAGGACTTCGAAAAGAAGAGCCCCACGACCGACGCCGAAGCCCGCGCCGAGTACGACAAGATCAAGGCGGCCAACGGCGACAAGGAATACCGTGCACGCCACATCCTGGTCGAGAAGGAAGAAGACGCCAAGGCCTTGATCGCCCAGATCAAGGGCGGCGCCAAGTTCGAAGACGTGGCCAAGAAAAACTCCAAGGACCCCGGCTCTGCCGAGAACGGTGGCGATCTGGACTGGGCCAACCCCGGCAACTACGTGCCCGAGTTCTCTGCTGCGCTGACCAAGCTGGAAAAGGGCCAGATGACCGACACGCCCGTGAAGTCGCAGTTTGGCTACCACATCATCAAGCTGGAAGACGTGCGTGAAACGAAGTTCCCCAGCTTTGACGAAGTCAAACCCCAGATCCTCCAGCGCCAGAACCAGGCCAAGCTGGCCAAGTTCCGCGACGACCTGAAGGCCAAGGCCAAGACTGACTACAAGTTCGGCGCCAACTGATTCAGCGCGCGATCAAAAGCAAGACAGCCTGCACTGCGCAGGCTGTTTTTTTATGCGCGCCTTTTTCATGCGCGTTCATGCGTGCGATCAGGGCTTCTTGCGAAACACCAGGTCCCACACGCCATGGCCCAGTCGCAGGCCGCGGTTCTCGAACTTGGTCAACGGGCGGTAGGCAGGCTTGTCGGCGTAGCCTCGGGCCGTGTTGGCCAGGCTGGGTTCGGCCGAGAGCACTTCCAGCATCTGCTGGGCGTAGGGCTCCCAGTCGGTGGCCAGGTGCAGATAGCCGCCGGGTGCAAGGTGATGAACCAGCTTGGCCACGAAGGCCGGCTGGATCAGGCGGCGCTTGTGGTGGCGCTTCTTGTGCCAGGGGTCGGGGAAGAACACGTGCACGCCGGCCAGGCTGTCGGCCGCGATCATGTTTTCCAGCACCTCCACGGCGTCATGGCGGATCAGGCGCAGGTTGTTCAACTGCATCTCGCCGATGTGCTTGAGCAGGGCGCCCACGCCGGGCTCGTGCACTTCGCAACCAATGAAGTCGGTGTCGGGCAGGGCCTGCGCGATCTTGGCGGTGGCGTCGCCCATGCCGAAGCCGATCTCCAGCACCACGGGTGCCTGGCGGCCAAAGGTGGCCTCAAAGTCCAGGGTGCCTGGCGTGTAGGGCAGCAGAAAGCGCGGGCCCAATTCAGCCAGTGCGCGGGCCTGGCCTTCCGTGGTGCGGCCTGCACGCATCACGTAGCTGCGGATGGTGCGCGCGTGGGCCGGTATGGAGGAGTGGGTGTCACCCGAGATGTCGATGGGGGTGTCGTCGTTGGGGGCGGGGGCGCTGCTGGACATGCAAGACAAGTAAGTGGCTGAACACGATCGAGGTCGAGAGTGTGCCTCAGTCTGGGGTGTCTGGCGCGCAGGCGGGTGGTCGTGAGGTATTCACGATTTCATTTTTTGCATATTTGCCGCACACCCGTAAATCGGCCTTTTCGGCCCTGTGCTTATTTCACGAGCGTTGCTTTTAATTGCAATTGACTGGGGTCTTCGCTAGGTTTTGCGTCCCCCCATATCAAGGGATTGGCTGCATGATTGATCCAACAGAACGGATTTCGAGGAGTTATTCTCGTGAGCACCATCCAATACACCTTTAAAGCCGCTGGCCTCGCCGCCATCGCCTCCCTGACGCTGTCGACTTCCGCCAGTGCCTTGACGCTGGACACCACGGCCCTGGCGGCCAACTCGGTCTTCACGCTGTCACAGGATGCGCTGGACGCCATGAACGCGGCCAGTACCAATATGTCGGCCTTGGGCATCGCCTCCGCCGCAGCTGGTGTCAAGTCCTCAAGCGGAGACCTGCTGCCATCTTTCAACCTGCCGGTGACCAAGGTGGACGTTTCGCTGGGCCTGCCGCCCTTCTCGCCACTGGTATCGCCCAACTGGGGTGATGCCACCGGGTCGGCCTTGGCCATCACGCGCGGCTCACGCTCAGTGGTATTGGCCAATTTCGTGATCGATTACTCGAAAGACCTGGTTTTGGCAGATATTACTGCCAATGGCGTCACGACAAAAGGCACCTCGCTGTATTCATTCACCGCCACGAATTTGAATATTGGCTTGAATGGCCTGACCTTGAATATGCACCAGCAATTGAGCAATCTGGTGTTCACGGATACAGCGCTGGCCTCTTTCACCTCTGGCTTGAATCTGAGCAAGGCCCTGGCCACGCCGCTCAAGACACTGGACTTTGGCACGATCACGATCGACATCAACGGCGCGCTGCGTTCGCCGGTGAACGCCACGCCGTTTACCGCCGCCGTGCCTGAAGCGCCTCCTGCTCTGATGCTGGGGCTGGGCCTGTGCGGTATCGCCCTGGTGGCGCGTCGCAAGATGCAGTCCTGACAAATGATGGGTTGGCCGTCGGCGACGCGCACGCGAAGCTCGGCCAACATGTCGTATTCAGACAGGTCGGCGGCCCAGGTGGGCCGCAGTTCATGGTGCGGCCGGTCCTTGAAGCTTTGCCAGTTGCCGCCCCCATTGAGCCGCAACTTCATCCCGATCGCGCCGACCACGTCGTCGTTCTGTTTTGGGCGTGCAGGGCGTTCTGCCCTTCGTAAGAGCGGAAGCCTGAGATCATTTTGATCTTATAGGTTTGGCATCTGCTGGGCTCAATCCCCAGCCCAATAGCGAGGCCTGTACGAGCGTGTCGCAAAAGTGTCGCCATGGACAGGCGCTGATTCTGTGCAAGCTACAATGGTTGGCAACGCGGGTGTCGTTCAATGGTAGGACTCTTGCTTCCCAAGCAAATAACGTGGGTTCGATTCCCATCACCCGCTCCAGATGCGCAAAGGCCGGTCACAGACCGGCCCTTTTTCATGGGCGATGCGGTCTTACTTGTCCAGCCCGCCCAGGCAGATGTACTTGGCCTCGAGGTACTCGTCGATCCCTTGACGGGCGCCTTCACGGCCCAGACCTGACTGCTTGACGCCGCCGAACGGCACCTCGCAGGTCGAGATCAGGCCGGTGTTGACGCCCACCATGCCGTACTCCAGGCCTTCACTGACCCGGTAGATGCGGCCCATGTCGCGGCTGAAGAAATAGCTGGCCAGACCGAATTCGGTGTCGTTGGCCAGCTCGATGGCCTCGGCTTCGGTGTCGAACTTGAACACCGGGGCGACCGGGCCAAAGATCTCCTCGCGGGCCAGGCGCATGCTGGCTGATACGTTGGACAGCACCGTCGGCTGGTAGAACTGGCCGCCAGGGATGTCGGCGCGCGCACCGCCGGTCACCACCTTGGCACCCTTGATCAAGGCGTCGGCGACCAAGGTCTCCACCTTGTCGAGTGCTTGGGCGTCGATGAGCGGGCCTTGCGTCACGCCGGCGTCGAAGCCGTTGCCAACCTTCATCTGCTTGACGCGCTCGGCCAGCTTGGCCACGAAGGCGTCGTAGACACCCGCTTGCGCATACAGGCGGTTGGCGCACACACAGGTCTGGCCGGCGTTGCGGTACTTGCTGATCATGGCGCCCTCGACGGCGGCGTCCAGATCGGCATCATCGAAAACGATGAAGGGCGCGTTGCCGCCCAGCTCCAGCCCCAGCTTCTTGATCGTGGGGGCGCATTGCTGCATCAGGATGCGACCCACCTCGGTCGAGCCGGTGAAGGACAGATGCCGCACGACATCGCTGGCGCACAGGGCCTTGCCCACTGCGATGGACTGGTCTGCGTCGGCCGTGATGATGTTGAGCACACCGGCGGGCATGCCGGCGCGCAGGGCCAGTTCGGCCACGGCCAGCGCCGACAGCGGCGTGGCCTCGGCCGGCTTGATGACCACCGGGCAGCCGGCTGCCAGGGCAGGGGCCACCTTGCGGGTGATCATCGCAATCGGGAAGTTCCAGGGCGTGATCGCGGCACACACGCCCACCGGCTGGCGCACGACCATGAAACGTTTGCTCGGGTCGGTGCTGGGTACGGTTTCCCCATAGACGCGGCGGGCCTCTTCGGCAAACCATTCGATGAAGCTGGCGCCATAACCCACCTCGCCCTTGGCCTCGGCCAGCGGCTTGCCTTGCTCGGCGGTCATGATGCGGGCCAGGTCATCGGCGTGCTGGTTCAACAACTGGAACCACTTCATCATGATGGCGGCGCGTGCCTTGGCGGTCAGGCCGCGCCAGGCGGGCCAGGCGCGATTGGCGGCGGCAATCGCCGCTTCGGTGTGCTCGGCCCCCAGGTTGGGCACCTCGGCCAGGGTGGCGCCAGTGGCCGGGTCGGTCACGGCGAAACGCTGCGTGCTGCCCACCCACTGGCCGTCGATCAGGGCCTGGGTTTTAAGCAGGGTGGGGTCTTGCAGTGAGGCCAGCGGGGCGGCAGTGGTGTTCATGTGTCTCTATCCTCTGTGGGCGCCCATCATGGCGGGGCAGGTTTGATCCGCAATGATAGGGCTGCGCAAACCTATAATCGAAAGCTTCGTCCCATATCCGGATGGACGGGGTCCTATTCGCGACCTGACCGCGATGACCGCGACCTGACCCATCCGCCAGGGGCCAACCGAACCAGAACCGTGCCAGATCTGCGCCAGCGATGTGGTGACAAGCAGAAAGCCCTCATGAAAGCCGCTGAAATCCGCAAGACCTTCCTGGAGTACTTCCAGTCCAAGGGCCACACCATCGTGGCGTCCAGCCCCGTCGTGCCGGGCGACGACCCCACGCTCTTGTTCACCAACGCGGGCATGAACCAGTTCAAGGACGTGTTCCTGGGCTTTGACAAGCGCCCCTACACCCGCGCCACCACCTCGCAGAAGTGCATCCGTGCCGGCGGCAAGCACAACGACCTGGACAACGTCGGCTACACCGCCCGCCACCACACCTTCTTCGAGATGCTGGGCAACTTCTCGTTTGGGGACTATTTCAAGCATGACGCCATCAGCTTCGCCTGGGAGCTGCTGACCGAGCAGTTCAAATTGCCCAAGGACAAGCTCTGGGTCACCGTCTACTCGGAAGACCACGAGGCCTACGAAATCTGGAACAAGACGGTGGGCGTGCCCGCTGAGCGCATCGTGCGCATCGGCGACAACAAGGGCGGCCGCTACATGTCCGACAACTTCTGGATGATGGGCGACACCGGCCCCTGCGGCCCCTGCACCGAGATCTTCTACGACCACGGCCCCGATGTGGCCGGTGGCCCTCCCGGCAGCCCCAATGAAGACGGCGACCGCTACATCGAGATCTGGAACAACGTTTTCATGCAGTTCAACCGCACCGAAGACGGGGTGATGCACAAGCTGCCCAAGCCCAGTGTGGACACGGGCATGGGTCTGGAGCGCATCACGGCGGTCCTCCAGCATGTGCACTCCAACTACGAGATTGATCTGTTCGTCGCGCTGATCGACGCGGCCAAGAAGGCGGTGGACGCGAACGGCGCAGGTGACTGTGATCGCAACAGCCCCAGCCTGAAGGTGATCGCCGACCACATCCGCGCCTGCTCCTTTACCGTGGCTGATGGCGTGATCCCCAGCAACGAAGGCCGCGGCTATGTGCTGCGCCGCATTGCTCGCCGTGCCATCCGCCATGGCTACAAGCTGGGCGCCCGCACGCCTTTCTTCCATACGCTGGTGAGTACCTTGGCGGCCGAGATGGGCGAGGCCTATCCCGAACTGCGCGCCCATGAAAAGCGCATCACCGACGTGCTGAAGACCGAGGAAGAGCGCTTCTTCCAGACCATCGCCCACGGCATGGAGATCCTCGAAGGCGCATTGGCCGAGGGCGCCAAGCAGATCGATGGCGACACCGCTTTCAAGCTGCATGACACCTTCGGCTTCCCCGTTGACCTGACTGCCGACGTCTGCCGCGAGCGTGATGTGACCGTGGACCAGGCCGGCTTCGACGCTGCCATGGCCCGGCAGCGTGAACAGGCGCGCGCCGCCGGCAAGTTCAAGATGGCTGCCGGCCTCGAATACACGGGCGTGCCCACGGCCTTCCATGGTTACGACCAACTGACGCAAGAGGGCGCCCAGGTCACCGCCGTCTATGTGGATGGTGCCTCGGTGCAGCAGGCCTCCGCTGGGGACGACGCCGTCATCGTGCTCGACAACACGCCGTTCTACGCCGAGTCTGGCGGCCAGTGTGGCGACAGCGGCGAGCTGCGTAACCACAGCAGCCGCTTCATTGTTGAAGACACGCAGAAGATCCAGGCCGATGTGTTCGGGCACCATGGCCGTGTGGTGGAAGGTGCCATCAAGATCGGCGACACGATCAACGCCAAGGTCGATGCCGAGCTGCGTGCCAAGACCGTGCGCAACCACAGTGCCACCCACCTGATGCACAAGGCCCTGCGCGAGGTGCTGGGCGATCACGTGCAGCAAAAGGGCTCGCAGGTCACCGCTGACCGCACCCGTTTCGACTTCGCCCACAATGCGCCGCTGACCGACGAAGAGATCCGCGAGGTCGAGGAGCTGGTCAACGCCGAGATCCTGGCCAACGCCGACGCGCAAGCCCAGGTCATGGCCCTGGATGACGCTCAGAACTCCGGCGCGATGATGCTGTTTGGTGAGAAGTATGGCGAGACCGTGCGTGTGCTGAGCATCGGCTCCTCGAAGGAGCTGTGCGGTGGCACCCACGTCAAGCGAACAGGTGACATCGGCCTGTTCAAGATCGTCGCCGAAGGCGGTGTGGCCGCTGGCGTGCGCCGTGTGGAAGCCATCACCGGTGCCAACGCACTGGCCTACACGCAGAACCTGGAGACCACGCTCAACGGTGTGGCGGCTTTGATCAAGGCCACGCCACAGGAAGTGCCGGCTCGCGTGGCCGCCGCCATGGATCAGATCCGTACGCTGGAAAAGGAAATCGCTGCGCTCAAGGGCAAGCTGGCCTCCAGCCAGGGCGACGAGCTCATGGCGCAGGCCGTGGACATCAAGGGCATCAAGGTGTTGGCCGCCACGCTCGAAGGCGCCGACGCCAAGACCTTGCGCGACACCATGGACAAGCTCAAGGACAAGCTCAAGACTGCGGCCATCGTGCTGGCTGCGGTGGAAGGCGGCAAGGTCCAGATCGCAGCCGGTGTCACAGCCGACTCGACCGCCAAGGTCAAGGCCGGTGAGCTGGTGAACTTTGTGGCCCAGCAGGTGGGCGGCAAGGGCGGCGGCAAGCCCGACATGGCCATGGCCGGGGGCACCGATGCGGCCGGCCTGCCCAAGGCCCTGGCCAGCGTGCAGGCCTGGGTGGCCGAAAGGCTTTGATCGGCGCTAGCTGTTGAGTGCGAAGGACGCGAACGCCACGCGGTTGCGTCCTTGGTGCTTGCCTTCATAGAGGGCCGCATCCGCGCGGATGATGGCCTGCTCGGCACCCTCGCCGGGGCGCAGGGTGGCCACGCCCAAGGTCATCGTGACCTTCAAGGGTTCGCCTATGCCCGCCACGTCGATCACCTGATTTTCAACTTTGCGACGGATGCGCTCCGCCACCAGTTTGGCGCCTTCAGGGTCAGTATCCGGCAGCACGGCCAGGAACTCCTCGCCGCCCCAGCGCGCCACGAAATCCACGTCCCGCATGCAACTGGCCAGCGTCTTGCTGACCACCTTGAGCACCTCATCGCCGGCATCGTGACCTTTGCTGTCATTGATGACCTTGAAGTGGTCCAGGTCGCACAGGATGAAGGACAGGTGATGCTGCCCGCGCCGCAGGCGGCTTTCCTCGCGGCGGATCATCTCCGTGATGGCCCGGCGATTGCGCAACTGGGTCAGCGGGTCGCTCAACGCCATGTCGCGCAGGGCCTTCGTCGCCTTGTCGATCAGGTAGTAGTAGTAGCCGGCCAGGAAGATCAGGATGATCATCACGCCGACCACGTTGAAGTAGTGCAGACCATCGATGAACACGGCCGGCAAAGCGCTCGGGGGCTCGCGGTGGCGCAGCACGATGTCCAGCGCCAGGTAGCTCATCATCACGCCAACGACCGTGATCGCCTTGAGGATCACAGGCCTGATGGTGCTGATCACAGCCACCGGGATGACCAGCAGGATGTAGTAGTGAAAGCCGGTGTCCCAGCCGATCACGGACACGGCCAGGATGGCATGGCCCAGCACTTCCAGCACCGTGACAGCCCAGGCGCGCGCGACATGCCCGCGACGCGCCAGCTCGAAAACCCAGACATAGCTGAGCACGCTGGCGATGTTCACGTAGGCCAAGGGCGCCACGTGGGCCCAGAAGAAGAGCGCGCAGAAGGCCACATGCGTGACCCCCGCGATGATGCCAATGCCCTGCAGCAAGGCGCGGAACGCTTCGGGATGCACGACATCCATGCCGTGCCAGGCTTGCTGCGGTGCAGCATCAATAACAGGTGAAGACAGGGCCACGCGGTGGTTCCTTGCTCATGGGGCTCCATGGATATCGGAATACCGGAAGGGGCCCTTGAGTCGCGTTGCTCGTGAACTAACGCACGGTGCAGATCAGCGATGCATCAAAGCTGTGTGAGTTTGTCGCGCCTGAACCCTTGCTGTCACCGGTGATCCTGTGCGTGCTAGTGTGGAAAGGGCTAAATTAGTTATACCGAGGAACCGATTCAGAGGTGATGAACATGAGCACCCAACAACCCAAACACGACGCTGTGCACCCCATCATTCCGCGCGAGAAACTGAACTTTGGTCTGGACGGCGACGTGCCCCAGTACTGGTTCGGCGACGACGCGTTCAAAAGCCGCTTCTGGGACGCGCTCTCCCTGATCTTCCCGCCTGGCGAGAAGTTCTTCATGGTCTGCGTGCGAGACTTCAAGGACCAGATCAGCGATCCCAAGCTGCTGGAAGACATCCAGGGCTTCAACCGTCAGGAAGCGCAGCACACGCTGGTTCACCGCCAGGACAACGACCGCCTGCGCCGCCAGGGCGTTGATGTCGACAAACTCAACAAGTACGTCGACCAGATGCTGAACGTGGACTACCGCAAGCGCTTCAGCCGCAAGTACACGCTGGCCATCACCTCGGCGCTGGAGCACTTCACCTCCATCATCGCGCACAGCCTGTTCGACAAGCGCGACGTGATGAAGGAAGCCGATCACCGCGTGCGTGCCATGTACGCCTGGCACGCCATCGAAGAAGTCGAGCACAAGGGCGTGGCCTACGACGTGATGGAAGACTACGCCAAGGTCGGCTATTTCATGCGCGTTGCGGCCTTGATCCACGCCACCGTCATGTTTCCCTGGACCATCTTCGTGATCCAGCGCCAGCTCTTCATCCACGATGGTTTCAATGTCTGGCAGCGCGCCAAGCTCATGGCCAAGGGCATGTGGTGGCTGTTCAAGCCGGGCGGTCTGCTGCAACCCATGGCCAAGCACTACTGGACCTACTACAAGCCTGGCTACCACCCCTGGCAGGAAGCCGATCAGCGTGGTTACGAAGAATGGCTGGCCGCCTTCAACGGTTCCAAGGACCCGATCAAGGCCAGCGAGCAGATGCGCCGAGATCTGGCACTGTCTGCCTGAGCAGCACACGCCATTTGACGCTGATCAAGGCCTCTTCGGAGGCCTTTTTCTTTGTCGCGAAGAAATCCCTGGTGTCACTTTCCATCCTGTGACGCGGATGTCCTCCTTTCTACAGTAAGACCAACCGAGATAAGAGGAGACAAGTCAGAACATGGCCAAGCCGCATCCCCAAGCCATCCATCCCATCATCCCGCGCGAAAAGCTGGATTTCGGCTTTGACAGCACGATCCCGAAGTACTGGTTCGGCGGCGACGCGTTCAAGTCCCGCTTCTTCGACGCCCTGTCGGTGATCTTCCCGCCCGGCGAAAAATTCTTCATGACCTCGGTGCGTGACTTCCGTGATCGCGTCACCGATCCCAAGCTGCTGCAGGACATCAAGGACTTCAACCGCCAGGAAGGCCAGCACACCCTGGTCCACAACCAGTACAACGAGCACCTGAAGGCGCAGGGCATTGATGTGGACTACATGCTCGACTGGCTCACCAAGTTGCTGTTCGAGACCTACCGTTCGCGCTTCAGCCGCGAATACACCCTGGGCATCACCTCGGCCCTGGAGCACTTCACCGCCCTGGGCGCCCATGCCCTGTTCGACAAGCGCGACGTGCTCAAGGACGCCCACCCCAAGGTGCGCGCCATGTACGCCTGGCACGCGATCGAGGAGGTCGAGCACAAGGGCGTGGCCTACGACGTGATGATCGACTACGCCAAGGTCGGTTACGCGCTGCGCATCTGGACGCTGCTGCACACGACGATCAAGTTCCCCATGGTGATCTTCAAGTTCCTGAACTTCATGCTCAAGCAGGACGGCTTCAGCTGGTGGCAGCGCGTGAAGCTCAATGCCAAGGGCATCTGGTGGTTGCTCAAGCCGGGTGGTTTCGTCGGCCCGCTCTACAGCCACTACTTCCAGTACTACAAGCCCGGCTACCACCCCTGGGATGAAACCGAGCAGCCCGGCTACGAGGAGTGGCTGCAGGCGTTCAATTTGCATCAGAACCCCATCGAGGCCAGCGAATTGATGCGTGTCGCCATGGCGCGGTGATTTTTCTTGGGTTGAACCCTCCGTAGTTGGTTAGACTTCGGCACACTCCATGGGGGTGTGCCGATTTCGTTTATGCGTATTCCACTGCCACCACAAGCTCTCTTAGAGGCCATGGGCATCAAGCCCATCCCTCTGTTCATGCTGTCCGCCTGGATCAAAGCGGCGGCCAAATGCGGTTTCAACGTCCAGCCTCTGTTCAAGGAGGCGGGTATCAAGATCGACCTGATCCGGCTCGAAGACGCCCGCGTCTCGCCCTTGCAGCTCATCTCGCTGCTGGAGCAATGTGTGGCCCTCTCCCCCCCGGACAAACACTTCCCGCTGGTGCTGGGCGACACCTTCGCATTCGAGTCCCTGCCCGAATTTGAAACGCTGCTGACGACCAGCCCGACCTTGCGCGAGGCCTTGCGCGTGGCCGATCTGGCCCGTCGCATGGTCCTGCCCTGGCTGACGCTGGACGTGAGAGAGGAGGGCGATCTGGCCCGGGTGAACGTGGGCTTCAATGTGCCCGTGCCCAACCTGGACGCCTATGGCCTGCCGTTGAGCCTGGTGTCCCAGGCCATCCTGGCGTGCATCCGCAAGTTCGGCCGAACGCTGCAGGGCACGGAAGAGGGCTTCGTGGGCGTCACCTTGCAAGCGCCGGCCCCGCACAACGCCGAGTTGTTCTCGCGCTTCTTTGGGGTCCCCGTCACCTTCAGCGCGCCCAACGACGCCTTGGTGTTCGAGCGCCGCATCCTGGACCTGCCCCTGGAAGGCGCTTTTCCCGCCTTGCACGAACAGGCGCATTTCCTGGCTGAGCAGCGCCTGGGCAAGGAGGCGCGCCGGCAAGGTGTCGCCGCCGAGATCGAAGAATTCATCACCCGTGATCCGAGCCTGCTGGCCCTGGGCGTGGAAGACATGGCTGACCGCCTCAACCTGCACCCCCGCACGCTCCAGCGGCGTCTGAAGGACGAGGGCGACAGCTACCTGCACGTCCAGGCGCGCATGCGACACCGCCTGGCCTGCCAGTGGCTGCGCCAGGGCGATATCTCCATCGACGACATCAGCGCCCGGCTCGGTTTTTCTGACCGACGTGCTTTCACCGCCGCTTTCAAACGGTGGGAAGGCAGCACGCCAAGCGCCTGGCGCGAACAGCAGACCTGAGGGTCCTTTTTGTCAGCTTGTTTGACTTTCTTGAAAGTCAGATTGACAGGTCGTCAGATGAGAAAGTCATCTCGGCGACGATTGCTGTTTGCGGATTGGGGGTAAATGCCTTCCACGAATGGGTTAATCCATTCAATTTAGATGCGATTTTGTCGTGTTTTAGTCCTTTTGTCGGACGTGAAATATTGCGCGCTCACGGGCCCAGCGCCTAGCCTGAACTTAACCAGACGCAAGTTTGGCGACTGACAACAAGCGAGTCTTATATTTGAGAATTCGGGTTGTCAGAATGGTTGATGGTGTTGGATATACGGGCTTGTTTCACTATGCTGCAATCGCTGACTTCCTCATCCGTGCCGGTGCCCGCCCTGGGCAGCTGGCGTCAGGCCGCCAACACGTGCGGCTTCAGTATCGAACCGGTGTTCCGAGAGGCCGGCATTTCGACACCCGACGTGACGGTGCCCTTGAAGGTGCCGCCGCTCAATCTATTCAGGGCGTTTTCCAAGTGCGTGGAAGTGGCCAAGGGCCATCACTTTCCCTTCGCGCTGGGCGAGGCCTTCGTGTTCGAGCATTTCGCGGAGTTCGACACCTTCGTGGCTTCGTGCTCGACGTTGCGCGAGATGCTGGAGCTGGCCAGTTGGGCACGCGAGCTGCTGGCGCCCTGGATGGCGATCCACCTCGATGAGTTTGGCGCCGAGGCGCATCTGCGTGTGGAGATGACGGTGCGCGACGTCGACACCCGCGAGCTGTGCCATGTCCGTGAAGTGACATTGGCCGCCATCAACCAGTTGATCCGCCGTGCCACGAAGGGCTCCAAGTGGTTGTTGTCGGTGCGGGTGGCCAGCACGGCGCCCAGCCACCAGCAGCAGTTCACGCAGCACTTTGGCGTGCCCGTGTTCTTCGGTGAGGCAGCCGACGCCCTGGTCATGGACCGTCGCTGGCTGGACATGCCGCTCAACACCTTCGTGCCCGAGATGCATTCGCAGGCCCGCCAGATGATCGAGCGCCGCCTGACCCGTGAAGTGGGTGAGCGCCGCCTGGTCGACGAAGTCCGCTGGGCCCTGGAGCGCCGTCCCGAGCTGCTGCGCGATGGACTGGAGGCCACGGCCGCCGCCTTGTCGCTGCACCCCCGGACCTTGCAGCGCCGTCTGCAGGCTGAAGGCGTCAAGTACGTGGACGTCCAGTCGCAGGCCAAGTGCCAGCGTGCGCAGACCATGCTCAAGCGCCGCGCCATCAGCATGGAGTCCATCAGCATCGAGCTGGGTTTCTCTGACCGGCGCGCCTTCACCTTCGCCTTCAAGCGCTGGACGGGCTTGTCGCCGAGCGCCTACCGTGATCAGCTGGGGCAGGGCATCCGCTGAGTGCCTGCCTGGAGGTGGGCGGACCCTGTTAGAGTCACAGCCCATGTCAGAACGTTCAGATCTTCACGGCCGGCACATCGTGCTGGGCCTGACCGGCGGCATCGCCTGCTACAAATCGGCCGAGCTGGTCCGCCTGCTGACCAAGGCTGGCGCCACCGTGCAGGTGATCATGACCGAAGCGGCCGAGGCCTTCATCACGGCGGTCACCATGCAGGCACTGTCCGGGCGCCCCGTGCTGAGCAGCCAGTGGGATGCCCGCGAGCCCAACAACATGGCGCACATCAACCTCAGTCGCGAGGCCGATGCGGTGCTGATCGCGCCCGCCAGTGCCGACTTCATGGCCAAGCTGGCCCAGGGCCGGGCAGACGAGCTCCTGAGCCTGCTGTGCCTGGCGCGCCCCCGCGAAAGCTGCCCGCTGCTGGTGGCGCCGGCCATGAACCGCGAGATGTGGTCGCACCCCGCCACGCAACGCAATCTGGCCACCCTGGCGGCAGACGGTACGCTCATCCTGGGGCCGGGCAGTGGCGACCAGGCCTGCGGTGAAATCGGTGACGGGCGCATGCTGGAGCCCGCCGAACTGCTGGACGAACTCATCGCGTTCTTCCAACCCAAGGTGCTGGTGGGCCGCCGCCTGCTGATCACCGCCGGGCCGACCTTCGAACCCATTGACCCGGTGCGCGGTATCACCAACCATTCCAGCGGCAAGATGGGTTTTGCCTTGGCCCGTGCAGCGGCCGAAGCAGGCGCCGAGGTCACGCTGGTGGCCGGGCCCGTGCACCTGCCCACGCCGCGAGGCGTCAAGCGCGTGGATGTGATGACGGCCCAGCAGATGCACGATGCCGTGCTGCCCAGGGCCACAGAGCATGACGTGTTTATCGCGACCGCGGCCGTGGCCGACTGGCGCCCCGCCACGCTCAGCGAGCACAAGATCAAGAAGGAAGGCAAGAAGGTCGCACCGACCTTTGCGCTGACAGAGAACCCCGACATCCTGGCTGCCGTGGCCGCCTTGCCCAAGCCGCCATATTGCGTGGGTTTCGCGGCCGAAAGCGAGAACCTGCTCGATCACGCGCGGGCCAAGCTCGCCCGCAAGCGCATCCCCTTGATCATCGGCAACCTGGGGCCGGCCACCTTCGGCCGCGATGACAACACCTTGTTGGTCGTGGACGCGCTGAGCGACCATGCCTTGCCGGCCGATGGCCGCCCCACCGACAAACTCACCCTGGCCCGTGCCCTGATGCAGGAGCTGGCCAACCGCCTTCAAGCCGTACAAGCATGACCACCGTAGACATCCGCGTTCTCGATCCCCGCATGAGCGACAGCCTGCCCGCCTATGCCACGCCAGGAAGCGCCGGGCTGGACCTGCGTGCCTGCCTTGACGAGGCCATCGTGCTGGAACCTGGCCAGGCGCACCTGATCCCGACCGGTCTGGCCATGCACCTGGGCGACCCGGGTCTGGCGGCCATGATCCTGCCCCGCTCGGGTCTGGGGCACAAACACGGCATCGTACTGGGCAACCTGGTCGGCCTGATCGACTCCGACTACCAAGGCCCCTTGATGGTGAGCTGCTGGAACCGTGGTCAGACCACCTTCACCATCCAGCCCATGGAGCGCATTGCCCAACTGGTGATCGTGCCGGTGGTGCAGGCCAGTTTCCGTCAGGTTGACAGCTTCGAGACCTCGCACCGCGGCGAAGGCGGATTCGGTTCGACCGGGCGCGGCTGAGCGTTCTGGCGCTGAGCGCCGGGCTGACGCGCCCGCTCAGTGCAGCGTGGCGTCCGGCGGCACCGTCGGCGCGAAGCTGAACGGCGAGGCCGAGACCGAGCCTTGCTCGACCTCTTCTTCCGTGGCGGTGCGCACGTCGCAGACCTTCAGGGACAAGCGCAGCGCCAGGCCGGCCAGCGGGTGGTTGCCGTCGAGCACCACGTGGGTGTCGTACACCTCGGTGACGGTGTAGATCGCGTCCTTGGGCAGATCAGGTGTGGTCGAGCCTTCGGGCGGGCCTTCGAACTGCATGCCTTCGGACACGTCTTCGGGGAAAATGTCGCGGGTCTCGAAGAAGACCAGCTCGGCGTGGTAATCGCCGAAAGCCTGTTCGGGCTCCAGATGCAGGTTGGCTTCGAAGCCGGGTGTCTGGCCCAGTAGCGTCTGCTCGACCTTGGGCAGCAAATCGTCGCCACCCACGAGAAATTCCATGGGATCGGCGAGTTCGTCGATGAGCTGGCCCTGGGCATCTTCCAGGCGCCAAACCAAGCTCACCACGCAGGGAGAAGAAATGATCATCCCCGAATCATCTCACGAGCCATGGGGATTGCCATGCCTTGGGCCCATCACCAGCTTGAGCGCGATCAGCACCTGCCCTGCGACTGGCCGCACAATGAAGGCATGAACGCATCCAGATCCAAGACCACCCAGGCTGTTGAGTACGGCTTGCATACGCCGCAGATCGACCAGATCACGCCGCTGCTCGGCGGCATCTCGCCTGTCACCTTCATGCGCCGCTACTGGCAGAAAAAGCCTTTGCTGATCCGCCAGGCCATGCCCGGCGTGCAGCCTCCGATCGAGCGCAGCAAGCTGTTCGCGCTGGCCGAAAGCGACGAGGTGGAGTCGCGCCTGATCGTGCAGTCCTCGGGTTTGGCTGAAGGCGTGAAGACCAAGGGAGGCAAGGCCAAATCCAAGGTGGCTGAGCCTGGCTGGCGTTTGTCTCACGGGCCGCTGAATCGCCGCAGCCTGCCCGCGCTGTCGCAGCCTGGTTGGACCCTGCTGGTGCAGGGGCTCGATCTTCACGTGCCGGCGGCCTACGAGATGCTCAAGCAGTTTCGCTTCGTGCCCGACGCGCGCCTGGACGATCTGATGATCTCGTATGCGACCGATGGCGGAGGTGTGGGGCCGCATTACGACTCCTATGACGTGTTCCTGCTTCAGGTGCATGGGCGGCGGCGTTGGCGAATCGGTCCTTTGAACGATGCCAGCCTGCAGCCCGACGTGCCACTGAAGATCCTGAGCAACTTCGAGCCCGAGCAGGAGTGGGTGCTGGAGCCAGGCGACATGCTCTACCTGCCGCCGAAGTGGGCGCACGATGGCATCGCACAGGGCGAATGCATGACCTGCTCCATCGGTTTTCGGGTGCCCGAGGAGACCGAACTGGCGCGCGAGGTGCTGGTGCGCTTGGTCGAGGCGTTGGAGCCCACAGGGCAGCCTCAGCTCTACAAGGACCCGGGGCAGCCGGCCACGGCCACGCCCGGCCTGGTGCCCGAGGCTTTGCAGGACTTTGCCGCCAAGGCCGTGTTCAAGGCGCTCAAAGATCCCGCTGCCTTGCGCTCGGCGCTGGGCGAGGTGCTGACCGAGCCCAAGCCGCGCGTGTGGTTCCAGGCCGGCGAACCTTTGCCGCCGGGCGTGGGGGCCAGGCTTGATCCGCGCACCCGCATGGTTTACGACGACAAGCGCGTGTTCGCCAATGGCGAGTCATGGCTGACGGGCGGCAAGGACGCACGGCAGTTGCGGCTGTTGGCTGACCAGCGCCGTTTGCCGGTTGAAGAGCTTGCCAAGGCCAGCCCGGCTTTGCGAGACTTGCTGGAACAGTGGGCCGAGGATGGCTGGTTGCATCCCGATTCCTGAGCGGGGTTGCACCAAGCCGAAAAGGAGTTCGCCATGGATCATGTGCCTGTGACAGCGTTGGACGGTGAGCAGTCCGGTCAGATCAGCAGTTGGCGTGATTTCCAGGACCGTTTACGGGCCGCCATGGCGATGGCCGCGACGCAAGCCACCGATCTCACGATGGTGGACATTGACTTTGTTCACTGGCCATTGGGCGAACGCAGCGTGATGGAGGCGCTGCACCAGTGGAGCCTGCTGACCAAGGGGACGCACTGCCAGCTGCTGGCCGCGCATTACGATGCCTTCCCGCGTCACCATCCGCGCTGGGTGGCCTGGCGGGGCACCTGGGCGCACCGCATCAAATGCTGGCAGGCTTCGGAGGAGTTGGCGACGTCTCTGCTGCCCATGTTCGTGCTGCATGGCTCTATCGGCCTGAAGCTGAACGAACCCCTGCACGGCACGGGCGTCTGGACTCGCGACAGAGGTGTTTTGCGGACGTGGCTGAGCGAAGTTGATGCTATTTTGCAACGCTCGCACGAGGCCTTGCCGCCCACGACGCTGGGACTATAGGGAATAGCCTTAGGCAACGTATAATCGCCGGCTGAATGTGGAGCAACGCTAGTTGCGATGCATCCTTTGCCCTTGTCTCGTTTCACCTATGGGACTATGGGCTCTGCACATAGTTCCAAGACCACGGTTTTATTGACACTCCTTTTGAGGACACAAGCATGAAAAAGTCGCTCCTGCTGGCTTCGCTGATCGCTGCTATGGCTCTGACCGCTTGCGGCAAGAAAGAAGAAGCTCCTGCCGCTCCCGAAGCCGCTTCTGCTGCTTCCGAGCCCGCATCGGCTGCTTCTGAGGCTGCCGCTCCTGCCGCTCCCGCTTCGGAAGCCGCTTCGGCTGCTCCGGAAGCTGCTTCGGCTGCTGCCAGCGCTGCTTCGAACTAATTCAAGTTCGATGCTACAAAAGGCCGCTCCTTGGAGCGGCTTTTTTTCGTCCATATTTGGCACTTATTGGGTTTGACCAATATGGTGCGGCGCAAAAAAATCCCGGCTAAAGGCCGGGATTTTACTTGGCTGAATATGGAATCGAATCAGCTCAATTCGTCGAGCAATTGTTTGGCGATCCGTTTCGCTGTGCTGGACGTGGTGGGCTGGCCATTGTCCTTCAGCACACTGACCAGGCTGCTGTTACCCTGGCCTTGCACCAGCACCTTGTAGCGGCTCAGGCCATCCTGGTTCTCGGCCTTGGCGCCGAACAGGCGGGCTAAGAAGCCTGGCTTGCTGGCATCGGGGTCGTTGTCCGAGAGGCGGACTTCGAAGGCCGCTTGCTTGCGGTCGCGGTTCTCCACGGTGAAGCCGCTGCGGTCCAGCGCCAGGCCGACGCGGCGCCAGGCAGTGTCGGCGTCGGCATCGACGGTCAGCGACAAGCCGTCTGCGTTCATGCGGGCCTGGCTGGGCGCAGGGGCGGTGGCCACAGGCTTGTCGGCCTTCACGGCGGCTGCCGCATCCTTGGGGGCGCCCAGCTTGAGCATCAGGCGAGACAGCATCTCGGCTTCCAGGCCGGGGTCGCTTGGGCGGTTGCGCCAGGTGGTGTGGTCCTTCTTGGCGTCTTCGTATTCCTCGACCAGGCCCTTGTGGCTGATGTAGATCTCGCAGCCAGTGGCCGTGCGCTCGATGCGGGTGCGGTACTGGTCGCGCTCGCCCGTGTCATAGAGCATGTCGAAGACGCGGCCCAGCGCCTTGCGCACGGTGCCGTCTTGCGGCACCTTGGCGCGGTTCTCGGACCAGTTGGTTTCCATCAGGCCCACATCGGGCTGATCGGTCGTGAGCTCGAAGCCCACGTCGCTCCAGAAAGCGCGCACCTGCCCCCAGATCTGCTCGGGCGGCAGGTTCACGGCCAGCCAGCGCATCTGACCCTGGCGCTGCAGTGTCACGCCCGCGCCCTTGCTGGGTGCCACATTACTGGTGGCGTCGTCGGTCTTGTCGGCGCGCATCAGGGAGCTGGCGCTCACCGTCGAGGGCTGGGCCTGGCCGTAGCGTGTCTGTCCGGGCAACTGGCTCAGGTCCGGCGGGACGTCGAGCTTGACGCTTTGGGTGCCGCTGGTCCGATAGTCGACCTTGTCACCCGCCAAGGTGTCGCTGATGGAGGAGCAGCCGGAGGTGGCAAGCGCGGAGGCCAGCGCCGCACTCACAGCGAGGAGGGTCTGTTGACGTGATGTGATCGACATGGGTAATGAGGTTCAGTCCCGGCGCGGGCCGGGTACGGGGTCGAAAGCCTGCTAGCTAGGGAGCGAGCAAAGGAGGTCAGAGCACGCCTGCATCACGCAGCGCGGCTTCGACCACCGCCTGGGCGGATTCGCTCAGTGGCGTCAGCGGCAGGCGCAGCGTACCACCAACCTTGCCCATCCGAGCCAGGGCCCACTTCACAGGGATCGGGTTGGGCTCAACGAACAGGTGCTTGTGCAGGGGAAGCAGCTTCATGTGCAACTCGACGGCGGCCTTGGTGTCCTGGTCCATGGCGGCCTTGCACAGATCGGCCATGGCACGCGGGGCCACATTGGCGGTCACGCTGATGTTGCCGTGGCCGCCCAGCAGCATCAGCGCCACGGCGGTGGGGTCGTCGCCGGAATAGATCGAGAAGCCCTTGGGGGCCTGCTTGATCAGCCAGGCTGCGCGTTCCAGGTTGCCGGTGGCTTCCTTGATACCGATGACGCCGGGCAGCTTGGCCAGCCGCAGCGCGGTCTCGGGCAGCATGTCCGCCACGGTGCGACCAGGCACGTTGTAGAGCACCACAGGAATGTCCACGGCCTCGACAATGGCCTTGAAGTGCTGGTAGATGCCTTCTTGCGTGGGCTTGTTGTAGTACGGCACGACCTGCAGCGTGCAGTCGGCGCCAACCTTCTTGCAGTACTCGCTGAGCTCGATCGCCTCTTGCGTGGAATTGGCGCCAGCGCCGGCCATGATGGGCACGCGACCCGCAGCCTGCTCCACGGCCACGCGGATGATTTCGCGGTGCTCTTCGACGTTCACCGTCGGCGATTCGCCTGTGGTGCCGACCACGCCGATGCAGTTGGTGCCTTCGGCGATGTGCCAGTCAACCAGTTTGCGCAGCGTGTCGTAGTCGACGCTGCCATCCTCGTGCATGGGCGTGACCAACGCGACGATGCTGCCAAAAATGGGTTTCATGCTGATTCCTTTGATCCTGCAATTCTACTGGCCATGCCTGGGCTCTCACGCCAACTGCATTCAGTAAAAGCACCAGAGGAGACATCAACGGACGAGCGGCCGTTGCGGTTGTCAATGCGCGCTGCTTTGCTTGTTGAGTGCAGCGCGGGCCAGCTTGTCGACCAGTGCGGGCGCCAGCAGTTTCAGCCAGCGGCCCAGCTTGCCCTTGAAGGACATGACGATGTCGCGCTCGCGGCGTTGCATGCCGACGCGGATCAGTCGGGCGCATTCTTCAACGGGCATCGCACCGCGTTCATCGAGCCCGCTCTTGCCGGCTGCCTGCCCTTGCGCGTTGAAGCCGCGGTAGCGGATCTCGGTGGCGACCACGCCGGGGTAGGCAATGGTGACCGACACGCCGTGCTCAGCCAGTTCCATGCGCAGGGCCTCGAAGAAGCCGGTCATCGCGAACTTGGTGGCGCTGTAGGCCGTGCGGCCGGGTACGCCAACCAGGCCCGCCAGGCTGGACACAGCCACGATGCGGCCGCGCGAGGCCTTCAGGTAGGGCAGGGCCGCATGGGTGCACCAGGCGCTGCCCCACAGGTTGATGCGCATGAGCTGCTCGTACCAGGCCATGTCGCGGACATCGCTCAGCATTGCGTGTGCGGACATGCCCGCGTTGTTCACGAGGGTGTCGATGCGGCCGTACTGCGCGATGGTTTCGTCGATCAGGGCGCGGCAATCCGCCTCCTGGCCGACATCGGTGGGGCGCACCAGCACCTTGCTGCCCAGGTTGCGGCATTGTTGGGCGACGTGCGCCAGCTTGTCCTTGCTGCGGGCGGCCAGGACCAGGCTGAGCTTGCCGCCGCTTTCCTGCGCCAGTTGGCGGGCCAGTTCCGCGCCGATGCCATCGGAGGCGCCGGTGATGATCACCACATTGGTCCTCATGTCAGATGCAACTCCAGAGTCGGGTGGCCAGATCGAAGGCCATATCGGGGCGCCAATATAAGCAGAAGACGGCGGCCAGCACCAACACGGCGGCGATGCCCAGGCCGATTTGTCGCCAGCGAGCAGACAGCTTCTTCATGCCGCAACCAGCCTTTTGCTCACGGGTGTGCGCTGCTCCTGGATCGGCAGGTTGACCGATGCAGCGAGCAGGCCCAGGGCGATAGCCAGCCACCACACTACCTCGTAGCTGCCGGTGAGGTCATAGAGGCGGCCGGCCAGCCACACGCCCATGAAGGAGCCGATCTGGTGGGAGAAGAACACGACCCCACCCAGCATCGACAGGTGTTTGACGCCATGCATCTGCGCGACGATGGCGTTGGTCGGGGGCACGGTGGACAGCCACAAGGTGCCCATGGCGGCGGCGAACAGGCCCACGCTCCAGGCTGACAGCGGCGCCATCACAAAGAGCAGCATGGTGACTGCACGCAGGAAATAGATGGCTGACAGGATCCAGCTCTTGCGCAGGCGGGCACCCAGCGCACCGGCGGCATAGCTGCCGATCACGTTGAACAGGCCGATGAGGGCCAGGGCGGTGGTGGCCAATTGCGGCGGCAGTTGGTGGTCTTTGAGGTAGCTGGGCAGGTGTACGCCGATGAAGGCGAGCTGGAAGCCGCAGACGAAATAGCCCGCCGTCAGCAACAGGTAGTCGCGGTGGCCGAGGGCTTCGGCCAGTGCCTGCGAGGCGGTCTGCCCGCCATGCGCGTGTGCCAGGGGCTGGGCAGAGCCGGACGATGCAGCCGAGAACTGCGCTTCCCGCAATCCGAAAGCCAATGGCCCGATCACCAGCGCGGTGGTGGCCAGCACCAGCAGCGCCGAAGACCAGCTCATGTTGTGGAGCAGGCCGCTGGCGACGGGCACCATCAGGAACTGTCCGAAAGAGCCGGCTGCGGCCGTGATGCCCATGGCGCCGGAGCGCTGCGCCGCGCTGACGTTGCGGCCGACCACGCCGAAGATGACCGTGTAGGTCGTGCAGCCCTGGGCCAGGCCGATGAGCACGCCGGTGGTGAGCACGAAGCCCAGGTGCTGACCGGTTGTGGCCATGCCGAGCAGGCCGAGCGCGTAGAGCACGGCGCCGGCCCACAGGACCTTGAAGGCGCCGCTGCGGTCGGCCCACCAGCCGATGAAGGGACCGGATGCACCCCACACCAGATTCTGGATCGCCAGGGCCAGCGAGTAGTCCTCGCGCGTCCAGCCATGCGCCATGGTGATGGGTTGCAACCAGAGGCCGAAGCTGTGGCGGATGCCCATGGACATCGTCACGATGAAGGCGCCGCAAAAGAGCAGCTGGCCCAGTGGAATGGGCCGATGGGAAGACGCCAGCGGATTCATGTCAGTTCTTGAAGGTGAAAGGCGCGCCATACTCAGCACGCCTCCACCCCAACCCCAGCGACCACCGCGGATCCGGCTTTGCCGGTCCGCCAGTGGTTGCCCCCTTGAGGGGGCGGCCAACGGCCGCGGGGGGTGGGCTAGACCTGCATGTTCATGATGTCCGTGTAGGCCTGGACCAGCTTATTGCGCACCTGGACCGCCGATTGGAAGCCGAGTTGGGCTTTCTGCATGGCGACCATGGTTTCTTCCAGGCTGACAGTAGGGTTATCAAACTGCACCTCGCGCTGCATGGTGGCAGCGGTTGCCTGGGACTTGCTGATCGAGTTCAGCGCGCTGCTGAAACTGGTCTGGAAACTGGGTTTCTCGACGGCCGCGCTTTGCCCGGTGGCGTCCAGGCGCGTCTTGGCTTCCACCCGCCGGGCGACGTCGGACATGCCGGCACGGGCGGCGGCTTGCGCGAAATCGAAAGGCTTGAGTTTCAGGTCCATGATGCCGATAAGTCCCGTCAGGGTGTGATCCAGTTCACCATGGTCACCACTCTACGCATCCTTGGGCGCGCCAATGCTTGGAAGAGCTTGGCATTTGGCTGGCTGTTTCCGGCACTTTTACCCGCCCTGACTCCGAATAATGAGGCTGTTTGGACGGGTTTGCGGCATCGTGTGATTGCGATGCGCGGCCCTACCGCTTCGACCGCCCATGGAAGTCACAGTCGCTCAACCTCAATCTGTCGCAGTCGCCTCACCTGGCATGGTGATCGACAACGCCCAGCAGCCCCCGGGATTCGTCCAGCGGGTGATGGCCCTGCCCATGCAGCGCAAGCTGATGCTGGCTGGCGGTATCGCCGCGATCGTTGCCATTTTCATGGCCATGATGGTGTGGGGACGCGAGGGTGACTACCGCGTGCTGTACGCCAATCTGTCTGACAAGGACGGCGGCGCGATCCTGACGCAGCTTCAGCAGATGCAGGTGCCCTACAAGATGGCCGACGGCGGTGGCGCGATCCTGGTGCCGGCCGACAAGGTGCATGACGTGCGCCTGAAGCTCGCCTCGGCGGGCCTGCCCAAGGGCTCGGTGGTGGGTTTCGAGCTGATGGAGAGCCAGAAATTCGGCGTCACCCAGTTCCAGGAGCGTTTGAACTTCCAGCGCGGCCTGGAGGGCGAGTTGACCCGCTCCATCCAGTCGCTGTCCAGCGTGCAGAGCGCCCGCATTCACTTGGCGCTGCCCAATCAGAACGGTTTCTTCCGTGAGCAGCAGAAGGCCTCGGCTTCCGTGGTGCTGACGCTCTATCCGGGCCGTACCCTGGACCGTGGCCAGATTGCCGGCATCGTGCACCTGGTGTCGTCCAGCGTGCCGGAGATGTCGCCCAAGGCCGTGAGCATCGTGGACCAGACTGGCGCACTGCTGTCGGGTCCGCAAGAAGGGGCCGATCAGTCCGGCCTGGATGCGCAGCAACTGCAATACGTCCGCCAGATCGAAGGCAACCTGACCCAGCGCATCCGCGACATCCTGGAGCCCGTGGTGGGCAAGGACAATCTGCGCGCCCAGGTCAATGCCGAGCTGGACTTCTCGCAGGTGGAGTCCACCGCCGAGGAATACAAGCCCAACCAGGGCCAGCAGGCCAATGCGTCGATCCGCAGCCAGCAAACCACCGAGCAGCTTGGCCAGGGCACGGCCACACCATCAGGTGTGCCGGGCGCCGCCAGCAACCAGCCTCCCGTGCCTGCCACCGCCCCGATCAATGGCGCTTCTCAGCCGCTGCAAGCCGCCCAGGGTGGTACCACGGGTGGCAACAGCCGCCGCGAGGCCGTGACCAATTACGAGGTCGACAAGACCGTGCGCGTGACTCGTAACGCCACGGGCACGATCAAGCGCCTGAACGCTGCCGTGGTGATCAACAACCGCACGGTGACCGATGCCAAGGGCAAGACCACGACGCAGCCGCTCAAGCAGGAAGAGCTGGATCAGCTGACCGCCCTGGTGCGCGAAACCATCGGTTTCGATGACAAGCGCGGTGATTCGGTCAAGCTGATCAACACGCCCTTCCAGGTCACCAAGGAAGAGCCGGACAACACGCCGTTGTGGAAACAACCCGAGACGGTGGACATGATCCGCACGCTGGCAGTGCCTGGCGCCCTGACGCTGGCCGCGCTGATCGTGGTGTTTGGCGCCATCCGCCCGGCCATCAAGGCGGCTCAGCCTGTGCCCGCGCCTGAAGAAGACGCCACGCACAAGCTCAGCGCCATCGTCGACGACCCGCAGGAGCTGCCTGGCGCCGACCACGGTTTGCCGCAGCTGGAGGGCCCCTCCAGCGTGGATCAGCGCCTTGACGCGGCCCGTCAGTTGGCCCGTGAGAACCCCAGTGCCATGGCCAACCTCATGCGCGGCTGGATGAACAACTGATCGAGGACGCGATTCCATGGACGAAAAAGGACTTGAAGACGCCGCCATCCTGCTGATGTCGCTGGGTGAGGAAGAGGCGTCCGAGGTGTTCAAGCACCTGGAGCCCAAGGAAGTCCAGCATCTGGGAGAAACGATTGCCAGGCTCAAGACCGTCAACAGGGAGCGCGTGGGTACGGTGCTGGATCGCTTCTCTAAAGAGGCCGTGGAGCTGGGCACGCTTGTGCCCGATACCGACGAGTACATCAAGGCCGTGCTGCGCAAGGCGCTGGGCGACGAGAAGGCCAACCTCCTGATCGACCGCATCATCCAGGGCAGCGACGTATCGGGCATCGAGAGCCTGAAGTGGATGGACCCGGGCTCGGTGGCCGAACTGCTGCGCAATGAGCACCCACAGATCGTGGCGGCCATCCTGGTCCACCTGGATCCGGATCAGTCGTCTTCCGTGCTCAAGTGTTTTACCGACCGCCACCGCAACGAGGTGATGGTGCGCATCGCCACGCTGGACGGGATCCAGCCAACCGCCATGAAGGACCTCAACGAGGTGCTCTCGCGTGTGCTGGCCGGTGGCACGCAACTGCGCAAGGCCTCGCTGGGCGGCGTCAAGCCTGCCGCGGAAATCATCAACCTGATGGGCTCCAGCCACGAGACCTCGATCCTGGATTACATCCGCGAGGCCGATGGCGATCTGGCGCAGAAGATCATGGACAACATGTTCACCTTCGACGACCTGATCAAGCTGGACGACAAGGGCTTCCAGTCCCTGCTCAAGGAAGTGCAGACGGAATCGCTCATCATTGCGCTCAAGGGCGGCTCGCCCGAGATCCGCGAGAAGGTGTTCAAGAACATGTCCAGCCGTGCGGCCGAAACGCTGCGCGAAGACCTGGAATCGCGTGGCCCGGTCAAGCTCTCCGAAGTGGAGGCCGAGCAGAAAGAGCTGCTCAAGATCGTGCGCCGTCTGGCCGACGAAGGTCAGATCGTCCTAGGCGGCGGAGGCGACGATGAGTACGTCTAAGCCCGGCAGCCCGTCGGCGTCCAACGGCAACGGTGCGTCCGGGCCGGCGTCCAATGGTTCGCCCAACGGTGCGTCAAATGGCTCGTCCAGCACACCGAACTCCTACACCCGCTTCATTCCCCGCGAGGAGCTGGGCTCCTTCTCGGCATGGGCCCCGGAGACTTTCGAGCCGCCGCCCAAGCAGCCCACCGCACAAGAGGGCGGCGTGCGTAAGCCCACGTTGGCCGAACGTGCCGCCGCCGAAATGCGCGCGGCCACCAAACCCGCTGCGGCGCCTGGCGGTGCCAAGCACGCCCCGCAAGCCATGGGCGCCGCCGCACAGGCAAGCAAGCCTGCGGCAGCCGCTGGTGCCAGGCCCACCCCGGCCAAGCCCGTGAAGCGCCCCATCGTGGGCGGTGTCCCGGGTGAAGAAGAGCCAGGGGTCAAGGCTGATGAAGCGCCGGCGCCGCCCGCACCCAATGTGGACGAGCTGGTCAATGCCGCGCGCCAGACCGGCTACCAGGATGGCTACCGCAATGGCCTGGCCGCGCTGGAAAGCTACAAACAGACCCAAGCCGTCCAGATGGCGGCCTACATGAGCGACCAGGTTGGTGCGCTGGCCTCGGATTTCCACCACCGGCTGGAATCCCTGGAGCAGCAACTGGCCGGTCGCATCGCCGGTGTGGCGCTGGAGCTGGCCCGCCAGGTGGTGCGCGCCGAACTCAAGCAGAACCCCGAGGTGGTGGTGGAGGTGGCCGAGCAGTCCTTGACGACGCTGCTGGCCTCGGCCCGGCAGATCGTGCTGCGCCTCAACCCCGACGACCACGCCATGGCCGTGTCGCAGCTGAGCGAGTTGCTGGCCGTGCGCGGTGCCCGCGTGGTGCCGGACGTGAGCATCACGCGTGGCGGTTGTGTGGTTGAGTCCGACATCGCCATCGTGGATGCTTCCGTGGAAGCGCGCTGGGAGCGTGCCGCAGCCTCGATGGGCCACCACGCGCCCTGGAACGATGGCCAGGAGGCCCACGGCTCGACCGAGGTGCGCCTGCCCGAAGGTGAAGACGAACTGGATGACTGGCCTGAGGCCGAGCCGGTTGCGCCGGCAGGTGCCTCATCGCGAGAAGAGGGTGAAGCAGTATGAACATGCCCATTCGCGCCCGCCACGACGTGGCGATGGACCGCTGGAACCGCTTCCTGGACGACCTGGATGCCTGCGCCGGCACCAAGCTGCCGCTGGAAAACCAGGGCAAGCTGGTGCGCGTGGCAGGCCTCGTGCTGGAAGCCGCCGGCTTGCGCCTGCCCGTGGGGGCGGTCTGTGAGATCCATTCCGAGACGCGGCTAGAATCCACGCCCGTGCTCGCCGAGGTGGTCGGCTTCGCCGGTGACCGTGCCTACCTGATGCCCACGGCCGAAGTGCATGGCCTGTCCAGCGGCGCCCGGGTGGTGCCACGCACCATCCCCATCAACCCGCCCGTGCTGGGTCGGCCCAACCACCCCTGGCGCCGCAGCGAAGACCGCACGCGCCATCTGCCCGTGGGCAGCGGCCTGCTGGGTCGGGTGGTGAACGCGCAGGGCGAGCCGCTGGACCGCAAGGGCCCGCTGCACCATGTGCGAAACGAACCTCTGGCGCGCCGCCCGATCAACGCGATGGAGCGCGACCCCGTGCGCCAGCCGCTGGACACCGGCGTGCGTGCCATCAACGCCATGCTCACGGTGGGTCGTGGTCAGCGCATTGGCTTGTTCGCCGGCTCTGGCGTTGGTAAATCGGTGCTGCTGGGCATGATGGCCCGTTACACCCAGGCCGACGTCATCGTCGTGGGCCTGATCGGTGAACGGGGCCGCGAAGTCAAGGAATTCATCGAAGACATCCTCGGCGAGGAAGGCCTGGCCCGCTCCGTCGTGGTGGCCGCGCCGGCCGACGCGCCGCCCCTGACCCGCATGCAAGGCGCCAGTTACGCCACAGCCGTGGCCGAGCACTTCCGCGACCAGGGGCTGCATGTGCTGCTGCTGATGGACTCGCTCACCCGCTATGCCATGGCCCAGCGTGAAATTGCCCTGGCCATTGGCGAGCCGCCCGCCACCAAGGGCTACCCGCCATCGTGCTTCGCCAAGCTGCCCCAACTGGTGGAGCGCAGCGGCAATGGCCTGAACGGGCATGGCTCGATCACCGCCTTCTACACCGTGCTGTCCGAGGGCGATGACCAGCAGGACCCGATTGCCGACGCGGCCCGCGCCATCCTGGACGGCCACATCGTGCTGTCGCGAGAGCTGGCCGAATCGGGCCACTTCCCGGCCATCGACATCGAGCGCTCGGCCTCCCGCGTGATGCACAACGTGGCCGAGAGCCGTCACCTCGACGACGCGCGGCGCTTCCGCCAGCTGTGGTCGCGCTACAGCAAGGCGCGCGACCTGATTCAGCTGGGTGCCTACACGCCGGGCGGTGACCACGACCTGGATCTGGCCGTCAAGCTGCACCCGCACATGGCCAACATGCTGCAGCAGGGGATGAACACACCCGCGCACTTGCACGACAGCGTGGACGAGCTGCACCAGATCGTGAGCGCTTGAACAGATCGCCCGTAGAGAACACACTTAGCCGAGTCCGACGGGACAGGGGACACGCTTCATGAGTGCCAATTCATCGCTGATGCTTGTACTGGAATCTGCGGAGAAGGCCAGAGACGAGGCCGTGGCCGAGCTCGAAGGCGGCAAACGCGCCTACGAAGCCGCCCGCCAGCAGGCGCAATCGCTGGTCGATTGGCGCCGTGAGTACCAGCAGCGCTGGCAATCTCAATTTCGCCAGGTGGGTGGAATGGAGATCATGCGGTGTTATCAGGACTTCATGCAGCGATTGGCCGAGGCCGTTTCAGATCAGGATAAGAGGGTGGAGCAGGCGCGCCTGTACATGGAGCGTTGCCGTGCCGAACTCATCGAGCGTGAGCGAAAGGTGGCTGCGGTCACGCAACTGATGGACAGAAGGCTTGCCGAGCTGCAACTCAAGCAGAACCGGCAGGAGCAGAAAGCCACCGACGAGATAGCCTCGCGTGCGGGACGGGCGAACATGGGACTTGGCGCCCAGTGAGCTCAACCGGGCGCGGGCACAGACAAGGATCACGACATGGCGACACCGATCAAATCGACGAATGCTTCCGGCGGCACGCCTGCGGTCAGCGGCGTGTCTCCTGCCGTCAGCGACCTGCTGGCGCGCTACGGCTCTCAGCAGGGCGGCGATGGTCAGAACCAGTCTTTTGCCTTTTCCCAGTGGATGGACAAGCACACCGCCGTGCCCAGCGCCACGACCACCGACAAGCCAGCCAGCGAGCCCGCCCCCAAGGCACCCAGCAGCCAGGCGCTCAACGACAGCGCCAAGATGGCGGAGCAGGCCCTGGCGCGTACCCGTCAGCAGGCCATGCTGGCCAACAAGCAGCTTGAGGCCAACAAGGCCAGCCAGTCTGTGCAGCGCCAGGACGACGCGGACGACAAGGCCGCCAGCGCTGCTGCCTCGCAGAAGGGCAGCACGACCAAGACAAACCGCGGCGGCCAGGCCAGCGACAAGACCGAGTCCAAGGACAAGAACGACGATGACAAGGACGAGGTGAAGTTCAGCACCACCACCGGGGATGGCTCGGCCGTGGTGCGCGAACTGACGCCGCCGTCGACCATCCAGCCCGGGGACTCCGCCGGCATGATGGCCTGGCTGGCCAGCCTGACCCATGGCGATCTGGCCCATGGCAAGGGCGGGGCCGTGGCGGACAAGGACGGCGGGCTGTCTGCCTCCACCAATGGCACGGCGGCCTTGCAAGGCGGCACGGATGGCCGCCTGCAGGATGCGGGGCTGACGGATGTCAAGGCTGGCTCACAGGGCGCGCTGTTGCTGGACAACGCCATGTGGCAAGGTGCCGCCGGTGCCAATGCGAATTTGCAGGTCGATGCTTTGCTTGGCCAGTCCGCCAAGGGGGGAGATGCCCGCACCGAACTCGATCCGCTGGCGGGGCTGATGGCGGGCGGCGTCAAAGGCGCCAGCTTTGGCCAAAGCCTGAGCGAGGCCAGCGCCACGGCGCGCCATGAGTCGGCCACCCTGAGCACGCCCGTGGATTCGCCCGATTTCGCCCAGGCCTTGGCCGACAAGGTCAGCATGTGGGTGGGCTCGGCCCGCGGCGATGGCCCCATGACCGCGGAGTTGCACCTCAATCCGGCTGAAATGGGCCCGATCAACGTGAAAATTTCACTCGATGGCCAGAACGCGCAGGTGGATTTCGCCGCCGCTGCGTTAGAAACAAGAAAGGCCATCGAAGCCAGCCTGCCCATGCTGTCGAGCGCATTGAGTGGTGTCGGGTTGAACATGACGGGCGGCGACGTTTCTTCGCAGACGGCGCAGCAGCAGTTCAACCAGGGCTCCGCCCAGTCGCAAGGCGGTTCAGGCCGCGCAATCGGTGCGTCCGGCGGTTCTGATGCAGACGCGGGCAGCGAGCCCGTGGGCATGCGGGCCGTTGCCGCACCCCGTCCTGGCCGCCTCGGCGGTCTGGACCTCTACGCCTGAGGGCTCATCAGCCGCCGCGGGGGAATCAAGCTTGTTTCCCATCGTTTATTGATCCATTGCGGCGGCGCTGACTTCGAATAATCCTCCTATGACCTCCAGGAGATACGCGAATGTCAGCTGCCCCCGCCGCCACGGCTGAAGGCGAAGCCCCCAAGAAGGGCTCCAAGAAGCTCATCATCATCATTGCCGCCGTGGCCCTGCTGTTGGTCGTGGGCGGTGGTGGTGCTTTCTTCATGATGAAGAAGAAGGCCGCCGATGCCGAAGCCGCTGCCGCCGCCGAGGACGAAGACGGCGGCAAGCCCGCCAAGGAAGCCAAGAAGCCCGAACATGGCAAGGGCGAACATGGCTCGCCACCTGCTTTCGTGCCCCTGGACCCTTTTGTCGTCAATCTGGCTGACCGTGATTCCGAGCGCTTTGCCCAGGTTGGCATCACCCTGCAGGTGGACGACCCGCACATGGCCGAAGAGATGAAGGCCTACATGCCCGCCATCCGCAACGCCGTGCTGCTGATCCTGTCTCACAAGTCGTCTGACGAGCTGCTCAGCGCGGAGGGCAAGCAGAAGCTGGCCCTGGAAATCCGCCGCGAGGCGGCGCGTGCCATGGGCTACGAAGTTGAGGACCCCGAAGAGGACAACCCCGACGCCGAAGACACCGATGCGCCCAAGAAAAAGAAAAAGAAGAAGAAAAAGCACGTCGAGCCCTACAACCCGATCGTGCAAGTGCACTACTCGAATTTCATCATCCAGTGATCCCCTCTTGCTGAACACCACGTCAACGGTCCCGGAAGTCCTTTAGGCCATGAACCAGCAGATCCTTTCTCAAGACGAAGTTGATGCCCTCTTGCAAGGCATCACGGGCGAAAGCCAGAAGCTGGAGCAGGAAGACGCGCCCAAGGAAGGCATTCGCGACTACAACCTGGCTCAGCAAGAGCGCATCGTGCGTGGGCGCATGCCCACGATGGAAATCATCAACGAGCGTTTCGCCCGCAATATCCGCATCGGCCTGTTCAACCTGATCCGCCGCTCGCCGGAAGTGTCCGTGGGTGGCATCAAGGTGCAGAAGTACAGCGCCTTCCTGCGCGAGATCGTGGTGCCCACCAACTTCAACATCATGGCCGTGCGCCCCCTGCGCGGGTCCGGCCTGATCGTGTGTGACCCGACCCTGGTGTTCGGCGTGATCGACGCCCTGTTCGGCGGCGTCGGCAAGTTCCACACCCGCATCGAAGGCCGTGATTTCTCGGCCACCGAGCAACGCGTGATCCACCGCCTGGTCGAGGTCATCACTGCCGAGTACAAGAAGTCCTGGCATGGCATCTATCCCGTCGAGATGGACTACCAGCGTTCGGAGATGCAGCCCCAGTTCGCCACCGTGGCCACGCCCAGCGAGATCGTGGTGTGCTGCTCGTTCACGCTGGAAATCGGTGACACCAGCGGCACGATCCACATCTGCATTCCCTATGCGACGCTGGAGCCGATCCGCGACATCCTCTACTCGTCCATCCAGGGCGATTCGGCCGAGCCTGACCGCCGCTGGGTGAAGCTGCTGACGCAGCAGATCCAGTCCGCCGAGGTCGATCTGGTGGCCGAGCTGGCGAATGCGCCCGCCACCGTCGAGCAGTTGCTGGCCTTCAAGCCGGGCGACTTCATCGAGCTGGACCTCGAAAAGATCATCAAGGCCAAGGTAGACGGCGTGCCCGTGTTCGACTGCTTTTACGGCACCTCGAACAACAAATATTCCATCCGCATCGACAAGCTCTTGACCGCCGGCAACACCAGTTGGCTTGGAGACCACAATGTCTGAAGAATTCCCGCCCGAGTCCGGTGCCAACGCCGAGCAGGACGCCATGGCCGCCGAGTGGGAGGCCGCGCTGGCGCAACAGGCCTCCACGCCCCAACCCGATCTGGACGAGTTCGCCGGTGCCGCCAGCGAAGTGACCAATGCGCAGCCGCAGATGACACCGGCCGCCTTCGCCAACTTCGCGCCGGGTCAAGCCTCCTCAGCTGGCAACGACATCAGCATGATCCTGGACATCCCGGTGCAGTTGACCGTGGAGCTGGGCCGCACACGCATCCCCATCAAGAACATCCTGCAACTGGCACAAGGTTCGGTGGTGGAACTCGACGCCATGGCCGGTGAGCCCATGGACGTGTTGGTCAATGGCTTTCTGATCGCGCAGGGCGAAGTGGTGGTGGTCAACGACAAGTTCGGTATCCGTCTGACCGACATCGTGACGCCGTCCGAGCGCATGCGCCGTCTGAGCAAGGGCAATTGAGCCAAGGTAACACTCCACATGCCATCTTCCGGTTTGACCGTGATCTGGTTTCTGGCCATCGTGGCCCTGATTCCCCTGACCCTGTGGCTGCTCAAGCGCTCTGGCCTGGCCACTGGCGCCGTGGGTGGTGCACCGGCTGCCCTCATCAAGCCCATCTCGCAGATGAACATTGGCCCGGGCCAGCGCCTGGTGACCGTGGAAGTAGGCACAGGCGAGGCCCGTCAATGGCTGGTTCTGGGCGTGACCGCGCAGAACATCCACACCCTGCACACCATGGCACCGCAAACGGTGCCTTCAAGTGACAACACCGTGCCTTCGTTCACCACCCTGCTGCGCCGTTCACTGGGTCAAGCCGACAAGGGGCAGGGCTGATGCGCGCCTCTCGCAAAGTAGTGGCCGGCGTGCTCTTGATGGCGTCCACGGCCGCGATGGCTCAGAGTGCTGGCGGCGCAGGGGGCAGCAGCACCTTGCCGCTGCTGGTGGGGCAGGGCGCAGGTGGCAACAGCTATTCCGTGCCAGTCCAGACCCTGCTGTTCTTCACGGCACTGAGCTTCCTGCCGGCTGTGCTCTTGATGATGACGGGTTTTACCCGCATCGCCATCGTGCTCAGCCTGATGCGTCAGGCCATCGGCACCCAGGCTGCACCGCCCAACCAGGTCATCATCGGCCTGTCGCTGTTCCTGACGATGTTCGTCATGGGCCCGACGCTGGACAAGGTCTACAAGGACGCCTACGAGCCTTTCGCCGCCAACCAGATCAGCTTCAACGAAGCGCTGGAGCGTGGTCAGGGCCCGATGCGCGCCTTCATGCTCAAGCAGACGCGCCAGTCCGACCTTGGGCTGTTCGTCAAGCTCGCCAAGATCGAAGGCGACGTCAAACCCGAGACCGTGCCGTTTCGCGTGCTGGTGCCGGCCTTTGTCACCAGTGAACTCAAGTCCGCCTTCCAGATCGGTTTCCTGATCTTCATTCCTTTCCTGGTCATCGACATGATCGTGGCCAGCGTGCTGATGAGCCTGGGGATGATGATGCTGTCGCCGGTGATGGTGGCCTTGCCCTTCAAGCTCATGCTCTTCGTGATGGCCGATGGCTGGAACCTGCTGCTGGGCTCGCTGGCCGCCAGCTTCGTTCAATGAAATTGACGTTTCTGTAAAACGAGAACCACCATGGATCCGCAACAAGTCCTGACCTTCAGCCGTGACGGCCTTCTGACCCTGCTCATGGTGTGTGGCCCCATCGTGCTGGTGGTGCTGGTGGTGGGCCTGCTGGTGAGCATCTTCCAGGCGGCCACACAGATCCACGAACAGACCCTGTCTTTCGTGCCCAAGCTGCTGGCGGCTTTTGCCACGCTGGCCGTGGCCGGACCGTGGATGATGAGCAAGCTGGTGGACTACATCCAGCAGGTGCTGCAGTCCATTCCTTCCGTGGTGGGCTGAGGCCCGCAGCCTTTCAGGCTTTCCACCCATGGTCAGCTTCTCCGAAGCCCAGCTCCTGGCGTGGATCGCGCCCTGGCTGTGGCCCTTCTTTCGCGTGCTGGGGCTGTTCACATCGGCGCCCGTGCTGTCGATGCGGGTCATTCCCCGGCGTGTGCGCCTGAGCCTGGCCATCCTGATCGTGGTGTGCGCGCAGGCCAGCCTGCCCGAGTCGCCCTCGATCCAGCTGGATTCGGCTGCCGCGCTGATGGTGATCGCGCACGAGGTGCTGATTGGCCTGACCATGGGCTTTGCCGCCCGCGTGGTGTTTGCCGCCATCGAGTTCGCGGGCGAACTGGTGGGCCTGCAGATGGGCCTGAACTTCGCCAGCTTTTTTGACCCGCTCAGCGGCACGCAGGTGACCGCGGTCAGCCGCTTCTATGGCACGGCCGCATCCTGGCTGTTCATCGTGATGAATGGCCACCTGATGCTGACAGGCGCGGTGCTCAGCAGCTTCCACGCCTTTCCGGTGTCCGCCGCACCGCTGGACTTTTTGAACACCGTGCAGCCTCAGGTGTGGGGCACCGAGGTCTTCAAGCTGGGTCTGTGGGTGTCCTTGCCCGTGGTGTCCATGCTCATCCTGGTCAACATGGTGATGGGCCTGGTGGCACGCGTGGCACCGCAGATGAACATCTTCTCGATCGGCTTTCCGATCACGCTGGGCGTGGGCTTCACCGGCCTGTGGCTCACGCTGCCGATGATGCAGACGCCGTTGACCATGGCGCTCGAGCGGATGATGGCTTACTTCCAGTGAAGATTTGGCGCTAATCTTGGCGCCCATGACCAAGCCTAACTCCCCGTCATCTGGCAGTACCGAGTCCGTTTCGCCCGTGGGCGAAGGGCATTCATCGACCGATGCGCCGTCCGTACCTTCTGTAGGCGGCCCGTCTCGACGCCAGTGGCTCGAAGGCCTGGTGGGCGCCGGCATGGCCGGCGCGGTGGGCCTGCCATCCTGGGCGGCCAAGGCGGACAAGAGCGAGAAAGCCGAGAAAGCGGGCAAGCCTGAGGCACCACCCTGGAAGCCGGACCACACGGTCATCGTCATCCTGGAGAACCTCTCGGCCTACGAAGCCACCTCGGGCCAGCAAAAGGAGCGCAAGGCGCCCGTGTACGCCGACACGTCTGACCGGCGTTTCTTCAACGAGCTGGCAGACAAAGGCGCGCGCTTCAGCAACTCGAACTTTGCCCGCACGCCCTACAACTCGGCCTTGCCGACGCGCTCCAGCCAGCCCAACTACCTGTTCCTGTTCTCCGGCCACCACCAGGGTGTGCTGCCTTCGTGGTTCGAAGACGAGCGCTCGCCCTACAAAGGTGTGGCCCTGCGCGACCGTGACGGCAAACCGCTGCCCACGCAGTCGGAGACCAATGTGGGCGTGGCCAACAGCAATGTGCCGCTGGCCTGGCTGCCGTTCACCTCGCCCAATCTGGGCGCGGCCATTTTGCAGGGTGGCGGCAGCTTCCTGAGCTTTTGCGAGTCACTGCCTTATCCGAGCTGGAACTGCGGCACCGATTCGAGCGTGGCGCCTTGCAGCGCCAATTTCGCGCTGAGCGATGACTACCGCCGCAAGCACAACCCTACCGTCAACTGGACGGACCAGCTCAACCCCACGAGCCCGCGTGGCCTCAAGGGTGATCTGGCCCGGCATGTGATGCCGGTGAGCGTGAACCTGGCCTTCGAGCCCACCCGTGACCCTTTGCTCAAGCAGGCCTTTCGAGGTTTCGACAAGGGTGCGGACGGCACGCCGCTGCCGTTCGACAAGCTGCCCGATGTGGCCATCGTCGTGCCCAACGAGCAGCACGATGCCCACAGCAACACGGCCAAGGCCGCTGACGACTGGCTGCGTCAGCACATCGGCCCCTATGCCGAGTGGGCCCGCCAGAACAACAGCCTGCTCATCGTCACCTTCGACGAAGACGGCAGCACCGACACCAGCCACGGCGATGCCTACATGACAGGCACGCACCGCATCCCGACCTTCTTCTATGGCGCGGGCGTCAAGCCTGGCACCTACGACCAGCGCATCGACCACCTCAATGTGCTGGCCACGGTGTTGTGGCAGCACGGCGCGCTCGATCGCTTCAAGGCCGATTTCCGCCAGTTCCACAAGGTGGTCGATGGTTCAGGCTCCGAAGCCGAGAGGGAATGGCTCAACCTCGTGCCGATATCGACGGTGTTCGCGCGGGTGGTGCCTGCGGCGGCTGACAAGGCCAGCGCTTGAGCGAGAGACAAGGTCAAGCCATCGCGGAGGCCGTTTTGCGGAGGTGGCGCATCAGCACGGCGCGCAAGGCCTGTGAGGTGAAGGGCTTGGCCAGGTGGTCGTTCATGCCCGCCTTGAGGCGCTTGGCCGCATAGACCTCGGGGCCATGCGCCGTCAGCGCCACGATGGCGATGGCTTCGCGGCCGGTGAGGCGTTCCTGCTCGCGGATGCGGCGTGTGGCCTCCATGCCGTCCATCTCGGGCAGGTCGCAGTCCATCAGCACCAGGTCGGGTTGGTTGTCGGCCAGCCAGGCCAGGGCCTTCAGGCCATCATGGCACGTGGTGACCTGCACGCCAAGGCGCTTCAGCTCCGCTTCCGCAATGATCACGTTCACATCGTTGTCCTCTACCAGGAGCACATGAGGCACGCGGCCATCGGGGTGAAGGATCACACCGTTGTCTGATGCCTGATGAGGCGCGTGCACAATGGACGCTGCCGTCTGAGCCGGCAGCGGCAGCGAGAACGAAAACACCGAACCTTCGTTCACCTTGCTCTGGCAGACCAGATCGCCCCCCATGGCCACACACAACTGCCTGGAAATCGTCAGGCCCAGGCCCGTGCCGCCGAACTGCCGCTGGTAGGTGCCTTCGGCCTGTTCGAAGGGGTGGAAGATCTTGTTGATTTCCGCAGGGGGAATGCCGATGCCCGTATCCTGCACGCTGAAGTCGACCATGGGTGTCTGACCATCACAGCTCACGCGCAGGGTGATGCGGCCCTGATCGGTGAACTTCACGGCATTGCCGATCAGGTTGTAGAGGACCTGCCTGATGCGCTGCGGGTCGCCTTGCACGGTCGTGAGCTGGCGCGCCAGGTGCATCTCCAGTTGCAGGGACAGGCCCTTGTCCTGGCAATGAAGGGACCAGGTGTCGGCCACTTCCTGGATCAGCGCCCGCAAATCGAAGGGCTGCTCGTGGATGGGCAGGGCGTGGGCCTCCATCTTGGAGAAGTCCAGCACATGGTTGATGACGCCGGCCAGATGGTCGCTAACCTTGCGGATGAGGTCGAGCTGGCGCAAGGCCTCTGGGTCGTGGACGAGCGGGCGGGCCACACGCAGCAGCCCCAGGATGCCATGCACCGGTGTGCGCATCTCATGGCTCATGGTGGCCACGAAGCGGCTTTTCATCTGGCTCAACGACTGGGCTTCCCTTAGGGCCTGTGCCTGCGCCTGCACGGTTTCATCGGCCTGTTCGCGCAACTGTTGCAGCTCGTTGATGCGCCGGTTGGTGCGCTTGGCTTCGCCCATGAACATGATGACCGCGAAGAGGTAGGCCACGCAGCAGAAGACGCCCAGGTCATCGCCGCGGTGCAGCGCATAGAAGGCGTTGGGCACGAGGATGATGAGCAGGAAGACGCGGCCGGCGAGCAAATCGTTGTACATCATGGCGCCGCCCAGGGCCACGACGCTGAGCTGCACCCCGATGGTCACCACGGCGATCTCCAGATTGCTTGGCGGCGTCAGGCCCCAGCCCAGGGCGCTCCAGGCAAGCCCGTCGAGGAGCACGCCCCAGCGGTAGGCGGACACGAAGGGCGCCACCGGGCCGCCATGCCGGGCATAGTGCCGCATGTGCGCCACACGGCCGACGACCACCAACAGTTTGAAGGCAAGCCAGGTGCACAGCAGCCCATGGGGCACACGGGGCCACAGGATCACGGTGGTGGCCACGGACACGGCGACCGTCCCCAGCGAGGCGCTGGGCATGGCCTCATGTGCCGTGGTGCGGTGAAGGTGCTCCGCCTGCATCGCGGTCGGGTGCAGCGCCTCGCTCGAGGTGGGGCGGCTGCTGGCCTGGATGCGGTCGTTTGACGTTGACTTGGCGGGCTCGTCCATGGGGAAAACGGGTGACTGCCTCCAGTGTGAGGCGAGGGGAGGTGATGTGGCCGCGCCAAAACGCCCGTGCAGGGTAGATGCCCGTGACATAGTGCCCCGATGCCGCGATAAATAGCGCCTGATGCGCGAATGCTCCTGAGGGTGTTCCCGCTGTCTGGACCGGGGCCGCGGGCCAACTATAGAATCGGCGCCCATGTCATCCAAGCCCTCACCCAAAGCCGCTCCCGCGTCGACCCAACCCAGCGCCAACTACGGCGAAGGCTCCATCCGCGTCCTCAAGGGCCTGGAGCCCGTCAAGCAGCGCCCGGGCATGTACACCCGCACCGACAACCCCCTGCACATCATCCAGGAGGTGATCGACAACGCGGCCGACGAGGCCTTGGCCGGCTTTGGCAAGCGCATTGCCGTGACGCTGCATGCCGATGGCTCGGTCAGCGTGGAAGACGACGGCCGGGGTATTCCCTTCGGCCTGCACCCCGAAGAGCAGGTGCCCGTGGTCGAGATCGTGTTCACGCGCCTGCATGCAGGCGGCAAGTTCGACAAGGGCTCGGGCGGCGCCTATAGCTTCTCCGGTGGCCTGCACGGCGTGGGCGTGAGCGTGACCAATGCGCTGTCGACCCGACTGCAGGTGATGGTGTGCCGCGACAAGCAGGTGGCCCAGCTGGCCTTCAGCGGCGGCGATGTGATCGAGCCCGTCACGGTGAGGCCGGCCGCCAGTGGCGATCGCAAGAACGGCACCACCGTGCGCGCCTGGCCAGATGCCAAGTACTTCGAAAGCGCCGAGCTGCCGCGCGCCGAGCTGGTCCACATGCTGCGCAGCAAGGCTGTGCTGATGCCGGGTGTGACCATCACGCTCACGCATGAGAAGAGCGGTGAAACCCAGACCTGGCTCTACAAGGGCGGCCTGCGCGACTACCTCACGCAGACGCTCACGACCGACCCCATCATCCCCTTGTTCGAAGGCGAGCAGTACGCCAGCGGCAACGAGAGCGAGAACTTCGCCGAAGGCGAGGGCGCGGCCTGGTGCGTGGCCTTCACCGAAGAGGGCTCGCCCATGCGCGAGAGCTACGTCAACCTGATTCCCACGGTGGCGGGCGGCACGCACGAGGCTGGCTTGAAGGATGGCCTGTTCAACGCCATCAAGGGCTTCATCGAGATGCACTCGTTGCTGCCCAAGGGCGTCAAGCTGATGCCTGACGACGTCTTCAGCCGTGCGAGTTTCGTGCTGTCGGCCAAGGTGCTGGACCCGCAGTTCCAGGGCCAGACCAAGGAGCGCCTCAACAGCCGCGATGCCCTGCGCCTGGTGAGCACCTATGTGAAGCCGGCCATGGAGTTGTGGCTCAACCAGCATGTCGATTACGGCAAGAAGCTCGCCGAGCTGGTCATCAAGCAGGCGCAGGCGCGTCAGCGCGCGGGCCAGAAGATCGAGAAGAAGAAGGGCTCAGGCGTGGCCGTGCTGCCCGGCAAGCTCACCGATTGCGAGAGCCGCGATCTCGCGCTCAACGAGGTCTTCCTGGTGGAGGGCGATTCGGCCGGCGGCAGCGCCAAGATGGGCCGCGACAAGGAAACCCAGGCCGTGCTGCCCTTGCGCGGCAAGGTGCTCAACGCCTGGGAGGTCGAGCGCGACCTGCTGTTCAAGAACAACGAGATCCACGACATCTCGGTGGCCATCGGCGTGGACCCGCACGGCGTGAACGACACGCCTGATCTCTCAGGGCTGCGCTACGGCAAGATCTGCATCCTCTCCGATGCGGACGTGGACGGCTCGCACATCCAGGTGCTGCTGCTCACGCTGTTCTTCCGCCACTTCCCCAAGCTGATCGAAACGGGCCACATCTACATCGCCCGCCCGCCGCTGTTCCGTGTGGATGCGCCCGCGCGCGGCAAGAAGCCTGCCGCCAAGCTGTATGCGCTCGATGAGGGCGAGCTGACCGCCACGCTGGACAAGCTGCGCAAGGAAGGCTGCCGCGAAGGTGCCTGGTCCATCAGCCGCTTCAAGGGTCTGGGCGAGATGAACGCCGAGCAGCTGTGGGAGACCACGCTGAACCCCGATACCCGCCGTTTGCTGCCTGTGGCCTATGGCGAGCCTGGTTTCGCGTCCACCGAGGGCTCGTTCAACAAGCTGATGGGCAAGGGCGAGGCCGCCGCGCGCCGCGAGCTGATGGAGCTGCACGGCGACGCAGTCGAGATCGACATCTGACGCAAGCTCATCGCGAGCGTCACCAGGAGGTCGCTAAAGGCTGTCCAGATCCCTGCGGATCTGGGCAGCTTTTTCTTTGATCGCCTGTTGCTCGGTTGGGGCCATGCGGTCGAGTTGGCGGTACACCATCTGCAAGCGATGGTTGCCACGCAGGCTGGGCTCGTGCCGCAGGTGGAAGTCCCAGTACAGCGCATTGAAAGGGCAGGCCCGCTCGCCCAGCCGCTCCTTGGGCTGGTAGCAGCAGTGTCGGCAGTGGTCACCCATGCGTTGAAGGTAGGCGGCGCTCGATACATAGGGCTTGGTGGCCAGCAAGCCGCCATCTGCGTACTGGCTCATGCCCAAGGTATTGGGGGCCTCCACCCACTCGAAGGCATCGATGTAGACACCCAGGTACCACTGGTGCAAGGCCTGCGGCGACAGCCCCGCCAGCAAGGCCAGGTTGCCAATCACCATCAGGCGCTGGATGTGGTGTGCGTGCGCCTGTGACAGCGATTGTCCGATGGCACTGGCCACGCAGGCCATGCGAGTATGGCCACTCCAGAACCACGGGGGCAAAGGGGCTTGATGGCCCAGGGCGTTGCCCTCGACGTAGCCGGGCATGCGCGCCCAGTACACGCCACGCACGTACTCGCGCCAGCCCAGGATCTGTCGGATGAAGCCCTCCGCGGAGGACAGCGACACCTGACCTGCCTGCCATGCACCTTCCACGCGTTGGATCACCTCCAGGGGAGAGAGCATCTTGGTGTTGAGCGCAAAAGACAGCAATGAGTGAAAGAGCCTGCTGGCGCGGCTGCTGAGGGCGTCCTGGTAATCGCCGAAATGAGGCAGTGACCGAGCCACAAAGGCGTCCAGGTGGGACAGGGCCTCCTCGCGGTCCAGCGGCCAGGGCAGGGCGTCGGCGCAGGGCTGGCCAAACGAGCGCACCCCCGCGTCTTCGATCTCCGACCACAGGGCGCTGTGATCATGTGGCCTGCGCCAGTCAGGCGGCTCGGGCGGCTGGCCCACCCAGGGCTTGCGGTTGTCCGCATCGAAATTCCAGCGGCCGCCCTCGGGCTGCTGGCGCGCATCGAGCAGCACGCCATGGCGGCGACGCATGTGCCGATAGAAGTGCTCCATCAGCCACTGGGCGCGGCCCTGAAACAGCGCTTGCACCTCGCTTCGGGTGGTGAGGAAATGCGCACTGCTGACCATGCTGCAGTGCAAGCCCATGGCTTTGGCAGGCCCTTCACACCAGCGCTGCAGCTGCGCGTCCAGTCGCCATTCATCAGGCTCCTGGTAGGCGAAGGTGCTGGCGCCATAGTGCCTGGCCAGCGCTTCCAGATTGGCGCAGAGGTCCTGGCGGTTGCTGGGTTCCCCGATCTTCACGTAGCGCACGCGGTGGCCGGCTTCCTTGAGCCGCTGCGCGAAGGCCCGCATGGCCGCGAAGATGGCCAGGATCTTCTGCGCGTGATGCAGCACGTAGTCGGTCTCCTGCCGCATCTCCATCATGACGTAGACGATGTCATCACGTCGCTCTGAAAACCAGCTGTGACCAGGGTTGAGCTGGTCACCCAGGATCAACCTGAGTTTGGTTTCGGCCATGCTCACGTTTCAAAAACCGAGTGTGAGCTGATGGTCGGTCGCACCTGATCGAGGCTGAGGCATCGGGTCGCGTCGTCGCATGCGCGAGCCATGCTGGCGCACGATGCCGGCATTGGCGGCATGGACCTGGGGTTGCAGGCGCCGGTCATAGAAGCGGGTCTTGGCCAGACGGGTGGCGGTGGCCAGGTCCACGATCGGCAAGGGGATGTCCCGGCCGACACGCAGGCCGCAGCGGGCCTGTACCTGCGGCGGCATCAGCCAGGGCTCGAATAGCCAGGCGCTCGGCACGCGGCGCATCACCGGCAGCCACCGACGCACGAAGTGGCCCTGAGGGTCGTGGTCCTGCGCCTGCTTGATGGGGTTGTAGATGCGCGTGGCATTGATGCCGGTCGTGCCCGATTGCATCTGCATCTGGCTCCAGTGGATGCCAGGCTCGTAATCCAGGAACTGGCGGGCCAGCCATTCGCCCACCGGTCGCCAATGCAGCCACAAGGGGTAAGCGGCCACCGAGACCAGCATGGCCCGCATGCGGAAGTTCAGCCAGCCCGTGTCGCGCAGCATGGCCACGCAGGCGTCGACCAGGGGCCAGCCGGTTCGCCCTTCAACCAGGGCCTTGAAGTGGCTGTCTTGCCAGTCCGCCTCCCGCAGGCCGTCATAGCCGCGGTGCATGTTGAGCCATTCCAGTTCGGGTTCGCTCTCCAGCTTCTGGATGAAATGGCAGTGCCAGTACAGTCTGCTTTGAAAGGCTTGCAGGCCACGGTGCCTCGGGTCGTCTGGCGCCGTGCGCGCCATGCACAGGCGCGTGGCTTGCACCACCTCCCGCATGCTCAGGCAGCCCATCGCCAGATAGGGCGACAGGCGCGAGCAGGCCGAAGGCGCGCTCAATGGTGAGGAGATGCCGCCTCGGTAGCGCTCACAACGTTCCGAGAGGAAGCTGTCCAGTGCAGTCAGGGCGCGTTGTCGGCCACCTCGCTGGCGATGGGGTGGGGCGTTATCGTCCAGGCCCAGTTCATGCGCGTGGGGCCACGCCGGGCTGTCCTGGCTCAAAGGCGCGCCTGCTGGGCAGTCGGGCATGGTATCCAGCGGCGCGGCCATGTGAGCCTCCCAGAGGCCTTGCCAGCGGTCGCGGTTCTTCAGGCCGCGTCGCACGCCGAACTGGGGATACTCATGAAAGGGCAGGCCTTTATCGCGGCACCACTGCCGCACGGCGAGGTCACGCCGGAAGGTGAAGGCGTTGCCGGTCTCCTCGTGAGCGTGAAGGGCCTGGAAAGGCAACTGGTCGTGCAAGGCTTCGAGCACCGAGGGCATGTCGCCGGTGAGCACCAACAGGCGCAGGCCCAGTCTGGCAAGGTCATGGTCGAGGCTGTGCAGGCATTCCTGCAGGAAGTCGTAGTGCTGGCGTGCCACATCGGGCTCGCGCCACAGCGCAGGCTCGATCACGTACAAACACACCACCGGGCCTCGCAGCAGGGCCTGCTGCAGTGGACGGTGGTCTGTCGCACGCAGGTCGCGTTTGAACCAGACGAGTTGCGCCTCCATGCAGCAAGGTTAGTGGCGCGCCCTGGCTCGTGCTCGTCAAGCGGAGCCTGGATTCGGCGTCAAAGGCACTTCAACACGGCCGTGACGCCGTGTCTGCTCAAGGATTGAGTGCGGTTTGTTGTGCGCCGCTGTCATCCATGCGCTTCACGCGCTCGCTTTTGACCCAACCCACCGTCGTCACATGTGTGACCGGATGGGTGTAGCTCACCTTGGTCCAACCAGGTACCTGGGCCTGGATGATCACCTTGTCGCCGCCCACGATGTGCTTGCCCATGTAGCAGGCCAGATCAGGGGTGGTGTGCAGCAGGCTGCGGCCGGGCATGCTGACCACGCCTCGGCCCGATGGCTCGGTGCCGCCTGGCTTGGGTTCAGCCGCGTCACCCGCGTCACAGTTGACCGTGGCTTTGGCCGGGGTGTGGGCGGCTTTGTTCACGATGCCAGCCGTGGGCGGGTGCGCGTCCATCTCCTTGAGCGCGGCGGCCATCATGGTGTCGGTGGACGGGCGGCCACAAGCCGTGTCGATGGAGTCGCTTTCGCCCATGACGACGCGCTTGGCACGCTCGACCTTCCACTGCGATCCTTGCTTGCGGAAGAACACCTGTTTCATCTGCAGCCTGCCGTTCTTGACGAGCAGGTCGCCATCGGCACCGCGCGCGACGGCGCACACCTCGGCTTGCGAGCCCTCCACCCAGGCACGACTCAGGCTCAGGCGCGAATCGGCGGGCAGGCCGGCGGCCTGCGTGTCGCGTGCCAGGGCGACGAGCGAGGTCCTGACCGGATCCTGGCCGTGGAGTTCACGGGCCAGGGCCGTGCCGATGCACAGCAGGCCGGCCATCAGGGGCATGAGCAGACGTGACATGGCTGTGAGGCGGCGCGCGTCGCGTCGCGGGCAGAGTTGGGGACGCTTCAGGGTAGTGCACCGTCTGCTTCGATGATGCGGACAGTTGAGGGGGCAAGGCCGCTCAGTTCACACGACCCCAGACCGGGGCTGAAGGCGCGAGTGCTGAGTGAAAGGTCAAGCGCCCCCCTGTTGGGCACCTGGAGGTGGGAGCGACGCGGCGGGATAGCTCGCCTAAAATCCGGCCACCCCGAGCCAGTCCAGTTCGAAGTCTTAGCACTGGCCAGGGGGACCCCAAAAAATGTTCAGGTGAGTGATCGACATGACTGTTTCTCTGCCCGGCGGCTTGCCGGGCTCGTCTCCCCATGGGCTCCAGGCCCTGGCTGGCCTCGGCACCGAGGGGCTCTTGCGCCTCAAGAGCGCCATCGCCATCGGCCAGCACACGCGCCTCATCCAGATTGATACGCCCTTGCCCGATGGCGCGCTGGTGGTCGAGCGTTTCACGCTCGATGAGGCCATGCAGGCCGATGAGCCCTTGTGGGCCGAGCTCGACTGCCTGAGCACCAATGCGCACCTCGAACTCAAGGCGCTGATGGGCGCGCGGGTCACTTTGCACCTGAAGCTGGCTGATGGCACCTGGCGATACTGGCATGGCCATGTCGTGCAGGCTTGGCAGTTGGGCAGCGATGGCGGGCTGGGCGTATATCGTCTGGTGGTGGCGGCTTTCACGCACTGGCTCAAGCACAGGCGGGACGCGCGCATCTTCCAGGATGCAAGCAGTGCCGACATCATCGAAGAGGTGTTCTCGGCCTACCCCCAGGCCAGCTTCAGACTTGACTTGGCCGACCCGGGGCCCATCCATGAGATCACCACGCAGTTCCGGGAAACGGATTGGGCTTTCGCGACGAGGCTGATGGCCCGTGAAGGCTGGAGCTGGCGTGTCGACCATGACACCAAACAGCACACCCTGGTCGTCTTCGACCAGCAGGCCCAGCGCCGTGATCTTGGGCCGCTGCGCTTCGGTCGTGCGGACCTGCGTGCGGGCCCTGGAGATGGCTTGCAGCAGGCCATGGCCCAGGCCTTCGGGCTTGAGCAGGATGGGGCTCAAGACACGATCACCGCCTGGTCCGTGGGGCGACAGATCGGCTCCAACATCGTGTCGCTGGGTGCCTGGGACGAACGCCAGCTCGTGGGCGTCAGTGGCCATGCCAGCGCAGACGCACCCAGCGCGGTGCCCGCCCTGGAACACTACCAGGGGCACGGCGTGCGCCGCTTTGCCGATGGCCGCGTGGGCACTGCTCAGCCTGCCAGCAGCAAGGTGGCCACCGACCGGGCCCAGGCCTTGCTGGATGCGCAAGAACTGAGGCAATACCTCGCGTCAGGCCAGAGTGCCGTGCGGGCGCTCAGCCCTGGCGACATCTTCCAGATCACCGAGCACAGTCTGTATGACCTGGGCGGCGACAACGGCTTCTGCGCACTGGGCATCACCCATGAAGCCGCCAACAACCTGGGGCACCAGGCCGCGCAGATCCTGCAACGCACAGACATTGAGCAGGGCAGCTATCGCAACCGTTTCCGTGCACTTCCGGCATCGGTGCGCATCGTGCCGATGCCCCCACAGCGGCCGACCGCGCCGGGACCGCAAACCGCCATCGTGGTGGCCGCCGAGAACGAGCCGCTGACGACCGACCGCGATGGTCGCATCCGCATCCAGTTTGGCTGGCAGCGTGGCGCGTCGCCGCTGCCTGGCGCGCTCCATGCGCCTCAGACACCCGGCGGTGCCAACACGGGCCACGCACCGGGTAACGTCCAAAGCGGCACTTGGGTGCGCGTGGCACAGGCCTCGGCCGGCGCCAACTGGGGCGCGGTCTTCACGCCCCGCACGGGCAGTGAAGTGCTCGTGGATTTCATCGACGGCGACATCGACCGGCCACTGGTCATCGGCCAGCTTCACAACGGCGTGCACGACTTGCCCTGGCCTGCTGGCGTTGACTCAGGCGCCAACCACCCAGGCACCCTCTCAGGCTGGCACCACCCAAGCCTGGCCGGACAGGGCGTCAACCAATGGCTGGTCGACGACAACCATGGCCAGTTGCGCATGCGCCTGCTGAACTACGGCGTGGACACCGGACACAGTGAACTGACCTTGGGCCACATCATCCAGCAAAGCGCCCAGGGCGGTAGCGGCCATGCCCAGCGCGGCCAATGGCTGGGCGAAGGCTTCTATGGCTACACCGACGGCTGGGCGGTGGTCCGTGCAGGCGAGGGCCTGTTCCTGAGCACGACGGCGCGCAACGCACAGGGCGCCAGCGTCAACAGCACGCAGATGGATGCGCAGGAGGCAGTGGCCCAGCTCCACGCCGCGCGCCAGTTGGGACAGGCCTTGAGCCAAAGCGCCCGCCAGCAAGGCGCACAGGGCCTGTCCAGCCACGATGGCGAGCAGGCCATGCAGCAGCATGCCGATGCCATGGACCCGGCAGCCCAAGGCCGCTTTGAGGGCAGCGTCAACGGGCAGGTGGCCTTGAAGGCCGAGGGCCGCACCCTGACCGAGCCGGTTGAGCGCTTTGCCAAGCCACTGCTGCACCTTGACACACCGGCCAGCGCCATATGGGTAACGCCTTCGAGCATCAGCCTGTTCAGCGGCCAGGACACCAGCCTGAGCATGCAAGGCGACGCCCACCTCGCCAGCGCCCATACCTTGAGCAGCGTCAGTGGCCAGACCACGAGCCTGTACACCCATGCCGGCGGCATCAAGGCCATCACGGCCAACGCAGACCTCAGCTTGCGCGCGCACACCGATGCCTTGCAGATCTGGTCAGACAAGGACCTGACGGTGCAGAGCGTCGCAGGCGAAGTCCGCATTGAGGCCAGTGACAGCATCACGCTGACAGCGGGGCAAAGCCAGATCCTGATCAAGGGCGTGGACATCACGTTCACCTGCCCGGGGACGTTCACGGTCAAGGGGGCGAGTCATGCTTGGGGAGGGCCGGGGAGTGGCGGTACTCAGACTCTGGAGATGCCAGAAGGTCGGGCCCATCTTCCGGTTCAAGCGTCGTCGCTGATGGCCGTTGAGCCCGAGAAATACAGCCAACGCATTCTCGTTGTAGACCCCGTGTCTGGAGATCATCAATCAACCAAATATGCCTTGTTCAAGAATGCGAGCGTCTTGACGCGGGGGCGCACCGACGGCGGCGGGCTGTCTGATCGTCACGTAGCAGATCAATCAGCTGGCCTTGAGGTACTGGTTGGTGCAAGCGGTCCCTGGACGGTTGAATATCACGATGGCCTTGACCAACTGCCGCTGGCATACACCGACGAAGACTACCTGGCCATTCACGGAGGAAATGCGTCATGACATCAGGCAACAGCGTTGAAGAGTCCACACGTCCAGACTACCTGTCTTTGGTTTTCAGGGATGGCCTTGATATGCCCATTGAAGGGTTGACGTTCATCGCCACTTTCCCTTCTGGCGAAATGTGTACGGCGGAGTCCAGCGCCAGCGGTGCCATTGCGCTGCCCATTCCATCAGCAGCCCGAGGCGAGGTCAACGTTGAAGTGCAGGATGAGGTCGGCGGCAAGCAGATGGTTTGCGCCATCGATCTCAATAGATGCGATGGCACGGTGATTGTGCGCAGCCCTAAGACGAAGGCTAGGGTTTCGCTGCAACCGCATCAACAAGTCGTGCCACAGGCCAAACCGCAAGGAAAGACCAAACCGCGTCCGGTGGCCGCCACGACAGATAAAGCGCCTCCGTCGCAGTCCGCCACCCGCCCTGCAAAGTTGGACAGCCAGTCAAGCTGGTGGGACTCCAATGGCGCATGGGCCAAAGCCTGGGCTTGGATCACGAGTGAACACCATTTTCTGGGTGAGGCGCATGCGACCAACCCGACGGGCCACGGGGCGAGAGTTGCCAAGGGCTTGAGCAGCGCCGGCCAGCCATTGGCAGCTGTACTGGGGCCTGAAGCACCCAACAAAGAGAACCTGCGACTGGGCAGAAACAACATTTACCGCGAGCCAATTTTGGAAGCCTCCAAACGCTTGGGTTTGATCCCCCAGGCGCTGTGCGCATTGATGGACTGTGAAGCTGGCAAGATCACTGAAAAGCTGCCGCAGTTGAATGCCGATGGCACGCCAGCCAAAGACCGGAAGGGCCAGCCCATCCTGAAGCCCATCCGGGAGCGTTGGAACGCCAACGCCGGCAATGCGCAAAGCGGCGCAGCCGGGTTGACTCAGTTTTTGGCCAGTACCTGGCTCACGCATGTACTGATTCCTGGTTACTACATCCACGATAAGAGCGTGGCGAATGGTTGGGTCAAGCACATCGCGGATGCAAAGGGCAACAAGCGCTGGATGTTTATCTTGGCTGATGGGTCCGCCACTGTCACGCCTTACCGAAAGAGGGCCAGTGACGATAACGTCAAAAAATGCTTGGCCATGCGTATGGACCCTGCGTGGTCCATCAATGCCGCGGCAGACTACGGTAATGCCAATCTCAAAGTGCTTCTAAAGGCAGGGCTCAACCTTTCTGGGTTGAACGACATGGAGCGCGCAAAACTCATGTACCTGATGCACCATGAGGGAGAGGGGTGCGGCCCGTTGTTTATCAAGAACAAACTTCGCGATCGTACCGATGGCGTTGGTGGAATTGCGAGGTTGAAGCAGGTGTTTGCGATGCAGCTTGGGCCCAATGGGCATGCCGCCGCTGAGAGATTGATTGATCTTGCGGATGGTGATGTGGAAGCGGCATACCGCGAATGGCTGGCATCATTCATCGATTCAAGATTTAACCCAGACAATGTCCACAAATATTTTTTTTCACAACCAATCGGCGCAGACGCCTTAACAGTATTGATGAAGAGAATAGGGGGAGAGGCGTTATGAGTGCAGGCAAATCGATTGTGTTATCCGCCGTGTTGCTGAGTGCGTTTGCGCCTTGTTTGGGCGCAGATTGCGAGCCAAGTCGGCGCCCGACAAAAACGCCCCACGGTCCTATTGCGGAATACTATTGTGAGGCCTCGCCTCAATCCAAGCCTTCGCACTACGTAGCACTGGACGGCGTGAAAGTTCTGCAAGATAGCTTCTTGGCACGGGACGATGTCCACCCATCGCGGTCCATCTGGATTTTTACTGGTGGCGGCAGCATTGAAACAGGCTGTGCGACGAGGCTTTACCTGCTTGACACGTCAATGGAGCCGGTCAAAGTCTTTGCCTTCGGCGTCAAAAAAGCCTGCAATGAATTTCACTGGGCCTCATGGGGCGAGAAGCGCAGTGTGATCGCCCTCAAACACAACGTGAAATTTGTTTATGAGAACGGCAAGCTCACACCGCCAGCCAGTGGCGAGGGACTCTGGAAGGCCATCGAGCCGCCTCATGCAGGAACGGGACTGGCCAAAGAAGACGCCGTAGGGTTTGTCGAGGAGGTGCCTTTGCCTAAGGCTCGGTGAGGTCGGCAAAGCCTTACACTCCCTGCGGCGTTGCCGCGGCCGTGCGCAAGGCTTTGTCTGTGTGCAATTGACTCGGTGGGTCGTGTGCGGTGGCAGGCGAAGGCCTGTTTATGAGCACAGCGGCGTGCAACGCACGGGACGCCGGAGTGAATGGCTCGCAGATGGATACATAGGAAGCTGTGGCCCAGCTCCACGCCGAGCGCCAGTTGGGCCAAAGCGCCCATCAGCAAGGCGTGCAAGGCCTGTTCAGTCACGATGCCGAGCGCAAAGCGAATGAACCTGTGAAGGTGAAGTTGCTTCGCGCTTCACCCTTGAAGTGCCCTTGCGTTCGGCAGTTATTTGCCCCCTGGTATGTGGATGCCAACACAAAGAATGGCCAAGAACCAGTGCCAAACATGCAAACGCAAGCAATGAGACATTGCATGCACACCATTTGCGCGTGACGGTCTATGAGCCCCTGGCTGTGCCGAATAAGGCCTCGTTGTAGCTGTCTGCTCCCCGCATCGGTGCGTCTTCTCGCTGGCTTGTCACATGCGTTCTCTCGTGCAAGGATCGGGCTAGATCTCAGGTATTTCAACGGCCTGCTAATCCAATAAAACCAAAACTTTTGTCTGATTTGCTGGTCGCGATAGGTGGGGAGAAAATTGAAATTGTTGCCTAAGTCATTCGCTTCGCTGTGCTTGATGGTTGCACTGGCATACGGTGCCAGTACGTGTGCTGCAGAGCAATGTGACGCTTCGAGGCCAAAGAAAACTGCATTTGGGGCACTTGTGCTTCAAAAATGCAGTGGTGACAGGACGCATTTCGATGTCATTGTGGATGGCGTGCAGGTACTGACAGATGTTTTTTTGTCGCGTGAGGACTTTGATAAAACCAAAGGTGTCTGGATATATTCAAACGGCGGAACGGCCCTTTATCTTGTTGACCTTAGTAAAAAGCCTGTCGTCGTGTGGCGGTTTGGTGTGAGGATGTCCACAAATGAGTTTGAGTTTGCCTCATGGGGTAAAGATCGTGTTGTGATTGCGATAAAAAATAACACACGCTTTACCTATCAAGATGGCAAAATAAAGTTGCCCAATCAAGATTGGGTTGTTGAGCATACATTGATCAATGCTGGGAATATGAGATTCAATAGTGATGGTTCAGTTTCACAGGGTGTTGTTGTCATGAAATTTATCCCCTTTGCAGAAGGCATCAGGACATCTCAATAGCGCCAACCAGTGGTGAGGGACTTTGGAAGGCGACTGAGCCGCCTCATGCGGGTACAGGCTTGGCCAAGGAGGACGCTGTGGCGTTTTTCGAAGAGGTACCATTGCCCAAGGCTCAGTGAGGTCGGCAAAGCCTTACACTCCCTGCGCGTTGCCGCGACCGTTGCGCGGCCCCTTGTCTGACGTGCCCATGTCCCAGCAAACGCTTGAATTTACCCAGCCGCCCTCTGACGGCGGCGACTCCCTGACCCTGGCCCATTACGCCGAGCGCGCCTACCTGGAATACGCCCTGAGCGTGGTCAAGGGCCGCGCCCTGCCGGATGTCTGCGATGGCCAGAAGCCCGTGCAGCGCCGCATCCTCTACGCCATGGACCGCATGGGCCTGAGTTTTTCGGGTGCCAGCGGGCCCAAGCCCGTGAAAAGTGCCCGCGTGGTGGGCGACGTGCTGGGCAAATACCACCCCCATGGTGACACAGCCGCCTACGACGCCATGGTCCGCATGGCCCAGGATTTCGCGCTGCGTTATCCGCTGATTGATGGGCAGGGCAACTTCGGCTCGCGTGACGGTGACGGCGCAGCCGCCATGCGCTACACGGAAGCCCGCCTGGCGCCGATCGCTCGCCTGCTGCTGGACGAAATCGACATGGGCACGGTCGATTTCAACCCCAACTACGACGGCACCGAAGAAGAGCCCAAGCAGCTGCCCGCGCGCCTGCCCTTTGTGCTGCTCAATGGCGCCAGTGGCATCGCCGTGGGCCTTGCCACCGAGATCCCCAGCCACAACCTGCGCGAGGTGGCCGCCGCCACGGTGGCGATGATCCGCAACGACAAGCTCTCGGACGACGAGCTGTTTGACCACCTGCAAGGGCCCGACTTCCCAGGTGGCGGCCAGATCATCTCCAGCACGCAGGACATCCAGGACGCCTACCGCACCGGCCGTGGCAGCCTGAAGGTGCGCGCCCGCTGGAAGATCGAAGACCTGGCGCGCGGCCAGTGGCAACTGGTGGTCACAGAGCTGCCGCCTGGCACCAGCGCGGCCAAGGTGCTCGAAGAAATCGAAGAGCTGACCAACCCCAAGGTCAAGACCGGCAAGAAGGCCCTGACAGCCGAGCAGACGCAGCTCAAGACCACGCTGCTGTCGGTGCTCGATACGGTGCGCGACGAGTCCAGCAAGGACGCCGCGGTGCGCATCGTGTTTGAGCCCAAGACCCGCACGGTCGAGCAGCAAGAGCTCATCACCACCCTGCTGGCCCACACCAGTCTGGAGAGCTCGGCCTCGATCAACCTGACCATGGTCGGGGCCGATGGCAGGCCCACGCAAAAGAGCCTGCGCCAGATCCTCACGGAGTGGATTGGCTTCCGGATGGAGACGGTCACGCGGCGCACGCAGTTCCGCCTGAACAAGGTGCTCGACCGCATCCACATCCTGGAGGGCCGCCAGCTCGTCCTGCTCAACATCGACGAGGTCATCCGCATCATCCGCAACAGCGATGAGCCCAAGGCCGCGCTGATCGAGCGTTTCAAGCTCAGCGACCGGCAGGCCGAGGACATCCTCGAACTGCGCCTGCGCCAACTGGCCAAACTGGAGGCGATCAAGATCGAGCAGGATCTGGCCGAGCTGCGCACCGAGCAGGCCAAGCTGGAAGACATCCTGGGCAGCCCCAGCTCGCTCAAGCGCACGGTGATCAAGGAGATCGAGCTTGATGCCAAGCAGTTTGGTGACGAGCGCCGCACCCTGATCCAGGCCGAGAAGCGCGCCGTGGCCGAGGTCAAGGTGATCGACGAGCCGGTGACGGTGGTGGTCAGCCTCAAGGGTTGGGTGCGTGCGCGTACCGGCCATGGGCACGACCCGGCCGGCTTTGCCTTCAAGGCGGGCGATGGCCTCTATGGCACGTTCGAGTGCCGCACAGTCGACCCGATGATCGTGGTGGGCAGCAATGGGCGCGTCTACAGCGTGCCGGTGAGCAGCCTGCCTGGTGCGCGCGGCGATGGCTCGCCTATCACCACGATGATCGACCTGGAGTCGGGCACGCAGCCTGTGCACTACTTGGCTGGCAGTGTGGAGCAGACCATTTTGTTTGCCAACACCGGCGGTTTCGGCCTGATGGCCAAGCTGGGCGACCTGCTGACGCGCCAGAAGGGCGGCAAGAGCTTCCTGTCGCTGGACGAAGGCGACCATGTGTTGCCGCCGGTGCTGGTGCAGCCTGGCCACACGCAGGTGGCTTGCCTGGCGCAGGGTGGGCGCATGCTGGTGTTCGGCCTGGATGAACTCAAGCTGCAATCCAATGGTGGACGCGGCCTGACGCTGATGGAAGTCGATGCCAAGAAGGATCCGCTGATCTCGGTGGCCACGGTGCACGGTGGTGTCAAGGTGATCGGCTCGGGGCGTGGCGGCAAGGCCAAGGAAGAGGACGTGCGCAACTCGGCCTACCTCGCCCATGTGGGCAAGCGCGCCCGCAAGGGCAAGGCCGTGGACGCCTTCCAGAAGGTGCTGCGCGTGTTGCCGCTGGCGTGATGCCTGGCTTGATGCCTGACGCTCAGGGCTGGCATGACGACAGGCTGACGAAAGCGGCCTGCCAGGTCATGCCACTTGTGCCGCATGCAAGCAGGAAAACGCGGGTCCGGCGAGGTGTGCTGCTTGGTTAGGCTTGTTGCTATCTGACCCCTGAACCTCTGGAGCTGACATGAGCACGCTAGCCGGCAAGACCCTCTTCATCACCGGTGCCAGCCGCGGCATCGGCAAAGCCATCGCGCTGCGCGCCGCCAAGGATGGCGCCAACATAGTGGTGGCCGCCAAGACGGCCGAGCCGGACCCACGCCTGCCCGGCACCATCCACACGGCTGCCGCCGAGATCGAAGCCGCTGGCGGCAAGGCCTTGCCCCTGGTGCTCGATGTGCGCGATGAAAACCAGGTGCGAGAGGTCGTTGCCAAGGCGGCCTCGCATTTCGGTGGCATCGACATCCTGGTCAACAACGCCAGCGCCATCAACCTCACCAAGACAGCCGAGACACAGGCCAAGCGCTACGACCTGATGATGGACATCAATGTGCGCGGCACCTTCATGTGTTCACAGGCCTGCCTGCCGCATCTGGAGAGGGCGGCCAACCCGCACATCCTGGTGCTGTCGCCGCCTATCAACATGCAGGAGAAATGGTTCGAGTCGCACGCGGCCTACACCGTCTCCAAGTACAGCATGAGCATGATGGCCTACGGCCTGGCCGCCGAGCTCAAGGCCAAGGGCGTGGCCGTCAACGCCTTGTGGCCACGCACGCTGATTTCCACCTCGGCCCTGAACGTGGCCGGCTCGCACCTGGGGACGCTGGGCCGCATGCCCGAGATCATGGCCGATGCGGCCTACTTGATCCTGACCAGGCCCAGCCGCGACAAGACGGGTCAGTTCTTCGTGGATGAGCAGGTGCTGCGCGACGCCGGTGTCACCGACTTCGACCGCTATCTGACGACGCCAGGCTCGACGCCCATGCTCGATCTCTACATCGACGCCTGATCGCGAAAAAGCCGAACCCGCTCAGACCCGCACGACCGTCACCGAGCACTCGGCTTCAGCCACCACCTGCGCGCTGACACTGCCCAGATAGCGGCGCAGCGCCGAGTTGCCGCGCGCACCCATCACGATGTGGTCCACCTGGTTCTTGGTGGCGAACTCCACGAGGGCATGGGCTGTATCGGGTGCCTCCAGCACATGGAAGGTCAGGCGGTGCTCATCGAGCTGCAACTGCTGTTGCAGCGGGCGCGCCCAATGCTTGATGGCGACCAGTTGCCGCACATGCAGGCTGTGGCCCTCGTCATCGGTGAGCTTGTCCATGCCCACCCGGTTGATCCTCATGATGCTCACGCAAGCCAGGCGCGCACCAGGCTCGATCTGCAGGATGCGGCGCACCGTGGCCAGCAGCTTTTGATCCAACTCGGGCGTGCTGGCCTTGGTCGCAATGGCCACCATGATGATGGGGCTGCGCGCCACGTGCTGCGTGGCATTGGCCTGGTTGTCGGGCTCGGCGCCAATGGCTTTAAACCAGCGCTTGAAGTGGCTCAATCCACCTCTCGGCGCGACGTGTTCTGCGCGCTTGGTCAGCGGGATCTGATCGGGGTGTTGCAGGTCCAGGGCCAGCTGCGCGCCGGTCTGGTAGCGCTTGGCCGGGTCCACCTCCAGGCAGCGCAGGATCACTTCCTGCATCCAGGGCGGCAGGTCGGGCCGGTGCGCGCGCGGCGGGATCGGGTCGGTGTAGAGCCGCTTGCGCAGGCCCGAGACGCTGTTGGGGTTGCCGAAAGGGCGCTCGCCGGTGGCGAAGTGGTAGAGCATCACGCCCAGTGCGAACAGATCGCTGCGCGGGTCGTTGCGGATGAACTGCACTTGCTCGGGCGACATATAGGGGCCCGTGCCCATGGGCAATGAGAACTCCTCTTCCAACAGATCCGGCAACTGGGCATGGCGCGACAGGCCGAAGTCCACCAGCACGGCCTCGCCAGTGGGCCTGAACATGATGTTGCTGGGCTTGACGTCCAGGTGCACCAGGTGCTGCTTGTGGAGTTCGTGCAAGGCCTGGGCGACGCGCTGCCCGATGTCGGCCACGTCTTCAATGGGCAATGGTGCAAGATCGAGCCTGGGGCGCAAGGAATCGCCCCCGATGCGCTCCATCACGATGTAGGGCTGGCGAGTGAAGTCGCCCTTGGTCAGGAAGCGCGGCACATGCGGGCCCTGGAGCATGGGCATCACCATCTGCTCGACCTCGAAGCCGACGATGGTCGCTGGGTCTTCGCCGCCCTTGATACGCGGGATCTTCATGATCAAGGGCGATGCGCTCGCACCCTCAACCGGCTCGACATCCCACAGTGTGGCCATGCCGCCCTGGTGCAGCTTCTCCTTGAGCCTGAACTGGTCGATCACATCGCCGGCTTGCAGCTTGCCTGGTGGTGTCATCATGGTCGGCCCTTTGCGGTTCCTGGCACGCTAACGCCCGTCGCGCAAGCGCTGCGCCAGGAAAAGCGGCAAGCCGGCGTCGATGATGCATTGGGCCGCGCGCTCATGGTCATAGGGCACGCGGTAGAAGGTCAGCTGCCGGCTGTCGGTGTCGAAGGTGAGGTAGCAGGCCGCGGGGTTGCCATCGCGAGGCTGGCCCACCGAGCCCGGAATGGCCAGCCAGCGGCGCATGGGCGACAGGATGATGGGCGTGCCGTCCACCGGCGAGAAGTCGCCCGACTTGCCCGTGCTGGAGAGGTGGTACAGGCAGGGCTGGTGCATGTGGCCGCAGAACACGAAGGGGTGCTGGCTGACCTGCAGGCTGCGCACGGCCTCCATGCGGCCATCCAGATAGGCCCAGTGCGCCGGGTCATGCACATTGGCGTGCGCGAACTGGCAGTCGCCCCACTCGGCGGTCAAGGGCAGCGATTCGATGAAGGCGATGTGGGCGGCGCTGAGCTGCTGCCGCGTCCAGGCCAGCGACTCCTGCACATGGCCGCCGAGCTGATGCGCCTCTTCGTGGCGGATCGCATCATCGTGGTTGCCCTTGATGGCGATCGCGCCTTCCTGAACGCGCTGGTAGACGAAGTCCAGCACCCATACGGGGTCGGCGCCGTAATCGACATAGTCGCCCAGCAGCACCGTCCGCTCACAGCCTTGCTGGGTGGCGTGCTCCCACACGGCCTCGACGGCTTGGCGGTTGGCGTGAAGGTCAGAGAGGACGGCGACTTTCATGAGGAGCGGGTTACGGCGACGCGCATGCAAGGTGCATGCAGTGTAGGTCTGCCGCAACGCGCGCCTCAACCCGGGGTATCAGGCGTTGTGCAATTTCATTTCTTTGCGCAAGGCCACGGCATCGGGTGCGTGCCGAGGGGCACCCGCTTCCAGCCTGAAGACCTGGACGGCGTCCGCCACCGTCTTGGCGCGGCTGGCGACACTCAGTGACGCGGCGGCAATCTGCTCGACGGCAGCGGCGTTCTGCTGTGTGATGCCATCGAGCTGGCTGACCGCGGTGTTGATCTGCGAGATGCTGTCGAGCTGGTCTGCCGAGCCGTGGCTGAGCTGGTCCACCAGGCTGGTGACCTGCTCAACTGCCGCCAGTGCCTGCGCCATGGCCTGGGTGGCGGCGTTGGTGAGCGCGCTGCCAGCGCGGACCTTCTCGGACGAGTCCGTGATGAGCTGCTTGACCTCGCGGGCCGCTGTGCCCGTGCGTTGCGCCAGCGCACGCACCTCCGCGGCGACCACGGCGAACCCACGGCCTTGCTCACCCGCACGCGCGGCCTCCACGGCGGCATTGAGCGCCAGGATGTTGGTCTGGAACGCGATGCCGTCGATGACCTGGATGATGTCGGTGATGCGCTTGGAGGATTCCTCGATGGCCTGCATGGTCTGGGTCACGTCACCGACCACGGAGCTGCTGTGGTTGGTGACGTGCATGGTCTCGCTGGCCAGGCTGGCGGCTTCCTGTGCCGTGTTGGTGTTGCCTTTGACCACGCCGGTGATCGACTCCATGGACGCAGCCGTCTGCTGCAGACTGCTGGCCTGTGTCTCCGTGCGTGTCGACAAGTCCTGGTTGCCTGCGGCGATCTCACGCGTGGCCAGCAGCATCGCGTCGACCTCGTTTCGTGCATCCTTCACGATGGAGCGCAGGTTCACGTTGAGCTGGTTGAGGGCGCGTGTGAACTGCCCGATGAGGTCGCTGCGTTCGGATGACAAGGTCTGGGTCAGGTCACCTGCGGCCATGCGGTTGGCGTGGCTCATGAGCTGCTTGATCGGGCGAACGGTGAGCAGGTCGATGGCCAGCCCGGTCGCCGCCCACGACACTGCGGTGATGAGCAGCCAGGCAATCGGTGCGTTGAAGAAAGTACCAACAGGGGAATGACCACCCAGCAGCAGACCAGCGCCAAAGCCTGCCGATACCAGCAGCGCATTGAGCAAGGAGAGCCGGCCCGCGATGCCCAGCTGGAGCTTGCGACGCAACCGCTCGATCGGCGTGTCCTTGACGACCATGCCACGCTGCAATCGATGCTTGATCCGACCTGAGGCCTGTTCCTCACGCATCACCCGGTAAAGCGCTTCAGCCTTGTCGATGGCCGCCCGATCGGCTTCGGTGCGCACGGACATGTAGCCCATGGGCTGATCGCCGTCCATCAGCGGTGTGACATTGGCCTGTACCCAATAGAAGGTGCCGTCCTTGCGTCGGTTCTTGACCAGACCAGACCACGGGTAGCCCGCCTGGATGCTGTCCCACATGTCCCGGAAGGCTTCCTCGGGCATGTCGGGGTGGCGGATCATGTTGTGGGGCTGGCCCAGCAACTCCTCTCTGTCATAGCCGCTGACCTGGATGAAGGCCGGGTTGCAGTAGGTGATGCGACCTTTGAGGTCGGTGGTGGAAACAAGGGTCTCCCCGTGAGGGAAAAGATACTCCCTTGCCAAGACAGGCAAATTGGTGCGCATGGCAGATGTTCCTCCTTGAGAACGAAATGGGTGCCGAAACTTGACAGGTACCCCAAGCCGTCTCCTGTCCATGTCACCATTGGGCCTGACGGTGGCCCGACGTGCTCTATCCATCGGGTGCGGTGGGTGTGAACTTGACCTCGTATTGCGGGTCCATCAGGCCTGTTTCATGATCTAGATCAAATGCAGAAACACTGGGCGGGTACGCCTGGGAATTTGTCACATCATGTGGGTGCGCGACAGTTTGATAGGATGTGCACTCCGGTCAGCCCGAAATGCAGGGCGCTCGTCCGACATACACCATGAGAACTGCAGAACAAGAAGCCGTGCTGCGCTCGGTTCGCAAGCTCGTTGCCTTCTGGCAAATCACCGCTGATGAACTCTCCGGTATTCCCGAACCTGAAAAGGTGGTGGAAGTCGTGAAGCCGCCAGCAGCGATCAAATACCGGCATCCCAGAAGTGGCGAAACCTGGGATGGTGAAGGCTCACAGCCTGAATGGCTGCGTGAGGCGCTGACCAGGCAGGGCTACACCGTCGAGGAATTGCGCGCGACACTTGACGAGGGCACGACGCAGGCCTGAGCCCCGCCTTTTGGATCACTCAGGGCAGGTACTCGTAGACCAGGTACACATAGACGGGGGCGTCCGGAAAGGCAAAGCCTTCGCGTTTGACCAGCATCAGCCGGGGCTCAGCCGTTCGTCCATGGTGACTCAGCCAGTTGCCCACCTGCACGGCGCATGGTGTGCTCAGATAGGCTTGGCGCTCGCTCAGGCTGATCTGTTGCACCTCGGTCACATTGGCTGCCTGCCATCCGCCGCGACAGATCAACAAGCCGCCCTCGTGCTGCCAACCGGTATGCGGTGTGACCTGTGCCCGTGGGTCGTCTGGCGTACCGGGCATGGTGAACAGCTGGTGGTTGCCGTAAAACGCGAGGAAGCCGCTTTCAGACCATTGCCCGGCCACCCAGTGCAGTGGCACATCCGGATGTTGTTCTCGCCAAGATGACAAGATCACTTTGGCCGCTTCTTCCCTGGGGAGGAAGTAGCTGGGTGTCTGGGTGGCGACGTAGTGGTGTGCCAGCAAGGGGCCGGAGACAAGCAGGCCCATCAAAAGCCCGACATGGACGCGGCTGGCGCGGCGCGAGAAGCCTGTTGCATCAAGGGGTAACTGCACGGACAGGTTGCGCACCCACAGCAGCGGGTAGGCGTAGCCGATCGGGATGGCCCAGGGCAGCGACAGCTTCACAAAGCCCGTGATGCCAAAGACCAGGGTGATGAACCAGGGCATGAAGGCCAGCCAGAACAGCGTGTCGTTCCAGCCCCGGTGTTGCCAGCAAAGGAGCATGCGTCGCAACAAGCCTCGCTGCTGGAATGTGGCGGGGCTCAACAGCATGGCTGTTACCAGCCAGGCCAGCCCCCAGTAGATCAGTGGTGAGAGCGTGAAGTGCCACAACTCTTTCCAGGCCACATGGCCATCACCTTGCTCGCCCACATAAGCCACGGACGCCCATTGATGGCTCATCTGCCACTGCGCATGGGGAATCAGGCAGACCACGAATGTCAGAAAGGCTACCCAGGGTGTGCGGCTGAGGTACCAACGCCGGCCTTCCGGCGTGAGCAGCGAGCTCAGGAACAAGCCCAGCAGCAGCACGCCTGTGTAGTACTTGCCCAGCATCGCCATGGCCGACACCGCGCCCAAGCCCACGGCCCACCACAGAGATGGCTTGCGCAGCACGTAGACCTGCGTCCACACCACGGCCACCCAGGGCCAGGCCGCCAGCAAGATGGTGTTGGCGTTGTACTTGGCCGAGAGCGTGCTTTCCGGCAAGCCGCACACGGTGATCACGAGAATGGGCCACAGCCACCGACGCAGGCCATGCAACCTGGCTAATTCCAGAATGCCCAGCAGGCCTACCGCCACGACCACATAGGCCAGCAGCTTGTAGGCGCCCGTAGTGGTTGGCCACACCATGAACCAGAGGTGCGTGACCCAGTTCATGAGGGGCGGGTGCTTGTAGGTGCCCCAGGACCAGGTCTGCCCCCACACCCACGATTCGAGCATGTCGCCGTAGGGGTCGAGGTTCGCTTCGGCCAGCGTGCGCACGCCAGCCCACAGCAAGACCCAGGCGAGGATCCCCATGAGCAGCCGTGGAGAAAAGGGGAGGGGCGAATGAGCGCGCTCTTGTTGAGCGTCTTGCAGGCGCAGCGAAGTCATCGGGCCATTTTTGGACTCGAAGCTTTCTGACAGCTTTCGTGGCCTGGCGTGCATGACGGGTCGGTGCGCTGGTCCCCCCGACAGGAATCGAACCTGTATTTGCCGCTTAGGAGGCGGCCGTTCTATCCATTGAACTACGGGGAGTCAAGGATGAAGGCGGCATTATGCCTTGAGCATGCCCTTGGTTTCGATGAAGCCGATCACCTGGTCCAGGCCGGACTGGGTCTTGAGATTGGTCATCACGAAGGGGCGCACTCCTTGTGAGGTCTGGCGCATGCGCTTGGTGTCGGACTCCATGATCTCCAGATTCGCACCGACGTAGGGCGCGAGGTCGGTCTTGTTGATCACGAAGAGGTCGCTCTTGGTGATGCCGGGGCCGCCCTTGCGCGGGATCTTTTCGCCGGCTGCCACGTCGATCACGTAGATGGTGAGGTCGCTGAGTTCCGGGCTGAAGGTGGCCGCCAGGTTGTCGCCGCCCGACTCGATGAAGACGATGTCCGCATTGGGGAATTTGGACAGCATGCGGTCGACGGCTTCGAGGTTGATGGAGGCGTCTTCGCGGATGGCGGTGTGCGGGCAGCCGCCAGTCTCCACGCCCATGATGCGCTCGGGGTCGAGCGCGCCGGCCACGGTCAGCAGGCGCTGGTCTTCCTTGGTGTAGATGTCGTTGGTGACGACGACGAGGTCATAGCTGTTGCGCATGGTCTTGCACAACATTTCAACCAGGGTCGTCTTGCCGGAGCCGACGGGGCCGCCCACGCCCACGCGCAGGGGCGGGAGCTTCTTGGTGCGGCCAGGGATGTTGTGCAGATTGCTCATGATCGGAAAAGGCGTGAGTACTGGGTTTCGTGCTGGCTGCTGAGAATGGCCAGCATGGGTGTGAAGGCCTGGCGCTGCGTGTCGGGCAGCGTCATGGCGTGGTCGATGGCCGGTGGGATCTCGTTGATCAGGGCTTGGAGGATGCGCTGGCCGGCCGACTGGCCAAGCGGTACGGCCTTGATGGCGGCCTGCACCATGTTCTCGGCCCAGCCGAAGGCGAAGCTCAGCAGGGCCTCACGGAGGGTGTCCTCGCCACCGCCACGTGGATCTGGCAACGGCAGGCAGTGCGCCACGGCCAGGGCAAAGGCCACGGGCCAGGTTGGGGCGGGGCCCAGGGCCGCGCATTGCTGGAGCTGCTGCAAACGCGCTTCATCGCTGGACGAGGCGCTGCCACCTGGCTGATTGCGCAGCCATTCGACCAGCGAGCGGCCCATCTGTTCGGCTTGCAGCCGCAGCTCGCTGGTCTCGCGTGTCTGCACGACCCAGTCATTGAGCTCGGTCAGGCGTGCCAGGTCGCCACGTTGCCAGGCGGGCACGGCTCGCGCCACGACGGCCAGGTCGGCGCGGGCCAGGCTCAGGTGCAATTGGTCTTGCAGCCAGGCTGCTGCCTCTTGCTCTTTGCTGATGCGGCCGGAATCCACGGCGGCTTCCAGGGCCTCGGAGTAGCTGAAGCCGCCCACGGGCAAGGCCGGAGAGGCCAGCCACATCAGCTGCAGGCGGGCGCTGGGGCTTAGTGGCGCTTGTCGGGGGGCAACACGGGGCATCAGCGACGAGGCATTTCAGTGTTTGTGGCCGTGCCCATGGCCGTGATCATGATCGTGGTTGCAGCCTGGGCCATGCACGTGCGGTGTCGCGGCGGGCTTGATGGCGATGCCGATAGGCTTGCCGCGCGTGGCGGGTTCGGCATGGGCATGACCGTGGTCATGGCCACCAGCAGCATAGGCACCGCCTTCCGGCTCGAAAGCAGCCTGTTCTTCCTTCACGGTCAGGTGCATGGCGCGCAGCATGTCGGCCAGCACATGGTCAGGTTCGATCTTGAGGTGGTCGGCTTGCAACTCGATCTGCACGTGGCGGTTGCCCAGGTGATAGGCCGCCCGCACCAGATCGAAAGCACTCCCATGTTCGGCGCAAGGTCTGACCACCAGCACGGGCTGCGGCGCAGCCTGCACGCGGATCATGGTGCCGTCTTCGGCAACCAGCACGTCGCCGCCGCGCACCACGGTGCCGCGCGGCAGGAAGACGCCCAGCGCACGCCCCGTGCTGTCGGTGGCATCAAAGCGGCTCTTCTGGCGCACATCCCAGCCCAGTTCGATGGTGGCGGCGCGCTTGAGCAGCACGGAGGCCAGGCCCTGGCCTTGGGGAAGGAGCTTGTTGACGGTCAGCATGGGTGCGAGAGAAAAGCGAGTCGAAGCCGCCAGTGTCCGTCAAAACAGGAAATAGCGCTGCGCCATGGGCAAGACCGTGGCGGGCTCGCAGGTTAGCAACTGGCCATCGGCGCGCACCTGGTAGGTCTGCGCGTCGATCTCCATGACGGGCATGTAGTGGTTGTGCACCATGTCCTTTTTCTTGACCGTGCGGCAACCTTTGACGCCCACCACCTGCTTCTTGAGCCCGTATTGCGCGGGCAGGCCAGCACCGATGGCAGTCTGGCTCATGAAGGTGATCGAGCTGCGCGACAGTGCCCCGCCGAATGCGCCGAACATCGGTCGGTAGTGCACCGGTTGCGGCGTGGGGATCGAGGCATTGGGGTCGCCCATGGCGGCTGCGGCGATGAAGCCACCTTTGAGGATGAGGCTGGGCTTGACGCCGAAGAAGCCAGGCTTCCACAGCACGAGGTCAGCCCATTTGCCCTCTTCGATGCTGCCCACCTCATGCGCCACGCCATGCGCGAGTGCCGGGTTGATGGTGTACTTGGCCACGTAGCGTTTGACGCGGGCATTGTCGTGGCGGTCAGAGTCACCTGGCAACTTGCCGCGCTGGGCCTTCATCTTGTGGGCGGTCTGCCACGTGCGCATGATGACCTCGCCCACGCGGCCCATGGCCTGCGAGTCGGAGCTGAACATGCTGATGGCGCCCAGGTCGTGCAGGATGTCCTCGGCGGCGATGGTTTCGCGGCGGATGCGGCTTTCGGCGAAGGCCAGGTCTTCGGCGATCGATGCATCGAGGTGGTGGCAGACCATGAGCATGTCGAGGTGCTCGTCGATCGTGTTGACCGTGAAGGGCCGCGTCGGGTTGGTGGAGGAGGGCAGCACATTGGGCTCTCCCACGACCTTCATGATGTCCGGTGCGTGGCCGCCGCCCGCGCCCTCGGTGTGGAAGCTGTGGATGGTGCGGCCCTTGAACGCGGCCACGGTGTCTTCCACGAAGCCCGATTCATTGAGCGTGTCTGTGTGGATGGCCACTTGCACATCGGTCTCTTCGGCCACGCTCAGGCAGTTGTCGATGGCTGCAGGCGTCGTGCCCCAGTCCTCGTGCAGCTTCATGCCGATCACGCCAGCGTCCACCTGCTGGCGCAGCGCTTCAGGGCGGCTGGCGTTGCCCTTGCCCAGAAAGCCCAGGTTCATGGGGAAGGCCTCGGCCGCCTTGAGCATCATGGCGATGTTGTCGGGGCCTGGGGTGCAGGTGGTGGCAAAGGTGCCGGTAGCGGGGCCCGTGCCGCCGCCAATCATGGTGGTCACGCCGCTGTTGAGCGCTTCCTCGATCTGCTGCGGGCAGATGAAGTGGATGTGGGTGTCCAGGCCGCCGGCCGTGACGATCATGCCTTCGGCCGCGATGACCTCGGTACCCGGGCCGATGACGATGTCCACGCCAGGCTGCACGTCGGGGTTGCCGGCCTTGCCGATCTTGACGATGCGGCTAGCTTTGATGCCGATGTCGGCCTTGACGATGCCCCAGTGGTCGATGATGAGGGCGTTTGTCAGCACGCAGTCGGCCGCGTCCATGGCGCCGGGGCCGTTGGGCACCTGGCTTTGGCCCATGCCGTCACGGATGGTCTTGCCGCCACCGAACTTGACCTCCTCGCCATAGCCGCCGGCCTTGAGCGTCAGGTCCTGCTCGACTTCGATGACGAGGTTGGTGTCGGCCAGACGCAGCCGATCGCCCACGGTGGGGCCGAACATCTCGGCATAAGCGCGTCGCGGGATGCTTGCCATCTTGCTTGTCCTTCTTGGGATGGAGGGGGACTCAGAGCTTGCCCTGGACCAGGCCTCTGAAGCCGTAGACCACGCGGTCGCCCGCGTAGTCGACCAGCTCGACCGTGCGCTGCTGACCCGGCTCGAAGCGCACGGCCGTGCCTGATGCGATGTTCAGGCGCGTGCCTTTGGCAGCAGCGCGGTCGAAGCGCAAGGCGCCGTTGGTCTCGGCGAAGTGGTAGTGCGAGCCGACCTGGATGGGTCGGTCGCCGGCGTTCTCCACCACGAGGGTGAGGGTGCGGCGGCCTGGGTTGAGCGCGAGGTCCGGGCCGTCAGTGAGGAGTTCGCCTGGGATCATGGCGTGGTCCTTTGGAATTAGATGAAAGACTTGAACGAAGTCTTGGTTGAATCGCTGGTGGCGGTCAGAGCGCGGCGGCCACGGCAGGCGTGAGCAGACCCAGGCCCATCAGCGCAACGCCTGCACCAGCCAGGCGGGAAGCCCAACGGCGTGCGCCATGGCCTTGATCGCGCAAGGCCAGTCCGACACCCATGCCCAAGCCGTGCAGCACGGCGGTGCTGGCCACCATGCCGGTGAGCGCTGCCATCGCCTGACCACCCAGTTCCGTGCCGTGGGCCAGGCCATGGCACAAGGCGAACGCCGCGACCAGGGCTGCGCCCATGCCTGTGCTCAAACGCAGGCGCGTGGCGACCAGCAGGCCCATCACCAGCAGCGAGGCGGCGATCATCGGCTCGACGCCGGGCAGGCGCAGGCCGGCCAATGCCAGCAAGGCACCGAGCAGCAAGGTGACGGCAAAAGCGGCCGGGGCGGTTAACAAGGAACGCATGCTCTGGCCCGGCTTGCTCAACACGCTCCACGCGCCCACGCTGACCATGGCGGCCAGGTGATCCAAGCCGGTGAGCGGGTGTAAGGCCCCGGAAGCCAGGCTTTGCAGGGCGTTGCCATCGTGCATGTGCGGGGCGCCATCTGTGCCGATGTGCGCCATGGCCAGCGGTGCCGCCACCGAAGCGGCAAGCCCGGCGATGGCCATGATGGTGCGGCGAGTCTGGAGGTTTTGCATGGTCTTGGTTCCAGTCTGGTGAAGATGTCAGAGGGAGGATGACGAGGTGGTGCTTATTTGCACCAATATTGGGCCAATCAAGCCTTCGTCTGAAAACATAGATCGTTCATGCAATGGGTTGGTGCACTGTCACCAACTTGGTGCCATCCGGGAAAGTGGCCTCGACCTGGATGTCGGGAATCATCTCTGGCACGCCCTCCATGACCTGATCGCGCACGAGCACGGTCTTGCCCTCGCTCATCAGCGCAGCCACGCTCTTGCCGTCACGCGCCCCTTCCATGATGAAGGCCGTGATCAGGGCGACGGCCTCCGGGTAGTTCAATTTGAGTCCGCGCGCCAGGCGGCGTTCGGCCAGCAAGGCGGCGGTGAAAATCAGCAGCTTGTCTTTTTCGCGAGGGGTGAGTTCCATCGTGTGTCTCGTTGTGCGCAGCGGGCTTCGGCATCGAAATTGCGGTACCCGGTAGGGACGAATCCACACTATGCAAGACCCAGACCAAAACCGTCCAGAGGTGATCACCTCATCGGCGCACCGCGATGGCGAACCCGCAGGGGAAGCCCTGCAGCGGGTGGTCAAGGTGCGTCGTGACTACAACAGTTGGGTCGGGTCCGAAACCCTGGAGGACTACGCCCTGCGCTTCACGCCGCGGTCGGCCCGGCGCTGGAGCGACTGGCGCGTGGCCAACACGGCCTTTGGCGCGGCAGCCTTCCTGGTGCTCGAAGCCGTCGGCGCGACACTGCTGGTGGAGCATGGTTTCATCAACGCCTTCTGGGCCATCCTGGCCACGGGGCTGATCATCCTGCTGGCGGGCTGGCCGATCAGCGTGTATGCGGCTCGCCATGGCCTGGACATGGACCTGCTGACACGCGGTGCGGGCTTTGGTTACATCGGCTCGACCATCACTTCATTGATCTACGCCTCCTTCACTTTCGTGTTCTTCGCGCTGGAGGCGGCGGTGATGGCCTATGCGCTGGAGCTGGCCTTTGATATACCGCCGGCCTGGGGCTATTTGGTGTGCGCGCTGGTGGTGGTGCCGCTGGTCACGCACGGGGTCACCATCATCAGCCGATTGCAACTGATCACCCAGCCGCTGTGGCTGCTGATGCTGGTGCTGCCGTTTGTCTATGTGTTCAAGGAGCACCCGCACATCCTGCGCGACTTGATGACCTATCCGGGAGATGGGCAGGATCGGGCTGGGTTCGATCTGCTGTCCTTTGGCTCGGCCATGACGGTGGGCATCGCGCTGATCACGCAGATGGGTGAGCAGGCCGACTACCTGCGCTTCATGCCCGAGCCCAGGCCAGGGCACAAGGCGCGCTGGCTGGCTGCCGTGTTCGTGGGTGGACCGGGCTGGGTGATCCCGGGGGTGCTCAAGATGCTGGGCGGTGCCCTGCTGGCTTACCTGGCCATCAGCTTTTCGGTGCCGGTCGATCGGGCCCTGGACCCGAACCAGATGTACCTCGTGGCCTGGGAAAAGATCTTTCCCCGCCAGTCCTGGGCGATCGCGGCGGTGGCCTTGTTCGTGGTGGTGTCGCAGCTCAAGATCAATGTGACCAATGCCTATGCGGGTTCGCTGGCCTGGTCGAATTTCTTTGCGCGCGTCACGCACAGCCACCCGGGGCGTGTGGTCTGGGTGGCCTTCAATGCGGTGATCGCGCTGTTGCTGATGGAGCTGAATCTCTTTCAGGCCCTGGGCAAGGTACTGGGGCTATATTCCAACATCGCCATTGCCTGGATCATGGCGGTGGTGGCCGACCTGGTCGTCAACAAGCCCATGGGGTGGTCGCCCAAGGGCATCGAATTCAAGCGGGCTTACCTGTATGACGTGAACCCGGTGGGCGTGGGTGCGATGGGGCTGGCCTCGCTGGTGTCGGTGATGGCCTATGTAGGCTGGCTGGGCGAGCTTGCGCAAGCCTTCTCGGCGGTGATCGCCATGGTGGTGGCTTTCGTGACCTCGCCCTTGATTGCCTGGGCCACCAAGGGCCGCTACTACCTGGCACGCCAGCCTTTGACGCAGACCCACGTGGGCCGACCACCCTTCGTGCACGAGCCGCCGCCTGAAGGCGAGGGCGTGCCCTTGAGCAAGGTCATTCGCCTGCGTGCGCTGCATCGCTGCACGGTGTGCGAGCGTGAATACGAGGCTGATGACGTCGCCCATTGCCCGGCCTACCAGGGCTTCATCTGCTCGCTGTGCTGCTCGCTGGACGCACGCTGTCAGGACCTGTGCAAACCTCAGGCGCGCTGGGCCGAACAGTGGCGTGGGCTGGGGCGCAGGCTCATGCCCGAATTTGTCTGGCGGCGCATGGACACCGAGCTGGGGCAGTTCCTGCTGGTCATGTTCGTGCTGGCGCCTTTGCTGGCCGGCATCTTTGGGCTGGTCTACCAACAGCAGCTGCGTGACCTGGACATCCTGGATCTCACCTCGACCGGGGCGGCTGCAGACATGCTTCGTGCCGCCTTTGTCAAGGTTTTCACCGCCTTGCTGCTGGTCGTGGGCGTGGTGGCCTGGTGGGTGGTGCTCACGCACAAGAGCCGCCAGGTGGCGCAGGAGGAATCCAACCGCCAGACCCATCTGCTGGTGCGCGAAATCGAGTCGCACCGCATCACCGATGAAAAGCTCCAGCAGGCCAAGCAGACGGCCGAACACGCCAACCAGGCCAAGAGCCGCTACATCACCACGGTGAGCCACGAACTGCGCACGCCGCTCAACGGCATCCTGGGCTATGCCCAATTGCTGGATGAAGACCAGCAGTTGCCCGAGCACGTCAAGCATGCGGTGGGGGTGATCAAGCGCGGGGGCGATCATTTGCTCTCGCTGATCGAAGGCACGCTGGACATTGCCCGCATCGAAAGCGGCAAGCTGACGCTGGATGTGAAGCCGGTGCGGCTGGGTGAGTTGCTCCAGCAGATCACCGGCCTGATCGAGCACGAGGCGTGCGCCAAGCACCTGCGCTTCGAGGCCGACATCGACACGGCCTTGCCCGAGGCTGTGCGGGTGGACGAGCGCCGCCTGCGTCAGATCCTCATCAATGTGCTGGGCAATGCGGTGAAGTTCACCAGCTCAGGGCAGGTGACGCTCAAGGTGCGCTATGCCCGTGAGATTGCCCAGATCGAGATCGCCGACACGGGGCCCGGCATTGCCAAGGAGGAGCTGGACAAGGTGTTCGAGCCTTTCGCGCGTGGCTCGTCGGCCGCAGGCAATTCGGCCAGTGGCACCGGCCTGGGCCTGACCATCAGCAAGATGCTGACCGACTTGATGGGCGGCGAGATGAGCGTGCAAAGCCATCTGGGCCTGGGCACCACCTTCCGCATTCGCCTGTTCCTGCCGCAGGTGCGCATGGCCGAGGCGATGCGCACGGTGCCGCGTGGCCAGCGCACGGGCTACGTGGGCGAGCGCCGCCGCATCTGGGTGGTGGACAACGAGGAGGCCGATCGGGGGCTGCTGGTACGCGTCCTCGAACCGCTTGGCTTTGAAGTGACGTCGCTGGCCTCCGGCGTGGAGTGCGTGGCGCTGCTGCGCAACTGCCCAATGCCACAGATGCCCCATGCCTTGTTCATGGACCTGGCCATGCCGGGGCTGGATGGCTGGGCCACGCTGCGGGCGATCCGGGAGGGGGCGCTCAGTGATGCACCCGCGGCCATCGTGTCGGCCAATGCCTTTGACAAGGCCTTGGACAACGACGTGGGCATCACGGCTGATGATTTCATCGTCAAGCCCGTGCGCGTGCCAGAGCTGCTGGACTGGCTGGGCCACCGCTTGAATCTGGCCTGGATCGAGGTGGAGCGCGCGCCTTTGCCTGTTTCAGTCTTGGTGCACGATGCGCCTGAGTCAAATCAGGCCTTGCCGTCTCTCAACGCCTTGCGCAGCCTGGAAGACCAGATCCACGCAGGCTATATGCGGGGCGTGCACAAGGCCCTGGACCAGATTGCGTCGGCCGAGCCCCATTGCGATGCCTTCGTGCAGCGCCTGCGGGCCATGGCCAAGCAGTTCCAGCTCGATGCAATGGCGTCCCTGCTGAAGGAATCGCTGTCGCAGGCACAATCGCGTGTCTGAAACCTTGCCTTTCCCAGCCCATCATGTTCGAGAGACTCGACCGCAGCCGTACCGACGTCGTGCTCATCGTTGACGATGTGCCGGACAACCTCTCCCTGCTGCACGACGCACTCGACGAAGAGGGCTACACCGTGCTGGTGGCCACGCATGGCGAGGCCGCGCTGCAGCGCGCCAGCCAGGCGGTGCCCGACATCATCTTGCTGGATGCCATCATGCCGGGCATCGATGGCTTCGAGGTGGCACGGCGCCTGAAGGCTCAGCCTGAAACCAGCCACATCCCCATCATCTTCATGACGGGCTTGAGCGAGACCGAGCACGTGGTGGCCGCATTCGAAGCGGGCAGCGTGGACTACGTGGTCAAGCCCATCCGGCCACGCGAGGTGATGGCACGCATCGCCGCCCACATGCAGAGCGCCCGCCAGGCCCGACAGGCGCGCAATGCGCTGGATGCCTTCGGTCATGCCTCGCTGACCGTGCGTGTGAGCGATGGCCGCGTGCTGTGGCAGACCCCGCTGGCGCGCAAGCTGCTGCAGGACTATTTCGACACACCCGAATCTGTGGCGCCGCTGGAGATGGCGGCCTGGCTCCAGCAGGCGGCACCGCGCCTGGCGCAAGACATCGCTCAGGGCACGGCACCGGTGAGCGCGCCCGTATGGGCCGTCAACCAGGCAGGCCGGCGCCTGAGCTTCACGCTGCACCAACCCACGGGCGAAGACGAATGGCTGCTGGTGATGCAGGAAACGTCTGACCAGGCCGCGATGGACGCGCTGAGCCAGGAGTTCAAGCTCACGGCGCGCGAAGGCGAGGTGCTCTACTGGGTGGTCAAGGGCAAGACCAACCGTGACATTGGCGACATCCTGGGCAACAGCCCCGCCACGGTCAAGAAGCAGCTGGAGCACATCTTTGCCAAAATGGGTGTTGAAACCCGCACCGCTGCGGCCGGCCTGGCCATGAGCCGGGTGGCGCAACTCAAAGCCCGCTGAACAACATGTCTGCTCCTCAACTGTCCATTGCCATCCCCGCCCACAACGAAGAACGCTTCATCGGCCGATGCATCGAGAGCGTGTGGTCGTCGGCCAAGGCCCACGGCATCGAAGTCGAGGTGGTGGTGGCGCTCAACCGCTGCACGGACCGCACGCGGGCCATCGCCGAATCACTGGGCGCGCGCTGCGTGGTGGAAGACAGCAAGTGCATCGCGGCCGTGCGCAACGCCGCCGTGCGCGGGACACGCGCGAACGCCGTGGTCACCATCGATGCCGACAGCTGGATGCAGCCTCACACCGTTGCCAAGGTGATGGCCAAGGTGCACGACCCGCGGTTCATCGGCGGTGGTGCGGCCATGTGGCCCGAGCGCTGGTCGCTGGGCATCTTCATCACGGGCCTGCTCGTGGCCCGCCGTATCGCGGGCAAGGGCATATCCGGCGGCATGTTCTGGTTTTTGCGAGAGCATTTCGAGGCCGTCAATGGCTTCGACGAGAGCCTGATCAGCGTTGAAGACCTGGACTTCGCCTTGCGCCTCAAAGCCCATGGCGAGACCAAAGGGCAGCGCTTTGGCACGGTCTGGCGCGGCGGCATCATCACCTCGTGCCGCAAGTTCGATACCTTCGGCGACTGGTACCTGGTCAAGAATCCCGATCTGGTCGACCGCATCTTCCAGGGCCGAGATCGCGCGGCGGCCGACCACTTCTACTACGACGTCGACCGCTGAGCGCGCCGCTCAGGACAGCTTGGGCAGGTCCATCGCCTGGGGTGCATGGCCTTGTCTGATCAGCCAGTCGCGCAAGGCCAGGCCCGTGCTGGAAGGCCAGTAACGGGCCTTGGCGGGCTCGATGCGCTTGTAGTCCACGAGCTCTTCGTTCAACACGATCTCGCCTTCGGCAGGCACGTGGTAGGCGATGATGATCTGGTTGTGGCGCGCAAAGGCGTAGTGGCCGATGAAGTTCACGCCCACGGCCTTCAAGCCCAGCTCCTCCTGGACTTCTCGGGCCACGGCTTCCTCAGGGCTGGGGTCGGTCTTTTCCAGAAAGCCGGTGATCAGCGCATAGAAGGGCATGGGCCAGGCCCGGTTGCGTGCCAGGATGATGTGGCCCTCGTGCTCCACAACAGCGGCCACCACGGGTGTCGGGTTGTCCCAATGTACGTAGCCGCAGGCCGTATCGGGGCAGGCTTGACGGGTGACGCCGTCTTCCTCGCGGGCTTGCAAGGGTTGGGCACATTGTGGGCAGAACTTGAAGCTCATGGGTGTTGCTCTCTGACTGTTTTGCCTGGAGGGCCTCGGCAGGCTGGGGTGTCAGCTTAACCGACTTGAACCCAGCAATTCGCTCAGGCAAGGCGAGGGCGCTGGGCGCACAAGTCATGTCGCTCATACGATGTGAGCAGCCCTATGTACAACCACCACTTGAGCTGCCATGCAGACCGATGCCTTGCTGGCCCACCACCGGGTCATCCTTTGTCATTACGACAGCTACAGCACCGCGCTGGTGTTCGCACGCTGGCCTGACAAAAGCCTGCTGTGGCCAGGGCCACTCCCCGAAGGGGCCGTGCCGGCCGAGTTGACGCCAGTGCAGGAGGGCGAGGCCGTGCGCCAGGCCGCGATAGCCGCATTGGCATTGAACGGCGACGACGTGGTGCTGATGCCTGAATTCGATGAGTGCTTCAAGGTGGGTGATGCCGCCCTGCGCGTGCACCTGCTTCGCTTCACAAGCTTTGAGGCACCGGGGAGCGTCATCGAGCCGGCCGGCGGGGTGTTCCTGCCCTTGTCCGGCTTGCGCGGCAGTGCGCCGTTGGAACTGGGGCTGCTGCGCGAGGTGTTCAACCTGATGGTGGGGGGCACAGGGCGCCAAAGGAGCACGGCATGATGGCCTCGAATTGAGGTTCATTGAGCAGGGTTTGATGGCACCAACCTGACCGCCTTCACCAAGGCGCGCTGGAAGCGGCTCGAACTCACGGCCAGCGTGGCCTGGTGAACCGGAGCGAGTGCTGACCAGCGGGCCTCGAAGTTGGCCAGACCCTGCGCCAGACCAAGCCCCGATCCGGCCAACGCAATCTCGTTGCCCCCTTCGTCGGATTCCACCGCGATCACTTGGCCGCCAAAGGCCTTGCCCAGGCGGCGCATGACCTCGCGGGTCTGTTCGGTGTCGGCCTGCACATTGGCCACGAGCCAGCCCTCAGGCGCCAGGGCGGCGCGGCAATGCTGGTAGAAGCTGCGGGCGCACAGGGCCTCAGGCAGGCCCTGGCCAGTGAAGCCATCTACCAAGATCACATCATAGGGATGGGGCGGCTGGCGCACGAAGCGGGCGCCATCGGCACAGACCACGCGCAGGCGTTCGCTGTCGGGCGGGATGTGGAAGTCCTGGCGCATGTCGATCACGGCCTGGTTGATCTCGACCGCCGTGAGCTGGGTTTCGGGCAGGTGCTGGTGCAGGTACTTGAGCATGGAGCCGCCGCCCAAACCGATCATCAACACATGACGCGGTGCCGGGTTGAACAGCAGGAAGCCCATCATGGCGCGGGTGTAGTCGAGCACCAGTTCGTGGGGCGCGTCCAGGCGCATGCAGCTTTGAATCAGCGAGGACTCAAAACTCAGCGAAATGGTCTGGCTGTTGGTGTGCAGGCGTGGCTGCTCAGGCAGCTCATGGGGTGTTTTCTGGCTCACGATGCCCTCGAGTGTAGGTGAGGTGCGGGTTAGCCCTTTGTAACCTTATCAACTGGTATGATAAGTTTGCGTCATGGACAAATTGCTGGAACCGATCCTCCGTCAACCCTTGTCTGACGCACTGTATGTGCAGCTCAAGGGCAAGATCATCGATGGCGAGCTCAAGCCGGGCGAGCGCCTGCCGTCCGAGCGTGTGCTCAGCGAGGAGTCCGGCGTCAACCGTGGGGCCGTGCGGGAAGCCGTCAAGCGCTTGCAGCAAGCGGGCTTGGTCGCGGTCAAGCAGGGCGGCAAGCACGAGGTGCTGGACTACCGCGAGCAAGGCAGCCTGGAGTTGCTGCCCAGCCTGCTGATCAACAGCAAGGGCCAGGTGGACCCGAAGGTGGTGCGCAGCGTGATGGGTATGCGCTCGGCACTGGCACCCGAGATCGCGGCCGAGGCGGCCCGTTTGGGCGGCGCCGAGCTGGCCAGCAAGCTGGAGCCGGTGCTGGCCGTGATGGAGAGCAGCCTGCACGATCTGCCTGCACTGCAAGTCGGCGCAATGCACTTCTGGCAGATGCTGGCCGCCGCCAGCGACAACATCGCCTACCAACTGGCCTTCAACACCATGCGTCGGAGCTATCACAAGGCCTGGGAGCAGATGACCTATGTGATGGCGCGCGAGTTCCAGGACATCGTCAACCTCCGAGCCATTCTGGTCGCGGTGCGGCAATCGGACGCCGATGCCGCGCGCGCGGCCGCCCGTGCCCACGTGGACCTGGGCAGGCAAGCGCTGGACGCCGTATTTGCAGCAGCCCGATCTCACAACATATCTGAATCTTAGGGAGCGCCTCCATGTCCGCACTTCGCGTCACCGACACGGTCATGCCCACGGCTGAAGACACCGTGAACCGCAACCCCATGAGGCCACCGGCCGATTCACCTCGCACTGCAGCCGAGGCGTTCAAGGTGTTCTGTGCACACCCTAGTCCGCTGATCCTGCTGGGTGTGCTGGCGGGCTTGGGGGCATTGCGCTGGCAGGGGGGCGCTTGGAGCTGGCGTGACCTGGCGATCGCGCTGGGCGTGTGGGCGCTCTTTCCGGTCAACGAATGGCTGATCCACGTGTTCATGCTGCACTACAAGCCGCGCAAGGTGCTGGGTTTCACGGTGGATTTCTACCTGCCCAAGACGCACCGGCGCCACCATGCCGACCCCTGGAACCTGACCTGGGTGTTCGTGCCGCGCCATGTGCACTTCCTGGTTCTGGTGTCTCTGGCGGTGGTCTACGGTGTCGCGCCGTCCTGGCGCAATGAGCTGTTGACCTTCAGCCTGATCTACCTGCTGCTGGGCCTGCACTACGAGTGGGTGCACTACCTGACTCACATCAGTTGGTGTCCGCCGCTGAAGTACTACGAGCGCCGCGTGCTGGAGCACCGCTGGCACCACTTCCGTAACGAAAACTACTGGTGGGGGGTGTCCATGGGCCTGGGTGACCGCCTGTTCGGCACGGCGCCTGAAGCCAAGGACACAGCCAGATCGGGCACCAACAGGGATCTTGGGTTGAGGCGCTGACGAACTGCCGCACGCGGCCTTCGTCCCTCACCTGTACGCCACACGATACGCCATGTGGCGTATTTCGCTCTGCAAGCCCCCTGGGCACACTGAACGCATCGGATCTGAAAACGGCCTCCAAAGCCGCCCCAAGAGCCGTGACAAGCAAAGAGTCAAGCGTTCACAAACCCACCGCTTCAAAGGAGCGAATCCACATGAGCATTTCCCGTCGCAGCGCCGTCCAATCGTTGACTGCCGTCGCCCTGGGCGTCGCCGGTCTGGCTTTCAGCACCATGGCGCAAGCCGCCGACACCATCAAAGTGGGCGTGCTGCACTCGCTGTCGGGCACCATGGCCATCTCAGAGACCGTGTTGAAGGACACCGTCTTGATGACCATCGACGAGATCAACGCCAAGGGCGGCCTGCTGGGCAAGAAGCTGGAGCCCGTGGTGGTCGACCCCGCATCCAACTGGCCTCTGTTTGCAGAAAAGGCCAAGCAACTGCTGACCCAGGACAAAGTGGCCGTCGTGTTCGGTTGCTGGACCTCGGTGTCGCGCAAGTCTGTGCTCCCCGTCTTCAAGGAAAACAACGGCTTGCTGTTCTACCCCGTGCAGTACGAAGGTGAAGAACTCGAGAAGAACGTGTTCTACACCGGTGCCGCACCCAACCAGCAGGCCATTCCCGCCGTGGAATACCTGATGAGCAAGGACGGCGGTTCGGCCAAGCGCTTCGTGCTGCTGGGCACAGACTATGTGTACCCGCGCACGACCAACAAGATCCTGCGCGCCTTCCTGAAGTCCAAGGGTGTGAAGGAAGAGGACATCATGGAGGAGTACACCCCCTTCGGTCACTCCGACTACCAGACCATCATCGCCAAGATCAAGAAGTTCGCTTCTGAAGGCAAGAAGACGGCCGTGGTCTCCACCATCAACGGCGACTCCAACGTGCCTTTCTACAAGGAACTCGGCAACCAAGGCCTGAAGGCCAAGGACGTGCCCGTGGTGGCCTTCTCGGTGGGTGAAGAAGAGCTGCGCGGCGTGGACACCAAGCCTCTGGTCGGCCACCTGGCCGCCTGGAACTACTTCATGTCCGTCAAGAACCCGACCAACGACGAGTTCATCAAGAAGTGGTCGGCCTATGCCAAGGCCCACAACATCGCCGGTCACAAGGACAAGCCTCTGACCAATGACCCGATGGAAGCCACCTACATCGGCATCAACATGTGGGCCCAGGCCGTCAAGAAGGCCGGTTCGACGGATACCGACAAGGTGATCGCGGCCATGGGTGGTCAGACCTTCAAGGCCCCTGGTGGCTTCATGTCCACGATGGACGAGAAAAACCACCACCTGCACAAGCCCGTGTTCATCGGCGAAGTCAAGGCCGATGGCCAGTTCAAGGTGGTGTGGAAGACCCCTGGCCCGGTCAAGGCCCAGCCATGGAGCCCCTATATCGAGGGCAACGACAAGAAGAAGGACGAGCCTGACACCAAGTGATCAGTTGAACCAGCGAGTGCCCGTCCTCGCAGCCTGCCTGCCGGTAGGCCTGACGGGGTGAACCATGAAGCAGAGCGGTTCGCCCCGTTGGGGTCACCAACGGGGCGCTTTTTTTTCTGCGCATTGCCGAAACAGGACATGTCTGTGAGCACACATCTGAGGCGGGCCTTGAAGGCCACCTTGCTGACACTGGGGCTGAGCTTTGCGCTGGGTGCGCATCAGGCCCACGCGCTGACGGCCGAGGAGGCCTACTCGATTTCCGCAGGCGACAACGACGCCCGCATTGCGGCCTTGCAGAAGCTGGTAGCCAAGGGCGATCCGGCTTTGCCGGCGTTTCTGGAAGCGCTGGCAGGCGATACCGTGAAGGTGGCGGGCAACAAGGCCTACATCGTCAATGGCGATGAAGTGAAGGACGCTGTGACCGGCGAGCCGGCCAAGCTGCCCGATGACGCCGAAGACGTCGTCAACAACAACCGCATGAGCAGTGAGATCGACGCGGCCTTGGCGGCAGGCAAGCTGGCCTCCAAGGATGTGGCGGAGCGGGCAGAGGCCGTGGATGCGCTGTCCAAGGCAGCCGATGAGTCCAAGCTGGGTGTGATCGACAAAGCGCTGGCCAACGAGACCGATCCCAAACTCAAGGCGCAGCTCAAGACCGTGCGTGCCAAGGCCATGCTGATGGCCCAAGCGCCTGCCACGCGTATCGAGGCCGCGCAATCACTGGGCAGCGATGCCAGCCCTGAAGCGCGGGCACTCCTGATGGAGCGCATGGCCGACAGTGCCGAAACCGACGCCGCCGTGAAGGGGGCGCTGCAAGCCGCGCTCGACAAGGTCAACCGCAAGCTGGCCTGGGGCGAGTACGCCGGTGTGCTGTTCACGGGGGTGAGCCTGGGCTCGATCCTGCTGTTGGCGGCCCTGGGGCTGGCCATCACCTATGGTCTGATGGGCGTGATCAACATGGCCCATGGCGAGCTGATGATGATCGGCGCCTATGCCACGTATGTGGTCCAGAACGTCTTCCGCAACCATTTCCCGGGGGCGTTCGACTGGTACATCGTGCCTGCGGTGCCCGCTTCCTTCCTGGCTGCGGCACTGGTGGGTGCCGTACTGGAGCGGGGCGTGTTCCGCTTCCTCTATGGCCGACCGCTCGAAACACTGCTGGCCTCCTGGGGCGTGAGCCTGATGCTGATGCAGGGCGTGCGCAGCCTGTTCGGTGCGCAGAACGTGCAGGTGGAGAACCCTTCGTGGATGTCCGGTGGCTTCGATGTACTCACCAACCTGACCTTGCCCTACAACCGCCTGGTCATCATCGCGTTTGCCGCCTTGGTGCTGCTGGGCATGACCCTGCTGATCGCCAAGACCCGCATGGGCCTGTTCGTGCGCAGCGTTACCCAGAACCGCCCGATGGCGTCATGCATGGGCGTCAACACGGCGCGGGTCGACACCATGGCTTTCTCGCTGGGTGCAGGCATTGCCGGCCTGGCGGGCTGCGCGCTTTCGCAGATCGGCAATGTGGGGCCTGACCTTGGCCAGAGCTACATCGTCGACTCCTTCATGGTCGTGGTGCTGGGTGGAGTCGGGCAGATCGCCGGCACCGTCTATGCCGCATTGGGCCTGGGCTTGATCAACAAATTCCTCGAAGGATGGGCGGGCGCCGTGCTGGCCAAGATCATGGTGCTGGTCATCGTGGTCATCTTCATCCAGAAGCGTCCGCAAGGCCTGTTCGCCATGAAGGGCCGAGAGGTTTGACCCACCCCCTACACGCTTCGCGTGCCCCCTCGAGGGGGCGCAGCCGACGGCCCGGCAGAGCCGGATCCGTGGCTGCCGCAGGGTTGTGGTCTGTGCTCTGCTTGGATTGCTTGCTATTGCTGAAGTGATGAACACCATGACGATAAGTTCTGTTCTCAACATGCCGCCGACGCCGGCATTGACCGTGCCACGCAGTGCGCTGGGCTCCAAAGGGTGGACAGCCGTGGCTGCCGCCGTGGTCGCGGTGCTCGTGTTGGCGCCCGTGCTGAACCTGCTGGTCTCGCCGGACTCGGCGTTTCACCTGTCCGACTACGCCCTGGCCCTGATCGGCAAGATCATGTGCTATGCCATCTGTGCGCTGGCCATGGACTTGATCTGGGGCTACACCGGCATCCTGTCGCTGGGCCATGGCCTGTTCTTCGCGCTGGGTGGCTACGCCATGGGCATGTACCTGATGCGCCAGATCGGCCGTGACGGCAGCTACCACAGCGATCTGCCCGACTTCATGGTCTTCCTGGACTGGAAGCAGGTGCCCTGGCACTGGATGTGGAGCGAGTCCTTCATCGGCCAGGCCATCCTGGTGGTGCTGGTGCCGGGGCTGCTGGCTTTCGTGTTCGGCTTCTTCGCCTTCCGCTCACGCATCAAGGGCGTGTACTTCTCCATCATCACCCAGGCCATGACCTTCGCGGCCATGCTGCTGTTCTTCCGCAATGAAACGGGCTTCGGCGGCAACAACGGCTTCACGGACTTCAAGCGCATCATGGGCATTCCCATTGCGCAGCCGTCCACCCGCATGGTGCTGTTCGTGCTCACGGGTCTCACCCTCATTGGCTTTTACCTGATGGCCCGCTGGTTGGTGAACACCAAGTTCGGCCGCGTGCTGCAGGCCATCCGCGATGCCGAGAGCCGCGTCATGTTCTGCGGCTACAACCCGCTGGCTTACAAGCTGGCCATCTGGACGCTGTCGGCCGTGATGTGCGGCATTGCCGGTGCGCTGTATGTGCCGCAGGTGGGCATCATCAACCCCAGCGAGATGTCGCCGGCCTCGGGCATCGAGATCGCGATCTGGGCGGCCGTGGGTGGCCGTGCCACGCTGATCGGCCCGATCATCGGTGCCTTCTTCGTCAATGGCGCCAAGAGCTGGTTCACGGTGGCCTTCCCCGAGTTCTGGCTGTACTTCCTGGGGGCACTGTTCATCCTGGTGACCCTGTTCCTGCCTGATGGCATCGTCGGCGGCGTCAAGAAGCTGCTCAACAAGAACGCCGAGGTGAAAGCATGACACCTGAACTGTTGGAGGCCGGCGCCGAAGCGCTGCACAAGCATCAGCACCCCAACAACGCCGGCGAGTCGGGCGGGCGTGCGGCCTCTTATGGCCGGGTGGTCGAGCCCGACCAGCTGGATGTGACGCACGGCTCGATCCTCTACCTCGACGACATCTCCGTGAGCTTCGATGGCTTCAAGGCACTCAACAAGCTGTGCCTGAACATCGCCGTGGGTGAGATGCGCTGCATCATCGGCCCCAACGGTGCGGGCAAAACCACGATGATGGACGTGATCACGGGCAAGACCAGGCCCGATGCGGGCACGGCCTATTTCGGCTCCACCATCGACCTGCTGGCCCGACGCGAAAACGAGATCGCCCAGATCGGCATTGGGCGCAAGTTCCAAAAGCCCACGGTGTTCGAGCAGCTCAGCGTATTCGAGAACCTGGAGCTGGCCCTCAAGGCAGACCGCCGTGCGCGGGCCTCGGTGTTCTTCCGCCTCAAGAGCGAACAGCTCGATCGCATTGGCGAGATGCTCAAGCTCATCCACTTGAAGGATCAGGCACAGCGGACGGCAGGCTTGCTGTCGCACGGCCAAAAGCAATGGCTGGAGATCGGCATGCTGCTGATGCAAGACCCCAAGCTGCTCCTGCTCGACGAGCCCGTGGCCGGCATGACCGATGAAGAAACCGAGCGCACGGCTGAGCTCTTTCTCTCGCTGGAAGGCGCGCACTCGCTGGTGGTGGTCGAGCACGACATGAAGTTCATCAACGAGCTGACCACGCGCGGGGCCAATGCCGATCGCAAGCGTGTGACCGTGCTGCACGAAGGCTCAGTGCTGGCCGAAGGCAAGCTGGCCGATGTGCAGTCGAACGAGAAGGTGGTCGAGGTTTACTTAGGCCGTTGAGGGATAAGACAGATGTTGAATGTAGAAGCCGTCAACCAGTACTACGGAGGCTCGCACATCCTGCGTGGCCTGGACTTTGAAGCCAAGGTCGGTGAGGTCACCGTGATCCTGGGGCGCAATGGCGTGGGCAAGACCACGCTGCTCAAGAGCCTGATGGGTCTGGTGCCGATCAAGTCCGGGGCGATCAAGCTGGGCGGCCAGGTGATCGACAAGTTCAAGCCCTACGAGCGCGTGCGCATGGGGCTGGGCTATGTACCCCAGGGCCGCGAAATCTTCGGGCGCCTGACCGTGGCCGAGAACCTGCAGATGGGCCTGGCCAGCAAGCCGGGCAGCACACCCGTGCCCGAGCAGTTGTTCGAGCTCTTCCCCGTGCTCAAGCAGATGCTGCAACGCCGTGGCGGCGACCTCTCAGGTGGCCAGCAACAGCAACTGGCCATTGCCCGCGCGCTGGCTGCTGGGCCCAAGCTCCTGATCCTGGACGAGCCCACTGAAGGTATCCAGCCCAGCATCATCAAGGACATCGGCCGCGCCATCCGCAAGCTGGCCGACGAAGGGCTCAATGGCCAGAAGATGGCCGTGGTGCTGGTCGAGCAGTTCTACGACTTCGCTGCCGAGCTGGCCGACCAGTACCTGGTGATGGAGCGTGGCGAGATCATCCAGCGGGGCAGGGGTGTCAGCATGGAAGCCGATGGGGTTCGGCAGTTGATGTCGATCTGACCGGGCCAGAGGGCCACAGCCGCACGAGCAGGGCGGCCAGGCCCATGGCGGTGGCCAGCAGGGTCACCGCGGTCCATCCCCAAGCGGCCAGCAGCAGGCTGCCCGAGACGGCGCCTGCGGCCATGCCCACGAACATGCCGACGAAGAGCACGGCATTGAGGCGGCTGCGTGCGGCGGGGTCGATGCCATACACGATGGTCTGGTGGGCGATCAAGGTGGCTTGCACGCCCAGATCGAAGCCGATGGCGCAGGCCACAAGCAAGCACAACTGGGCGGTCGGGCTCACCAGCGGGGCGAGTGACATGGCCGCAAAGGACAGCATGACCAGGCCCGAGCCCAGGCGGGTGACCAACTCTGGCCCACGGCGATCAGCCAGTCGCCCGGCCATCGGAGCGGCCAGCGCGCCTGCTGCGCCGGCCAGCCCGAACATGCCCGCCGCCGCGCTGCCCATATGGAAGGGCTCACCATGCAGCATCACGGCCAAGGTCGACCAGAAGGCGCTGAAGCCGACTGACAGCAGGCCTTGCGCCAGCGCGGCGCGCCGGAGCGCACTGTGACGTCGCAGCAGGTCGAGCAATGAGCCCAGCAAGGCGCCGTATGCCAGTTGCGTCGTGGCTGGAAAACGCGGCAGCCCACGCCAAGCCGCCACACCAATGGCGGCGATGCTGATGGCGGCGATCACGAACATGGTCCGCCAGCCAAAGGCTTCGGCGACCAGCCCGCTCACCACACGTGACAACAAGATGCCCAGCAGCAAGCCCGTCATCACGGTGCCGACCACCTTGCCTCGGTGGGCCTCCGGTGCCATCGTGGCGGCGGCCGGCACGATATCCTGGGCCATGGTCGCTGTGATGCCAATGGCCAGGCTGGCGATCAGCAAGACGTGGATGGACGGTGAAGCCGCGGCCAGCAGCAGGGCTGCGGTCAAGGCGGCGGCTTTCAGCAGGATGATGAGGCGGCGGTCCAGCCTGTCGCCCAGTGGCGCCAGAAACAGGATGCCCAGCGCGTAGCCCAGTTGAGTCAGCGTGGGCATCAGGCCGACCTCCCGTGCGGACGCACCGATGTCTGCGCCCAACACGCCCAGCATGGGCTGGCTGTAGTAGAGCGAGGCCACGGCGAGACCTGCGCCGCTGGCCAGCAGCAGGACCAGTTGCAGGCGCAGGCCCGTGTGGCTGGTGTTATCCGGTTGGTGTATGTTGCTCATGGTTGAAATCCGGGTTGAATGGCTTGAAACCGATTGTCCAGAAGGAGGCGGGGCCGGGGTAGTGGCCGCGCCTGCACATTTGATATACGCTTTGCGTATGAGCAAGCCGCATATTGATCCTGTCACTGGCCCCGTCATGGGTCTCAATGGCTCCGGCGACCGGCTGCAACTGCTGGAAACCTTCGTGCGCATCGTCGAGGCCGGCAGCCTGTCCGCAGCCGCGGCGCAGATGCATGCCACCCAGCCCACCATCAGCCGGCGTCTTCAGGCCTTGGAGCGCGCCTTGGGCGTGCGCCTGTTGCAGCGCACCACCCACGTGATGCGCCTGACCACCGATGGCGAGCGCTGCTTTGAGCGTGCAAAGGACTTGCTGGCCAATTGGGCCTCGTTCGAAGCGGATGCCAAGGGCGCCCAGGAGGAGCCCCAAGGCATGTTGCGCGTGGTGGTGCCGCATGCCTTCGGGCAGGAAAAGTTCGTCAAGCCGCTGGCGGCCTTCATGCACGAGCACGCCGGCATCCGGGTCGAATGGCTGCTGCGCGACGATGTCAGGGACTTCATCGCGGCAGGCATCGACTGCGGCCTGGTGGTGGGTGAACCGACCGATCCTGCCGTGGTCGCCATCAAGCTGTCGGAAGTGCCACGCATCGTGGTGGCCGCGCCAGAAGTGGCGGCCTTGGTGTCCTCGTCGGACGAGGTCGAGGCTTTGGCCTCTTTGCCCTGGCTGGCGCTGCAGACCTACTACCGCAACGAGCTTGTGCTCACGCACACGCAAACGGGAGAGCGCCACACCATCGCGATCCAGCCGCGCTTTGCCACCGACAGCCTCTATGCCATGCGCAGCGCGGCCCTGGCCGGGCTCGGCGTGTGCGTCGCCTCGTCCTGGCTCCTGTCCGAAGACCTGGCTCAGGGGCGCTTGGTGCACCTGGCGCCTTCGTGGCGGGCGGCACCGCTGCCGGTCTACATCGCTTATCCCTACGCACGCTTTTATCCCTCGCGCCTGAAGCGCTTTGTCGAGACCATGCGGCAAGCCATGCCTACCGTGATCGACGGACTCGTCAGCAGTTAGACTCTGGCCTCCCCATTCCCTTGACCTCATTTCCCCGCTGAAAGGACTCGCCATGCCCGTCATCACCACCGCCTCCGGCCTGCAATACGAAGACACCGTCGAAGGCGCCGGCGACGTTGCCAAGGCTGGTGCCTACGTGACCGTGCACTACACCGGCTGGCTGTACGAAGGCGGCGTCAAGGGTGCCAAGTTCGATTCCAGCAAGGACCGCAACGACCCCTTCGAATTCCCGCTGGGTGCTGGCCATGTGATCCGCGGCTGGGACGAAGGCGTGCAAGGCATGAAGGTGGGCGGCTCGCGCACCCTGGTGATCCCGCCCCAGTTGGGCTACGGCGCCCGTGGTGCCGGCGGCGTGATCCCGCCCAATGCCACGCTGATGTTCGATGTCGAACTGCTGGGCGTCTGACCAAGGGCTGATCCACCATGTTCGCACCCAGCCAGGAGCAAGTTCGCCGCTTCTTTTGCGAAGCCTGGGCCAAGAGCCTGGCTGGTCAGCCCTTGACGCCGCTGGAGGCGCAGGCCTGCGACTGGATCACCCAGCATTCCGAGTACCACGACGACCTGGCCGATGTCGATGCGGCCATCGTGCGTCAGTACACCGTGGAGGAGGGGCGCACCAACCCCTTCTTGCACCTGTCCATGCACCTGTCGATCACCGAGCAGGTCAGCATCGACCAGCCCCGTGGCGTCAAGCAGGCGGTGGCCTTGCTGGCACGCCGCCTGAACTCGCTGCACGAGGCGCACCACGTCGCCATGGAGGCCCTGGGCGAGATGGTGTGGGATGCCCAGCGTTCGGGCAAGCCCTTTGACGGCGAGGCCTACATCGACCGGTTGCAGATGCGGGCAACCCGCTGAGGCCGTCCGCGAGGTGTGAAATCCGTCACGAACTGTGTGGTCGATGTGTGACGTTTGCCATCCACACAGGGGGGCAATGCCCGGTTAAGCGCAGCCTGGTTGGCCCTAGACTCCAGGTGTTGTAATCCGCCATCTCGGGTGCCTCATGCCTATCCTCGCCATGTCCGCCGGGACAGTCACCTCCGTCTGGGGCAGTGCCTTCATCCGTCTGCCCAATGGTTCGCTCAAGCCGGTTCAGGTGGGCGACAAGGTCAGGGGCGGCGAACACATCATCACGGACGACGACGGCATCGTCGAAATCTCGCCCGCCAAGGGCCATCCTGCGGTGTTGCTCAAGGCCGAAGCGGCGCCCGAATCGGTGAACAAGGCGATTGCCGGCATCGAAGGCCAGAACCCCGAGGACGTGCCTGCAGCAGGTATCACAGGTGGTGCGGACGGGGGGCTTCAGCCTGGTCTGCGCGTGGACCGGATCGCCGAGGCCGTGGGGCCTCAGTCTTTTGTGTTCTCGACGGCGCAGGCCACGCCAAGCATTCCTGTCAATCAGGCGGTGGATCCTCGCCAATTGGCCACGACCTCATCGACGACCACAGCGGAACCCTTGGCCAAGGCCAGCATCGGCAGCGATGTGATCGTCACGAACGAAGGGGCGGGCTCGGCCACCTTCACGGTCACGCTGGACAAGGCTTCAACCCAAGCTGTGACCGTCTCGTACGCGACGCAGCCCGGCACGGCTGTAGCAGGAGCTGACTTCGTGGCCAAGTCCGGCACCGTGACTTTTCAACCCGGCGAAACGAGCAAGACCATCTCGGTCGACATCGTCAATGACGACCGCTATGAGGGAGCCGAGACCTTCACCGTGAGACTGTCGGCCCCAGTCAATGCGAGCCTGGGCACAGACGTGGGCACGGCCGTCATCCGTGACGATGGCAAAGGCAGCGTACCTGCGGGCGTGACGCCCGATGACGACCGGCCGCATGCCATCGCCACAACGGGCCAGACGCAGACAGCCGAAGGCGGATCGCTGGATTTTCACTTCAAGCTCAGCCACGACAGCACGACCGATACGCCCTTGACGATCAAGCTCACCGGCTCTGGCGACCATCCTGCCGTCATCGGCACCGATACCGGAGCTATCACGATTTCGCTCGGCGATGGTCCGGCCTTGCCCGCGACGGCCGATGCCAACGGCAACATCAGCTTCACGGTGCCTGCTTTCACACCACCGGGCACCGACATCGTCGTGCACATCGCGACCACGGCCGATGAAATCTACCAGGGCCCACGCGATCTCCAACTGAGCGTGGCGACGCCGTATGACGATGTACATACGACCGCGACAATGACCGGCACCATCACTGATGACGCCAGCAAGCCCTATATGCTGGTGCTCAACGGTGAACCTGCCGTCGAAGGTGACCCGGTTGGCTTCAATGTGGTGCTGACGCATCCTTCGGCCATGCCGGTAACGGTGAAGCTGGCTCTGGCGGACGGCGTAGATGACCCGAATACGCCTGAGAACGAAAGCGCAACGGTCGGTGTGGATACCTCGACCCAGCTGGAGTACCAGCTTGCCGATGGTTCGTGGGCGCCGCTGCCCGCGACGGGCGAGCTGACCTTCGCCGCCGGCCAGACGCAGTTGCATGTTCGCGTCGCGACCATCGACGATACCCAACCAGAAAGCACCGAATACATCAAGCTGCAGGCGACCGTGGTCAGTGGCGATACGGTCAACCTGACCCATGCCAACCAGACGGCCATCATCGACAACGATCTCCCGCCTGTCGACGCGGTGCACGCTTCGGTCTCCGCCACGGACACCAACCTGATGATCGTGCTGGACACCTCTGGCAGCATGAACGCCGACAGCGGCATCAATGGCCTGACCCGTCTGCAAGCGGCAGTGCAGTCCATCGAGAACTTGCTCGACCGCTATGACCAGATCGGCGATGTGGCTGTGCGTCTGGTCACCTTCTCCACGCAGGCTGGCACGCTGGGCGACACCTGGTTGAGTGTGAAGGATGCCAAAGCCCTGCTGGCGGCCATGGACCAGACCGGCGATGGCGGCACGTTCTACAACCGCGCCCTGGCGGCCCTTGAGTCGGCTTACGACACCACCGATGGCCGGCTGGACAACGCCCAGAACGTGGCTTACTTCCTGTCGGATGGCGTGCCAACGGTCCCCATTGAGGGTCAGACGGTTCCCCGCGAGGGACGCCTGAGCGATGCCCAGCTCGAACAGTGGCTGCATTTCGTGGACGACCACGCCATCAAGAGCTATGCCATCGGCATGGGTGGCGATGTATCCAAGACTTACCTGGATGGCATCGCGTATGACGGGCAGGCGGGCGCCGACACCGATGGCGTGGTGGTGTCCGACTTCAACCAGCTCAATGGCGTGCTCAGCGGCACGACCAATGATTTCGTGCAAGGTAACCTCTCTGCGGGCGGCGCACTGGGGCAGGCCGGCAGCGCCTACGACCACGTGGCCAGCATCACGGTGGACGGCGTGACCCATGCCTACGATGCCGCTCATCCCTTGCTCACCTTGCACACCAACCTGGGTGGTCAGTTCACCCTGGACATGAGCACGGGTGAGTACAGCTATGCCGCACCAGCTCAACTGCCAGATGGCGCGGCCACTGAAACCATCACCTTCAGTCTGATCAACGCCGATCTGCAAACCTCGACTTCGACGGTTGACATCAGCATCGACCATGCCCATGTGATCGTGGGAACGCCTGCGGGAGAAACGCTGACTGGCACCACGACTTCAGACCTGCTGATGGGCCGCGCTGGTGACGACGTCATCCACGGCGGCGAGGGCAACGATCAGGTCTTTGGCAACGCGGGTAACGATGAGCTGCATGGCGATGCAGGCGACGATCTGATCGTGGGCGGGCAGGGCAACGATGTGCTCTATGGTGGTTCAGGCTCTGACGTCTTTGCCTGGCACTTCAGCGACAGGGGCAGCTCGGGCGCGCCAGCGGACCGTGCCGTCGACACGGTCAAGGACTTCGATGCGCATGCGCCTTCGGCCGGAGGCGATGTGCTAGACCTGCGAGACCTGCTGCAAGGCGAGAACACCGTCGGTGGCACCGGCAACCTGGATCACTTCCTGCATTTCGACACGTCGGGCGGGAACACGGTCATCCAGATCGCGCCGACCGGTGACATGGACCCTACCGTGGCGGGCTCCGGGACTCAGTCTCAGCTCATCGTGCTGGAGTCGGTCAACTTGCGCCTGGATCTGGGCTTGAGCTCTGTGGCCACCGATCAGCAGATCATCGCCAAGCTCCTGCAGCAGGGCAATCTGCTGGTGGACCACGCCTGAATGAACAAACCCGCTGAACCTGGTCAGGTTTCAGCGGGCGGTCGACGGTGTGGGGTGACGCGGTTTGGGGCCGCGTGAGGCGCTCACTTCTTGAACTTGGGCTGAGGGACCGTCTTCAAGTCAGATGGCAGGCCGCCAATAAAGTTGGCCAGCAACTTCAGCTCGGTCAAGGTGAACAGCTTGGCCTGTGCACCCATGATGGGGTTGCTGCGGCCGATGTTCGGGTTGCCCGTGGTCTGATACGCCTTCAGTGCCACATACAGATAGTCCGAATGTTGACCAGCCAGCTTGGGATAGGACGGGTCGATCGGCTTGTTGAGGCCTTCCCCGTGGCAGGCCGCGCAATTGCCCTTGGTCAGCAGGGCCTGCACCTCGGGGCTGGGCGCGCCGCCCTTGCCTGGGCGCTGCGGCAGATCCTTGCCGTTGGCTTCGTAGAAGGCGGCGATGTCGGCGATGTCCTGGTCGCTCAGCGGCGCGGCAATGCCCTTCATGGTGGGATGCTTGCGCTCGCCCTTGCGGTAGGCCGTCAACGCCGAGGCGATGTACTTGGCGTTCTGGCCTGAGATCATCGGCACCTTGTGGATCTCGGGGAAGCTGGCCTGGTAGCCGATGATGCCGTGGCAGCCGATGCACATGGCGATCTTGGACTTGGCGGCAGCCGGATCACCGGGCTTGCTGTCCTGTGCCAGGGCGCTTGACGCGATGAGGCCTGCAAAAGCCAGGAGGCCCAACTGTTGGAACATGCGAGTCTGTGTTTTCATGTTTCTGGCAGGGGAAAATAACCGGCAGGTGAAAAAACACGAGCGTGCGCCCATTATTAAAGCGCAGCCTATACTGGAACACAGGAACAACCCGCCTGAGTTATCGCATGAAATTCCAAGGTACTGATCAATATGTCGCCACAGACGACCTGAAACTGGCCGTGAATGCGGCTTTGAAGCTACAGCGCCCCTTGCTTGTGAAGGGCGAACCGGGTACAGGCAAGACGATGCTGGCCGAACAGGTGTCCGAGGCGCTGGGCATGCCGCTGCTGCAATGGCACATCAAGTCCACCACCAAGGCGCAACAAGGTCTCTACGAATACGACGCAGTCAGCCGCCTGCGTGACAGCCAATTGGGCGAAGAAAAGGTCAAGGACATCCACAACTACATCGTCAAGGGTGTGCTGTGGCAGGCTTTCGAGGCAGACCAGCCCGTGGCCCTTTTGATCGACGAAATCGACAAGGCCGACATCGAGTTTCCCAACGACCTGCTGCGCGAACTCGATCGCATGGAGTTCTACGTCTACGAGACGCGCCAGCTGATCAAGGCCAGGCACCGCCCGATGGTGATCATCACCTCGAACAACGAGAAGGATCTGCCCGACGCCTTTCTGCGCCGCTGCTTCTTCCACTACATCCGCTTCCCGGATGCAACGGTGATGAAGCAGATCGTGGACGTGCACTTCCCGCACATCAAGCAGGATCTGCTGGCCGCCGCCATGCGCCACTTCTACGAGGTGCGCAACCTGCCCGGCCTGAAGAAGAAGCCCAGCACCTCCGAGCTGATCGACTGGCTCAAGCTGCTGGTGGCTGAAGACATCCCCGTCGAGGCGCTGCAGAGCAAGGACGAGAAGGTCAGCGTGCCGCCGCTGGTGGGAGCGCTGCTCAAGAACGAACAGGATCTCAGCCTGTTCGAGAAGCTGGTCTACATGGCTCGCCACAACCGCTAAAACGTGGCCGCGCGGTCAGATTCAGGCCTGCATGCTGTGCTTGGACCGGTCGGCGGCGAGCACGACGCGGTTGCGACCCTCGGCCTTGGCCTGGTAGAGCGCCTCATCGGCGCGCTTGAGCAGCGACTGCAGTGACTCGCCAGGCGTGCCCGCACAGGCCAGGCCCGTGCTGATGCTCACCGAGATGTGCTCGTCACCCCAGGGGATGTTGATCAGGTTGATGGCCTCGCGCAGGCGTTCGGCAGCCTGGATGGCACCATCGTGGAGCGTGTGCGGCAGCAGGATGCAGAATTCCTCGCCACCGTAGCGCGCCACGCGGTCTACCTCACGGGCCTTGGCTTGCAGGGTGCGTGACACGGCGCACAGCACGGCGTCGCCGGCGGCATGGCCCAGGCGGTCGTTGATGCGCTTGAAGTGGTCGATGTCCACCAGCAGCACGGTGTAGGGGTCGCCGAAGCGTTGCAGGCGCTGGTCTTCGCGGTCCAGCAGGTACTCGATGGCGCGGCGGTTGAGCAGGCCCGTGAGCGCATCATGGTGCGAGAGGTGCTCCAGCCGGCGCACCAGGCGCATCACCACGATGTAGCCGAGCACGAAGCTCGCCAGGATGGACATCGCCACGCTGGAGAACACCAGGGCGAACTGCGAGACGTCTTGCGACCAGCTCGCCCAGGGCCAATGCAACTGCGGAGTAAGGCAGGTCATGGCGGCCACACCAAACACCAGCACCCCCAAGGTCAACATGGTCGAGTGCATCCAGGCCGTGACCGGGTTGAACTCGGTGCGCAAGGGCGTGAAGGTTTCGCGTGCCGTGCGGCCCAGTACCCAGCACATGCCCAGGCAGCTTGCTCCCAGGCTGGCCTCGTACCATCCGCCTCGCAGATAGACCGTGATCTGGAACAGGGCCATGCCCATGACCATGATGGTGTGGGCGACATCGGTCAGGCGGATCTTCAGGAAGAACTGCAGGCCACGGCGCAGGGACACGGCCCCCAGCACCACCAAGGTGCCCGAGAGAGCGGCCCGTTGGATCGGGGTGCCGAATTCCGGCAGGACGGGCAGGGCCAGGGCCAGGCCGTTGGCCAGGCTGGCCATCATCCAGTGGCGTGCTGCCTTGCGTGAAAGCCCCAACCACGAGCCCGCCACCCACCACATCACCGTGGTCAGGCAATGGGTCAGGAGGACGAAGGCCAACAGGGAATGGCGGGGTTCCATCTCTACTGCAACGTGATAAACCGGTTACAACCTCAAAGATCGGCACGAAAACGGCAAGGGACAAGACGTTTTCGGCAGTCCCGAGCCAAAATACAGTTTGATTCGCAGGACGGTTTCTATGCTCATCGACTTTTTCTTCGCTTTGCGCTCAGCCCGGTTGCCGGTCACCATTCCTGAGTACCTCAATTTGCTGGATGCCATCAAGAATGACGTGATCGGACCGTCGGTGGATGAGTTCTATCACCTAGCCAAGATGACGTTGGTGAAGAATGAAGCGCATTTCGATAAATTTGACCGGGCGTTTTCCGCCTATTTCAGGGGGGTGGACGGGGGCATCGATCTGACCCGTGACATACCTCTCGAATGGCTGCGCAAGCATTTCGAGCGCGAGCTCAGTCCCGAGGAGCGGGCCAAGATCGAGGCCATGGGCTGGGACAAGCTCATGGACCGGCTCAAGGAACTGCTGCAAGAGCAGAAGGAGCGCCACGAAGGCGGCAACAAGTGGATCGGCACGGGCGGCACCTCGCCTTTCGGCGCGCATGGCTACAACCCCGAAGGCATCCGCATTGGGCAGGACCGTTCTCGCAACCGCAGTGCCGTGAAGGTGTGGGACAAGCGCGAGTTCAAAGACTACGACGATACGGTGGAGTTGGGAACCCGAAATATCAAGGTAGCCCTGCGGCGACTACGGAAATTTGCGCGACAAGGTGCCGCCGAAGAGCTGGATCTGGACAACACCATCCATGCGACGGCGGCCAACGCGGGCATGCTGGACATCAAGATGGTGCCCGAGCGCCACAACACGGTGAAAGTGCTGCTGCTCATGGACGTGGGCGGCACCATGGACGACCATGTGCACCGTGTCGAGGAGATGTTCTCGGCGGCCAAGTCCGAGTTCAAGCACCTGGAGTTCTACTACTTCCACAACTGTGTCTACGACTACATGTGGCGCAACAACCATCGCCGTTACACGGAGAAGATCCCCACCTGGGACATCATCCGCAAGTACAACAAGGACTACAAGCTGATCTTCGTGGGCGATGCCACCATGAGCCCCTATGAGATCCTGCAGCCCGGTGGCAGCGTCGAGTACAACAACGAGGAGCCGGGTGCCGAGTGGGTCGGCCGCCTGACCCATGCCTTCCCCAATTTCGTGTGGATCAACCCCGAGCCGCAAGGCGTGTGGAACTATCGCCAGAGCGTGTCGATCATGCAGCAGTTGATGGGCGGGCGCATGTTCCCCATGACCCTGCAAGGCCTGGAAGGGGCCATGCGGCTGCTCAGCAAGTAATCAATGACGGTACGAGTGCTCAAGGGCATCGCAGGGGGGGTCGGGAAGAGGCTGGCGCTCTTGCTGGGCGTGCTCGTCTGCTATCTGATGATGGAGGCGACTTGGGCTCAGGCCGTGCCTGCGTCACCGGCGTCACAGGCTGAAGCGGCTCCCGAACCGGCTGACACCGAGTCTGCTGCCACAGCAGAACCCGATAAGCCAGGTGGCAATGCGGTGGACCGCAGCAAGCCGGTGGCCTGGCAGTTGAACATCGAGGCGCCCAGTCCGCTGGACAAGCTGCTGCACACCTACCTGGATCTGGCGCGTTTTCAGGAGGAGTCCAGCAAGGACCAGAGCCTGGGCATCCGTCGCAGCGAGTTGCGGCGTCTGGTCATCTCTGCGCCGGAGCAGGCACGTGCGCTGCTGGAGGCCCAGGGCTACTTCAACGCCAACATCGTCACCAGCGTCAGCGACGAAGTGGCCAACCGGCCTGTGGTGGTGCGCATCCAGGTCGACCCAGGTCCGCAAACGGTGATCAGCAAGGTCCAGTTCGTCTTCGAAGGCGAGTTCGACACGCGCTTGTCCAATGCCGATCCTTTGGCGCAGGCTCTGCTGGACAAGCTGGAGAGCGGCTGGGGCTTGCCCGAAGGCCAGGTGTTCAGGCAGGCCGATTGGTCGTCGGCCAAGAGCGCGGCGCTGGCACGGATGCGTGCCGATGGCTACCCCACCGCGACCTGGAGTGGCACCTCGGTGACGGTGGACGCCGAGAAGCACACGGCCAAGCTCTTTCTGGTGGCGGACTCTGGGCCGGGCTTCATTTTCGGCGACATCCGCGTGGAGGGGCTCAACCGCCAGCCGGCATCGGCCATCGTGAACGTGGCGCCTTTCCACAAGGGCGAGCCCTACAGCGAGAAGCGCCTGCTGGACTGGCAGGAGCGCATCCAGAAGCTCAATATGTTCGATTCGGTGTTCGTCAACACTGATCTGGACCCGACCCAGGCCGGTGCGGCACCTGTGCTGGTGCAGGTGCATGAGCTGCAGATGCAGACGGCCACCACAGGCGTGGGCATCAGCAGCAACACCGGGCCGCGCGTGTTTGGCGAGCATTTGCACCGCAACATCTTCGGCCTGGACTGGCAGAGCAAGACCAAGTTGCAACTGGGCCGACTGGAGTCCAGCGGGCAACTGGACCTGACCTCGCACCCCTGGCCTGGCAACCGCCGGGGCCTGATCTCGATGCAGGCTTCTTATCTGGTCGACAGCGACAACGCCGTGACCACCAGCCAGTACCTGCGCGTTGGTCAGCTGCGCGAAGGCGAGCGGCTGGAGCGGACCGATTACCTGGAGTTCCAGCGCGCCGAGGTGCGATCGTCTTCGGGCAATGTGGTGTCCAACGCCTCGGCGGCCAGCGGCACGGCGCAGTGGATCTTCCGCGATGTGGACAGCCAGGTGCTGCCCACCAAGGGCTCCACGAGCATGCTGCAGCTCACGGGTGGGCGCACCTACTCGGCCTCCGAAGACCCGGGCTATTTCAGCAGGGGCTATGCCCGTCTGACCTGGTATCAGCCCTTGTGGATGCACTGGTACGCCACGGCGCGGGGCGAGGTGGGGCAGGTGTTCGCGCGCGATCAGGTCAGCGTGCCCGATACGCTCTTGTTCCGTGCCGGCGGCGATGACTCCGTGCGCGGCTATGCCTACCGTTCATTGGGCATCGACAAGGATGGGGTGACGGTGGGCGGACGGGCCATGTCCACGGGCAGCATCGAATTGGCGCATCCCCTGTCCAGCAAACTGCCCGGTCTGTGGGGCGCCGTGTTCGTGGATGCGGGCGATGCGGCCGACCGCTTTGGCGACCTGCAACCGAAGGTTGGCTACGGCTTTGGTGTGCGCTGGCGCAGTCCTGTCGGGCCTTTGCGGCTGGACATCGCCTATGGCAACGAGGTGCAGCGCTGGCGCATGCACTTCAGCGTGGGGATCAGCCTGTGACGCAGCGGGGCACGCTCCTGGGTAAGCTCATGGGTCGGCTGACACGCATGTTGGCGGCCTTGCTGGCCCTGGCCTTGCTGGCGGTGGGCGCGGTATGGGCGCTGTTGCACAACGAGGCCTTCACCGAGCATGCCTTGCCCTTGTTGCCGGGCGTGACCGTGGTGTCGCCGCAAGGAGCCTTGCTGGGAGATTTCCGGGCGGCGCGCGTGGATGTGGGCTTGCCCAGAGGTGGGCGGCTCACCTTGGTCGAGCCGGCGTGGCAAGGAGCACGGCTAACTTTGGCGCCAACCGCAGCCTGGCACATCGGGCTGGAGATGGCCTTGCTGAAGGCGCGCAAGCTGGAACTGGTGTGGGTGGGCAATCCGGTGAGCACGCCCTCCACGGCACCACCTGATTTGAACTTGCCACTGGCTGTTCGTGTGCAGCGGGTGCAAGTGGCTGAGGCCGACAGCAGCTTGTGGGGTGCGCCATTTCAGGCGATGGACGCGGCGGTGTCCTTGCAGCAGCCGGACGCCAAAGGGCAGGGTCAGCATCGTCTGCTGCTCAAGAGCCTGACCTGGCAGGGCTGGTCGGCGCAAGGCGAAGGGCAGTTGGGCTTGGGGCGTGGGCTGCCACTTGCCTTGAATCTGCAAGCCGCGCAGGTGTTGTCCTCAGCTGTGTCGTCTGCATCTGATCAGCAGCCGGGCGGGCGCGTGGCTTTGCATGCGCAAGGGCCCTTGTCTCAATTGAAGGTGCAGGCACAGCTGAGTTGGCAGCAGGCGCCACGGGCGGCGCAAAGCCTGGCGCTGGATGCCGAGGTGGCGCCCTTTGCCGCGTGGCCGCTGCCACGGCTTCAGGCCAGCGCGCAGGCTTTGAACCTGAACGAGATCCTGGCCGACTTGCCGCAAACGCGTCTGCAAGGTCGGCTTGAGCTGCTGCCTGCTGCCAAGCAGGACATGCGCTTGCGGGTGGACCTGCGCAATGAGCTGGCCGGTGCCTGGGACGAGCAGCGCCTGCCTGTTCGGCAGGTGCGTGGCCACGTGGTGCTGCCGGCCGCACGTGCCGCTGGCCAGTTGGCCCAGATCGGTCGCCAGGGGGAGCTGGATGTCTCGTTGCTGTTGCCGTCAACGGGGCGCCATGACGACGGCCAGCTCGCCGTGCAAGGTGGCTGGGGTGGCCAGCGCGTCTTGAAGGCCAACTGGACCGGGCTGGAGCCGCAGAGCCTGCATCACCTGGCGCCGCCTTTGCAATTGCAGGGAAGCCTGCTGCTCAAACCGGATTGGGCCAGCGAGGACAAAGGGCGGGCTTCGGCCTGGGCCAATCTGCGCTCGCTGGTGCAGGCGGATGTCAAAGGCTGGTATGGGCGCAGCTACCTGGCGGTGCCTGTGGCGGCGGGCTCGTCCATGGTCAAGTTGATGAACAAGCCCGATGTGCCCGTGTCCTTGACGCTGAATGGCCGCTATGCCCCAGGGCAGTTCGATGTGGCTGCCTTGGGTCTCAAGGCCGAGAGCGCCCAGGCTGATCTGAGCAATGCGGCACTGCGTTGGGGGTCAGCGGCGGAGCCTGTGGCATGGCGTGTGAGCGGTCGCCTGAAGGTCAATGCGTTTGATCCGCAGGTGTGGCTGCCCTGGCCCACGGGTGTGAACGGCCGCAACCTGTTGACCGGGCAGGTGGACGTGGCGCTGGACGCCAACTGGCGTGGGCAAGCCGCGCTGGATCTGGCGCCAAGCTGGCTGGCCGGCGTGCCCTTGTCGGGCCAGGCGCAGTGGCTGTCACCGAACAACCGCGCGGTCATGTCGCTGAAGCTGGACATGCACGCAGGCGGCAACACCGTGCAGGCCACGGCCGATCTGCCTTGGCATCCGGGGCCGCAGGGGCAGCCCAAGTGGGGCCAGGACGCCCATTGGCAGGGGGCCGTGCATGCCCCTGCGTTGGCGGATCTTCAGCCCATGGCCCCCTTGCTGGGTGTGCGGCAGGTGTCGGGCGTCATCGAGGCCTCGTTCAAGGGGCGGGGAGTGTGGCCGGCCTTGAGCACGGACGGCCAGGTGTCGGTCAGCAAGCTGCAATGGGTGAGCTCAGGGGGCATGACCACGGGCTTGGCCGCGGCGCAGGCGAGCTGGGCGGTGGAGGGCTTGTCCGTCAACGCGCCGCTGAAGGTGCAGGTGGATGTCAGCCAGTGGCAAATGGCCCACGTGATGCTTGACAAGGCCCGGTGGCAGGTCACAGGCAGCCTGGGGCAGCACCAGTCGCGCCTTTCGGCGGACGTGACGCACGAGGGCAGTGGTGGCAAGGTGTCGGCCTTCCATGTGGGAGCGGCCTTGCAGGGCGGCTGGCAGGCGCAGGCCTCGACCTGGCAAGGGCAGGTGAGTGAACTGCTGATCGCCATGGGCGGCGCGAGCCCGCGTCAACTGCTGCAAGCACAGCCCTTTGGCATCAGCTGGCATGAAGGGGCCGACGCACGCGCCGTGCAGCTTGAAGGCGCCGCCGCCTTGAACGTGATGGGGGCCGGGCTGCATCTGCGCCGCCTGAGCTGGCGAACGCTGGCCGGCCAGGCTGACGCGATGGGCGAGGTGGACATCGCCCTGGAGCTGGACCCCTTGAACCTGCCGGCCCTGATGACCTCGTGGCAACCGCAGGCAGGTTGGGGTGGCGACCTCATGGTCACGGGCGGCGTGCAGTTGAAGCACAGCCTGCGCCAGCCCTGGGTGGTGGACGCTTTCGTGGCCCGGCAGTCTGGCGACATCACCTTGAGCGAGCCGACGATCCAGGGCAACAGCGAGCAAAGACTGGGCATCCGCGAGGCACGTGTGGCCCTGCAGGCGCGAGACGGCGTCTGGTCCTTGAGCGAGCAGTTCGAGGGGCGGGTGCTGGGCGTGCTCAAGGGCCGGCAAGTGGTGCATGCGGCGTCGGCCGGCCAGTTGCCTGCGCCGGCTGATCCCTTGTCGGGTGAGCTGGACTTGCAGATCGCCAACCTGCGCCCCTGGGGGACGTGGGTGCCGGCGGGTTGGCGCCTCACGGGGCAGTTGCAGGCCAAGGCCGAGGTGGGCGGCACGTTGGGTGCGCCACAGTATCGCGGCATGGTCAGAGGCCAGAACCTGGGGTTGGGGCAGGCGCTGATGGGTGTCAACCTGACCGATGGGCGCCTGCAGCTGGACCTGGAGGGCGAGCACATCAAGCTCACCGAGTTGGTGGCCCAAGGTGGCGCTCAAGGCGGGCGAATCAGTGCGAAAGGGCAGGCCACACTGGGTGCGTCGCCGCAGGCGCAGCTCACGGTCAAGGCCGAGCGCTTTGCCTTGTTGCAGCGGGTCGACCGGCGCGCGGTCATCAGCGGCGATGCACAGGCCCGCTTCGATCAGGAGGGCATCGACGTCACGGGCCAGGTCCAGGTCGATGAAGGCCTGATCGACATCACACGTTCCGACGCCCCGACGGTGGGCGATGACGTCAACGTGATCAACCGCCCAGGACAAGACGCCGAGGAGCAGGCGGATGCCGGTAGTGGCAGCGCGGGACCCAAGCGAAAGCTCAACGCCAACCTGAGCCTGGACCTGGGGCACAGGCTCAAGCTGCGAGGCAAGGGGCTGGACGCCTTCCTGGCGGGCAAGTTGAAGGTGACAAACCCATCGAACCGGCCTGCTGTCAACGGCACCGTGCATGTCGAGAACGGCACCTTCGCGGCCTATGGGCAAAAGCTCGTGATCGAGCGGGGCGACGTGGCCTTCACAGGCCCGGTCGAGAACCCGCGCCTGGACATCCTGGCCATGCGGCCTCAATCACCCTCGGCCGCCGACAGCGATGTGAAAGTGGGCGTCAACATCACCGGCACCGCGCAAGACCCACGCATCCGGCTGTATTCTGACCCGGCCTTGTCCGAGACGGAAAAGCTCTCCTGGCTGGTGCTGGGCCGTGCGCCGACCGGCTTGGGCGGTGCGGACATTGGCCTGTTGCAAAGCGCGGCGGTGGCGCTGCTGTCAGGTGAGAACAGCTCGCCTTCAGACAACCTGGTGACCATGCTGGGCCTGGACGAGCTGTCTGTGCGGCAGTCTGAAAACGCCACGACCACGGCCCGCGATACCGTGGTGAACCTGGGCAAGCAGGTGTCCAAATACTGGTACGTGGGCTATGAGCGCAACCTCAATGCCACGAGCGGCAACTGGCAGCTCATCTACAAGCTGGCCAAGCGCTTCACGGTGCGGGCTCAGGCTGGTGATGACAATGCCGTGGACTTCATCTGGTCCTGGCGCTGGGACTGACCAAACTGGTTCAGCTTGCGTATATCTTCTTGTGGATCTGGCGCGTGCCCCACCAGATCAGGGCCAGCACCAGCGGGATGAGGGCGCCGGCCAGCATCTCGGGGTTGATGGGGGCACCGGCAGCTTTGGCCGCCTTGCCGCCATAAAGGATCAGGCTGATCACGTAATACGAGATCGCGGCAATCGACAGTCCTTCCACCGTGCTTTGCAGCCTGAGTTGCAGCTCCTGGCCACGGGTGAGCTTTTCAAGCAGTTGCTGGTTCTGGGCTTCGGTGGCAATGTCCACGCGGGTGCGCAGCAAGGCGCTGGCCCGCTCGATGCGCTGCGACAGCGACCCCAGGCGCTGCGCGGTGGCCTGTACCGTGGCCATGGCCGGTGACAGGCGCTTGAGCAGGAATTCGCCGACCATCTGTGTGCCCGGGATGGCGACCTCGCGCAACTGTTCGATGCGCTGTGTGACCAGGCTGTCGTAGGCGCGCGTGGCCGAGAAGCGGTACATGTGCTTGGCCGTGGCCCGCTCGACCCGTGCCGCCAGGCCGATGAGCTGGGTCAGCAAGTCCTGGTCGGACACCTCCTTGCTTTCCATCAGGGCCGTGATGGCGGCCAGTTGCTCTTCGCATGCGGTGAGCGTGGGGCCGAGTTCCTTGGCGATGGGCAGGCCGCGCAAGGCCATGAGCCGGTAGGTTTCGAGTTCCAGCAGGCGCTGTGAAAGCCGCCCAGCTCGCAGCTCGGAGGTATTGGCAGGCGAGATCACCAGCAGGCGCTCGAAGCCGCTGTCGCGCAGGTGGAAGTCGGTGATGGCGCAGGAGCGGCGTATGCCCATGAGCGAGGCGACGGTCTCGCGGCCATCGAACCAGGGCTCGGCCTGGGCGCGCATGGCGGCCGGGTCATCCACATCGCCATGAACCATGGCCATGGTGATGGCCGCCACCGTGCGACCGGGGATGCGCGACAACCAGGCCGGGTCCACCACGAAGGCGCGCATCAGCTCGGCCTCGTCGCCGGTTTCAAGCGCGTGCTCGGGCAAGGCCTGCACGATGGAGTAACGCGTGAACTCGGTGTGGCGTTCCCACTTGAGCGTGTGATTGGCAAAGCGCAGCCGCACAAAATTGGCCTGGAGCTGCTCCAGCTGCAGATCTTGCTGATCGGGCAACTGGCGCAGGTGCTGCCACTCCTGCTCGCGGCTGACGCCCTCGTTGAGCACGGCCACATACACCACGAGTGCCGGCAGGCGGATGCGGGCCGGTGGGCGCGCGTGTACCTCGTTGTGCAGGACCGCGCGTTGCGGGTCGTCCTGGGGCAGGGCGGTAGGCAAGTCTCGCTGCATGGCCTGCCTTGCTTATTTCAGGACGACGCCATCCGCATCACGCACATGCACGGTGACAGGAATACCCCTGCCCACACTCTGCGTGACCGTGCAATAGGACTCGAAGGTTTCCAGGACCCGGTCCAGGTGCTCCAGCTTGGCCGCCGGCACGCCCAGTTGCAGCCTGGCCTCGATGGCCTGAACCCGAAAGCGCCCCTCCTCATTGCGCCCCACCGTGGCGCTGACCTCGGTGCGCAGCGGTTCCGGTGTCTGCTTGAACTTGCGCAGCGCGAACAACAGCGAGTCTGACAGGCAGTTGCCCACGGCGGCCGCCAGCAGTTGCACCGGGGAGGGGCCTTGACTTTGGCCCAGCGGGGGCGGCTCGTCGGCGAGCAGGGGCGGCATGGGGTCGCCGAAGCTGACGCGGAATTGGTAGTCCTGCTGCTGGTCCAGGCTCACGGTGACGATCTGATCTGACATGAAGGCGTCCTTAACTTCTGGCGGTATCGCTGCATTGATTCTGCCGGATCTGGCGGGTGGGCTTGGCCACGCAACTGCACCTTGGGGCAACACGACCGGGCAGGGCTGCGCACTGGTTTAGCGCACCAGCGCGCGCAGGTGCTGTCAGCCTGATCATGAAATGCACCCAAACCGTACCTGCACCCGGATTTCGCCTGGCACACAAGCTGCTTAAACCCTGTCGGTATTACTGTTTGTTCAACCCGTAATAACGTGAATGGGCGCCATGATGATCTCTAAGTCAGCAGCAAAGCGTTTGATCGGCGGTTTCCAGGCCCTGGCCTTGACCGCCACCTTGGTGGGCACGCAGGCGGGATGGTCCGCCGAGCCTCTGAAAATCGGCTACAGCGACTGGCCGGGCTGGGTGGCTTGGCAGGTGGCCATCGACAAGGGCTGGTTCAAGCAGGCCGGTGTGGACGTGAAGTTCGAGTGGTTCGACTACTCCGCTTCGATGGACGCCTTCTCTGCGGGCAAGATCGATGCCGTGACCATGACCAACGGCGACACCCTGGTGACCGGGGCGGCCGGTGGCAAGGGCGTGATGATCATGCTGACCGACTACTCCAACGGCAACGACATGATCATCGGCAAGCCCGGCATCAAGTCGCTCAAGGACCTCAAGGGCAAGAAGGTGGCTGTGGAGGTTGGCCTGGTCGAGCACCTTCTGCTGCTCAATGGTTTGAAGAAGGCCGGCATCAAGGAGACCGATGTCACCCTGGTCAACGCCAAGACCAACGAGATGCCTCAGGTGCTGGCCTCAGGTGACGTCGCAGCCGTGGGGGCCTGGCAACCGATCGCCGGCCAGGCCATCAAGGGCGCGCCTGGCGCCAAGCCGCTGGTCACGTCTGCCGATGAGCCCGGCCTGATCTACGACGTGCTGGCTGTGAGCCCCGCGAGCCTGGCCGCCCACAAGGCCGAATGGCAGAAGGTGGTGCTGGTCTGGGACAAGGTCGTGAGCTATATCCAGGATCCCAAGACCCAGCCCGATGCCGTGAAGATCATGTCAGCCCGCGTGGGGGTGCCGGCCGACGCCTATCTGCACTTCCTCAAGGGGACCAAGCTGCTGTCCCTGAGCGAGGGCAAGAAGGTGCTGGTCAAGGCCGATGGCTTCAAGTCGCTCTACGGCTCGTCGAAGATCGCCGATGACTTCAACGTCAAGAACGCGGTCTACAAAGAGCCGCAGAAGATCGACGCCTACATCGATCCCAGCCTGACCAACGCAGCCGTCAAGTAATCATGGGTCAGACCGGTTGGTTTGCCGTGCGCGCGGCCTTGACGCCCCAGCGCCGGCTGATGCTGGGCATCGGGTCCTTCGTGCTGCCGCTGATGCTGTGGTGCGCGGTGAGTTACCTGCCCTTCGTGTGGCATCCGCAGGTGCTCATCACGCAGCCTGGCGATGTCGACTACTTCCAGGTCGGCATGCGTGTGGACAAGGACGTGTTCCGCGACGAGTCGCAAGCCATGAAGGAGGCGGGTAAAGCCTTGCCCATGGGCGAGCCGGCCAACCCGGTCTACCTGCCCGCACCGCATGAGGTGCTCAAGGCTTTCTACACAGCCTTCACCACGCCGCCCGAGCAGAAGGACGCACCGTGGCTGCACGAGAGCCTTTGGCAAAGCATGCAGGTGATCTTCTGGGGCTTTGTGCTGTCGTCGCTGATCGGGGTGCCATTGGGCATCGTGTGCGGCACCTACAGCGCCATCGCGCGCCTGAACGAGCCCTTCATCGAGTTCTTCCGCTATCTGCCTGCACCAGCATTTGGTGCACTGGCGGTGGCCATCCTGGGTATCCACGATGGACCCAAGATCGCCATCATCGTGATCGGTACCTTCTTCCAGCAGGTGCTGGTGATCTCCAACACCACTCGCAAGTTGGACTTCGCCTTGCTCGAAGCGGCGATGACGCTGGGCACCAAGCGCTGGCGCCTGATCTCTCGCGTGGTGGTGCCGGGTATCCTGCCGGACCTTTATCGAGATCAGCGCGTGCTGCTGGGCTGGGCCTGGACCTACCTGATCGTGGCCGAATTGATCGGCACGAGTTCCGGCATCACCTTCTTCATCACGCAGCAGGCACGCTACCAGCACTTCGAGAATGTGTACGCCGCGATCGCCATGATCGGGATCATCGGCCTGGGCATCGACCTGACCCTGGCCTGGCTGGGCAGACGCCTCTTCCCATGGGACCGATCTGCGGGCAAGCAGTGAGCATCGACTGGAGCTTGTGGACATGAACATGACGACCACCGTTTCCTATCTGGACCAGTCCGACTCCGTGCGCGAGCGTTTCGATCGGCTCAAGCAGCGCGAGGTCGTGCTGGAGGTCAAAGGCCTGGGCAAGACCTATGAGTCGCACCAGGGGCCGGTCACCGCGCTGGAGGACATCAACTTCAAGACGCACCGCCGTGAGTTCGTGTGCGTGATCGGGCCATCGGGCTGCGGCAAGTCCACCTTGATCCGCATCCTGGCTGGGCTGGAGTCCTACTCATCTGGGCAGGTGCTGCTGGATGGCGAGCCCGTTCAAGGGCCTTGCCGTGACCGGGGCATGGTCTTCCAGGGCTACACCTTGTTCCCCTGGCTGACCGTCAAGAAGAACGTGATGTTCGGGCTGGAGGTCAACGACACCGGCCGCACCGAGGCCGAGGCCCAGGCACGTCAATGGCTGGAACTGGTGGGCTTGAGCAAGTTCGCCGATCACTATCCGCACCAGCTCTCGGGGGGCATGAAGCAACGCGTGGCCATTGCGCGCGCGCTGGCCAACCAGCCGCGCATCCTTTTGATGGACGAACCCTTCGGAGCCCTGGATGCCCAGACCCGTGCCAAGATGCAGAACCACTTGCTGGAGATCTGGAAGAACATCGATATCACCATCCTGTTCATCACCCACGATCTGGATGAGGCCATCTTCCTGGCCGACCGCATTCTGGTGCTGAAGGCGCATCCGGGCTCGGTGCAGGAACTCATCGAGGTGCCGGTGCCGCGTCCACGTTCTGCCATGCATCTCACCAGCCCCGAATTCCAGGCGACCAAGGCCCGGCTCGAGGCCTTGATCCATCCGCCGCAGGCTGAGTCCGCGCACAGCGAGGACGACGACGTCATGCCCCAGGTCATCCGCATGACCGATGTGAGCGACAACGTGGAGTGAGGTGCGCCATGCAATGGTCTGACATCACCTGGTGCGAGTTGCCCGACAAGCTGGCCGCCGTGGCGCATGCGGCCATCCTGCCCGTTGGAGCGACCGAGCAGCATGGCCCGCACATGGGCTGTGGCATGGACACCGAGATCGCCGACAAGCTGTGCAAGGCCGTGGCTGAGCGAACCGGTGTGCCCATGCTGCCCGCGCTGCCTTATGGCTGCTCATTGGGGCACAGTCGGCGCTGGCCGGGCACGATCCCCGTTCAGCCCATCACCCTGATCGAGCTGGTCAAGCAGATCGGCGATGGGGCCTATCACAGCGGCGTGAAGCGCCTGTTCATCGTCAACACGCATGTGACCAACGCAGCCCCCTTGCGCTGTGCATTGGAGATGCTGCGCGCCGAGCACGATGACCTCATGGTGGCCGTGATCAACTCGCCGCAGATCAGCGAGCGCGTGAGGCAATTTCATTTTGCGGACGCCGATGACTGGCACGCCAACGATGCCGAGACCGCCTTGATGCTGGCCCTGTCGCCGCACATGGTCCGCATGGAAAAGCTGCATGAGGCCGATGATCCTGATCGCACCGAAGGCCAGGTCTTCGCGCACCCGGTCAACCGCACCAGCCTCAATGGGGTGACGGGCTTCCCGAGCAGGGCCACGGTTGCCAAGGGCCAGCAGGGCTTTGACTGGATGGTGGAAGACCTCAGCGCCCTGATCCAAAGGGGCTTGAGGCAGCAGCCACCGCTGGCGCATTCGTATTTCGACCGCGTGGGCTGATGACACCAGCGGTTCTTTTTTGTCAATGGAGTTTTCGGTATGCATTCCTCGAAGCAAGAAGTCCTGGACATCCAGCAGTCGCTCAAGGCCAAAGGCGTGAAGTACTGCATCGGCGCCTATGTCGATATCCACGGGGTTCAGAAGGCCAAGGTCGTGCCCATCGACCACCTGCCGCAGATGGCGGCGGGCTCGGAGCGCTACACCGGCTACGCACTCGATGGCCTGGGCCAGGCGCCAAATGAAGACGAGTTGACCTCGGTGCCCGATATGCGCCACATCGTTCAACTGCCCTGGGAACCTAAGATCGCCTGGATGCCGGCAGACAACCACTTCAAGGGCGAGCCCTATCCCTTGAGCACCCGCGTGGCCCTGCAGAACGTGATGGCCGAGGCCGCGAAGATGGGCTTTGGCATGAACCTGGGCATCGAGTGCGAGATCTTCCTGCTCAAGAAGGAAGCCGACGGCACGCTGGCTGTGCCTCATGCCGATGACAAGCTGGTCAAGCCCTGCTACGACGTCAAGGGCTTCATCGACAACTTCAGCTGGCTGGACAAGGTCGCCACCTGCATCAACGAGCTGGGCTGGGATCTCTACTCCTTCGACCACGAGGACGCCAACGGCCAGTTCGAGTTCGACTTCAACTATGCCGATGCGCTCACCACCTGCGACCGCCTGACCTTCTTTCGCATGATGGCCAAGCACTACGCCGAAGAAGAGGGCTTGTTGGCCACCATGATGCCCAAGCCCTTTGCCAACAAGACGGGCAATGGGGCGCACTTCAATATGTCGCTCTATGACCTCAAGACCGGCAAGAACCTGTTTGCCTGCGACCCCAAGGAAGACCCGCGCGGCATTGGCCTCACGCCACTGGGCTATCAGTTCGTGGCCGGTATCCTCAAGCACGGCCGTGCCTTGTGCGCGGTGTTTGCGCCCACTGTCAACAGCTACAAGCGACTGGTACGGCGTGGGGCCATGAGCTATTTCTCGTGGGCCCCGGTGTTCAACTCCTATGGCTCGAACAACCGGACCAACTCGGTGCGCATCCCGGCCGGTGGCGGGCGCTGCGAGTCACGCAATGCCGATGGTGCGGTCAACCCTTATCTGGCGGCGGCGCTGGCGCTCGCTGCGGGCCTGGAAGGTATCCGTGAAGGCCTGAACCCGGGTGAGCCCAACGAGGACAATCTCTACGAGTTGACCGACGCACAGCGCAAGGCGCGTGGCATCGAGTTCCTGCCGCAGACCCTGCAGGAGGCCGTCCAGGCTTTTGCCGCCGACCCGCTGGTGGAGCGCACACTGGGCAAAGCGCTGCGCGATGAATTCATCACCTACAAGACCCAGGAGTGGGAGGCGTACCACCTGTCCATCAGCCAGTGGGAAACCGAACGCTACAGCCACATGTTCTAAGAAAAGCCATGGACGACGCACTCTTGAACCCCGGGGAGGGGCGCCCATGCAGCCCGGTGACCCGCATCAGCATCTCGATGCCGGAAGACCTCTTGCAGGAGCTGGACGTGATGGTGGCGCGACGTGGCTTTGAAAGCCGCTCGCAAGCCATCAGCGCCATGATCAACGACCAGTTGCTGGAGCACAAGCGCCAGTTGGGCGAGCAGGTCATGATGGGCACGATCACGCTGTTGTATGACCGCTCGGTGCGGGGCCTGCAAAAGCAGCTCTCCGACCTGCAATGCAACCACATCGACGAGGTCATCAGCTCGCTGCATGTGCACCTCATGGACAAGCAGATGCTGGAGGTGGTGCTGGTCCAGGGGCCGGCCACCAAGCTGCAGGCCATCGCGGATGCCATGAGCACGCTGCGGGGCGTCATCACCGGCCGATTGCAACTGATGGCCGCCACGATTCCGCCTGTCCACCCTTTGCCCAATGCGGGCGCTTGACGGTGCTTGGGTGAGTTGAAAAGGCGTTTACAAACAGGCAACAAGGTCTTGCGCCGACCTCAGGCACAGACGGGCGGATAATGCGGTGCGCCGGCCAGCCAGGCCGTCTTCACCGCTATGCCCATGACGCTCACACAACAATACCGCCAACAACACCGCCGTCTTGCATCCATCCTGGTCCTCGGGGGCGCCTGCCTGAGCTGGGCCGCCACCAGCGCCGCCGTCGAGATCTCGCCGCCGCCCGCGCTGGCCAACAAGGCCTTCGTGCTGATGGAGTTCGACACCGGCCAGATCCTGGCATCGTCCAACCCGGACCAGCCACTGCCGCCGGCGTCGCTCACGAAGATGATGACCAGCTACATCGTCGAGCAGTCGCTGAAGTCCGGCCGCCTCAAGCCCACCGACCAGGTCCGTGTCAGCCTCAATGCCTGGTGCCGAGGCTCCAGCACCGAGTCCTGCATGTACCTGCCGCTGAACAGCTCGGCCTCGGTGATGGACATGCTGCGCGGCATCATCGTGCAATCGGGCAACGATTCCTCCAAGGCCATGGCCGAGCACCTGGGCGGCTCTGAGGAGGCGTTCGCTCAGACCATGAACGCCGAGGCCAAGCGCCTGGGCATGAGCCACACGCACTTCGACAATGCCACGGGCCTGCCCGCGCCCACGCACCTGGCCTCCGCGCGCGACCTGGCCTTGCTGGCCCGCGCCATCATCCGCGACAGCTCGGACTACTATCCGATCTACGCCGAGAAGGAGTTCAAGTTCAATGGCATCAAGCAGGGCAACCGCAATGCCTTGCTTTACACCGACCCGACGGTGGACGGCCTCAAGACGGGGCACACCGAAGCGGCCGGCTATTGCCTGACGGCGTCGTCCAAGCGCAATGGCATGCGTCTGATCTCGGTCGTCATGGGCGCCAACAGCATGCAGGACCGCGCCGACCAGACCCGTGCGCTGTTCAACTGGGGCTTCAGCTCCTTCGAGAAGGCCAAGGCCCTGAGCGCCAATGCCACCGTGGCAACGGCGCCCGTGCAGTTCGGCAAGGCTGATACGGTGGCCGCTGGTGTGACGGCCGACTGGAACCTGATGGTGCCGCGCGGCCAGGCTTCGCAGGTGCGCACCACCGTGCAGCTCAACCCCGAGATCAAGGCACCGATCGCGCAAGGCGCGGTGCTGGGCAAGGTGGTGGCCACGGTCGATGGCAAGCCCTATGGCGAGCAGAACCTGGTGGCTTTGCAGCCGGTCGAGCAGTCGGGGTTTGTGCTGCGCACCTGGCAGCACATCCGCAAGCTGTTCAAGTAAACCTCGCGTTCCGAGGCCGTTTCAGCCATGTTGGTACACCCCCAGTTCGACCCGGTCGCCTTGACCATCGGGCCGCTGCGGTTCCACTGGTATGGGCTGATGTACCTGCTGGGCTTTGTGCTGTTCCTGATCCTGGGGCGCCTTCGGGTGCGCCAGGGTCTGGCACCGATCGAGGAGCCGCAGGTTGACAAGTTCCTCTTCTATGGCGCGCTGGGTGTGGTCATCGGTGGGCGCCTGGGCTATGTGCTGTTCTACAAGCCCCTGTTCTACCTGGGGCACCCGCTGGATGCCTTGAAGCTGGGCCAGGGCGGGATGTCCTTTCATGGCGGCTTCTTGGGCGTGGTCGTTGCGGGCTGGTTGTTCTCGCGTCGCTACAAGGTGCCGTTTCTGCGCCTGTTCGATTTCGTCGTGCCGCTGGTGCCGCTGGGGCTGGCGGCCGGGCGCATCGGCAACTTCATCAATGGCGAGCTGTGGGGGCGTGTGACTTCACCCGATGCCCCGTGGGCCATGGTGTTTCCTCGTGCCCAAGATGGCCTGCCACGTCATCCTTCTCAGCTCTATGAGTTTGCGGCAGAAGGGCTGTTGCTCTTCACCGTGATGTGGCTGTTCACGAGCAAGCCGCGCCGAACCGGTCAGGCCACGGCCTTGTTCATCATGGGTTATGGCCTGGCGCGCTTCACGGTGGAGTTCACCCGCGAGCCGGACAACTTCCTGGGGTTCCTGAGTCTGGGCCTGAGCATGGGCCAATGGCTCAGTCTGCCGATGATTCTGGTGGGGGCTGCGCTCTGGGTCTGGGCTAGTCGCCAGGCCGCTGTCAAACCGGGTCAGGCTTAACGGATCTTGCCCAGCAGGGTCTCGATTTCATCGAACATCTCGCTCATGGCCGCGGCATCCTTGCCAGTGATGTCGGCACCCAGCCTGGTTTGCAGCTGCTGCTCCATGAAGCACACGGTCATGCGCACATAGGTGCTGTCCAGCGCCTTGCGCACGGCCGCCATCTGCGTGGCAATCGGCAGGCAGCCTTCACCTTCCTCGATCATGCGCTGGATACCGCGCAACTGGCCTTCCGCGCGCTTGAGGCGGTTGAGAATATCGGTGCGGCTTTTCTCGTTGTCCAGGGCGGCCATGGTGCAATCGTCCGGTGAGTGTGCCGCGGGGAGCGCAGCTTGGGCACTCATTGTGCACAATCCCGCAAGCCCATTTTGCGCAGCAGGATAGCCATCGGGCAAAAATTGGTCAATCCGAATTGAAACAGGTTCGCGCCCACGAAGGCCGTGAAGGCGAGGGCCCATTTCGATACGAAAAGCGGGCTGCCTTCGACGCCCAATGCCAGCGAGCTCATGATGAACAGGCCGGCGATGATGCGGATCATGCGTTCGGTGGTCATGGAAGGGTCCTTTCTAGCGCTTGACGCGCGATGTGAGCCTTCAATTCGGCTCATGTTGATGTTCGTACGTGGGCCGATATGCGGCGTAGTACAGCACCGGGATCACCACCAGCGTGAGCAAGGTGGACACCATGATGCCGAAGATCAGCGAGACGGCCAGGCCATTGAAGATGGGGTCGTCCAGGATGAAGAAGGCGCCCACCATGGCGGCGATGCCGGTCAAGGCAATGGGTTGCGCGCGCACAGCGGCCGACTGCACCACGGCTTGCTTGAAGGCCACTCCCCGCGCGACTTGCAGCTCGATGAAGTCCACCAGCAAGATGGAGTTGCGCACGATGATGCCGGCCAGCGCGATCATGCCGATCATGGAGGTGGCTGTGAACTGCGCGCTCAGCAAGGCATGCCCGGGCATCACGCCGATGATGGTCAGCGGGATGGGCGCCATGATGATCAGCGGCGTACGGTAGGACTTGAACTGCGCCACCACCAGCAGGTAGATCAGGATGAGGCCCACACCATAGGCCGCGCCCATGTCACGGAAGGTCTCATACGTGATCTGCCATTCGCCATCCCATTTGAGGGCATAGGCCCGGTATGGGTCAGAGGGCTGGCGGATCCAGTATTCATCGATGTCGCCGGTGCCGGGCAGGGCGGCCTGCGCCAGCTTGCCCCGGATCGCGAAGAGGCCATAAAGGGGCGAGTCCAGGCGGCCGGCCATGTCGCCGTATACAAAGCTCACGGGCAGCATGTCCTTGGTGAAGAGCGGTTTGTCGATCACGCCGTGCTCGATGCGGACCAGCTCGGACAGCGGCACCAGTTGACCATTGGCCGCACGCAGCGGCAGGGTCAGCAGCTTGTCCAGCCCGATCTGGGATTCGAGTGGCAACTGGATGCGCACGGGTACGGGGTACTTGGCCTGGCCGTCATGCAGGTAGGCCGGGTCGTTGCCAGACAAGGCCGCCTGCACCGCCTGCGCCACCGTTGCCACGGAGATGCCCAGGGATGCCGCGCGCTGGCGCTGCACGCGCAGGAAAGCGCGCGGTGCATCGGCCTTGAGGCTCGTGTCGATGCCCACGATGTCGGCGGTGTGCCCAAAGGCCTGGGCCACGCGCTGCGCCAGTTGCATGCGGCCGGCTTCGTCGGGGCCATAGATCTCGGCCACCAGCGGCGACATCACGGGCGGGCCAGGCGGTACCTCCACCACCTTGATGCGTGCGCCGTGGCGGGCCGCGATGTGCTCCAGCTCGATGCGCAGGCGTTGCGCGATGGCGTGGCTCTGCTCATGGCGATGGTGCTTGTCCACCAGCTTGACTTGCAGATCGCCCTGTTCTGCGTCGGCGCGCAGATCGTATTGGCGCACCAGCCCGTTGAAGGTGATGGGCGAGGCCGTGCCCGCGTAGCCTTGCAGGTCCAGCACCTCGGGCTGCCTGGCCAGAAAGGCGCCCATGTCCTGCAGGGCGGCAGCCGTGTCTTCCAGCGGCGTGCCTGCGGGCATGTCCAGCACGACCTGGAACTCGCTTTTGTTGTCAAAGGGCAGCATCTTGAGCACGACGCCCAGGCCCGACGAGGGCACGGTGGCCAGCCCCACGGACAGCATCATCGCGGCCACGATGCCCAGCCCCATGGCCCAGCGCCGACGACGATGGACCAGCAGGGGCATGAGCACACGGCCGAACAGGCCTTGCAACTTGCTGCTTGAGTCGGGTGCGGCGTGGGCAGCTGGCTGCTTCATGAGCCGATGGGCCAGCCAGGGCGTCACTGTGAAGGCGATGCCCAGCGATATGGCCATGCCAAGGCTGGCATTGATGGGGATGGGGCTCATGTATGGGCCCATCAGGCCGCTGACGAAGGCCATGGGCAGCAGCGCGGCGATCACGGTCAAGGTGGCGAGGATAGTGGGGCCGCCCACTTCGTCCACAGCCAGCGGGATGATCTCGGCCAGGGGGTTGCCAGGGCTGAGCTGCTGATGGCGGTGGATGTTCTCCACCACCACGATGGCATCGTCCACCAGGATGCCGATGGAGAAGATCAGCGCGAACAGGGACACGCGGTTGAGCGTGAAGCCCCAGGCCCATGACGCGAAGAGCGTGGTCGTCAAGGTGAGGATCACCGCCGCGCCAACGATCGCCGCTTCGCGACGGCCCAACGTCAGGCCCACCAGCAAGATGACTGAGCCCGTGGCGAAGGCCAACTTCTGGATCAGCTTGTTGGCCTTTTCTTCGGCAGTTTCGCCATAGTCCCGCGTGATGCGCATCTCGACATCGGCAGGCAGCACCGTGTTGCGCAATTCATCGAGGCGATGGCGGACGGCCTTGGCCACGTCCACCGCATTCTGGCCGGGCTTCTTGGTGACGGTCAGGGTGACAGCTGGAAAGGCACGGCCAGCCAGCGACGTGTCATTCAGACCAGCACCCGGCGTGAACCACACGTACTTGGATGCCTGCTGCGCACCCCATTCGACCTTGGCCACTTCGCGCAGGTAAACCGGCTTGCCTTGCTGCACACCGACCACCAGGTCGCCCACGTCATCGGCCGAACGCAGGAACTCGCCCGTCTCGATGCTGAGCATCTGGCTGTTGCCGGGCGAGGTCGACCCGGTTTGCGGCGACAGCACGGCACCAGACGGCAGGCTCAGGTTGGCTGCGCCAAGGGCTTGTTGCAGCGAGGCGATGTCCACGCCGCGTTCGCGCAGACGGCTGGGCTCCAGCGTGACCATCACGGCCTGGCCTGGTCCACCGATGGTTTTCACCTCACGGGTGCCGGGCACACGTTTGATGTCGGCCTCGAGGCTGCGCGCCACGCGTTCCAGCACCAACGCGGACTCGCTCTGCTTGCTCCACAAGGTCACCGCCAGCACGGGCACGTCGTCGATGCCCTTGGGCTTGACGATGGGAGGCAAGGCGCCAAGGTTGCGCGGCAGCCAGTCCTGGTTGGCATTGAGCACGTCGTACAAACGCACCAGCGCATCGGTGCGGGGCACACCCACCTTGAACTGCACGGTCAGCATGGCCATGCCCGGGCGCGACACGGAGGAGGTGTGCTCGATGTCGGCGATCTGGCTGAGCACCTGTTCGGCTGGCCGGGCGACCATGTTCTGCACGTCGGTACTGGAGGCGCCAGGGAAGGGCACCAGCACATTGGCCATGGTGACGTTGATCTGCGGCTCTTCCTCGCGCGGCGTGACCAGCACGGCAAACAGGCCCAGCAACATGGCCACCAGGGCCAGCAAGGGCGTGATCGCGTTGCGCTGGAAGGCTCTGGCCAAGCGCCCGGAGACGCCCATGGCCGAGGTATCGGTTGAGGGAGAGGTGGGCGTGCTGCTCATGGCTTCACCGGGCTGGCGTTGGCCAGGCCAGCTTTCAGGGCGTCGGTGGCGATGAGCTCGCCTGCACGCAGGCCGCTGAGCACGGTCACGGTGCTGGCGGCCTCATTGGCGGAGGCCACACGCACAGCCTGCAGCATGAACCGGCTCCCGCGAACCACGTACACAGCAGTCAATTCGCCACGCCGTAGCAGCGCAGGGGCAGGCACGTCGACACCATTGGTCCTGACGTCGCGCAGACCAGCTTGCAGACCAGATTTGGCGGCCACGCCTGTAAAGCGCACCCGCACGGTCTGCCCCGGCAAGGCCTGGGTGCCTGGCAGGTCGAGCCGCCACTCGACGGTCTGCGCCACCGGGTCGGTGGCGGGCAGGGCGGTCACTTGCCGCGCACGCACCCATTGAGGGCTGGCCGTATTGTTAGTGGGCGATGACCAAGTGAGCAAAAGCACCTCGGCCACGGTGGCCGTGCGCACGCGCTCAGCCTGCGAGGCGGGCACCTGCACCACGGCGCGCATGGCCTGGGGGGCATACAGGGTGAGGATGGGGCGACCCGGCGTGGCGAGATCGCCCACATCGGCCTGGGTAGACAGCACCTGGCCATCGAAGGGCGCGACCACGGTGGCAAAACCTCTGGCCAGGACGGCCTGATTGCGTGCGGCTTGGCTTGCATCCACGGTCGCCTGGGCGGCACGCCACTGGGCCTGTGCGCTGTCCAGTGCGGCGTCGCTGATGAAGCCCTGGGCCTTGAGCGCCAGGCTGCGCTGCCATTGCAGGCGGGCGTTGGTGAGCTGCGCGTCGGCCTGAGCAAGCTCGGCCTGGCTGCGGGCCAACGCGGCCTGGGTGTCGCGCTCGTCCACACGGGCCAGTGGCTGGCCGGCTTTCACCTTGTCTCCAGCCTTGACCAGCAAGGCGGTGATGTTGCCTGGCACCTGCGCAGCCACGGTGCTTTGGCGTACGGCCTGGATCACGCCATCCCATTCCAGCGCCGCGCCTTGCGATTGCGCGATGGTGGCCGCCTGCACCTTCAACGTAGGCACCAGCAGCTTGCCGCTTTCAGCTTGGGCAGGCAGCAAGGCGCCCATCAGGGCTGCCGTCAAGGCGGTCATCAGCAGGGCCGCCGTGCCGTGGAAACTGGCCATGAAACATGCTCCTCATCCATATACGGTGGGGAGTATATTTATACCCACTAGGGTATGCAAGCGAAGGTGATCCAAAATCCCTGGCCACCGTGAGGAATGCGCAGGTCGCCTCCCTGCTCAGCCTGGTATGAGCACGCTCGACGACGGGTCGGCCGGGTCGTAATAGACCTTGACCTTGGTGCCGGGTTGGAACGGCGCGATCTCCTGCAAGGCCTGCTGCTCGTCGAAGTGGTTCAAGCCGAAGGCACGCAGGCGGTTGCCGGTGTAGGTCTGACCATTGACCGTATAGCGGTAGCGGACCTCAGTGAACCAGTGGTGCGTCGGGGTGCCGCGCTGGTCGCCGGTTTCGTTGTGGGCACGGGCGCGTGCTTCCAGCATCTCGCCTTCCACATAGGGCCAGTTGGGGCTGCGCTGCTTGATCTGCCAGGCGCGCCAGGCCAGCACGGCCATCGTGGCGAGGATCGCGATGATCAGATACTTCCCGAGGTCGTCTGGCATGCTCATGAGGGTCTGCTTGGCGTGGCCGATGGTGCCGGGGTTGCAAATGCGGGACTGCGCCGCGTGCGCTGGGTGGCTTTACTCGCATTTTGCGAGAAGATGGGTGCCTGGCGTGTTCGCCTCGGTCTCTCAAAGCGCTCCCCGTTTATGCCTCAATCCGCCATGCCCCACAGTCCTTTTTACGCCCATCTGTCGCGCCTGCGCTTCATCAAGCGATGGGGCCTGATGCGCAATGCCGTCGAGGAGGATGTGGCCCAGCACAGCTGGGAGGTCGCTGTGCTGGCGCACGCGCTGGCCGTCATCGCCCGCGACGTCCTGGGCAAGCCCGTCGACCCGAATGCCGTGGCCACGCGGGCCTTGTTCCATGATGCGACCGAAGCCATCACGGGCGACCTGCCCACGCCCGTGAAGTACTCTCCCGCCATGCGCCATGCCACGGCCAACCTGGAAGGCGAAGTGTGCGAGGAAATGCTGCGCCTGCTGCCGCCAGTGGTGCGGCCGGCGCTCAAAGCCGCCATGGACCACCACGAATGGCCAGATGAGGAGGCCAAGCTGGTGAAGGCCGCCGACCGCCTGGCAGCCTGGCTCAAGTGCCGCGCCGAGCTGCGCTACGGCAACACCGAGTTCGAGCAGGCTGCGGCCCAGGTGCGCGCCAAGATCGATCAGCACATGCTGCCCGAAGTGCGCTACTTCCTGGACACTTTCGGAGGCGCCTTCGAGCTGACGCTGGACTCCTTGATGCAAGGGGAGTGAGTCTTCGGTGCAGTGGACCAAACCAAGCTGGCGTGACGGGCTGGCCGGGCTGTCGGTAGCGGGCTTGCTGCTGCCCGAGGCCGTGGCCTACGCGGGCATCGGCAACATGCCGCCGCAGGCCGGCGTGCTGGCCTTGTTCGCGGGCTTGCTGAGCTATGCGCTGCTGGGCAGCAGCCGCTTCGCCATCGTGTCGGCCACGTCTTCCTCGGCGGCGGTGCTGCTGGCAGCCACAGGGGCACTGGCCGGGCTCAATACGCTGATGCGCATGGAGTTGGCGGCAGGCCTGGTGCTGCTGACCGGCCTGCTCTTCCTGGCCGGGGCCATGGCCAAGGTGGGGGCGGTGTCGGCCTTCATCTCCAAGCCCGTGCTGCGGGGTTTTGCTTTTGGCCTGGCGCTGATCATCATCCTCAAGCAGTTGCCCAGGTTGCTGGGCGTGGCAGCAGACAACCACGACGCCTACAGCGTGCTGCTGGACTTGACCTCCGGCGTGGCGCATTGGCACGGGCCCAGCATGATCGTGGGTGGCAGTGCATTGGCTGGCTTGTATGTGCTGGGGCGCCTGGGCCCCAACTGGCCCGGTGCCCTGGTGGTCATGCTGCTGGGCATGGCCGCGCAACACCATCTGCATCTGGGTGAGATGGGCGTGGCCCGCGTTGGCGTGATCGAGTTGCACCTCAATCAGCCGGCATGGCCGCAGCTGGCGCGCGAGCAATGGCTGCGCCTGGGGGAAGTGGCCGTGGCGATGGTGCTCATCCTGTACGCGGAGTCGTATGGGTCCATCCGCACGTTGGCCTTGCGCCACGGGGATGAGGTTCAACCCAACCGCGATCTGCTGGCGTTGGGCGTGGCCAATGTGCTGAGCAGCGTCCTGCATGGCATGCCGGTGGGCGCGGGTTACTCGGCCAGTGCGGCCAACGAGTCTGCCGGGGCCTCTTCGCGGTGGGCAGGCGTGGCGGCGCTGCTGGTGCTCGCGGTGGTGGCCTTCAGTTTGCTGCCCGTGGTGGCCGACATGCCGGAGCCCGTGCTCAGCGCCATCGTCATCCATGCCGTGAGCCACATGCTGGACCCACGCGCCTTCAAGCCCTATTTCGTCTGGCAGCGCGACCGCTTCATGGCCCTGCTGGCGGTGGCGGCCGTCTTGTGGCTGGGGGTGCTGGACGGCTTGCTCGTTTCCATCGGCATGAGCCTGTTCATGACCTTGCGTGGCCTGGCGCGGGCTCGCATTGCGGTACTGGGGCGGCTGGACGGCGGCCATGACTTCATTGACCTGTCCTTGTCGCCCAAGGCCAAGGCGGAAGAGGGCCTGCTCGTCGTCAGGCCCGAAGCACCTCTGTTTTTCGGGAATGTGGAGAATCTGATGACACAGGTGCGCGAGGCCTTGCGGCAGCATCCCGCAACCCGTTGCCTGATCCTGAGCTTGGAGGAATCGCCTGATCTGGACGGCAGCAGCCTGGAGGCCTTGAGGGATCTGAACACCAGTCTCAAGGCCAGGGGGCAGCGCCTGCTGCTGGCCCGGCTCAAGAGCCGGGCCTACGTCGTGCTCCAGCGCGCTGGTCTGGGCGACGTCGAGTTGTGCGTGCTGAGCATCGACGACGCGGTGATGCTGGCGCGGCGAGAGCCAGGCCTAGGCGGCGTCAAAGAGGGCTGAAGCTGGCTTGATCAGGCCTGGGCTTGGTGTGAGTTTTGCTTGTGGATTGCAGGCAAACACAACACGTCGCTTGAGGCCTCCACATGAAATCGTTTATCCGCGCTGCCGAAATCTGGCTCCCTGCGCCCGACCGCACCTTGCTCGAGTTTGGTGCGGGCGCTTTTGGTGATGCGCTGAGTTTTGCCGCCGTAAGCCGCGCCATGTGTTTCGGACGCACGGAGGGCCTGCCGGGCGACGCCTGGGATCATGGTCATCCCATCTTGCTCAAGCAGTTCGAGGGCTCCCACTTTCGCCGCACCAGCGCTGCCAAGGTGGCCGGCCTGACCTGCGCCGTGGCCGTGCCCTTCTTTGTCAAGGGTGAGCTGACGGCCGTGGTGACCCTGTTCGGCAGCGATGACCATACCAGCAAGGGCGCCGTGGAGCTGTGGTGCAACCATGCGCGCGTCAGTTCGGACATGACCTTGCTGGATGGCTACTACGGCGGCTTGCCGCCCGGGTTCGAGCAGATCTCGCGTGATGCCTATCTGCCGCGGGGCATGGGTTTGCCGGGCCTGGCCTGGCAGCGCGATGAGGTCGTGATCCTGGGGCAGGTGGACCAGAGCAAGCGCTTCCTGCGGGGTGAGGCCGCCAGCGATGCCGGCATCCGCCGAGCCGTGGCCCTGCCTTGTCATGCGACAGGGCACGACAGCTATGTGCTGACCTTGCTGTCGGGCGAGGAAACGCCCATTGCGCGACGCATGGAACGTTGGGTCGTGGAGCGTTCACAAGCCCAGCTGGTGCGCGCAGCGGGTTATTGCGAGGTCGAGGGTGATTTGGGCGCCAGCAGGCAGGTACTGAAACTGGTGGACGCGGACGCCTTGATCGTGAAGGCCGTGGGCAGCGGGGTGCCGGTGTTGACCGAGTTGGGCGCCAATCCGGCTGGTGGCCAGGCATGCCTGTGGCTGCCTGTGACGGTCGATGACAAGGTGTCCGAATTGCTGGCGCTCTACCTGTGAGGGCGCATCGAGACCCTTGGAGCCTGTAAAGACCGGTAAAAAGCCACCTGTGCTGTAGGCCTGAGGTTGCACAGCCGCGTTGAAACGGCATCTCCATAACGGACCACCACCATGAGGAAGTTGCTTTTCGCTTTGGCCGCCTTGGGCTCCTTGGCCACTTTGAGCGCCACGCCTGTTTTTGCCCAAACCAGCGTGGGCGTGTCCATCGGCATCAATCAACCTGGGGTGTATGGCCGCATCGACATCGGCAATGCCCCGCCCCCCGTGGTCGTGATGCCCCAGCCGGTTGTCATCCAGCCCTCGCCGGTCGCCGTCTACCAACGCCCGATCTATCTGTACGTGCCGCCGGCCCATCAGCGCGACTGGCGCCGCTATTGCAGTCGCTATAGTGCATGCGGGCAACCGGTGTATTTCGTGCGTGAAGATTGGGTGCGCGAGCGCTGGGAGCGCGAACACGAACACGAACACGAGCATGATTGGGATCGCGACCATGACAGGCACGGACGAGGCCACGCTTATGGCCACGACCGTGATCGCGAAGGAGATCGCGACCATCGGGACCATGACCGTGATGAAGGGCGGCGCGGCCACGACCGAGACTGATCACGCGGTGCGCGCATGAATGAGAAGATGAGGGCGATGGACATCGAATACCGCTGCAACGAAGCGATCAGTGTGGCGCAGGCCATCGACCTGTACAAGCGTTCCACGCTGGGCGAGCGTCGCCCCGTGCACCGGCCCGACATCTTCGAAGGCATGCTGCGCAACGCCAACCTCACGGTCACGGCCTGGCTGGGCGACAAGCTGGTGGGCATCGCCCGCACGCTCACCGACTTCGCTTATGTTGCCTACCTGGCAGACCTGGCGGTGGACGAGGCCTGCCAGCGCCAGGGCATCGGCCGCCAGCTCATCGAGGAAACCCGCAAGCACCTGCCGCCCGAGTGCATGATCGTGCTGCTGGCCGCCCCCAAGGCCAACGAGTACTACGCCAAGGTCGGCTTCGAACACAACCCGCGGGCCTGGGTGCTGCCTGGGGCGAAGGCCTGAAGCTTCCACTTTGAGGGGGCGCTCCAGCGGCGCTTTCTGCAGACCTTGGCGACATCGGTTATCGTCGTCGGATGCAGCCCATCATCTCCATTCAAAACCTCTCGAAGTCCTATGCTTCGGGGTTCCAGGCGCTCAAGCGGGTCAACCTGGACATCCAGCGCGGCGAGATCCTGGCCCTTCTGGGGCCCAATGGCGCCGGCAAGACTACCTTGATCAGCATCATCTGCGGCATCGTCACGGCCACAGAAGGCAAGGTGCTGGTCGATGGCCTTGACATTGGCCGCGACTACCGCGCCACGCGCAGCCTCATCGGCCTGGTGCCCCAGGAGCTGACCACCGATGCTTTCGAGTCCGTCTGGGACACGGTCAGCTTCAGCCGAGGCCTGTTCGGCAAGCCGGCCAACCCCGCCTTGATCGAGCAGATCCTCAAAGACCTGTCTTTGTGGGACAAGCGTGACAACAAGATCATCACGCTGTCGGGCGGCATGAAGCGCCGCCTCTTGATCGCCAAGGCTTTGTCGCACGAACCCAAGATCCTTTTCCTGGACGAGCCCACGGCCGGTGTGGACGTCAACCTGCGGCGCGACATGTGGAGCCTGGTCAGCCGCCTGCAACAACAGGGCGTGACCATCATCCTGACCACGCACTACATCGAGGAAGCTCAGGAGATGGCCGACCGCATCGGCGTGATCAACAAGGGCGAGATCATCCTGGTCGAAGAGAAGAACGAGCTGATGCGCAAGCTGGGCAAGAAGCAGTTGACCCTGCATCTGCCGCAGGCCCTGAGCCGCATCCCGGATGGCCTGAACGGCTATGCCTTGAGCCTGTCGGCCGATGGGCAGGAGCTGGTGTGCACCTACGACGCGCAAGACGATGGCGTGGATGTGCCCACGCTGATCAGCCAGTTGACCGCAGCCGGCGTGCGCTTCAAGGACATCCAGACCACTCAGAGTTCGCTGGAAGATATCTTCGTGAGCCTCGTGAAGGACGCAACATGAACATGCAAGCCGTTCGTGCCATCTACCGCTTTGAGATGGCCCGTACACGCCGTACCCTGATGCAAAGCATCATCTCGCCCGTGATTTCAACCTCGCTGTATTTCGTGGTGTTTGGTGCGGCCATCGGTTCGCGCATGCAGCAGGTCGATGGCGTCAGCTATGGGGCCTTCATCGTGCCTGGGCTGATCATGCTGTCGCTGCTGACGCAGAGCATCTCGAATGCGTCTTTTGGCATCTATTTCCCCAAGTTCACCGGCACCATCTACGAGCTCTTGTCTGCGCCGATTTCATCGTTCGAGGTGGTGCTCAGCTATGTGGGCGCGGCGGCCAGCAAGTCGATCCTGCTTGGGCTGATCATCCTGGCCACGGCGGCGCTGTTCGTGCCGCTACACGTTGAGCACCCGCTGTGGATGCTGCTGTTCCTGGTCCTGACCTCCGTGACCTTCAGCCTGGTGGGCTTCATCATCGGCTTGTGGGCCGACAGCTTCGAGAAGCTGCAGGTGGTGCCGCTGTTGATCGTCACGCCGCTCACTTTCCTGGGGGGCAGCTTCTATTCGATCAAGATGCTGCCGCCGGTGTGGCAGACGATCTCGCTGTTCAACCCGGTGGTCTACCTGGTCAGCGGTTTCAGGTGGTGTTTCCACGGGCAGGCCGATGTGGGCGTGGTGGTCAGCCTGGTGATGACACTGCTGTTCACCTTCGTCTCGCTGGGCATCGTGGCCTGGATCTTCAAGACCGGGTACAAGCTCAAGCGCTGATACCTGTTGCGCACGGCTCGCGCTTCAGTCGTCAGGGGCTTGCGTCAGGACGAGGCGCATGGTCACGCCAGCGTTCGTGTTGTGCTGTAGCGTGACTTGTCCGCCATGCAACTCCATCACGCGGCGCACGATGTACAGGCCCAGCCCCTGTCCAGCCGGGTGGCCACTGCTTTCGTCGCGGGCGCCTCGCTGAAACAACCTGGGAACCAGGTCTGCAGGGATGCCGGGGCCTTGGTCTATCACATCGAGCAGCAGGGCCAGTGGCTGGTCACAGTCACTCACGCGCAGGATGACGGGTGAGCTGATCGGGCTGAACTTCAGCGCGTTGGACAGCAGGTTGCGCAAGGCCAGCCGCATCAGGCTCATGTCCATGGTGGCGGTGCGGGTCGGGGTCGTGCGCTCGATGTGGATGCGCGGGCGCTGATCTTCGGCCAGGTCCGCCAAGGTCACATTGATGAGGGTGTCGATGTCGGCGTCTGTGCGCTCGGCCGGTGCCGGGCGGGCGAGCAAAGCGGCCACCGCCAAGGTGTTGTCGATGCTGGAGAGCACCTGGCCCATGACGCCCCGCGCGCGTGACAGGCGCTGTGCCGCGGCCGACTCCTTCACATCGGCCAGGATGCCGGCTGCACTTTGCAGGGCGGCAGAGGCATTGTTCAAGGGCTGGCGAACCTCGTGCGCCATGACATTGAGCATCTCGCTGCGCTCGGCCAGCAGGGCCTGGGTTTCGCGAACATGGTCTTCGATCCGGTTGCGCAGTTGCTGTTCGCGCTGGAGTTCTTCCTTGCGCAGACGGTGCTCGGTGATGTCCTGGATGGCGCCGACCAGGTGGATGCTGCCATCCGGTCTGCGTTCGATCTCGCCGAAGGTATGAACCCAGATGGCGCGTCCCTTGGCCGTCCGCATCGACAACTCCATGTTCCATGGCGTGCCGTGCGTCATGGCTTCTTCCACGGCCGCACGGATGCGCAATTGCTCATCTGGGTCATAGAAGTTGATGGCTTCTTCCAGCGTGGGTTGCCAGTCAAGGGGGACTTCGTGCAGGCGGCGTGTCTGGTCCGACCAGATCAGCGTGCCTGATGCGGGGTGGAGTTCCCAGCCGCCCACGCAGGCGAGGCGGCCGGTGCGGTCCAGGAAGGCCTCGCTGGCACGCAGTTGCTCTTCAGTCTTGCGCAGGCGATCAAAAGCGACCTGCTTGCCCAGTGCCGAGCCCAGCACATCGGCCATCAGGCGCAGGGTCTGGACGTCGTCTTCATTGAAGGCGTCGGGCAGGCTGGACATGACCTTGAGCACGCCGATGGGCGCGCCACCTTGCAGCAGGGGCGTGCAGACCATGGATTTGACGCCGACACGCCGGCAAGCTTGCAGATCGACACGCGGGTCCGTGTCGGCATCGACGCAGCGCAGCACCTGGCCTGAGCGCACGCACAGCCCTGACAGACTGGCGCTTTGCGCCAGTTTCGTGCCCAGATAAGGTGTCATGAGGCCCGACACCGCCTTGTAGACCATGTCCTCGCCATCTACCAGCTCGACGACGGCGCCCATGGCGTGGCTCAACTCCTGCAGGTTGTCGACCACGAGCTGCATGAAGCTGTCCAGCTTAAACTCGGCCTGAACAATCAGCGACTGCATCTGGATGATGCGTTCGAGTCGCCCGGGTTGCAATGACTGCTCGCTCATGTTGTCCGTTCGTTCTTGGGGGGGCTCGTGCCGCCACCACAACCGCAGATTACGCCAGCCTCAATCTGACTGCTGCATGGATTGCAGCAAGGCCCTGAGTGCCGTCAGCGCAGTGGCGCAATCTTGTTCCACCTTGATCGACAAGAGGGCATCGGCCCGCGTGACGCCCTGGTTGATCGCCAGCACCGGCTTGCCCAGGCGGTGGGCCAGTTCCGCGAAACGATAACCGGAATAGACCATCAACGATGTGCCGACCACCAGCAAGCCTTGTGATTGCGTGATCTTCTCGGTCGACAGGGCCACGCGGTCTCTGGGCACGTTGTCGCCGAAGAAAACCACGTCTGGCTTGAGGATGCCTGCGCATTGCGGACAGGCGGGTACCTGAAAGTGCGTGTAGCAGGCGTCTTCGAGGTGCGCATCGCCATCTGGTGCGGTCTGGGCTTGCCGTGCGGCATTCTGGTCGAAATGCGGGTTGGCCTGGGTGAGCCAGTCCTGCATGGCCGTGCGGGCAAAGCGGGTGTGGCAGTGCAGGCAACACACCTGGCTGATGCCACCATGCAGCTCGACAACGTCTGCACTGCCGGCCTTCTGGTGGAGGCCATCTACGTTCTGGGTGACGAGGGCCGAGATGTGCCCGGACTGCGCCAGGCTGGCCAGTGCGCGGTGACCATCATTGGGTTGGGCTTGGCTGACCGTGGGCCAGCCGACGAAACTGCGCGCCCAGTAGCGGCGGCGAACCGTGTCCGATTGCAGGAAGGCCTGGTGCTGGATGGGCTGGCGGTGCTGCCATTGCCCTTTGTGGTCCCGATAGGCCGGGATGCCGCTGGCGGTGCTCAGGCCTGCGCCGGTGATGACCGCGAAAGGGCCGCCCTGCCGCAGCCGCTCAGCCAGTCGCTCGAGCGGTTCGCTGTCTGCCGGCTGAGGGTTCGTCATGGATCAGGTCAGAAGAGTTGGAGGCTGACCCAGTATGCAATGGCCGCGACGAAAGCGGAGGCGGGAATGGTGAGGATCCAGGCCCACACGATGTTGCCCGCCAAGCCCCAGCGCACCGCACTGGCGCGCTGCACCGAGCCCACGCCCACGATGGCGCCGGTGATGGTGTGCGTGGTCGACACGGGCACGCCCATGGCCGTGGCGATGAACAGCGTCAGGGCGCCACCGGTTTCGGCGCAGAAGCCGCCGACCGGTTTGAGCTTGGTGATCTTCTGCCCCATGGTCTTGACGATGCGCCAGCCACCGAACATGGTGCCCGCACCGATGGCCAGATAGCAGCAAATGATGGTCCAGGTGGGTGGCGAGGTGTCGGCAGCGGTGGCGTAGCCGGTCGAGATCAACAGCATCCAGATGATGCCGATGGTCTTTTGCGCGTCGTTGCCGCCATGGCCCAGGCTGTACGCGCCGGCCGACACCAGTTGCAGCCGCCTGAACCAGCGGTCGATTCGGGAAGGGGATACGCGGCGGAACACCCAGGCGACCAGCACCATCATCATCGAACCAAAGACATAGCCCAGCAGCGGCGAGACAAAGATGAAGGTGACGGTGCGCATGATGCCGGCACCGATCAGCGCGCCGGCGCCAGCCTTGGCCATCACCGCGCCCACGATGCCCCCGATCAGCGCATGTGAGGAACTGGAGGGAATGCCGTAGAGCCAGGTGATCACGTTCCAGGTGATGGCGCCACTGAGCGCGCCGAATACCACGTAGACGTCCACCACGCCTTTCTCGGCGATGCCTTTGCCCACCGTGGCTGCCACGCTCAAGTGGAAGATGAAGATGGCCACGCAGTTGAAGAAAGCGGCGAACACCACGGCCTGCGTGGGGCGCAGCACGCCGGTGGACACGACCGTGGCAATGGAGTTGGCGGCGTCATGGAAGCCGTTCATGAAGTCGAACAGCAGCGCCAGCACCACCAGCGCGACGATGACCCACAGGGCCACGTGCATGGTTGTCATGGTTGAGGACCCTCGGGATCAGGAGTTCTCGAGGATCACGCCCTCGATCAGCTTGGCCACGTCTTCGCACTTGTCGGTGACGGTTTCCAGCAGCTCGTAGATGGCCTTGAGCTTGATGACCTCACGCACATCGGGTTCTTCGCGGAACAGTTTGCTCATGGCGGCGCGCATCACGCGGTCGGCGTCGGTTTCGAGCTGGTCGATTTCTTCACAGGTCTTGAGGGCGGCCTGAGCGGTCTTGGCATCGCCGATGTCGTCGAGCAGCGCCACCGCTGATTTCAGGCGCTCGCAGCACTTGACGCTCAGTTCGGTGAGGCGAACGATGGCATCGGTCATGGTGCGCACGTCATACAGGGCCATGGTTTCGGCGGCGTCCTGCATGAGGTCGGCCACGTCGTCCATGGTGTTGATCAGCGAGTGGATCTGCTCACGGTCCAGCGGCGTGATGAAGGTCATGTGCAGCAGGCGGTTGACCTCGCGCGTGACGGTGTCGGCGGCGCTTTCGGCGGCATCGACTTCCTGGTTGTACTTGTCACGCAGTTCAGGGTCGTTGTAGTGCTTGACCAGGTTCGCGAAGGCATGGGCCGCAACCACGATGTGGTTGGCGTGCTGGTTGAACAGCTCAAAAAAATTGCCCTCGCGGGGCAGCAGCTTTCCAAAGATCATGGGTTTTCTCGCCTGTCACAATAGTGACATTCAAAAGAGGTAAAATGGAATTTTACCCGGCGAGCACCAAGGGCCATGACCCTGCTGGCGCAATGAGTCAATTTTGACGGGCTTTAGGTGCCGATCGGCTCATGGCGCGCAACACCAGGCTTTCTCGCCAGTGGACAGGCAGCCAGTTGAGGCGGGCGCGCCAGCGGGCCTGGCGGCCAACGATGTAGCGCGCCCTGGGCGAGACGCTGTGCATGGCGTGCTCCACCGCGCTGATGACGGTTTCAAGGGGCGTGCCGGTTTCATGAAGGGCGTAGCGCTTGTAAAAGTGGATCAGGCCCTGGTAGAGCGCGCGCAACTCTGGTGTGTGCTCGTCAAGCAGTTTGTCACTCGTGTGGCTGGCCTTGTCCCAGATTGGCGTGTCGATCTTGCCAGGTGCCACGCTGCAGACTTTCACGCCCATGGGTGCCAGCTCCATGCGCAGGGCGGCCGTCAGGCCTTCAACTGCGTGTTTGGATGCGACATAGGCCGTCAAGCCAGGTGCCGCGAACAGGCCCGATATCGAGCTGATGTTGATGATGCGACCATGAGCCAGCCGCAGCATGGGCAGGCAGGCGCGCGTGACCGAAAAGGTGCCCATCACATTGACGTCCATCAGCCTGGCCAGATCCTGGTGCGGTGTCATCTCCAGCGGGCCGCTGAAGGCCACGCCTGCGTTGTTGATGAGCACGTCCAGCCGGCCATGGGTGAGGGCCTGCACAGCGGCCGTAGCGTTCTCGACTGACGCAGGCTGCGTCACGTCCAGCAAGATGGGCTTGATGAAGCCTTGTGCCTGAGCCGCAAGCGCATCGGCGTCCAGGTGGCGGCGTACACCGGCGAACACCTCGTGGCCTTGTTGTGCGAAATGCAGAGCCAGGGCCTGGCCGATGCCGGTGGAGGCACCCGTGATGAGGATGCTCATGCGATGGTGCATGGACGCTCCTCGCTCAGGGCACCGGCGCCAAAGTGGGACGCGAAACGGCCATGCGCCTCGCTCATCGACACGGGCGAGTGCAGCCCCAGGTCGCACTGTGCGGCGGTGATGTCGAAATAGTGGTCCTTGGCGCAGACTGCTGCTAGCGCTCGGGTCAGGCGTGGTTCGCCCAGCCAGGGCAGGCAGGTGAAGACGGTTTCCGATAGCGCGCCTAGTGCATGGGCGGTTCGGTAGGAAGCCTGTTTGCGCACAGGCGGCAAGCCGATTGAGGCGAGCAACTGGTCGATCCACGCCCACATGTTGACGGGCTCAGGCTCGTTGACGAAATAGACCTTGCCACCGGCCAGGGCGGGGGCTGCATCGGCAGCTTGCAAGTGCCAGGAGGCCGCGTTCTCGACATAGCTCACGCTGATGAGGTTCTCGCCCGTGCCCACGCGCACGAGCTTGCCGGCCTTGTGGCGCTCGATCAGCGCAGGCAGCAACTGGGTGTCGCGCGGGCCCCAGATGGCATGCGGACGCAAGGCGGTGGTGACCAGGTCTTGTTGCCCATTGGCGGACAACACCATCTGCTCGGCCAGCATCTTCGTGTGCTGGTAGGCGCTGATGGGCCGTGTGGGATAAGGGCAGGTTTCGTTCACACCGCGCAGGTCGTCAAAGCCAATGACCGCGCTGGGCGAGCTGGTGTAGATCAGCTTGTGCACGCCTGCGGCCTGGCACGCCTCGATGAGGTTGCGTGTGCCTTGGACGTTGGTGCGATGGAAATCCTCATAGCGCCCCCATGGCCCGGTACGCGAGGCTACATGGAACACGCGCTCGATGCCGTCACATGCCTGCCTCACGGCGGGTGCATCCGCCAGATCGGCCTGGATCAGCCTGACGCCTTGTTGACGCAAGAAAGGGTAGTCGCCCCGGCACAGCACGGCGACCTCGTGCCCTTGAGCCTGCAAGGCCTCCACGATGTAGCGCCCCAGGAAACCGCCACCACCTGTCACGAGTGACTTCATCATCACGAGCGTGTGCCCTTGTTGAGTTGCGCCTGTGCCCACTTGGCCAGCAAGGGGCGCTCGATCTTGGAGTTGTGGCGCTTGTCCACCGGGAAGGCCTTGGGGTAGGGCAGCATGTGCTGCACCGGAAAGCCCAGCTCGCCCAGGCGGGCCTTGTAGGCATGCAGGCGCGTGGGGCTGACTTGATGGCGGTATTCAGGGTAGAACTCCACCACCATGGCCAGTTCGGTCTGCCCCTCGATCTGCACACCCACCAGTGCGGAGCGCCACACTTCGGTTTCCGAGTTGAGCACCTCCTCGGCGGGCACCGAGAAGAAGTGTTGGCCATGTGCCTGCACGATGTGCTTGATGCGGCCGCAGAACCAGAGGCGTCCCTGCTTGTCGAAGTAGCCGGCATCGCCCGTGCGGTGCCACACGGGGTGATGCGGGTTGCCCGCAGCATCGTCAATCTTGTTCAAGGCCGTGTTGACCGGGTCGTTGTGATAGCGGGGCGAGACCAGCGCGCCGCGCACGACGATCTCCCCGATCTGGCCTTGCGGCAGCTCGCGCGCGTCCTGCCAGGTGGGCAGGGCCTTGTCCTCGATGCGGATGATGCGCACCTCCAGGCCGGGCACCACGCGCCCCACGCAGACACCCCAGCCCACGCTGGACAGGCGTGCGGTTTCACAGGCGATCTCCGTGGCGTCGATCGTGCTGATGGGGGTGACCTCGGTGGCACCGTAAGGCGTGTGCATCACACCTTGTGGCATCAGCTGGCCCAGGCGCTCCACCATCTTGTAGGGAATCGGCGCGCCACCGCTGAAGGCGCGGCGGATGCTGGGCAACTGATGACCTTTTGCCACGCAATGGCGGCTCAGGCGCTCCCACACGATGGGTGAGGCAAAGCCCGAGGAGATGCCGAAGTCCTCGATGGCCTGCACCAGGTTGCGAGGCTGGCAGCGGCCGGGGTGCATGGAGCCCATGTCGGGGATGACGCTGGTCTGGCCCAGGCAAGGCAAGATGAGCGTGGCCACGGGGAAGGCCGCGAGCTCGACGTCTTGCGCCGGGGCGCGGTCGTGTGTGTCGCCAGTGGCCATGTTCATCTCGCCGAAGTGGGCGATCTGCGCGGCCAGCGTGCCATGCAAGGCCTCCACGCCTTTGGGCGTGCCGGTGCTGCCGCTGGTGAAGAAGATCGCAGCCAGGTCGGCTCGCGTGGTGTCCGCCGCGATGCGGATGGGCGCCTGCGTTCCGCGCAGATCGCGCAGCCGGCGGGTGCCCGGCAAGCGTGCGCTGCCGTTGTGGATGTAGAGCTCGATGCTGCCCAACGCGTTGCCTGCGAAGGGCCGCATGGCGTGTACCAAGGGCAGGGCGATCATGGCTTGAGGTGCCACCTGCTTGACGCAGGCCAGCAGGCGCTTGATGCCCATGGCCGGGTCGATGATCACGGGCACTGCGCCCAGCTTGAACAGGGCGAACACGATCACGGGCAAGTCCAGATCGGGCTTGATCAGCAAAAGGGTCTTGCAGCCCCGGCCAATGCCGACGGTGCTCAGGCAGGCTGCCGTGCGGTCGACCTCGCCCAGCAGTTGGGCATAGCTGCGGGTTTCATAGAGATAGCGACCTGTTGCAGGGTTGCGGCGGCGTGCCTGTGCGAAGGCCATGCGGCCAGGCGCACGCTCGGCCTGCTCGCGCATGAGGTCGTAAAGATTGAACAGGGGCTCAGGCATCACGCGACCGCTGAAAGCCGACGATGTGCGGCATGCCAAACACCATGATCTGAAGCAGATGCCACCACAGCGGGTTGGCCACGCCACCGAACTTGCGCGTGAAGTAGATGCACTGCGCGCCATGGGCCAGCAGGGACAGGGCCATCACCGCATACAGCCACATCGCGGGGATGTGCACATAGGGATGGGCCAGCTCGGCCAGACCCAGTACCCATGTCAAGCCGACGATGGTCTTGCTGATGGTGACGTGACGGGATGAGAACATGATGGGGTAGTAGGAAGGACTTCAGGGAAGAAGGACTTCAGTCGTGCACGCGGCTGGCCTGGCCTTGCAGGTCCGGCATGGCGATGCATTGGGGTTCGATGCGTTCGATCTGGACGCCCGATGCGCGGTAGATGGCGTCGATCCATTGCGTCATCAGGTACATCGCGGCCCAGCGGTCGGCTTTGAGCGAAGGGTGCAGTTGCAGGGTGAAGCCGGTGCGGCCCTCCCAGGTGAAGCTGCCTGCGGTGATAGGGCACACGGCGCTCACCGGTGGTGCGCTGATGATCCAGCCGCCCGCCAGCTTGTGGGCGTCGGCCTCGGGGGCGTGCCACTCGCTCATGTTGGCGTACACCCCGAACCAGGCGCGGTGGCGGAGCTTGTCGTAGGCGCGGCGGATCATGCCATCGGTCAGCCAGCGCGCGAAGTTGGTGTAGTGCCAAGAGCCCCACAAGATGCCCTGGCCATACAGGTTCTTGAGCTGGCCGGCGATCTGCTGCGGGTTCGAGTCACCTTGCAGCCGCAGAGACACCGGCGCGGTCCAGTTGCCCGACTGCGTCTGGATGCCCAGCGAGCGACGGAAGTCGTGCGGCATCATCCAGACGCGTTCGCATGCCGCGTCCGCGAGATAGCGTTCGCGGCAGACCTTGTCCAGACAGGCCATGAACAAGGCGGTCTCGCCCACACCCAGGTCGCGTGCATGCTGACGGGCGGCTGCGCCATGTTCGAGCGGCATGAGGTAGTAGACGAAGCAGGGCTCGGCCTGTGCCTGCGCCGCAGCGTTTGTGCGCCAGGGGTAGCTCACAGGGGCGCTGTTGCGCAGGTGCAGCCTCAAGGCGGCGATGCGGCCCAGCAAGCCTGGTTTGGCCGGCACGCTCTTGTGCTGCTTGGGCGGCATGTGGATGCCTATCGAGGCCAGGATCTTCACGATCGCACCGCCGCCGTCGTCCACTTCGTGCGAGTGCAGGAACCAGTTCATCCGGGCCTGCGTGGGTTGGTAGACCCCGAAGACCATGTCGATGTTCTCGCCCAGGGATTTGAGCACGCGGTACTTGCGTCCCGACCAGTCGGTTGCCATGTCGCTCACACCCGCCTGATCAGTAGACGAAGTTGTAGCGCGTGTAGGACATGCCGGCGGCCGTCATTAATGCGGTGACCTTGTGGCCGCGTTCCAGTCGGCCTTCCTTTTCGGCCGTGGCCAGGGCGGCGGGCACGGAGTTGGTCACCAGGTTGCCGTACTCGGGCAGCATGAACATATAGGGCACCTTCTTGCCCAGGCGCTTCTCCAGGTCGCGCCATGCCGTCAACGTGTTGGTGTGGGGGATGAAGAGATCGACCTCATCAACGGGGATGGGGTTCTCGCGCATCATCTCTTCGAGGTCCTTGAGCGTGTTGTCCTGCATCTTCTTGCCGTAAGACGAGAAGCGCAGCCGGCCCTTGCCCGCGATGGACAGGTCACCCAGGCGCATGGTCTCGATGTCATCCTCGACGATGGGCGACATGCACAGGTCCGCCCATTGCGTGAAGGTGCGGTTGTCGAACTGCCAGGGCTTGCCTTCATCGGCGGTGAGGACGGTGGCGGTGGAGCCTTCGCCCACGGTGTAGCTGGCAAAGGCCCATTCCAGGTCGGCCAGGCTGGTGAGCTTGTGGTTCTGGGCCAGAGGCTGGCCTTCGTGGCTGGCGTACTCGGCCGTCACGATGAGGATGTTCTTGAACTGGCCCGACGCCAGGAAGGACTGGGCGATCTGCGTGGCGCGCGTCCAGCTGCCGCAGGCTTCGGTCACGTCGAAGCATTGGGTCTTGTCCATGCCCATGGCTTTGGCCACGAAGAAGGCCATGGCAGGTTCGATCACGCGCTTGTCGACGCTGGCATGGATCAGCAGGTCGATGTCTTCCTTCTGCAGGCCGGCTTGCGCCAGCGCTTCGTTGATGGCGCGCTCGGTGTAGGAGAAGGCCTGCTCGCCTTCGGCCAGCCAGTGGCGGTTGACCGAGCCGATGTACTTGAGATAGTGCTCGATGGTTTGAAGGGCGACGTTGAGGTCACCGTCGAAACCTTCGCGGCTTTGTTCGGCCACGATCTGGAGCATTTCCTCGTTGGAAACGGTGCGTTCGGGATAGGCAAAGGCGACGCCTGAGATGTGCATGACGGACTCCGTGCAAGGGGCTGTTTGAGGGCTTCTTGAGCGACGGATGAGGCCGAGTACAGCAGGCTGGACCGGTGTCGCCAAAGAACGATTGCATGAAGTCTGTCAGATCAATGATTATTGGTGAAACCCCTTATTCGAGCGTCATTTTGTTGCGAGGCGTGACGAATATTGGTTCGTTTGTTTTCGTTTTTGCGATTACATGCGAGCGCTTTGCGTTTTCATGCGAACTTTCTGATCCCGGGAAAAAAAGCGCCCCGCGAAGGTCTCCTTGAAGACCGTCGCGGGGCGTCAGGCACTTGTTGTCTTGACCGCGCCGAGGCTTGTCAGTGAGCGTGCAGGAATTGCGCGTACAACTCGGCGGTTTGGCCTGGCCGCTCCACCATGGGCATGTGGCCGATGCCATCCCAGATGGCCACCTGCGCTCGCGGCAACACGGCTTGCCATTCGGGCACGCTGCTCACGTCGATGAGGCGGTCTTCCTTGCCCCACAGCACCAGCACGGGCACCTTGACTTGGGGCAGGTGCTCGGCGAGGTCCGACAGATGGTAGGACTCGTTGAAGATCTGCTGAAGCTGCGCGCGCCTGGCGACGTAGCGATCCGCCACGCCATCGAGCACGAAGCCGGGCATGAAGGGCGGCGAAGCCATGGTCATCGGGTAGAAGCGATAGAAGGCCTCGCGCGAATCGAACAGGAAGGGGTTCTGACCTTTGGCCAGCATCTGCTGCATCTCGCTGGGGTGCGGTTGCGGCAGGCCTGCCGCGTCAACCAGCCCCGCCGACAGCATGCGCTGCGGGTAGTCCACCGCAAAGCGTGCCGTGATGTAGCCACCCATCGAGTTGCCGATCACATGTGCCTGCTGCACGTGGAGCTGGTCCAGCAGCTTCACCAAGTACGCGGTCTGCGCGGGGATGCTGTAGTGCCACTCGGGCTTGAAGCCGGTTTCACCGTGCCCCGGCAGGTCAGGAATGATGACCTGGTTAGTGGACGCGAAGTGCCGCGCAAAGCGGACCCAAACATCCTTGTCGGCGCTGAAGCCGTGCACCATCAGGATGGCCGGCCCCGTGCCATGCGAGCGGTACAGCGTGATGGGGATGCCATCCACCACGACGACTTCCTTGTGCAAGCCGTACAGGCGGGCTTCGGTGTTCGAGACGATGTCGTAAGTGAGCTGCCCGACCTTGGGGTAGGTCAGGTAGGACCAGCCAAGTGCGAGCGCGCCCAGCGTAATGGCCGCGGCGGCCTTGATTTTGAGAGCCATGGTGTTGGTGGGGGGAAAGGAGACTAAGGGCTTCAGCGCAGCACGTTGTAGGCGCTGGGATCATAGGTGCGCTTGAGCTCTCTGGAGACGATGGCATTGAGCCAGCGTTGCGGCAGCAGATTCGAGCCCAGCCAGGTCCGCCAGGCGTCGCGGCCATAAACGATCTTCACCCGCTTCTGGCGTATGCCTTTGATGACGTACTCGACAATATCTTCTGGTGGCGTTGTCAGGTACTGCTTGGCAAACGCTTGCCCTTCAGGCCGGCGAGCGATGTTGGTGGCAATGCCGCCTGGGTGAACGAGGTGCACGCTGATCGGGCTGTCATGCAGTTCCACCATCAGTGCTTCGGTGAAGCCCCGCACCGCGAACTTGCTGGCGCAATAGTCGGATGAATTGGGCGTGCCAATCAAGCCGAAGATGCTGGACACATTGACAATGGCGCCTTCCCTATTGGCCAGCAATTGAGGCAGAAATGCCTTGGTGCCATGCAGGACGCCAAAGAAGTTGATCCGCATGATGCGTTCGTAGTCCTCTTCGCTGGTGCGCCAGGTGGGCTGTACCGCGCCTTCGATGCCCGCGTTGTTGACCACGACATGAGCCTTGCCCAGCGTGGCGGAGACCTGATCGGCAAAGCCGTACATGGCGACCTTGTCGGCCACATCAAAGGCCAGGCTGGTCACGCGCTTGGCCATGCCGGGCGGCAGCAGGCGCACGGTCTCGTCGAGTGCCTTGGCGTCGTAGTCGTTGAGCGCCAGCTTGGCCCCGAGTTTGGCGAAGGCCATGGCATAGGCGCGCCCCATGCCCGAGCCTGCGCCCGTGATGACCACGATCTTGTCCTTGAAGTCCTTCATCGATCTCACCCCACCATGATCTTGCGCGCCACGAAGGCCGACACCGGCTGGTACCAGGAGCCGAACAGACGCACCATCAGGTCCAGGATCTTGGCGTCCGGCCCCACGAGCACGCGGCGCTGGTTGCGCGCCACGGCACGCAGGATCTGACGTGCGGCGCTTTCGGCCGTGGTCACGTTCAAGGCCTTGTCAAAACGCGAGCGAGCGGCTTCGGCATCGGCACCCGTCTTGGCATTGAGGCTGCCATCCATGCGGGCATCACGGGCGATGTTGGTGCGGATGCCTCCCGGGTGCACGCAGGTGGCGCTCACGCCGCACTTCTCCAGATCCAGCTCCTGCCGCAGGGCTTCGGTAAAGCCCCGCACCGCGAACTTGCTGGCGTTGTAAGTGCCTTGCGTGGGCGAGGCCAGCAGGCCGAACAGGCTGGATGTGTTGATGACATGGCCTTCACCTGCCTTCTTGATGTGAGGCAGAAAGGCTTGCGTGCCCCACACCACGCCCCAGAAATTGATGCCCATGATCCACTGGAAGTCTTCGGGCTTGACAGTCTCCACAAAAGCACCCAGGGCCACGCCAGCGTTGTTGAAGATCAGGTTGACCTTGCCATGGTCGGCCACCACCTGGTCAGCCCAGGCAAACATGGCTTCGCGTTTGGCCACATCGAGCCTGGCGGTCGTTACCCTGACGCCCAGCTTGCCGGCCATGGCTGCGGTCTCAGCCAGCCCGGCCTCGTTGACGTCGCTAAGTGCCAGGTGGCAGCCACGCGAAGCCAGATCCAGTGCCAGCGTGCGGCCCATGCCCGAAGCCGCACCCGTGATCGCGGCAACCTTGTTCTTGAAATCCTTCATCTCCAATGCCTTTCAATGCTTTTGTATTGCGTTCTCAGGTGAAGAGGTGGTGCGCGGGCTTGAAGGCCTGCGCCATGCGGCGGAAGGTGAAACTGAAGCCCGGGAACATCGCGATGACGTGCCCGCTCTTGCTCTGGTACCAGCTGTGGCAGCCGCCAGACTGCCACACCGTCTGCTTCATCTCGCGGTGGATCATGGTGGTGTAGTCGTGCTCGGCCTCGGGCTTGACCTCGATGGCCTTGGCCTTGCGCGATTGCACGGCCTTGATGGCCCGCGTGATGTACTCCATCTGCGCCTCGATCACGAAGATGGCCGATGTGTGGCCGATGCCCGTGTTGGGGCCGGTCACCACGAAGAGGTTGGGAAAGCCCGGCATGGTCGTGCCCAGGTAGGCACGCGGGAACTCGCTCCACACATCCTGCACCGAGCGGCCGCCTTTGCCAATGACCGGGTAGGAGATCACGCCGTCGGTGGCGTCATAGCCCGTGGAGTAGACGATCAGGTCCAGGTCGATCTGCTTGCCCTGCGTCGTCAAGATGCCGCGCTCGTTGATCTCGGCGATGCCGTCATCCTTGGTGTGCAGGCTGACATTGGGCCGCGCCAGGGCAGGGTAGAGCGTGCTCGACAAGATGATGCGCTTGCAGCCAATGGTGTAGCCGGGCGTGACAGCGGCGCGCAGCTTGGGGTCTTTGAGCTGCTTGTGGATGTGGCGCAAGGCGGCTTTCTGGGCGACCGCATTGAGCAGGGTCTTGGAGTACTTGAAGCCGATCACGCGGCTTTCCAGCGACCAGTAGATGGCCGTGCGCAAGGCCTTGTAGACAAGCTTGGAGCCGAGCAAGGCGCGCTCCAAGCCCGAGAAGACGCGGTCAGGACGGGGCAGCACCCAGTGCGGTGTGCGCTGGAACACGTGCAGGTGGCCCACGTCCGGCGCGATGGCCGGGATCACCTGGGCCGCGCTGGCGCCACTGCCGATGATGGCCACGCGCTTGCCCTTGTAGTCGTAGTCGTGGCCCCAGGAGTTGGTGTGGAAGCTGCGGCCCTTGAAGGTGTCGCGACCCTTGAAGTTTGGGATCACCGGCGTGCTCAAGGGCCCCGAGGCGTTGATGAGGAACTTGGCCTGGAAGGTGCCGGCGCCATCGGTCAGCACGCGCCAGACCTGCTGGGCCTCATCCCACTCGACACGGTTCACGTTCGCATTGAGCCGAACCTTCTCATCGAGCTTGTGCTTGGCGATCACGTACTTGGTGTACTCGACCAGTTCATGCTGCTCGGCAAACATCTGCGACCACTTGTAGGGCTCGAAGGACAGCGAGTAAAGCGGCGACTGCACGTCCACCGCGGCGCCGGGGTAGCTATTCTGGCTCCAGGTGCCGCCGATCCAGGCTCGGCGCTCCAGCATCAGGAAATCCTCGATGCCCAAATTCTTGAGGTTGACAGCGGCGGCCTGACCGCCAAAGCCGCTGCCGATGATGATCGCGGTGTACGTCTGCATGCTTTTCGCCACGAGAAAAAATCTTTGAAAGTGAAGATGATTGTCGTCAGTTTACAAGTGACGACGATTGTCGTCAAATACAAGCATGAAAACGAATGCTTCCCGTGACGACAAAGGCCGGGTCTACGCCGGCGAAAACCAGGAGGAGCGGCGTGCGCGCCGACGTCAGCAGTTCCTGGACGCGGGCCTGGAGGTGTTCGGCACGCTGGGCTATCGCGGCGCGACGGTGCGCATCCTGTGCCGCCGGGCCGAGCTGACAGACCGCTATTTCTACGAGTCCTTCGACACCACGGAGGACCTGCTGATGGCGGTCTATCGGCAGCAGTGCGGTGCGCTGGAGCACGCGGTGCTGGAAGCGATCGCGATGACACGTGAGCAGGGCGATTTGATGGCAGCTGTTGAGTCCGGCCTGGACGCCATCTTCCGCCTGGTGTCGGACGCGCGCATGGCCCGCATCGTGTGGGTCGAGGTGCTGGGTGTGAGCCCGCGCGTGGACAAGATGTACAACGACACGCTGGTGGGTTTTGCCAACCTCGTGATCATGGTGGCCCGCCAGCGCTACCCCGACATGGACATCGACGAAGACGAAGCCCGCATGGTGGGCATTGCCGTGGCCGGCGCCGTCAGCCAGTGCGTGCTGCACTGGTTGCTGGGCGGCTACCGGGAGAGCAGGGCCACGATGGTGTCGGCCACATCTCGCGTGTTCAAAGGCCTGCTGAGCACCTTGCCGCGCTCAGTGTGAGCGCCATTTGGCCAGCAGCGCAAACAGCTCGGCAGGCATGAAGGGCTTGCTGATGTAGTCGTTCATGCCGGCTTGCAGACACTTGTCCCTGTCGGTGCTCATGGCGTTGGCCGTCATGGCGATGATGGGCAAGTCCTTGGAGAGCGTGTCGCGGATGCGCCTGGAGGCTTCGTACCCGCTCATCTCCGGCATCTGGCAGTCCATCAGCACGAGGTCGAAAGGCTCGCTCTCCACCTTGGCCAGGGCCTCCTTGCCGTTCTCCGCGATCACCACATTGACCCCTGCCACATCGGAGAGCAAGTCCACCGCCAGCAGTTGGTTGATGTCGTTGTCCTCGACCAGCAGCACACGCATGCCGCGTATCTGCGCCAGGGCCTGCGCTTCCTTCTGCTGGTCTTCAGGAGCTTGGGGCGTGGCGACAGGGGCATGAACCTGCCCATAGATGCGGGTCATGGCGTCCAGCAGAGACGAGGCACTCACGGGCTTGGTCAGATAACCGTCGAGCTTTTCCTGCATGGCGCGCTGCTGGGTTTCATCGTCGCCATAAGCCGTCACCATGAGCAGGCGCGGCTGCACCGCCAGATTGGGCATCTGCCTGATGCGCCGCGCGGCCTCGAACCCGTCCATATCGGGCAACTTCCAGTCCAGCAGCACGAGGTCGTAGGGCATGGTGGCCCGGGCGCTTTCCAGCGCCATCAGGCCCGACTGGGCCGATGCAGCAAGGGTGGGGCGGTAGCCCAGGCTCTCAAGCAGATGCTGGAAGATCTCGCGTGCATTGGCGCTGTCTTCGACGACGAGGATGCGCAGATGGCGCAGGTCAGGCGTGGGCTCCAGGGCCTGGCGCGCATGGTGCCCGAGGCCGAACTGCGCATCGAAATAGAACTCGCTGCCTCGACCCAATTGGCTCTTGACGCCGATCTCGCCGCCCATCAGCTCAACCAGTTGCTTGCTGATGGCCAGGCCCAGGCCCGTGCCACCGAATTTGCGCGTGACGGTCGTGTCAGCCTGGCTGAAGGGTTGGAACAGGCGCGAGACCTGTTGCTCATCCATGCCGATGCCCGTGTCCCGCACGGAGACAAGCAGGTGAGCCTGCTGACTGTCCACCGACAACGGCCGGATGCTCAAGAGCACCTCTCCTTCGCTGGTGAACTTGATGGCGTTGCTGCACAGATTGGTCAGCACCTGGCCCAGCCGCAAGGGGTCGCCCACCAGGGCTTGCGGCACATCGGCCGCGACGTCCAGCAAGAAGGTGAGGCCCTTCTCCTGGGCTTTCGGTGCGGCGATCGTGGTGACCTGGTTGAGCACGTCTTCGAGCCGGAACTCGATGCGCTCCATGTGCAGTTTGCCGGACTCGATCTTGGAGAAGTCGAGGATGTCATTGATGATGCCCAGCAAGGACAGGGCCGACCCCTTGGCCTTCTGCAGATAGTCGCGCTGCTTGTCATTCAGCTCGGTGCGCAAGGTCAGGTCGGTCATGCCCAGGACGGCGTTCATGGGTGTGCGGATTTCATGGCTCATATTGGCCAGGAACTCGCTCTTGGCCTGGGTGGCCGCCTTGGCCAGTTGCAGTGCCGATTCGAGGTCGCGTGTGCGGGTGTCGACCAGCTGCTGCAGATTGGTTCGGTGGGCCAGCAACTCCTGCTCGGTGCGTTTGATGTCGTCGATGTTGGTGCAGGTGCCGAACCACTTGAAGATGCGGCCCTCGGCGTCCAGCGCCGGTACGCCGCGAATCAGCCACCAGAGGTAGGCGCCATCGGCGCGCCGCAACCGGCATTCAAGAGCATAGGCGCCAAAGTGCTCGACGGCGTGCTGCCAAGCCTGCTTGGCGCGCTGCTGGTCGTCGGGGTGGAAAGGCTTGAGCCACCCCTCGCCATAGCACTCCTCCAGCGTCAAGCCGGTGTAGTCCACCCATTGCTGGTTGAGGTAGATGGCTTGTCCATCGGCGTCGAAGACCCAGACGATCTGGGGCATGGACTCGGCCAGCAGGCGGAACTCCTGCTCGCTGGCAGCCAGCGCCAATTCGTTGCGCTTGCGCTCCGTGATGTCGATGAAGCTGGCCCGCAGCAGCTTGCGCCCCTCTGCGGGCAGGCGGGTCAGCCGAACCTCGCAGGTGAGGTCGCGGCCATCGGCAGTGTGCACATCGCGCAGGAAGCAGAGATTCTCGCCGTGGATGACACGTTGGGTGTTGGCGTTGACCCTGTCTTCAATGGCTGCTCTGTCCACATGCCTGGCCGGATAGAACCGGGCAGGCCCAGCCTTCATCAACTCTTCCTTGCTGCACCCAAACAGAAGCTCTGCCGCTTTGTTGGCATCAATGAAGCGGTTGAGTTCGGCGTCCATGAGCACGATGGCATCCGGGGCGTTTTCGACCACCACGCGCAGCATGGCCTCGCTGGCACTCAAGGCGGCGAACGATTGCCTCAGTCTCTTGGATGTGTCGTTGATGGCGTGCGTGACCAAGCTCAGTTCATCCGAATGGCCTTTGGTATCGATGTCGCGATGCAGTGCAAGCGGCTCGTCGGACCCCGTGGCCTGCAGATTGCGCGAGTAGTCGGCGATCTTCTTGAGGTGGCGCCCAACCAGGATCTGGAACAGATACAGGATGAACAGCGAGACGAGAAAGGTCTTGATGCCCTGGGTGACCAGGATGACCAGCACCTTGTCGAACATGCGCTGGTAGACGCCGTCCAGGTTGGCCATGGCAACGACCTTCCCAATGACCAGGGTCTTGTCCCGGTGCGAGAACTCCAGCGGGAACTCGTCCGAGATGACCCGCTCGGATCGCCTGGTCCCGACCGACACCAGCGCCCGATGGTCTTCCCCCTGCACCTCGATGTACTGCATGTCGGGCAGGCGCAAGATGCCGTCGAGCTGCAACTGCAGATCCTTCTTGCTCTCGACCCAGACGCTGTGGGCCAGGCTGCTGGCGTAGCTGGTGCGTATCCTCTGGAGCGACGACTCAAGGTCATGAACGTCGCGCTTGAAATCCAGCGTGAGCTGCAAAACGGTGGACAGCAGGGTGACCACCGAACTGAACAGCAAGATATAGATGGCGAGGCGGCGACCTATGCTGTATTGAGGGAACACGCTGGCATCCGATGATTGGATTGATCAATGATGGTGGTGCAACCTGAACTGGGTGATGGTGTCCGCGTAGAGCTTCTGATACGTGCCATCCTGCTTCATGCTCCGGATGGCCGCGGTGATGGACGGAATCAAGTCGGCGTGCTGCTTGTTGAGATAGGGATACCAATCGCCTTCGAGGAGCGAGGGCTCCAGGATCTTGAGGTTGGTGTAGCCCATCTTTTCCATCATGGCCCGTCCCTGCATTTCTTCGAGGACGATGATGTCGACCTTCTGGTTTTGCAGCATCTTGATGAGCTGGTCCACCGTTTCAACCGATGACAGAGAGCGCGTACCCACCACTGTGCGCTCGATGATTTTCCAGCCCGTCAGGATACCCACGTCGTAAGGCTTCAGGCTGTCAGCGCCCTTGACCGTAAAATCAACGCTGCGAGAAAACACCTTCATCTTGTAGTCCAGGACGGCCTCAGGCACGCGGACCAGATTGGGGTAGGTCTTGTCCAGGCCGGCGATGCGGCAGACATCACCATCGTCAATGCCGCTGTTGGCGTTGCTCAAGGCCCGCTCGGCCGGGAGCGACTGGATCTTGAAAGTCAGGCCCGTGCGTTTGCCCAACTCCTTGTAAAGCAGGTCGATGAAGCCGTTCTGCTCAGGTGTGGTGAAGGGCGGGTAATACGAAGAATTGATGACCAGCGTCTGCCCCGCCTGACTGGGCACGCAAACGCATGCCAACAACATCAACGCGAAAAGGCGGTAGATCTTCATGTTTTCCCATTTTCTTGATATGGGTTAATTTTGGACCTCGGCTTGGGCCCTTTGGCATGGGGACCGAGTGTCGGCGCTATCCATGACTTAAGCAAGGCCTAAGCATTCATGGGCACAGTGCGATCGGGCCGCGCTCGCCAGGCCGGCCATTTCGTCATTGACACAGTTCTGTCATTTTGATCAGCGATCCTCTGGAAACCTTCACTTGAGGTTTTTTATGTTCACGATGACCCCCATTCGCTTCGTTCTGGCACTGTCTGCAGGTGCCGTGTTCTGCACCACCTCTGTCGCGCAAAGCATCACCGGTGCAGGCGCCTCCTTCCCCGCGCCCATCTACAGCAAATGGGCTGCCGCCTACCAGCGCACCTCCAAAGCGCAGATCAACTACCAGTCCGTGGGCTCTGGTGCGGGCATCAAGCAGATCAAGGCCAAGACCGTGGACTTCGGCGCCTCTGACATGCCATTGACCGACGAAGAACTCAACAAGGATGGCCTGCTGCAGTTCCCCACCGTGATCGGCGGCGTGGTGCCCGTGGTCAACATCAAGGGTGTCAAGCCAGGCCAGATCAAGCTGACAGGCCCGCTGCTGGCCGACATCTACCTTGGCAAGATCACCCGCTGGAGCGACCCGGCCATCAAGGCGCTCAACCGCGATGTGCCGCTGCCTGACGCCGCCATCGCGCCTGTGCGCCGCGCCGATGGCTCGGGCACGACCTTCATCTTCACCAACTACCTCTCCAAACTGAGCCCAGAGTGGAAGGCCAAAGTGGGCGAGGGCACGGCCGTCAACTGGCCGTTGGGCACGGGTGGCAAGGGCAACGAGGGCGTGTCGGCCTTCGTGCAGAGGCTGGAGAACGCGATCGGCTATGTGGAGTACGCCTATGCCAAGCAAAACAAGATGGCTTATGTGCTGATGGCCAACCGCGAAGGCCGCTTCGTTGAACCGCAAGACAAGAACTTCAAGGCAGCAGCAGCCGGCGCCGATTGGTCCAACAGCTTCTACCAGGTGCTGACCAACGAACCTGGCGTGGATGCCTGGCCCATCACCGGCGCAACCTTCATCCTGATGCACAAGGTTCAGGACAAGCCTGAGCAGGCTCACGCCGTGCTCAAGTTCTTCGACTGGGCGTATGCCACTGGCGACCAGATGGCCGCCGAGCTGGACTACGTGCCCATGCCCGCTGCGGTCAAGGCCGCGATCCACCAGCACTGGCAGTCGATCAAGTCTGCCGACGGCAAGGTGGTGAGCTACAAGTAAGCAGTCCCAGCGCCTTCATCATGGAGGCGCCCACCAGGCTGGACCTGGCCAAGGAATCTGGCGTTCCAGGCGCTTGCTTACGACCGTGCACCTGCGTCGTGCGCCGTTCTCGCCTTGATTTGAGGAATATCACGCTGGCGCAAGGCCAGGTGACCAGAATGGAAGCCGCTTGACCCGGAGCGATCTGGCGGCACACCTTCCCTTCCTCAAGTCCATTCTTTTTCAGGCGGGATCATGAAAACACCATCTTCCATTTCCAGCAGCCTCGCGCTGTGCCTTGCCCTGGCACTTCCTTCAGTTTCCACCTCTGCGCTGGCCGACCAGACAGCCTTTGACACCATCACCGGGAGCACCGTAGAGACGTGGGGCAACTGGTTTGGGTACAGGGCCTCCAAGAACGACAACACCGTTGTGGCCTACCGCTTCGTCTCACAGGCCACCGGTTACATCACCGGCCTGTCTGCCACGATCAGCCTGCAGGATGCGCCGGGCACGGTCGGCCTGTCCCTGTACGCGGACAACGCCGGCGAAGTGGGCTCGTTCCTCCGGGCGCTGCCCGTTCAGTTTGCCGGCTGGCGTGTGGGTGCGCAATTTGCCGAAGGGAGCTACACAGGTGGCCCACTGCTTCAAGGAGGAGCGGCGTACTGGATCGTCACGCCGCTTGCATCGCCCATGGGCAACTGGGATGCCGTGAGTGGCACCCAACCCCCTGGCGGCAAGCTCTACCTGGCCTCTGGTCCGGGAGCGGTGGGATCGCTCAATTTCAACGCCAAGTTCAATCTGCCCGCGTCGGATGCTCGGGGCCTGAAGATCACCGTGTCGGCGGTGCCAGAGGCCTCTGCCTTTGAGTTGGCCATGTTTGGCGTGCTGATGACGGGGGGAATCGTGATGCGACGGAGATGGAGCGCTTGATCGACGCGGACTGGCGGTCGCCAAGGTTTGGAGCTTGCATTTGCTCAATGCCAACGAAAGCCCAAAGCAGGCCGACAGCAATGGAGGCGGTACCGCACTTGATGAGCATCTGCTTCATGGCGCTCCCAGCTTGAGGTTTCGACGCATCTGCGCAGCGATATGTCGGCCGCCCACTTCATGAGTGTTAGACCGCTCGGTCAATCAACGGTCGCGTTACGGCGAAGACAAGACACCCAATCAGCAAGGCCCCAGCACCCCAAAGCGCCGCCCGCTTGGCCATGGTCTGATGCGCTCGCGCCAAGATTGCAATGCCGCCAATGATCACGAGCATCGCTGCGCCGCTGATCGCCATCAGCGCGCCCGCATAAAAAGTGATCGGCCCCATATAGACACTCTGCCGAGTGATGGGCGCGCTAATCAGATACACCAGATAAGCGAGCCAGCTTGCGCCCAAGATCATGCTGGCACCAACAGCCAGACGATAGACGACGGGCAGATTAGCGGACCCCGGATTCATAGATCCTCCGCGCAAGGTCCGACCAGCGGCGCTGACTATCCGGAACGACATGGCCGTAATAAAAGTGGCCTTCGCCTTTATTGGCCAGCATGTCTTTATCAAGCTGTGGCAATCCTGCCGTGAGTTCGGTCAGGGGCATCCCGGCGTAGATTGGATCGCCATGCTCTCGAAGATCAATAACGGTCACTTTGCCGATGTTGCGATAGGCCCGTAGCTTGAACAAAAACTCTTTGTCGATGGGTGACCCAATCAAAACCAAGTTGTCCACTTTGAAGCCCATCTTTGAATAGTAGTTTGCGGTCTGGGCTGCCAACAGTGATCCATACGAATAACCAATCAGATTGAACTGTTCAGCGGGCTGATCCATGCCCGAAGTGATAGTCCAGGGGCTGTCGTCTTCATAGCGGATGATCAGGCCCGCACGGATGGCATCCACAATGGTTCCGAATTCACCGCCCATGACCTTGGTCGCCGTGTTCGTCAGGCCGACCCAGACATGCTGAATCCCGGCCTTGCGAAACGCCTGGATTTGGGGCTGCACATAGCCACCATTCAACCCGGCACCACCCCAGTAGATTGTGCCGCGCGGCACCTTGATCTTGAGCCGGACCGGTTCTTTATCGGCAACTGGCGTCATCGACGCCGTGTGTTCAAAGATGGCACTCATGTTGCTGTGTTCAATCCAAGCGCTTCAATCGTCACGTCGGATTTGTTTGGGGCAGCAACATTTTGTGTTTGGCCTAGCGCGTCAGTGACGCCCTCGACTGTCTGTTGCCCCCAGCTCAGCCTGTATCTCCAATCCGCCAGGGGCTGATTGGTCACGCTATCGGTCAGCACAAAAAACTGATCATGGTTCATAACCAGCAACTTGGTCTGATCGTCCATCGTCATGCGAGGGGAAGAGTGTTGCACCAGATGCGCGACCTTCTCTGCTTGCGCTTGGCTGGCCGCTTGTGGATCGGATGTTCCGCCATCTGATGTTGTGGACACAAACTGACTGGCAATCAGCGTGGCACCACAGGCGCATTTGTCGCCATGCCTTGCAGCGGGCTTGCCGTCAATGATCATGGTTGGATCGCCACTGATGATCACCGTGGTCCCGTGGCCCTTCTTCGGGCACGTCACTTGATCTCCAACGCGGGCGATGCTATTGCCTTGCGTGTCGGTCATGCCCGAGCCTTCCACGACAACGCCGCCATGGTCGGTCTGGTCGCCAACCACGATGAATGGTCTTTGGGCCATTCGATCCTCCTGTTTTGTGTGGGTGAACTGTAGCAGGAGCAGAAGTTGACAAACCCTCCGGCAAGGCTTGCTCAAACACTTAACCAGTTACTGTGGACTGGACCAAGTGAGGCGCAGAACAACTGAGCGTCTTAGCAGCTCCCTGGAGGCGGCGATTCTGAGAACTGGGCCGAGGCGATCCGGGTTGGCTGATATCGGCAGGTCTCGACCCGGAAGCAGATCCTCCGATGGTCGATTTAGATGCCATCAAAGCGGTCGGTCAGACACTGGTTGAGGTCACGAATTCTTGGAGCGATTCGGCTACGCACAGACTGATTGGCTGTCCTGCTATCAGCACCACCCCTCATTTGTGGGGGCATGATTGGTGTCAGTGTCATTCAATAACGAATCTGAAATGCGACACTCATTTGCGCTCAACATGTGAACGCAATAACAGTGGGAGGAATCAATGTACACAATGCAATTTTGGAAGGCGCTGGCAGTGAAAGCTCAACTGGCGCTGCGGCTCTTGGCACTGCTGGCTATCGGCTTCGTGCCAGTGCTGGCCGTCCCAAGCGCACAGGCTGCAAACCCCGGTCAGTGTTTGCTGAAGTCATCTAAGCCGCTGCTGATTTCATCGTCGGCCTCACTGGGTGGCGTCGTGATCGATGACCAATGCGAGAAGGTCTACATATCGAATTCGTCTGCAAATACCGTGGATATCTATTCGGTTACCAATGGGACCAAAATAGCTTCCGTTGGCGTGGGTGCTCGGCCTAGCGGCTTGGACCTGAGCGCCGATGGCACCAAACTATTTGTCGCAAATACTGGTGCGCAGAGCGTGTCTGTTGTGGATGTCGCAACTAACACTGAGACGCACAGATATGTCTTCGCCTCAAACTTCATCAACGACACACCCTACTCAATCGCGGCGGCGCGCAATGGCCTAGTGTTCTTCACCACCACATTTTCAGGGAGCGGCTTTGGCGGGCGAATGATGCAACTTGACCCTGCAAGTGGAGCTATCACGCAACGCACAGATTTTTGGTTCGGGGGTACGAACACCGAAATTACTCGCATTGCCTCGAATGCTGACCACAGTCTTCTCGCCGTGGTAGCCGGCGACATTTCCTCGGGTCCTGTGTTCAAGTACGCGTCTTCCACGAATACGTTTACCAATGAGAAGGATTTGAACGCTTTCGTTTCGTCAGTTGCTTTGGATACTGCCGGAGACATTGTGTTGGTCGATTCTGGTACCTACGTGTTGGACGGCAACCTGAGTCAAATTGGGATTGTTACCGGCGGTAGCTATGGCGTTGCGGTAGACCCAGCAGGCAACCTAGGCTATGCGGTGTCCTCTGCATCGCAAGTCAACGTGCTGGATCTCAAAACTGTGACTCAAACTGGCACATTGGCGATCGGCGATACAGTCGCATCAGCGAACTATTACGGGTTTGGTACGGGCGTTGGTCAAATGACCATCAGCAGGGACGGCGGCCTTTTGGCCATCATTACTGATCACGGGCTGTCCCTCGTGCCTACCGGCGTCGTGCATGTAGTACCGTTCGCGACGTTTTCTGCACGAGTGAACTTGGACATCCGCGAGGGTACAAGCGCCTCATCGTCCTCCGATGAATTTGCGGCGGAGGGGCACTTCACCCTGGGAGCAGGAAGAAATGGCATTGATTTGGTTGCTAACCCCCTCAATTTCCAAATCGGGTCATTCAATATTTCCATCCCCCCCGGATCGTTCAGTGGCGATCGGGAAAGTCTCCGCTATGACGGCAAAATCGCCGACTATGACGTGAGGGCACAGATCAAGCCTAGTGCGCACGGTGGGTATCAATTTACTCTGCGCGTCAAGGGTGTGAATTTGGCCGGCAGCGTCTTGCCATTGACTGCGACTCTGGCGATCGGCGATGACGTGGGCACTATAGCTCTACCAACAGGGAATGCCCGCTTTGTCGATACCGTTGCCACATCCAAGAAGGACGATTAATCATGCGAATCGCTACTGTAACTGTGGTGCTCTCGATGGCCCTGGTATCTGCTTCCACCGCGTCGGCGGCGCAATCCGCGCAGCAGCCCAAACTGCACTTCGACTCTCAGGGGCGTTTGGTGATGGTCACCACGCAGGATGGGAAACAATGCGTGTTTCAATACGATAAAGGCGGTGCACCTTTGCCCTCGGCAGACCCGACTTGTGGGACGCCTTCCGACTGGGTGAAGTCAAGCACGCCTAAATAGCAATTAGTCGCCACAGCGCAATTCTCGAGCTATTGGTATGGCAGGCCCAGCCCTGGTGCCATAAGGCCAAAACCATGTACCGTAGCTGTAAATTGTCTGTAAAAGGCGAAAACGACACAAAGCAAAAAGCCACCCTAAGGTGGCTTTGTTGGCTAAGTGCTTGTCACACCTTGCTTTTATTTGGCTCCCCCGTAAAGACGAAGACGAGAACTGGATTGTTGAGTGCATTGGCTAGATCATGTAGCCCACACAGAGATTGCATCTCTTTATTGAAACACTCACTTCGATATGCGACGATGGGCCAATGTAAATCCGCCTAAGCCGATTAGCAGCAATGCTAGGGAAGTGGGCTCAGGCACCGGCACAGGGCTAGGGACAAATCCAGCCGCTGCCGCCAGTGGTGACAACGGAATTGGCATCACCGCTGTCGATACGGTGCCGTCAAGCATTAGTGCGCTTACGCTGCCTTCGGCAGAACCATAAGCGGACTCAAAGCTGAAGATGCCGAAGGGGTCGGCTGTTGCGGTAGAAGTCCATGTTATGGTGCCTGCTGAGTGCCCAAGCCCAAAAGTGTCTAGCGCGGAGTTGATGCTGAAGGCCCAGCCTGACGGGCTCACAACATCCTGAATCCGCGCGTCTGCGAAGTACGGCATAGATATAGAAACCGGCCTGTTGCCACCTGTTGAGAACGCATAGTCATATAGGCCATTTGCGTTCTGCGTTGGGATAAGGGCAAACGGATTAAATCCTCTGAGAGTCGGAACAGTTACAGGCACTCCGGAAATAGGGCTGCCAGTTTGGATTGGCCCATATATGACGCTAGGGTCACAGGTAATCCCCATGGACGGTGCACAGCTAGTTATAGTGCCTGCGCTAGCTTGAGCGCTAATTGTTGCCACCGCTATCAGTAGCAAAACATGTACGGCCTTGCATAGGAAACTGAACTTAACCATGGCGCTTATCCTCCTCTTGCAAGCTCCGCAGCCTAGGTGGCACCTGTGAAAGAAACATCGAAGAAGGTGGCCCAAACGGATCACTTCGGCCAGAAAGCCATCAAGGACTTGATGCACTTGTTGACCGAAGGTGTCTGCAAAGTGCTTGCCGTGGGTCCCCACAAGGGGGGCCATGGGCAGTGCCAGCAACCTATCATTGTGTTTGCTAAGATGGGAAAATATTTGAGCTTTCTATGAAGCTTGGCACTACTTCCACATATACAGTTTTCCTATTTGTTGGATTGCATGCAATTGTGGAGTTGACCGCACAGGCGGGGCTTGAATGTAACCCAGTTGTAAACGAGAACGACTTTAAGTGCTCTGTGTTTTTTTGAATAATTAGCTGTTTTGTTCGGTGCGCGGCTTCGGATTAATATTAGGAGGGGATGATGAGTGATTGGTTGCGACTTTGTGTTTCTGTAGGTGTGGCCTTGGTGTCGATTTCGTCGGCTAACGCACAGGATTGGAGCGTCACAAAATTAGGTATCGATCAACCGATGGCGCTCAACAACACTGGACAGGTCGTACTGGCTGGGGCTGGGGCGGTCCCTCCAGTGATAACTGGGCCGAACGGTCAGGGTCTAACAGACCTAGGCGCCCTCCCCGGCGGGTTAGCGGTGGGTTTGGGGACCGCGATCAATGATGCAGGACAGGTCGTTGGGAAATCCGTCTTAAGTGATGGTTCGCAGCATGCATTTCTGACAGGCCCAAACGGACAAGGGATGACTGATTTGGGCACCTTTGGCTATGGCTCGTCAATAGGTCTCAGTGTCAATAATAGCGGTGTGGTCGTTGGGTATGCCACCGCAGGATCTAATCAATCTGCATTTATGACTGGTTCCAATGGCCAAGGCCTGATCGGATTGAGTGTTCCTGGACAAAATAGCATAGCTTTTTCGGTAAGTGATACTGGGAGGGTTGCAGGTCAATTTGACGAAGGTGGAAATAGTCCTGCATTTGCTTTTGTTACTGGTCCTGGTGGGCAAAATTTCATCAACCTAGGTGTTGTGGGGGCTGCAAAATCCATAAATAATGATGGCTATGCTGTGGGGGTAATGTCTGCTTCTGGGTATGCGCAGCATGCATTTATCGCAAAACCGAACCAGCAGGGTGTTATTGATTTGGGGACACTGGGTGGCAATAGTAGCTTTGCTTCTGGTATTAATGGTTTTGGACAGGTTGTTGGCCGTTCGGATGTTGGTGACAACTCATGGACGCATGCTTTTGTAACGGGCAATCTTGGTGTTGGAATGATCGATCTGAATTCTAAGGTTGTTTTGCCAATACCTTTTGATGTGTTAACTAACGCGATTGCCATAAATGACGTTGGACAGATAATCGCAACCGATAGCTTTGGCTACGCATATTTGCTAACGCCCGTTCCGGAGCCCACGTCGTTTATCTTGTGGTGGATGGGCTTATTGCCTATGGCAGTAGCCTACCGAAGAAGGCGTGGCTGATTGGGTTGATTCTGAGTATGTTGAGTTTGCTTTAAGGCTGAACTAGATGCAGTAAATGCATTCACTCAGATTGCCATTGCCTGAACCCTCAAAGCAAAACGCCTCAAACAATGTTGCGCAACACTTCGTGCATCTTGAAGGAGATGCCTATGAAGTCCAAAGACCTGCACTCTGTCTGGTCGGCTCCAGACAACTCGCGGCTTACAGCCAAGCAGTACTCATTCCGGTTGCCTGTCCACGTAGCGGCCAAGCTCGCGGCCATGGGCGAGATGTACCCCAACAAAACGCGCACGCAGATCGTCGGTGACTTGTTGTCAACCGCGATTGACGAGTGAGCTACGCAATTGGCATCCACAAAGGGTGACTACGTTGAGACGCTTCAAGAGCCCGGCAAGTTGCCTGTGAAGGTGTATGAGGAAGCCGGGCTTCTGGGGCGTTTCAAGAACCTCACCAATGCCCACCATGCCGAGCTGGAAAAGGAGCTTGGGAACGAGTCTCCTGCATTGTTCTTTGACACGCTGTATTTGGTGGAGGAAATGACGCCTGAGGAAGCCGAGCAATACAGGCTGGATTGCCTGGAGCGCGATCTATGAGATTGCTGCTGTCTGGCCTGGACACGGTGGAAGCTGCCTATTACTTCAGGCCACTCCTGGGGTGTCGGCGGATTTCACCGCCATTGGTGAAACCAGTGAGGCACTCCGCGCATCTGAGCAGCGTGACCCGCCTGCTGGCACTTGGCGCCAAGGAGTTCTTGCTTGCGGGAGACGGCACAGCATCGGGCTACCGATTCGAAAACCTGCAAGCACGCCAGCCGTGTAATCGCAGACTGGATCGGTTTTTACACCCACCGGCGCTTTCACCAAACGCTGGGCATGAAGACACCCGCTGAGGCTTATGCCTTAGCAGCCTGACCTGTGCAGAAACCGCTGGGTCAATACACCCCGACCTGGGCTTAAACCAGGGGCCTAGACATGGCGATGTTCTCGGTGGCAACGGGGCTTAGGCAAGCCAATGTGAAGGGCCTGGAATGGCAGTACGTGAACCTGCAAAGGCAGCATGCTTGGATTCCAGGGAGCCAGCACAAGAACGGCAAGCCGCATTCGGTGCCCTTGAACGAGATGGCCATGAGCGTTCTGCGCAGGCAGGTGGGCAAACACGAGACTCTGGTGTTCACCTATCAGGGCCAGCCGATAGAGCAAGTCTCGACCCGGGCATGGCGCCAGGCGTTGGTGAGGGCAGGGATCGATAACTTTCGCTGGCACGATCTTCGGCATACGTTCGCGACGTGGCACCGGCAGGCCGGGACACCGACGCACGAGCTACAACGGCTCGGCGGCTGGAAAACCGGGGTGATGGTGGAACGCTACGCGCATGTGGCACCGGAAGCGCTGCAAAGCGCGGCCAGCAGGCTCGATGCAGTACTTGGTGCTTCAGATGGTCACGGTAGCTACGATTTGGCTACACCACAAAGCACAACGCCTTAGGCGATGAGACCTAAGGCGTTGATTTGTTTGGCTCCCCGACCTGGGCTCGAACCAGGGACCTACGGATTAACAGTCCGGCGCTCTACCGACTGAGCTATCGGGGAATATGTCGGATATCAGTCGTTGCAGGCTTCGTTTTGTTTCTTTGCCGTCGTCAACCGAGAGCGCAACTATAGCATGGTTTTTCCAACGGCTTCAAGGTGAGCTGCTTTTTGCCGTCTGCGCCATGCTTGTCGGCCTCCTGCAACGTCGGGCCCCGTCCTGCAGGCATGGGTGGGCCGCGTGTCACGAAGGGGTGGCAGGGCGTCAGGCGAGCAAAGCGGTGCAAGCCCCTGCCCATAATGCAGCGGGTCTGTCAGGTTAATGCGCGCCGTCTACCCATGCCTTTGCAAACCCACCCCCGCGACTTTCACCGCTTTCGCGCCACCTTGTTGACCGGTGTGCTGTTATCGGGCGGATGCATGTTGGCTTGGTCTTCAACCGCTCTGGCCGCAGAAGCTGCCCCCGGCGTACCCAGCGACGACGCCATCTACCAGCACATCGAGAAGCTGGCCAGCCTGGGTTTGCGCATGCCTGGCAGGGCGGCCTCGCGTGCGGCCAGCGACTATGTGTACGCCCAGTTCACCGACAGCAGCTTGCAGCGCGTGGCCTTTGAAGAGGCCGAGACTCTGGTGTGGCAGGCCTCTCACTGGGGGCTGTCGGTCAATGGTCAGGCGCTGCCTTGTTCGCCCATGCAGCACACCTTCCACCATGGCGTGCCTGGCCCTTTCTCGACCGGGCCACAAGGCGTGAACGCGCCGCTGGTCTATGTGGGCAATGGGTCGGCGTGGGACTACTGGGTCAAGGACGTGCGCGGCAAGATCGTCGTGGCCGATGTGCCGTTCAGCAAGAACTCGGCGACGCTGTTCAAGCCCTTCATGCTGGGCTTGCAAGACACCGCCAACACGTTTCCATGGGACTACATGCTGGTCGATCCGTATTCGGGCGGTGACTTTCCAGACAACTACTACCGTGCCATGAAGGGCGGTGCGCTGGGTTTCGTCGGCATCCTCGTCGACTATGCCGACAGCCATCAGTACCGCAACGAGGCCTACGATGCCTACAGGCCGGGCAAAGCCATGTCGATGCCCGCCTTGTGGATGTCGCCAGTGCAGGGGGCCACATTGGTGGCGCAGATCAAGGCCGCCAAGCCGGATGGCGTGCAGGCCAGGCTAGAACTCGAGGGGCAGTTGACCCAGCAGACGGGGCGCGGTGTCTATGGCTATTTGCCGGGCATGTCAGACGAGACGGTGTTGATCGAGTCGCACCACGATGCGTCGACCACCCAAGGTGCGGTCGAGGATGCCTCTGGTGCGGCCGAGGTGATGGCGCTGGCGCGTTACTTCGGGCAGTTGCCCAGGAGCGCGCGGCCGCGCACCCTGATGTTCGCCACGATGGACTCGCATTTCACGGACTACGCCGTGCACCGTGCCTTTGCCCAGCGGCATCTGCGTGAGGGCAACCCGTCTGGCGACAAGGTGGTGGCCGTGGTGTCGGTCGAGCACATCGGCATGGAATACCTGAAGGGGCCCGATGGTGGCTGGCGGGCCTCCGGTCGATTGGTGCCGCATGCCTTGATGGTGTCCGCAGAGGTGAAGGGCTTCAAGGAGATTGCGCTCAATGCGATGAGCCGCTTTGGGCTGGAGCGCACCTTTGCCGTGTCCACCAGCCTTGTCGACCTGGTGGCTGGCGGCACCCTTCCGGCAGACAGCGATGATTTCTGGAAGGTGGGCCTGCCGGTGATCGCGTATGTGGGCGCACCGCTGTACCTCTATGACGAGGCCGATACGCCGGACAAGGTGGCCAGGCACGACCTCAACCGTGTGGCGCGGGCCTTTGCCAGTGTGGTCGAGCAGATCAGTGCTTTGCCATCGGCCAATTTCAAGCGCTTGCCAGACAAGACGGCTGTCCATTGAAGGCGCGTGCGAAACAAAACGATACCTGACGATACCCGGCTGAGACCCGGTGTTGAATGAAGCTGGACATCATGAGCCCATCCTCACTCAACACGCAAAGGTTCTCCAAATGGGATTCATGCACGCACTTTTTCATTCCCGCCACCATCATCGCGGTCACCATCGATTCGGGCGCTGGAGCCATCATTTCGGCGGCCACGCTCATGATGACGAGGCTTTCCATGGCCATGACGGCCGCGAGCACATCGATCATCTTGCGCACAAGGTTGCCAAGCGCCTGGACCTCAATGACGAGCAGCAAGCCCGCCTGAAGACGCTGATCGAATGCCTGCAAGCACAGCGCGAAGCCGTGCGCGGTCACGATTGGCTGCAAGACGCCAGCGCGCTGTTCAATGCCCGCACCTTTGATCGGGATGCGGCGCAAGCGCAGGTGAGCGCACGTCTGGCCACGGTTCAGCAGGCGGTGCCCCATGTGCTGGACGCGGTAGCCGGGTTCTACGACTCGCTCGATGCCGATCAGCAGCAGGTCTTGCGCTTCATCATCCGGGTGGGGCGGCGAGTCCGTGGCGGCCACAACCGCAGCGGGGCCCAGTGATGTCGCAGCCGGCGTCTTTGCTGACCGCCTGTCGTCAGCCGCCTGGCACGTTCGAGCCACGCATCGACCGCAACCGTTGTGAAGGCAAGGGCGACTGCGTGGCTGTGTGCCCCTACGACGTCTTCAGCCTGGGCGTTTTGCCCAAGGACGAGCGCCAGGGCTTGACGCTGGTGGGGCGCGTGAAGGGCTTTGCCCATGGCTGGAAGCAGGCCTTCACGCCCAATGTGGATGCCTGCCGGGCCTGCGGGCACTGCGTCAGCGCCTGCCCTGAACATGCCATCACCCTGGTGCGGCGCACGCCCAGGCACAATGCGCCTCATCATGGCCAAAGTCCTGCTGATCGATGATGACGAAGCGCTGGCGCCGCCGCTGGCCCAGTATCTGGCCCGGTTCGATTTCGAGCTGGTGTCGGCCGTGCGGCCCAGCGAGGGCTTGCAGCGCCTGGAAAGCGAAGCCTTCGACGCGCTGATCCTCGACGGCATGCTGCCTGAGATGGATGGGCTGGAGTTTTGCCGGCGCCTGCGCGCGGGTGAAGAAGCCTGGCGGCTGATCCCTGTGCTGATGCTGAGCGCGCGTGGTGACTTGACCGACCGCGTCGTGGGGCTGGAGTTGGGGGCGGATGACTACCTGGCCAAGCCATTCGAGCCGCGCGAGCTGGCGGCGAGGTTGCAAAGCCTCTTGCGTCGGGCGGGTTTGCGTACCAAGGTGGATGAAGGGGCGGTGGCGGCTGCGGCGACCTCATCTACTGAGCGCACGCCGGTGGCGAGGTTGAGGCATTTCGAAGGCTTGACCATCGACATGGACCGCCGTGAAGTCAGCAACACTGGCGGCGCTTTGCCTGAGCTGACCAGCATGGAGTACGAGCTGCTGCTGATGCTGGCCAGCGAGCCTGGCCGTGTCTTCAGCCGTGACGAGATCCTCAATCACCTGCGTGGTCAGGAGGCCGACATCTACACGCGCTCGGTGGACATCCTGGTCAGCCGGCTGCGCAAGAAGCTGGCGCCGCTCGATGCGGTCAAGACCCTGCGCAATGCGGGCTACTGCCTGGCGCTGGCGCCTGCTTCTGCCGCTGCTGCGGCGAAGGCGTCGACATCGTCATGAAGAACGCACCTCGACGCCCCTCCTTCAGAGAAGCACCCAAGGACGGTAGTGAGGGCTGGCCGCAGGACGAAGACCTCCATGACTGGATGCATGAGTGGCGCGGCGGCTGGCATGGGCATCGCGCGGGCATGCGCATGCACATGAAAATGCATGCAAGGCATGCACGCTGGCACGCCAGGCGAGCGGCATGGCTTCGGCAGCATCAGCACATGGATTGGCATTGGCGGTATCGCTTGAAGGCGCGCTTGCGGCATTCGCTGGGTGCGCGGCTCATGCTGGTCTTTCTGTTCCTGGCGGCCTTGGCTGGCGGAAGTGTCTATCTGGCGATGTCGCACGCCATGGGATGGTTGTGGGGGCTGCTGGGCCTGCCCGTGTTGACGCTGATGGCCTACGCCAGCGTGCGGCACATGCTGTCGCCATTGCGCGCGCTGGCCCATGGGGCGGCGGCGTTTGGGCGAGGGGAGTTGTCGCACCGCATCGTCGTGTACCACCGCGACGAGATCGGCGCACTGGCGAAGCGCTTCAACCGCATGGCTGACGACATCCAGGGCATGCTCGATGCCAAGCGTGAGCTCCTGCTGGCCATCAGCCATGAGCTGCGCAGCCCGCTGACCCGAGCCCGGCTCAATGCCGAGTTGATTGACGAAGGCCCATCGCAGCAGGCTGTGGTCAAGGAGCTGGGCATGATGCGCGACCTCATCGAGAGTTTGCTGGAGCGCGAGCGCCTGGACGCGGGCCACACGGCTTTGAAGCTGGAGGCTTGTGATGTGCGCGCTTTGGTGACCGAGCTGCTTGCCTTGCGGTTTGGTGAGGCTGTGCAGCAAGGGCTGCTGCGTGCCGAGTTGGCGGACGACTTGCCATCGCGCATCGAACTGGACAGGCCGCGCATGCAGGTGCTGATCGGCAACCTGGTCGACAACGCCTTGCGTCATCACGATGCGGGCCAGGGGCAGCCGGTGCTCTTGTCGGTGTCGATGGTGGCTGAGGCGGAGTCGGGTGGTCAGCCTTGCTGGCGATTGCGTGTGCGCGATTGGGGGCCTGGTGTCGCCGAGGACGAACTGAGCAAGCTGGGGCAGCCCTTTTATCGGCCGGATGCGGCTCGCACGCGTCACGAAGGTGGCGTCGGGCTGGGGCTCAATCTCTGCCACCTGATTGTGGCGGCGCATGGCGGCACCATGCAGATGCGCAATGCGGGGCCTGGCCTGGAGGCGTCGGTGACCCTGCCTCTCAATCGGGGTGAAGCTTAGCCGGACGAAGCGCCGCTTACGCCCAGGCGCTGGTGCAGCAGCGGGCTGGTCGTGGTGTAGAGCAGGTGCTGGGGCGCATCCGGGTTCAACTCGGCCGCAGCATGGTGCGCCGCCAGCGTGGCTTCGTGGAAGCCGCACAGCAGCAGGCGCTTTTTGCCGGGGTAGGTGTTGATGTCACCCACGGCATAGATGCCGCGCACCTGGCTTTCAAAGCTCGCGGCTGACACGGCCACCTGCTTGCGCTCCAGCGTCAGGCCCCATTGCGACAGCGGGCCGAGCTTGGGGCTCATGCCGTGTCTGATCAGCAGGTGGTCCAGCGGCAGGTCGCGCGTCTGGCCATCGGGGCCAAGCAGGTTCAGCGCGGTGAGTTTGCCTGGCTGGCTGGCATCCACCACGGTGGCATTGGGCAGGCCCACGGTCAGCTCGACGCGGCCGGCTGCGATCAGCCCGCGCACCTGCGTGTCCAGTGCGGCTTCGGCCTGGAACTGGTCGCGCCTGTGCAGCAGGGTCAGGCGGGCAGGGCGTTGCGCAGCGGAGGCATGCGCCAGGTCGATCACGGCGGACAGGGCTTCGTCGCCACCGCCGGCAATCACCAGGTGCTGGCCGGCCCATGGCGCAGGTACGCCATTTGCCTCCGCGGTGGTGTCGTGGTGGTAGTGGACGTTGGTGGCCGTGTCGATGCCCGGCAGGTTCAGCGTCTTGGGCACGAAAGCACCCGCGCCAGCGGCCACGAAGACAGCCCGGCAGTGAAACGCCAAGCCCTTGTCAGTGAGGACGTCGAATCCGCCTTCAGGCTGGGCTCGCAGCTCGCGCACCAATTGCCCCAGGTGCAGATTGCGCGGGAGCGTGCCTGGTGCCTCTGCCGCCATGAAAGGCCGGGCCTGGGTCAGCAAGAGCTGCGTCAGCTCGCGCCCGGTGCACAAGGGCACGCCAGGCACGTCGTAAATGGGTTTGTCGGGGTAGAGGGCTGCGCATTGTCCGCCCGCCTCGGGGAGCACATCGACGACCTCGGCCTTCAAGCCCAGCAAGCCCAGCTGGAAGACCTGAAAGAGGCCGACCGGGCCGGCCCCGATGACCAGGGCGTCGGTGTGGACCATCTCGTCAGCGGATCAGTTGATCCAGCTTGCCGGTCTTGTCCTTCCACTCGTCAGCTTCAGGCAGCGGCTCTTTGCGTTTGGTGATGCTGGGCCAGAGCTTGGCCAGATCGGCATTGATCGCGATGTACTGCTGCTGGTTGCCGGGCACGTCTTCCTCGGGCACGATGGCGTTGACCGGGCACTCGGGGATGCAGACCGCGCAGTCGATGCACTCATCGGGGTCGATGACGAGGAAGTTGGGGCCTTCGCGGAAGCAGTCCACCGGGCACACGTCCACACAGTCCGTGTATTTGCAGCGGATGCAGGCTTCGGTGACGACGTGGGTCATGTCTTGTCTCTTGAGTCAGGTTGAAGAAGGTCAGGTCGGGATTTTACGGGCTGGGCTCGTGCTTCAGCCGGGCGTGTGGTCTCTTCCTGTATCGCGTGGGGCGATGTGGGTCAAAGGTTGATCAGGTAGGTTGGTGGCGCCGGCGCCAACGATGACCAGGGTGGGGCGCCCGGCATGAACCGAGTTGGCGTCACCCAGGGTGGTCACGGTGTGCGTGGTATGGCGCATGTCAGGCCAGCCTGCACGGGAGACCACGCTGACCACCGTCCCCGCTGGCCAGCCGGCATCGAGCAGGCCTTTGGACAGCGGGTCGAGCTGCCGCCCCGCCATGTAGAACACCTCGGTGTCGGCGCGCTGGCCAGGGCCCATCCCGCATTGCAGGTCGCCGGTGCGGGTCATGGCCGTGGTGAAGCTCACGCTGCGGCCCGTGCCGCGGCGGGTGAGCGGGCGTTGCGTGGCGGCGGCGGCAGCCAGGGCAGACGTCACGCCAGGCACCACTTCGCAGGCGATGCCGGCGTCGTGCAGCACGTGCAGCTCTTCTTCCAGACGGCCGAAGAGGCTGGGGTCGCCCCCCTTAAGCCGCACGACCAGGCCGCGTTCACCATGGACGGCGCCAATGGCCACGGCCTGCTCGACCAGCAACTGGTTGATGCGGGTCTGGCCGTTGAAGTCGCTGCCTTCCTTGCCGGAAAAGCCGCGCTTGCCCACGTCGATCCAGTCGGCCTGAGGGGCCAGATCGTGCAAGGCGGCGTCAGCCAGGGCGTCGAACAGCACGACTTGGGCCTGCGCGAGCAAGCGGCTGCCACGCACGGTAATCAGATCGGCCTGGCCGGGGCCGGCCCCGATGAAGACGACCTTGGCTGTCACCAGCGCGCAGGGTTTGTCCACGATCACGCCCATGTTGTCGCCGATCAGGCGGCCTTGACCAGCAGCGCGCCGCTGGTGCGGTTGGTGGTAGGGTCGACCACGATCAGGGCGCCGCCCACGCGGTTGTCCAAATACGGTTCAACCGGCAAGGGCTGCTGAGTCTGGATCTGCACACGGCCGATTTCGTTGACGGCCAGTTCATGCGCGTCGATGTCCATCAGCGTGTGGATGTCCAGGCGGTGATCGATCGAGCTGATGCGAGCCTGCACCCAGCGGTTGCCGTGGCGAACCCAGTACTTGCGGCCGACCACGGCGGGCTCGGTATCCAGCCAGGCCAGGGTGGCCGTGAAGCTGTCGGTGGGCTTGATGGAGCCGGGCGTGTGGATCCAGTCGCCACGCGAGATGTCGACCTGGCGGTCCAGGACGATGCCCGCGGACTGGCCCGCTTCGCACTGGTCCACGACCTGGGCCGAGTGGCGCACTTCGGCCACGATGGCGGTCTGGCCGCTGGGGAAGATCTGCACTTCGTCGCCAGCCTTGACGCCGCCGTGCGCGATGCGGCCCCAGAAGGTGCGGTACTGGTGGCCGGTGCCTGATACGGAAAGTGGCGCATTGGCCTCGCCTTCGCCGACGCTGTCCCGGGTCACGTATTGCACGGGGTGCAGCAGGGCACCGTCATGGCGCTCGTCGGTCACGGGCAGCTCTTCGAGCACTTGCAGCAAGGTAGGGCCCTTGTACCAGGCCCAGTTGGCGCTGGGTGTGGTCACGTTGTCGCCGCGCAGGGCCGACACAGGCACCACGCCCTTGCTGTTGATGCCGGCCTTCTCGGCGAAGGCTTCCAGCGAGGCCTTGACGTTGTTGAAAGCCGTTTCGGTGTCTTGCTCGATGGCGTCCAGCTTGTTGACGGCAAACACGATGGAGGGCACGCGCAGCAGGTTGGCCAGCAGGCTGTGGCGGCGGGTCTGCGGCAGCAGAGGCACGTGCTCGTCACCCTTGCGGGACTTCCAGTCGATCTTGGTGATGTCGACCAGGACCACGGCGGCGTCAGAGCCGGCGGCGGCCGTCACCATGTTGCGGGTGTACTGCTCATGGCCGGGGGCGTCGGCGATGATGAACTTGCGCGTCTTGGTGGCGAAGTAGCGGTAGGCCACATCGATGGTGATGCCTTGCTCGCGCTCGGCTTCCAGGCCATCGGTCAGCAGCGACAGGTCGATGGGCGCGCCGGCGGCACGCTTTTCGAGCGCGTCAAGCTGGTCAGCCAGGATGGCACGGCTGTCGAACAGCAGGCGGCCGATCAGAGTGCTCTTGCCGTCGTCCACGCTGCCGGCGGTCAGGAAGCGCAGGGCCTTGTGTGCAAGCTCTTCACGCGCTTCGCAGTGGCTCACATTCGGGGTCACGGGGGTGCTCATCAGAAATAACCTTCCTTTTTGCGGCGCTCCATCGAGGCTTCGGACGTGCGGTCGTCCATGCGGGTGGCGCCACGTTCGCTCACGGTCACGTGCAGGGTCTCGGCGACGATGTCAGCCGGGTTGGCGGCATCGGATTCAACCGGGCAGGTGCAGGTCATGTCGCCCACAGTACGGAAGCGCACGTCCACGGTCTCGATGGTTTCACCTTCAAGTGCGGGCGTGACCTCGGTCAGCGGCACCAGCAGACCCTTGCGGCGCATGATCTGGCGAGGGTGCTTGTAGTAGATGTTGGGCAGCGGGATGTTTTCGCGAGCGATGTAGAGCCACACATCCAGCTCGGTCCAGTTCGAGATGGGGAAGGCGCGGAAGTGCTCGCCCGGCTTGATCCGGGTGTTGAACAGGTTCCACAGCTCGGGGCGCTGTTCCTTGGGCTGCCATTGGCCGAAGCTGTCGCGGTGGCTGAAGATGCGCTCCTTGGCGCGGGCCTTTTCCTCATCACGACGGGCGCCGCCGATCAGGCAGTCGAAGCGGTTCTCTTCGATGGCTTCGAGCAGCGTCACGGTCTGGTGGCCGTTGCGCGACTCCAGCGGGTGGGCCAGGCGCACGGTGCCGCGCTTGATGGAGTCTTCCATGTGCGCGACGATCAGGCGCTCGCCGATTTCCTTGACGCGGCGCTCGCGGAACTCGATCACTTCGGGGAAGTTGTGACCAGTGTCCACGTGCACGAGCGGGAAGGGCAGTTTGCCTTCCAGCTTGCCATCGGCGTTCTTCATCTTGAAGGCCTTCTCGGCCAGCTGCAGCACCACGCACGAATCCTTGCCGCTGGAGAACAGCAGGCCCGGGCGCTCGAAGGTGGCAGCCACTTCACGCAGGATGAAGATGGCTTCTTCTTCCAGCGCGTCCAGGTGGCGGTGGTCGACTTCCGCCAGCAATTGCTTCACATCACTCATAGCTTCAACTTACTTTCGAAATCAATTCTGGTGGACGTGCAGGCCGCATTCTTTGGCCTTCTCGTCTTCCCACCACCAGCGTCCGGCGCGGAAATCCTCACCCACGGCGATGGCGCGTGTGCAAGGCGCGCAGCCGATGCTGGGCATGAACTGGTCGTGCAGGGGGTTGTAGGGCACGTGGTTGACGGCCACGTAGTGCCATACATCGCCCCAGGTCCACTCGATCAGCGGGTTGAACTTGGCGCGGCCCTTGTCGTCCTGCTCGCGGGCTTGCATGTCACCGCGGTTGTTGGACTGCTCGCGGCGCAGGCCGGTGATCCAGGCGCTGCGATCGGCCAGCATGCGGCCCAGCGGTTCGAGCTTGCGGATGCCGCAGCAGGCCTTGCGCAGGTCGATGCTTTCGTACATCGCCTTCTCGCCGTTCTTCTTGACGAACTCGATGACCGTTTCCTGCACGGGCTTGTAGACCTCGACATGGAGCCCGGCGTCGGCATAGTGCGTCTCGATCGTGCCGATCAGCGAAGCGGTCTCGGCATGCAGCATGCCGGTCTCCAGCGTGCCAATGGCGATCGCCAGCTGGTGGCGTGCGATCAGGTCGGTGAGGACCATGTCTTCCACGCCCAGGCTCGTGGCTTGCACGACCTTGCCGGGGTGCTCGATGACCGTGGCCTTGAGCAGCTCGATCGTGGCGTGCACCTTGGCGGCGTAGTCGGCACTGGGCCGGTTGTACAGGCCGATGGCCGAGCCGGCCGGTGCAGGCCCGCCGATCAGCGACGACACGCCTTGAGACCCATCGATGGAAGAGATGCTGGAGGTGTCGCTCATATGGTCAGACTCCTGTGTGGCTCAAGCTGGGTTCATGCCCCGCGTGCAAACACGGGCTTGCTCGCGTTGACGTCGCCCTGATAGTGGCCACGTGCGGCGAAGAAGCTCAAGGCGCGCTCGGCGGCGATGCGGTCCTGGCCGCCCTTCAGTGCCACGGCATCAAAGCCGGTGCGGGCCAGCAGGGGCATCATGTCCACGAGGACCTCGCCAGTGGCGCGGATCTCGCCGCCAAAGCGGTAGCGTGAGCGCAGGATGTGGGCCTGGCTGTAGGCGCGGCCATCCGTCCACTTTGGGAATTGCAGCACCACCAGCGCCAGCTTGGGCACGCAGGCTTCCAGCACCTCGATGTCGGTGTCGTTACTCAGGATCACACCGACGGGCTTGTACTCGGGCGTGCCTTGCTTGGGCCAGGCTTCGCGCACCGAATGCCATTGGCCCAGGGTCAGCAGGCTGTAGCCCTTGATGGGTGGGTGGGACATGGGGCCGTCTTCACCACCGACGGTGTGCCACTGGTCGTGTTGGGGTTCGATGAACTTCATGTTTGTCTTGTCCTTGCCAGTGGGCAATCAGGCGGCCTTGGCCGTCGTGCGGCGAACGGCGTTGGCGGCGGTCTTGAACGGGTCCAGGCCGACACGCTTGACCGTGTCGACGAACTTCTCGTTGGCGGCGCGCTGTCCCTTGTAGGTCTCGATCACGGCTTCGATCACGTCGCTCACCTCATCGGCGGCGAACGAGGGGCCGATCACCTTGCCCGGCGTGCTCACCACGGCGTGGTTCGAGCCATCGGAGCCGCCCAGCGTGATCTGGTACCACTCGCTGCCGTCCTTGTCCACACCCAGGATGCCGATGTGGCCCGTGTGGTGGTGGCCGCATGAGTTGATGCAACCGGAGATGTGCAGGTCGATGTCGCCGATGTCGTAGAGCTCGTCGAGGTCTTGATAGCGCTCGATCAGCTCGTTGGCGATGGGGATGGAGCGGGCGTTGGCCAGAGCGCAGAAATCGCCGCCAGGGCAGGCGATCATGTCGGTCAGCAGGCCCAGGTTGGCCGAGGCCAGGGTGGCGGCCTTGGCTGCCTTCCACAGTGCGAACAGGTCTTCCTCACGCACGAAGGGCAGCAGCACGTTCTGGTCGTGCGTGACGCGCAACTCGCCACAACTGAAACGGTCGGCCATGTCGGCGATGGCGTCCATTTGCGTGTCTGTCACGTCGCCGGGGGCCTGGCCGGGGCGCTTGACCGACAGGTGCACGTTCTTGTAGCCCTGGACCTTGTGGCCCTTGACATTGCGCTCCAGCCACTTGGTGAACTGGATCTTGTCGGACTCGGAAGCATCAGCAGGCAGGCCGTTGCCGGTGGGCTGATAGGCCTGCACTTGAGCCGGGTAGGCGAAGGAGGCGTTCACGCGGTCGAACTCGGCCTGCGGGACGATGTGGGCGGCGCCGTCCACGTCACGCGTCAGGATGTCACTGAACTCCTGGTTGACCTGATCGAAGAACTTCTTGCCCTCGGCCTTGACCAGGATCTTGATCCGGGCCTTGTACATGTTGTCGCGGCGGCCATAGCGGTTGTAGACGCGCACGATGGCCTCGATGTAGACGAGGATCTGCTGCCAGGGCACGAACTTGTTGATGATGGTGCCAGTGATGGGTGTGCGGCCCATGCCACCGCCGACGATGACAGTGAAGCCGATCTCACCTTCGTCGTCCTTGACCAGTTGCAGGCCGATGTCGTGCCAGTAGATGGCCGCGCGGTCTTCCTTGGCGCCGCTCACGGCGATCTTGAACTTGCGGGGCAGGAAGGCGAACTCAGGGTGCAGCGTGGACCACTGGCGCAGGATCTCGCAGTATGGGCGCGCGTCGATGATCTCGTCTTCGGCCACGCCCACGGTGGCGTCAGCCGTGATGTTGCGGATGCAGTTGCCCGAGGTCTGGATGCCGTGCATATTGACCTCGGCCAGCAGGTCCATCACATCGGCCGACTTGGGCAGCGGGATCCAGTTGAACTGGACGTTCTGACGCGTGGTGAAGTGGGCATAGCCGCGGTCGTACTCGCGGGCGATGCGGGCCAGTTGGCGGATCTGCTTGCTCGATATCTCGCCATAGGGCACGGCAATGCGCAGCATGGGCGCGTGACGCTGCACATACCAGCCGTTTTGCAGACGCAAGGGCCGGAACTCGTCATCGCCCAGCTTGCCGGCCAGGTTGCGCTCCAGCTGGTCGCGGAACTGGGCCGCACGTTGGCGGACGAACTGTTTGTCAAATTCGGTGTACTGATACATGGCATGGCTCCCGCATCAAGCAGGGTGTCGATGTGTCAAGGATGCTTGGCACGACCCGTTCGGATACTGTGCGGCGGCTGTTCGAGTTGTGGATCAGGCGGTCAACAAAACCTTCTTGGCGGCAAGGACCAGGCAGGCGCAAAGTGCAAAGCGTGTGATTGTCTCAGGCAAATGCTTGGTCAGCTTGGCCGACAACCAGATTGCCGGAATGGAGCCGATCAGCAGCTCCACCAGAATTTCCCAGTCGACGTTGCCCAGCGACGCGTGCCCGATGCCGGCGACGATGGTCAGGGGCACGGCGTGGGCGATGTCGCTGCCAACCAGGCGCTTCATGTCCAGACGCGGGTAGAGCAGGAGGATCATGGTGGCACCCAGGGCGCCGGCGCCGATCGAACTCAGGGACACCAGCACGCCCAGGATGGCGCCGCACAGCACGGTCAGTGCCGGACGGCGCTCGCGCGTCACCCAGCGCTCCAGCCAGATGCCGACCTTGTGCCAGACCGGGCGAAAGGCCACGGTGATGGCCGTGAGCAGCAGGGCGATGCCCAGTGCGTAGGCCAGGGCGCTGTCGCCGCTTTTCTTCACGCCGATCTGGTGCATCACGATCATCGTGAGGACGGTGGCCGGCATGCTGCCATAGAGCAGTTTTCTCACGATGTGGTAGTCGACGTGACCCTCACGGTGATGCGCAACCGAGCCCGAACTCTTGGTGAAGCCCGCGAACCACAGGTCTGTGCCGATGGCCACGGCTTTTTCGAGACCGAAGGCCGAAATCAGCAAAGGCGTCATCAACGAGCCGCCGCCAACCCCGGTCAGCCCCACAATCGAGCCCACGCCCGCTCCGGCGGCAACGGCTGTCCAATCGAAATTCATTGAAAACGCTTCAGCTTTCTGCAAAAGCGCCCGCGAGCAAGTGTGCATGACGGGCAGTTTGAAGGAGGCTGTAATGTAAAAAACTTCTATATAAATGAGAAGAACATTTTTTGAACTTATTTATTCTTGTGTGGAATATAAAGCCGCCACGGCCAAGCGTTGGGCCGTGCTGGGCGCCGCCTTGGCCCTGAGCGCGTGCAGCATGTTCCAGGAGCCGCCCGCCCCGGCGCCGGCCCCTGCTGTGGCCCCCACGCCCATCGCGGTGGCGCCCAAGCCCATTCCCAAACCACCTCGGATCGGTCTGGCGCTAGGCGGCGGCGCGGCGCGGGGCTTTGCCCATATCGGCGTGTTGCAGGTGCTGGAAGAGCAGGGCATCAAGCCCGATTTCATCGTGGGTACCTCGGCGGGCAGCGTGGTGGCAACGCTCTATGCCTCTGGCAAGACGCCCACCGAGCTGACGACCATGGCCATGACGCTGGACGAGTCGACCATCACCGACTGGGTCTTTCCTGGGCGTTCCTTGCTCAAGGGCGAGGCCCTGGCCAAGTTCGTGCGCAACCTGACCGGTGGCAAGCAGATCGAGAACATGCGGATTCCTCTGGGCATCGTGGCGGCTGATCTGCAAAGCGGGCAGCCCATCCTGTTCAGAAAGGGCGACCCGGGCACGGCCGTGCGGGCATCCAGCTCGGTGCCGGGCGTGTTCGCGCCGGTCATGATCGGTGGTCGCGAGTACATCGACGGCGGGGCGGTGTCCCCGATCCCTGTGCGTTATGCCAAGCAGATGGGCGCCGATGTGGTGATCGCGGTGGACATCTCCGCGATCCCCGAAGGGCAGCCCACCAAGGGCGCAGTCGACATCCTGCTGCAGACCTTCAACATCATGGGCCACGCCATCAGCCAGTACGAGCTGCAGGATGCCGATGTGGTGATGCGGCCCAAGCTGGAGGGCATCGGCAGTGCCGAATTCAGCGCCCGGCGGCTGTCCATCCTCGCGGGGCGCGAGGCGGCCTTGATGGTGATGCCGCAGTTGAAAGAGCGGATCGCGGCCAAGACGCGTTTCTGACGCCCGCCTCAGGGATCCGCTGCTGATGCTCAGCGCGGTGTGCCGAATGGCTCGCCGCTGAGCTTGCTGCCTGCCTTGACGCCATGCTTGGTGAACCAGCCGGTGTTCATCTCCAGCACGAAGCGCACAGGCTTGGTCGAGCAGTGCGGGTCGAGCGTCTGGGCCTTCATCTCGTCCACGTTGACCACGGTGCCGTCGTCGGCGATGAAGGCCACGGCCAGCGGGATCAGGGTGTTCTTCATCCAGAAGCATTGCTGCCCGGCGCGCTCGAAGATAAAGATCATGCCCTCGTTGTTGCCCATGCTGGTGCGGAACATCAGGCCGATCTCGTGTTCCTGCTCCGAGCGGGCCACTTCGGCCTTGATGTTGTACATGCCCGCACCCAGGGTGGTGGTGGGCAGATGCTGGGCCTGATCCTGCGCCCATGCCGGCGCAGATGAAAGCGGAGCGAGCACGCAACAAGCAAGCGCGAGCGCAATACGGGTCATATCTTTGATCCTCATCAGGTTTTTCAAACTGATTTCCGTGTAACTTGCCGATCAGCGCCATGGCGTCAGGTCAGGCAACCGATGTCGGAGCCCGACTTTATCAGCGAGTCCGATGAGCACCGTCCTACCCGTTTCGACATTTGTAAAGGCTGCCCCGGCCGCGTCCCTGACGCCGTCGCAGGTGGCGGGGCTGGACGACCCGGCCTTGCTGAGCCAGTGCATCGTCGAAGCACCCATGGGCAGCAGCCTGCGGCGCATCGGTCTGGGGCTCTCGGGCATGTACTGCGCGGCCTGCTCGATCACGATCGAGGATGCCCTCAAACGCGTGCCGGGCGTCAGCGAGGTGCAGGTCCAGGCCGCTTCGCAGCGCGCCCGTATACTGCTCGATCCTGGTCGCACCAGGTTGTCGGAATTGGTCGAGGCCGTGCAGAGCGTGGGCTACCGCGCCTGGCCGGACGCCGCGGCGCGTGCAGGCAACGAGCGCCTGCTGGAGCGGCGCAAGCTGCTGTGGCGGCTGTCCGTGGCGGCCTTCTGCATGATGCAGATCATGATGGTCACGACCATGCAGTATGTGGCAGGCCCCCAGACCATTCCGCGCGACCTGTGGAACCTCATGAACTGGGCTGGCTGGGTGCTGAGTCTGCCGGTGATGTTTTTCTCCTGCGGCCCGTTTTTCTCAGGGGCCTGGCGTGCGGCCAAACAAGGGCGCATCTCGATGGACACGCCTGTGGCCTTGGGTATCGCGGCGACCTTCATCACCAGCACAGGCGCATCTTTTGGCGGGCAGGCGATCTTCGGTCACGAGGTCTATTTCGACTCGCTGACCATGTTCGTGACCTTCCTGTTGGCAGGCAGGTGGCTGGAGAGCCGGGCCCGCGAGCGGGTCACACAGTCGCTCGAATCACTGTGCGTGCGCTTGCCCGAGGCTGTGGACCGGGTGATGGCTGCCGATGCCGACTTGTCAGACATCAGCGCGGCCCGCACCGAGTCGATCGCCATCTCCGCGCTGGGGCATGGTGACAAGGTCAGGGTGGCCGTCGGGCAGGTCTTTCCGGCCGACGGGCAGATCGTGGCGGGCAAGACCGATGTGGACGAGTCCATGCTCACCGGTGAGTCACGCGCCTTAGCCCGGCAGGCGGGCCAGATGGTGGTGGCCGGTAGCCTGAACCTGGGCGCGCCCGTCTGGATGACGGTGGAGCGCCTGGGGCCGGACACCCGCTACCAACAGATCGTGTCGCTGGTGCAGCAGGCCATGACCGAGAAGCCGGGCTGGATGCGCCAGGCCGACCGCATGGCCGGGCCCTTCTTGTGGGCGGTGTTGCTGCTTGCGGGAGCAGGTGCACTGGCCTGGCAGTTCATCGACCCGGCGCGCTCGGTGTGGGTGGCCGTGTCGGTGCTGGTGGTGACCTGTCCTTGTGCCTTGTCGCTGGCCGCGCCGTCCGCGCTGCTGGCGGCTGCTGGCGCCATGGCCAAGCAAGGCGTGCTGGTGCGTCGCCTGGATGCGCTGGAGGCACTGGCGCAGGTCGACCAGGTCTATTTCGACAAGACCGGCACGCTGACCGAGGGCGAGCTGCGGCTGGCAGGCGTGGTGCTGCCGGGGGCGCCTGGGCAGGTGCTGCCTGGTTTGCCGTCGGATCAGGCCGATTTGTGGCGCAAGGCAGCTGCCTTGGCGGCCTGCTCACAGCATCCCTTGTCTCGCGCGCTGGTCAAGGCGGCACAGGAGGCGTCTGGTGCGGCCCTGGCAAGGGGGCAGGCCTGGTCGGACGTGCGCGAGCATGCAGGCAAAGGCGTGGAGGCGCGAGACGCCGATGCTTGTGTCTGGCGCCTGGGCTCCAGGCATTGGGTGCTGGAGGGCTCTGAGCTGGGGGCAGATTCGCCTGGCTTGATCGACACGGATGCGCGCGTCTGGCTGGCAGCCCGCGATCTTCAAGGCCGTTTGCAGAACGACCATCAACCAGATCAGCAACTGGGCTTTGTCTTTGACGAAACCTTCCGCGCCGAGGCCAAGCCTGCGGTCGCGCGGCTGACTGAACTGGGTTGTGATGCCGCCCTGTTATCGGGCGACCAGGACAGTCGGGTAGTTGCCGCCGCACAACATCTGGGCGCAGGCAGTCCCATGTCGGTGGCCAAGGCGCATGCCACGCCAGAAGACAAGCTGCAGGTCATCGCGCTAGCGCAGCGTCAAGGTCACCATGTAGCAGTGGTTGGCGACGGCATCAACGATGCCCCTGTCCTGGCCAAGGCTGATGTCTCGATCGCGCTTGACCAGGGCGCGGCCCTGGCGCAATCTCAGGCAGATCTGATTGTTCTGGGAGGACGCTTATTGGGCGTCCCCCTGGCCGTGGAAACCGCGAGACGGGCCATGCGCATCGTCAAGCAGAACCTGGCCTGGGCCGCCATCTACAACCTCGCATGCATTCCGCTGGCGCTGATGGGGCTGCTCCCACCCTGGCTCGCCGGACTGGGCATGGCGCTCAGCTCACTGGCCGTGGTCCTCAACGCGCTGAGACTCGGCGCAGCTCGTGCTTGACGCAATGGAAATTCTCTACGTCCTGATTCCCGTATCGGTTCTGCTGGTGCTGGCCATCCTGGCGGTGCTCGGTTGGGCGGTCAACAGCGGGCAGTTCGAAGACATCGAACAGGAGGGCCTGCGCGTCCTGCAGCCGCAAGAGCAGGCTGATGGGCAGCCAGATGAGCGCAATGTTGAGCCTCATCAAGAATAGCCCTGAGGGTTATCCACACAATTCAGCCTGTAACAAAGGAGAAGAAGAGATGGCAACCACCCACTCTGCCACGTACAACGACACGGTTGTACGGCAGTTCGCCATAGCAGCGGTCGTGTGGGGCGTCGTCGGCATGGCCGTTGGCGTCCTGATCGCGTCCCAGTTGGCATGGCCTGAGCTGAATTTCGGCATCCCATGGCTGAGCTATGGCCGCCTGCGTCCACTGCATACGAATGCCGTGATCTTCGCGTTCGGCGGCTGTGCGCTGTTCGCGACGTCCTACCACGTGGTGCAGCGCACCTGCCAGACCCGCTTGTTCGCAGGCCCGCTGGCCTCGTTCACCTTCTGGGGCTGGCAACTCGTGATCGTGCTGGCCGCGATCTCGCTGCCCATGGGCTTCACCACCGGCAAGGAATACGCCGAGCTGGAGTGGCCGATCGACATCCTGATCGCCGTGGTCTGGGTGGCTTACGCCGTGGTCTTCTTCGGCACGGTGGGCACCCGCAAGATCCGGCACATCTATGTGGCTAACTGGTTCTACGGCTCCTTCATCATCGCGGTGGCCTTGCTGCACATCGTCAACAGCGCCGAGATCCCGGTGTCGCTGACCAAGTCCTACTCGGCCTACGCCGGTGTGCAGGATGCAATGGTGCAATGGTGGTACGGCCACAATGCCGTGGGCTTCTTCCTGACGGCGGGCTTCCTGGGCATGATGTACTACTACATCCCCAAGCAGGCCGGCATGCCGGTGTACTCGTATCGCCTGTCGATCGTGCACTTCTGGGCGCTGATCTTCACCTATATGTGGGCCGGCCCGCACCACCTGCACTACACCGCTTTACCCGACTGGACGCAATCGGTGGGCATGGTGTTCTCCCTGATCCTGCTGGCGCCTTCCTGGGGCGGCATGATCAACGGCATCATGACCTTGTCGGGTGCCTGGTACAAGCTGCGCGATGACGCCATCTTGAAGTTCCTGATCGTGGCCCTGTCGTTCTACGGCATGTCCACCTTCGAAGGCCCGATGATGTCCATCAAGACGGTGAACTCGCTGTCGCACTACACGGACTGGACCATCGGCCACGTGCACTCTGGCGCGCTGGGCTGGGTGGGGCTGATCTCGATGGGCTCGCTCTACTACCTGATTCCGCGCATGTTCGGCCGCACCACGATGTACAGCGTCTCGGCCATTTCGCTGCACTTCTGGACCGCGACCATTGGCATCGTGCTCTATATCGCTGCGATGTGGATCGCCGGCGTGATGCAGGGCCTGATGTGGCGTGCGGTCAATCCCGACGGTACCTTGGTCTACAGCTTCGTCGAGAGCGTGAAGGCGACCTATCCCTTCTACGTGATCCGCGTTGCAGGTGGCTTGCTCTACCTGAGCGGCATGATCTTGATGCTGTGGAACACCATCATGACCGTCATGGCCGGCAAGCCTGTGAATGCCGCCATCCCTCAGCCTGCACACGCTTGATTCCCGGAGAACAACATGGCTGACAACAAGCAAAAGCCTTCGCTCTTCTCGCACGAGCGGATCGAGACCAGCAACTTCCTGATGATCGTGCTCACGCTGATCGTCGTGGCCTTCGGTGCCCTGGTCGAGATCGTGCCGCTGTTCTTCCAGCACAGCACGACCGAGCCCGTTCCTGGCCTGAAGCCCTACACGGCGCTGCAACTGGCCGGCCGCGACATCTATCTGCGCGAGGGTTGCTACAACTGCCACTCGCAGATGATCCGCCCCTTCCGTGCCGAGACCCTGCGCTATGGCCACTACTCGATGGCCGGCGAGTTCGTGTACGACCACCCCTTCCAGTGGGGCTCCAAGCGCACCGGGCCTGACCTGCAGCGCGTGGGCGGTAAGTACTCCGATGAATGGCACAGCGCCCACCTGCACAACCCGCGTGACGTGGTGCCCGAGTCGAACATGCCCGCCTATCCCTGGCTGGAGCAGAGCACGGTTGATGCTGAAGGCATGGCGCCTCGCATGAAGGCCCTGCGCATTGTGGGTGTGCCGTATACGGATGCCGACATCGCCGGTGCGGCCGGGGAGGTCAAGGGCAAGACCGAGCAGGAAGCCCTGATCGCCTACCTGCAGGTGCTGGGCACCGCCGTCAAATAAGGAGCAGCGCACATGGACATCATCGTTGTGAGAAGCATCTTCACCGTCGCGTGTCTGTGCGTTTTCGTGGGCATTGTGGCGTGGGCATACAAGCGCAGCAACAAGGCCCAGTTCGAGGAGGCAGCGCGTCTGCCCCTCGCTGAGGATTGACTGGAGGCTCGTGTATGAGCGACTTCATTAACAGCGGATGGGCACTGTATGTGGCAGGGCTTGTCGTTTTCGGGTTGGCGTATTGCGCCTTCGTGCTGATCGGTGCGGCCCGCCACAAGGTGATCTACGATGCCCAGGGCAATGTCGACAAGACCACCGGCCACATCTGGGATGGTGACCTGCGTGAGCTGAACAACCCGCTGCCGCGCTGGTGGCTCTTCCTGTTCATCATCACCCTGGCTTTCGGTGCGGCCTACTTCACGCTGTACCCCGGCATGGGGGCGGCCAAGGGCACTTTGGGCTGGACGTCCAAGGGGCAGCTGGACAATGAAATGAAAAAGGCCAAGGTCGAGCAAGACAAGATCTTTGCCAAGTTCAAGAACGCCTCGGTTGAAGACCTGGCACGCGACCCGCAGGCCCATGCCATTGGTGAGCGCCTGTTCCTGAACAACTGCGCGGCCTGTCACGGCTCGGATGCCAAGGGCAACAAGGGCTTCCCGAACCTGACCGACAACGACTGGCTGCATGGTGGTTCTCCGGAGCAGATCACAGAGTCCATCACCCATGGACGCCGCGGCCAGATGCCGGTGATGGCGCCCGCAGTGGGCAGCCCAGAAGAAGTCCGCCAGGTGGCCAACTATGTGCTGAGCCTCTCGGGTGCAGGCCACAACTCGATCATGGCGGAGCTGGGCAAGGCCAAGTTCAAGCAGGTCTGCGCGGCCTGCCACGGCGCGGATGGCAAGGGCAACCAGGCCATCGGTGCACCGAACCTGACCGACAAGATCTGGCTGCATGGCTTTGGCGAAGAGGCCATCATGAACATGGTCAACAAGGGCAAGATCAACATCATGCCGGCGCAGGAAACACGCCTGTCGGCAGACCAGATCAAGCTCCTGGCGGCCTATGTCTGGGGCCTGTCGCACACAAACCAGACAGCACTGGCGCAATGAACGCCCGAACTTGATCTCCATCAAGACCAGGCCTACAGTGAAGCGGTGGAATGATGATCTGCCGCTTTCTCTTTGAGTGTCATGACTGACTCCAGCACCTCCCCTCCCGCAACGCCGCGCGTTGTGATCCCCATCGTGGCCGAGCAGCCTGACCCTGCCGCCAAGCAGGCCAGGCGCGAGGAGCTGGTGTCGCTCTACAAGAAGACCGAGAAGATCTACGCCCGTGAGGTGGAAGGCTGGTTCCGCAACTGGCGTCTGGTCCTGATCTGGGTGACCCAGCTGGTGTTCTATGGCACGCCCTGGCTGAGCTGGAACGAACGTCAGGCCGTGCTGTTCGATCTGGGTACGCGGCGCTTTTACATGTTCAACCTGGTCCTGTATCCGCAGGACTTCATCTACCTGACGGCCCTGCTCGTCATCTCGGCCTACGGTCTGTTCCTGTTCACGACGGTGGCAGGGCGCCTGTGGTGCGGCTATGCCTGCCCGCAGACGGTCTACACCGAGATGTTCATGTGGATCGAGAACAAGATCGAGGGCAACCGCGCCAAGCGCATCAAGATGGACAAGGCGCCGTGGACCTTCGACAAGGCCTGGCGCAAGGTGGCCAAGCATGGGGCCTGGATCTCGGTGGCTTTGTGGACGGGCTACACCTTCGTGGGCTACTTCACGCCGATCCGCACGCTGGGCGCCGAGTTCGTGTCTTTCGGCATGGGCCCGTGGGAGATTTTCTGGGTGCTGTTCTATGGCTTTGCCACCTACGGCAATGCCGGCTTCATGCGCGAGCAGGTGTGCAAGTACATGTGCCCCTATGCGCGCTTCCAGAGCGCGATGTTTGATCGCGATACGCTGATCATCAGCTACGACGCCAAGCGCGGCGAGCCGCGCGGCTCGCGTGCCCGCAAGACCGATGCGCAGGCCATGGGGCAGGGCGATTGCATCGACTGCACCTTGTGCGTGCAGGTCTGCCCAACGGGCATCGACATCCGTCAGGGCCTGCAATACGAGTGCATCGGCTGCGCGGCCTGCATCGACGTCTGCGACACCGTGATGGACAAGATGGGCACGCCAAGAGGCCTGATCCGCTATGCAACCGAGAATGCCATGGACAATGGCTGGGGCCGCAAGCAGATGTGGTCGCGTGTGGCCCGGCCTCGCGTGCTGATCTACTCGTCGATTCTGGTGATTGTCGTGGTGGCCTTTCTCGCCAGTCTCTACGCGCGTCCGCCTTTCCGCGTCGATGTGGTGCGTGACCGTGGGTCGCTGGCCCGCATCGTGGACGATGGCTTTGTCGAGAATGTCTACCGCATCCAACTGATGAACGCCAGCGAGTCGGTGCAGAAGTACCGGGTCGGAGTCGAGCAGCTGAGCCAGTCCACGACCAACGGTGGACAGGATCTGGTGCTGGGTCCGGCTGAAGCGCGTTGGGTGCCGATTGCCGTTCGTGTGCCACCGGAAGTGGCCGCGCGCATGGGCTCCGGTGTTCACCCATTCACCGTGGTGGTCGAACAATTGCGCCGTGGCGAGCAACCCCAGGTTGACGTCCGCGAAAAATCCACCTTCATGGTGCCTCGCTGAGTGCACCCAACTGATCGAGATTGAGGATGATGGCCATGTCTCAAACCAATACCCCGAGTGCATCACATGCCGAACAGGGCAAGCCGTGGTGGCGCTATCCCATCGTGTGGATGGTGGTGGGTGGGCCTGCCGCCGTGGTGGTGGCCTCTCTCTACACCGCGTCCATTGCCGTCACGCATGTGGACCCTGTGTTGGACACCTCCGGCGGGCAGACGCACTCGACCCCTCACGCCCCCGCCATGCAGGCCCGCAATCACGCGGCCGAGCAGGCCCGAGAGCCTGCCGATCGGTGAATCTCCTGATCGAATAATGATGCTCGCATAGGGGTTATTCCTCGCACCATCGTGGAGCGAGCGTAGGAATATGTGTGCTGTGTGCCAGTTCAACGAAGGAGAACCGAATGACACAGCGCGTACTCCACGCTGCACAGATCTTGTGGCCCGCCTTCCTCATCGCCGGTGTGCTCGAGATGGTGGTGTTCTCGTGGGTGGACCCGACCCAGTTGCGGATCGGCTCCTGGCAACCTGACGCCCAGACCACCTACAGCCTGGCTTTCTTCGTGTTCTGGGGGCTTGTGACGGTGTCGTCGCTCTTGAGCCACTGGATGATGAAGGCCTCGTCGCCTTCACAGATGCGCCGCGCACGGCGAGATGCCCGTCGGCAGCATGCACACGATCATGCGTGAGGCATGACCAAGAAAAAGGCCCGCATCAGCGGGCCTTGTCGCATCAGAACCGACTCAGTTCAGGCGCCGCGCTCAGCAACGCACATTGTTCACCAGTGCACGCAAGCCCGCTTCATCGGTGATGCGGATGTCGCGCTGCTTGACCTCCAGCAGGCCTTCTTCCTGGAACTTCGAGAAGGTGCGGCTCACCGTTTCGAGCTTGAGGCCCAGATAGCTGCCGATCTCTTCACGCGTCATGCGCAATACCAGCGCCGAAGCCGAAAAACCCCGGGCGTGCAGGCGCTGCGTCAGGTTCAGCAAAAACGCAGCCAGGCGCTCTTCAGCGCGCATGCTGCCCAGCAGCAGCATCACGCCGTGGTCACGCACGATCTCGCGGCTCATGATCTTGTGGAACTGATGCTGCAAATCAGAGAACTCGCGCGAGAGGTCTTCCAGCTGCGAATAAGGGATCACGCAGACCTGTGAGTCTTCCAGCGCGATGGCGTCGCAGGCATGGCGGTCGGTGCTGATGCCGTCCAGCCCCAGCAATTCGCCGGCCATCTGGAACCCGGTGACCTGGTCGCGGCCATCTTCCGACGACACTCGCGTCTTGAAGAAGCCCGTGCGCACGGCGTACACCGAGCGGAACGGGTCGCCCGTGTGGAACAAGGCATCACCACGCTTGACGGTCTTGCGCGTGGCCACGAGGGTATCGAGGTGGGAGAGTTGCGGTTGCGTCAGTCCCACGGGCAGGCAGAGCTCCCGCAGATTGCAGCTCGAACAAGCTACCTTGAAGGTGTCGTATTTCATGGAGCAGCCGGAGGAACGACTTTCGTCGCCTTGACAGGAATGGGGACGGGCTGTCTGGTTGGCAGCGTTCGCATCGGCAATCGGATAAGTAGTGTTCAGCATGAGGCACCTCAAGGATTGCCCGATTGTTGCTGCTTCTCCGTTGTCGACCTTGACCCAGATCAACCCAACTGGGCGACAGTTTGGCACAGTCCTTAGCATGAGTGAATCGGTCTTGCTAAAACACGCCGTGCCTGTCATTTCCCAGGACGTTTTGTCCCGCCTTGACGTCAACGGCCCTCGCTACACCTCCTATCCCACGGCCGACCGCTTCGTGGAGGCCTATGGCCCAGCGCAATACCTGCAGGCGCTTCAGCAGCGTGCCGAGGTGGGCGGCGCCCTAGGCGGAGCAGCCTCGCCCTTGTCGATCTATGTTCACATCCCGTTTTGCGAATCGGTCTGCTACTACTGTGCCTGCAACAAGGTCATCACCAAGCACCATGAACGCGCCATTGAATACCTCGAAGCGCTGCGCAAGGAAATCGGACTTGTCATCGGGCAATTGGGGCGCGGTCAGGCTGTTTCTCAGCTGCATTTCGGTGGCGGTAGCCCGACCTTTCTGAACGATGACGAGCTGGAGGGCCTGCTGACAACATTGCAGTCCGCCTTCCGTTTTGTGCGTGGCGGGGAGTACGCCATCGAGGTGGACCCGCGTACCGTCGATGTCGGCAGGCTCAAGCGGCTGGCTGCCATGGGTTTTAACCGCCTGAGCTTTGGCGTGCAGGACTTCGACCCCGCCGTTCAGCATGCGGTCCACCGCGTCCAGCCCTATGAGCAGGTGGCTGGCCTGATGCAGGCAGCCCGGGCGGAAGGGTTCGAGTCCATCAACATGGATCTGATCTATGGCCTGCCCAAGCAGTCGGTGCCCGGCTTTCAGCAGACGCTGGAGCAGGTCACTGTCCTCATGCCCGACCGCGTGGCTTTGTACGCCTACGCCCATCTGCCCCAGCGCTTCAAGCCACAGCGTCGCATCGATGCCTCAGCCCTGCCCAAGGCGGACGACAAGATCGCCATGCTGTCCAAGGCCATCGCGCATTTTGGCTCTGCCGGGTTCGACTACATCGGCATGGACCACTTCGCCCAGCACAAGGACAGCCTGGCCGTGGCCAAACGGCAAGGGCGCCTGCACCGCAACTTCCAGGGCTACAGCACGCATCCTGACAGCGACATCATCGGCCTTGGCGTCTCGGCGATCGGGCGGGTCGGGGCGCACTACTGCCAGAACGCCAAGACCCTGGACGACTACTACGACGCGCTCAACAGCGGCGAATTCCCCATCGTGCGGGGCCTCATGCTGTCGCGCGACGATCTGGTCCGTCGTGCGGTGATCATGGCCATCATGTGCCAGGGCAGGGTGGACATCGAGTCCATCGAGCTCGCCTACCTGATCGATTTCAGGCAATACTTCGCTGCGGAACTGCGCCAGCTGGAGCCGCTCGTGGAGTCGGGGCTGGTGCAACTGGAGTCAGACGGTGTGCGGGTTACGGCATCCGGTTGGTATGTGGTGCGGGCCATTGCCATGGTGTTCGACAGGCACCTGCAGGCCGACAAGGTTGCCGAGCGCTTCTCGCGCATCATCTGACCGTGCCATGAAAGGACGCTGGGCATGCTGTCCAGCCTGATCCTCACGGCCTTTCTGATGGGTCTGGGCGGCGCGCCTCACTGTGCCGCGATGTGCGGTGCCGCGTGTGCGACCTTGCTGCCGAGAGGCGTGTCCTGGCTTAGTCTGTTGGGGCGCTGCGTCGGCTATGCCGTGCTCGGTGCCGTGGCGGCGGCCAGTTTCGGTACGGTGGCTCAGTGGGGGCGCCAGGTGGCTTTTCTGCAGCCCCTGTGGACCCTCGCCTTGGCCCTGGCCGTGTTGCTGGGCCTGTGGCTGTTGTGGACCGGCGTGATGCCGCGTCAATTGGACACCGTGGGTCAAGACCTTTATCGTGGGCTGAGGGCCCGGCTCAGCCACACGTCTGTCTTTGGCGAGCAGGGCGCGCTGAAGTCTGCTTGGCCGTTCGTGGCCGGCATGGCCTGGGCTCTGTTGCCCTGCGGTCTGCTGTACGCGGCCTTGATTGTGGCGGCGCTGGCGCCTCATACAGCAGGTGGCGCCCTGGTGATGGTGGCCTTTGCCTTGCCCAGCTCCCTGGGGGTCTGGGGTGCGCCCTTCGTTCTGAAAGGCCTGTTCCGTTTTGGCGCCGGCAAGCGTGCACGATCTGGCGAGCCAGCCATTCAGGCCGCGCCTCTGAACGGTGCAGATGTCGCCATCGTGCCCGTCTTGTGGTTGAAAACGGCGCAGCCGTCAAAGCGGGATCTGGCCCTTTCTAGCATACCGCTCAACGATGGTGCGCAGACCACCTCGGCCGCCCGGCTGTTGGACCCGCGGTGGGCTGTGCGCCTGTCTGGCCTGATGCTTGCGGGTATGTCGGCGTGGGCCATGTCCCACCAGATCATGGATCAATGGCGAGCCTGGTGTTCGTGAGCGGCGATGGCTGGGCGCGACGAAATGGCCACCTATGCCGCGAATACCCAGGTCTTATTGCGTGTTGCATGAATGCGCTCGCTTAGAATGGGTTCACGCTGCCGACATCCATGGCAACGGTTTTTACGGAAACGCCAAACGCGGAGACCACAACATGTATCAGCACATCAAAGTGCCCGAGGGCGGGCAGAAGATCACGGTGAACCCGGATTTCTCGCTCAATGTGCCCAACAACCCCATTGTTCCCTACATCGAAGGCGATGGCACCGGCTTTGACATCACGCCCGTGATGATCAAGGTGGTCGATGCCGCCGTCGAGAAGTCCTATGGCGGCCAGCGCAAGATCCATTGGATGGAGATCTATGCCGGCGAAAAGTCCACCCGTGTGTACGGCCCGGACGTGTGGCTGCCTGAGGAGTCGCTGCAAGTCCTGAAGGACTACGTCGTGTCGATCAAGGGCCCGTTGACCACGCCCGTTGGCGGTGGCATCCGCTCCCTGAACGTGGCCCTGCGCCAAGAACTCGATCTGTACGTCTGTCTGCGCCCGGTCGTGTACTTCAAGGGCGTGCCTTCGCCCGTGAAAGAGCCCGAGAAGATCGACATGGTGATCTTCCGCGAGAACTCGGAAGACATCTACGCCGGCATCGAATTCGAAGCCCAGAGCGACAAGGCCAAGAAGCTCATCAACTTCCTGCAGACCGAGTTCAGTGTCAAGAAGATCCGCTTCCCCGAGACCTCCGGTATCGGTATCAAGCCCGTGTCCCAGGAAGGCACCGAGCGCCTGGTGCGCAAGGCCTTGCAATATGCCATCGACAACGACAAGCCCAGCGTGACCCTGGTCCACAAGGGCAACATCATGAAGTACACCGAAGGTGGTTTCCGTGACTGGGGCTATGCCCTGGCCCAGAAGGAATTCGGCGCCGAGTTGATGGACGGCGGCCCCTGGTGCAAGTTCAAGAATCCGAAGACGGGCAAGGACATCGTCGTCAAGGACGCCATCGCCGACGCCTTCTTGCAGCAGATCCTGCTGCGTCCCGCCGAGTACAGCGTGATCGCCACGCTGAACCTCAATGGTGATTACATCTCTGACGCACTGGCCGCCCAGGTCGGTGGCATCGGTATTGCACCGGGCGCCAACCTGTCCGACTCGGTGGCCATGTTCGAAGCCACCCACGGCACGGCACCCAAGTACGCGGGCAAGGACTATGTGAACCCGGGTTCCGAGATCCTGTCGGCCGAGATGATGCTGCGCCACATGGGCTGGTTCGAAGCCGCCGACATGATCATCAGCGCGATGAACAAGGCCATTCAGAGCAAGAAGGTGACCTATGACTTCGCCCGCCTGATGGATGGCGCTACCCAGGTGTCCTGCTCAGGTTTCGGGCAGGTTCTGATCGACAACATGTAAGGGGCCGCCGCTGAGCTGAGCCCTCGACAAAAAGCCCGCTCTGTGAGCGGGCTTTTTGTTTGGCTTGCGCGATTGACGCCAGTTCAGTGTGGGAGGCTGCGTCCCCCGGCACTGCCATGATCGCGAAAATGCATGTCGGTCAATGCATCCGGCTGCGTGTCTCCCTCCGAAGCGCCATCGACCTGCTGGATGTTTTGCGCGAGCATGCCTTTCGGCCCGGCAACCAAGTCGTACCTGACCTTGGAGCCTTGCTTGAGCGTCCGGAAACCATCCATCTGGATGGCAGAAAAGTGCGCGAAGACATCGCCTCCGCCTTGATCAGGTTCGATGAAGCCAAACCCCTTGGCATCGTTGAACCACTTGACAGTGCCTGTGGCCATAC
>RXJQ01000100.1 GCA_003963115.1 Burkholderiales bacterium
ACGTGAACTGCCAACCGTTCAAATGGACTGCTACCGCTGATTCGATCCTGGAGAAGCTACACCGACTTTGCTCACGTATCAGCGGGACGGGACACTAGGGGGGCGCTGGCTAGTCCTCGTCATCCCATTGCTTGAGGCTGCGCTTGACCTCATCGAGCCACTTGCGCACCTCGGCGCTGGATGAAAGCATCTGCTTGCGCCACTCCGGGCGCTGAATGGGCCGCTTGGCCAGCGACACGGCCAGCGCAGGTTTGTCACCCTGAGCCAGCGACAACTCGATCGCGGGCGCGCTCTTCCACTCGAAGCGCACCAGGTCGCCCGTGCCTTTTTCAGAGAGCGCCTTCAACTCGCGCAGATCGCGCCGCAGCTTGACCAGGGCCTCATCAGCCTTGAAAGGTGGCAGCGCGAAGAAGTCGGACAGGTCGTCGCTCATGCATGCTCTCCTGCGTTGACGATGCCGGCGGCCACATGGCCTGAAGGCACATGCGGCGCGGCATTCTCGACATGGCCGGTCTGGTCGTCGAAGAAGAAGTCGGGCTCGAACTCGCGCAGGAACTCGCCCTTGGGCAAGCCCCCCAGGAACATGGCCTCGTGCACCTCGATGCCCCAGTTCATCAGTGTGCGGATGGCGCGCTCGTGGGCCGGTGCGCCACGTGCCGTGACCAGCGCCGTGCGGATCCGCATCGCCGCATCACCTTGCGCAGGATCACGTTGCTGCAGCTCGTGCAGGGCCTGCAGCAGCGGCTTGAAAGGCCCGTCAGGCAAAGGCTGATCGGCCCGCGCGACCTCGTGCCGCTGGAACGCATCCAGCCCGCCCCGCTGGAACACCTGCTCAGCTTCATCCGAGAACAGCACGGCGTCGCCGTCGAAAGCAATGCGCACTTCATGCGGGTGCGCCTCCACCGCGCGCGCGGCATGGGGCAGCACACGGGCTGCGGGCACGCCTGCGGCCAGCGCCGAACGCACATCGTCTTCATTGGCCGACAGGAACAGGTGCGCCTGCAAAGGCCTTAGATAGCGCCAGGGGCTTTGCCCGCGCGTGAACACCCCGCGCTCGATGGGCAGGCCATAGTGCTTGGCCGAGCGGAACACGCGCATGCCCGAGGCCGGGTCGTTGCGCGACAGGATCACCACCTCCACGCGCGCCTGCTCGGGCGTGTTGAAAGCCAGCAGCTTGCGCACCAGCGAGAAGGCCACGCCCGGCTTGGCCGGCTCATCGACCTTGTCGAGTTGCAGCGCCATGTAGGCATGGTCGTCCGCGCCTTCGAACAGGCGGTTCTCTTCCTCGAAGTCGAACAGGGCCCGCGACGATATCGCCACGACCAGGCGCCCGGACAAGCTGGCAGGCATATAAAAAAGGCCTCTTTGCAAGGATGCACAAGAGGCCTAGTTTAGTGCGTCAAAAGCAAGAAGGCCTACTGCACGAACCCCATGGGCTGGCGCTTGCCGCCTTGCTCAGGCAGATCACGCACGTCCAGCTTGAAGCGGCCATCGAGCTTGGCATTGCCGAACGCGGTCATCAGGGCTCGGCGCATTTCGCGCGGCGCGCAGTGACTGAGCTCCATCAGCACGGCATCGCTCAACTCAGGCTCGAAACGTTGCCCCCAATCATGATCAGCCCTTATGCTGCGGTACAACTTGGACGCGATCTTGCGCGCCGCCGCCTCGTCGGGCATCTCGATCTCGAAGACGTTCACGCGGTTGAGGATGGGGTCGGGAATGCAGCGCACATCGTTGGCCGTGGCCACCCAGATCACCTGGCTGGCGTCGATCGACACCTCGGCGAACTCGTCCGTGAAGCTGCCTGCGGTGTCGTGCTCAAGCAGGCTGTAGAGCGAACCCAGCGGGTCATAGGCATGCTCGCCGCCGCTCTTGTCGATCTCGTCGACCACCATCACCGGGTTGGCATATTGCCCATCGACCAGGGTCTCGAAGACCTTGCCCGGCCGCGCGCCCTTCCATTGGCTGGAAGCCCCGGACAGCACCCAGCCCGCCGTCATCGAACTCATGGACACGAAGCCCATGCCCGTGCCCAGCAACTGCGCCACCTCGCGAGCAAAGTGCGTCTTGCCGACACCGGGCGGGCCCAAGAGCAGCATGGGCGTGATCTCCAGCGCGTCCCGGCTGTCGCTGCACAGGGCCAACTGGCGCTTGAGGTCATCCAGCACGTCGTGGAAATTGGGCAGCTCGTCATAGAGGTGCTCCATGGCGGGCAGGCCAGACGGCTTGACCTGGAAGCGCTCCGAGCCCAGCTCCAGCATGCGCTCGTAAGTGGCGCGCAAGGATTCGTGTTCGCGTGGCGGCAGCTTGCCTAGCTTCTTTTCGACCTCGTCGAGCTTGTAGACGCGGCGCATGTGGGCGATGGGGATGCGCCCCTTGTAGGACTCTTGTTGCACCGGAACAAGATCGGTACAGCTGCTCATATCAGCCCTCCAGCCATCAACACGCTCATCTCATCATTGCAGCAAAAACGCTGCCAACAGAGCCCTTGAACAAGGGGGATGCAAGCATTCATATCATCGAATGCAGCCCGTGCCAAGAGGCCCGCACCGGACAAGCCCCCTGTTGCAAGTGGCAATCCGTGCACAAAGCCACACAGTCCACTCCGATGGACAATACAGCCACCATCAACCAGGGACTGCCCAGACATGCGCTCCGCTTCCGTGGTGCTCAATCCGGCGGCCAACCGGCCGGCGCGAAGCCCCGCTCAACGTTTACTGATCGCCCTGCTCGGCTGGATCGCCGTGGCCATGGCCATCACCTTCGTGGTGTGGCTGGTCAGCCCGTGGCTGATCCCCCCGACCAACAACAACGCCGTGGTCTTCACGGGCCACCGCTTCCGCATGCTGCCCTCGGCCAGCCAGGCTGGCACCAACTGGCAGGATGTCAGCCTGCCTGACACCTGGGCCGCGCGCGGCTTGCCGTCCAAGGGCGTGGCGCTGTACGAGTCCACCTTCATGCTGGAGCAGCCGCCGGCGCAGCAACAGCGGACCTGGGCCATACGCGTGGACCGCCTGAGCTTCCAGCACCGCATCTGGCTCAACGGCCAGCTGATCCACGCACAGCTGCTGGATGCCGACCCGCTGGGCCGCCCCATGGCCTACCTGGTCCAGTTCCCGACCAGCCTGATGCAGCCCGGCATCAACCAGCTCCAGATCGAGGTGCAACACGCCAGCATGGGCGGCATGTCGGCGCCGATGATCGGCACCACCGACGAGCTGCAGCCCGGCCACACGATGCAGGCCTTCCTGACGCAGACCCTGCCGCTGGCCATCAACATCGTGGCCACGGCCTTTGCGCTCTTCCTGATCATGATCTGGCGGCAGCGCCGCAGCGAACTCGACATGGGCTTGCTGGGCCTGCTGTGCGTGGTGGTATCGGTACGCAACTGCAGCTACTACATCGTCGACGGTCCCACCCTCTCGCAGGCCATGACGGGCTGGCTCTACCTCACCGCACAGACCACCGCCACCGTGCTGCTGGGCGCCTTCGCGATGGCCATTGCCGGCAAGCGCTGGCCCTGGTTCGCCAAGGTGCTGTGGGCCGTGCAGATCAGCTTTCCGTTGCTGGCCGGTCTCGCTGCCCAACAAGGCCTGCTGGAAGCCGCTCGGGCCGCCACTTACCCCATGCTGCTGGTGCTGATGCTGCCCACGCTGGCCTTGTTGCTGCGACTGCACAAACGCTTCAGCCGCATGGCAGCCATCGGCATGATCCTGGGCATCGCCGTCTCTCTGGTCGCCGGTGTGCACGACTACCTGCGCCTGATCGGCATGGTCTCGGTCATGCACACCTACTGGCTGCCCATGGCCACGCCCATCACCCTGGCCAGCTATGGCCTGGTGCTGATGAACCGCTTCGTCGAAGCCGGCAAGACGGCCGAGCAGCTCAACATCGAACTCGAAGCCAAGGTGCAGGAGCGCACCCAGGCGCTGTCCGCCGCCAACGCCGCCAAGGGCCACTTCCTGGCCGCGGCCAGCCACGATCTGCGCCAACCGGTGGCCGCCATCGGCCTGCTCTCGGGCCTGCTGCGCGACCGCCTGCGCGACTCCCCACTGCACGCCATGACCTTGCGCCTGATGGACGCCGTCCACGCCATGGAGAACCTGCTCAACGGCCTGCTGGACCTGTCGCGCCTGGAGGCCGGTGCCGTCAAGCCGCACTGGCAGGTGGTGGACCTGCACGCCATGCTGGCCCGCGTCAGCGCCCATGAGCAGGAGGCTGCACTCGGCAAGGGCCTGCACCTGCGCGTGCACCCGACCAAGGCCATGGCTTACAGCGACCCCATCTTGCTGGAGCAGATCGTGCGCAACCTGGTGGGCAATGCCTTGCGCTACACGCAGCAGGGTGGCGTGCTGGTGGGCGTGCGCCGTCGGGGGCAGCATCTGCTGATACAGGTCTGGGACAGCGGCCAGGGCATTGCCCCGCAAGACCAGCAACGCATCTTCGAAGACTTCGTCCAGTTGGGCAACCCGGAGCGCAACCAGGCCAAGGGATTGGGCCTGGGCCTGGCCATCGTGCAGCGCGCCGCACGCCTGCTGGACAGCCGCATCCAGCTGCAATCACGCGTGGGCAGGGGCTCGTGCTTCTCGATTGAGGTGCCAATCGCCCGCCACAAGCTGGTGGACCAGGCAAGCGCAAGTGCCACGGTCAGCCCACAACAGACGCAGCACGACGCGGCAAACAAGCCGCTACGCGACCGCCACATCATCTTGCTGGACGACGACGCGGTCCTGCGCCCCGCGCTGAGCGAGCAGCTGCGTGCCTGGGGCGCCCATGTCAGCCAGGCTGGCTCGCTGGAAGACCTCGACGAGCTATTGCAACGCGTGATGCAGGTTGACCTGCTGCTGACCGATCACCGGCTGCCCGATGGCAGTGGCTTGCAGGCCATCCAGATGGCCCGGCAGTTGCACGCCAGCCTGGGTGCCGTTGTCATCACGGGGGACACCGGTTCCGTGCCGCTGCAAGCCCTGCAGGACTGTCAGGCACCTGTGCTGCACAAGCCCTTCCCGGCCGAAGCCCTGCTGCACGCGGTGCAAGAGCAGCTGAAATCGCCTACTTGACCCAGGTGTTCATCTGCATGATCGGCATCATCACCGACATCACGATGAGCATCACCACCAGGCCCATGACCACGATCAGCAGGGGCTCCAGCACCGTGGCAATGGCCAGGGCCTTGCGCTGCACTTCGCCAGACAGCTGATTGGCCGCACGCTGCAGCATGACGGGCAACTGACCCGTCTGCTCGCCCAGACGGGCGAACATCGACAACAAGCCGGGGAAGCGCTTCTTGGCCGCCAGCGCAGAGGCCAGCGGTGCGCCTTCACGCACCTGCACCAGGGCTTCCATGGCGTCGGCCCGCATCGCACGGTTGGACAAGGTCTCGGCCGCCGCCTGCAAGGCTTTCAGAATGGGCACGCCAGAGCCCGCCAGCATGGCCAGCGTGCCGGCAAAGCGCGCCGCGTTGTAGCCGCGCGAGAGCTTGCCGATCAAGGGCAGCTCCAGCCAGAAAGCATCGAACTTCTGGCGGAAGTCCTCATTGCGGCGCGCCATCATCAAGGCGGTACCGCCCACGATCAGCACAATGGCCAGCAACCAGCCCCAGTTGCGCATGAAGGCACTCAAGCCAAGCATGAACTGCGTGAGCGCGGGCAAGGCGCGCTTGCCACTGGAGAACACCTGCGCCACCTGCGGCACCACGAACACCAGCAGGGCGATCACGATCACGATGGCGAACACCGACACGATGGCCGGGTACAAGGT
>RXJQ01000078.1 GCA_003963115.1 Burkholderiales bacterium
TAGTGGCGGTTGGCCGTTTCGTACTCGACGTGCGCGGTGTTGATGGTGATGCCGCGGGCCTTTTCTTCAGGCGCTGCGTCGATCTGGTCGTAGGCCTTCGCTTCGCCGCCGAACTTCGAGGCCAGCACGGTCGCAATGGCCGCCGTCAGGGTCGTCTTGCCGTGATCAACGTGCCCGATGGTGCCCACGTTCACGTGCGGCTTGGTCCGTTCGAATTTACCTTTTGCCATGTTTCTCGCTCCTGGCGCCCTGATTGGCCCGAAAGAAAAGCCGATGAACAGCTGAATAAATTAGGGAAGAGGTGTGGCGCCCATGGGCAGGATCGAACTGCCGACCTCCCCCTTACCAAGGGGGTGCTCTACCACTGAGCCACATGGGCATCGACACGGGTTTGAGCTCAGGCGACAGCCACAAACTCAAACCAGTGCCGACCAGACACTGCTGCAACCTTCACCGCTTCAGCGAAGACCGCGACTGTAGCATGCCGGGCGTGTCAGAACCGTGACCTGGAGCGGGAGACGGGAATCGAACCCGCGTCATTAGCTTGGAAGGCTAAGGTTCTACCATTGAACTACTCCCGCCCGGGAGCCCTGACAACCAGACCGATTCGCCTTTCAACGAATCAACCAGGCCGCCCGGACGTTCAGCATGTACCGAATAAGGTTTGCCTGGTGGAGGAGGCTGGATTCGAACCAGCGTAGGCGTAAGCCAACAGATTTACAGTCTGCCCCCTTTAGCCACTCGGGCACCCCTCCAAGGCAAGCCCTAGACTGTAGCACAGCTTTTCTGGCGCATCTAAAGTTCCGTGGATTTTTGTTGGTGTGCAACGCGCGCGATCAAGCACGCCAGGGTCGCAACCACGCAGCCATAAATAGCAAACACGCCAAGCCAGCCAAACTGGCTTCGGCCAGCTGCCACCAGGGCTGGGGAGCCAGCAAGGGCTTGAGCCCCCACCAAGCCAGCACCAGCCAGACGGCGGACACCGCGGCCTGAGGCCACAAGCCCAGACCCGCGCGCAAGGCCGGCACATTCAGCAGCAGGCGCTCCGTCAGCAAGGTGCCCAGCAACAAGGCCCAGACGATGCCCAAGGAGCCGAAGGCCCAGGCCAGCAGCGGCAGCGACACGGCCTGCAACAAGCTGCCGCGCAATTCGGCCAGGACAGGGCCACGCGTGTCACCCTCGGCATAGTGGTAGCGGGCCAGCAAGGTGTTCCAGCCGGCCAGCACCAGGACCGAGGCATAGCCGGCCAGCAGCGGCACCACCACCGCCGCGCCTTGCACCTTGGGAAACAACATGCTCACCAGGGCGGGCGAGCCCAGCATCAGGCCAAGCGCCGGCGGCAGCGACACCACCGTGACAGCGGCCAACCCCTTGCGCAGCAAAGCCACGCGCTCGCCTTCGCGGCGGCTCATCAGGCTCAGCAGCACCTGGTTGAGGCTTTGCAAGGCGATGAGTGGCAAATTGATGAGCTTGCGCGCCAGGTTCACCGCGGTGACCACCCCTTCGCCCAGGTAGGACGCCACGATGCGCTCCAGCAAGGTCAGCCCCTGCCCGGCCATGGCACTGCCCAACAGGGGCAGCAACTTGCGACCCAGCTCCAGCAAGGTCGAGCGACTGCCGCGTAGCGACACAGGACGCAGGCCACTGCCCACCGCAGCAGGCAGCATCACCACCGCCATGGCCGCACTGCCCGCGACAAACGCCCAGGACAACCCATCCTCCTGGGCCTGATGGCGCTGCCAGCACAGATAGAGCAGGGCTGGCAGGTTGTAGAGCAGGGAGCCCATGCCCGCCAGCAGGAAGTGCCCTGAAGCCTGCCTGGGTACCGCCCACCAGGCTTGCAGGACCATGCCCGGCAGGCTCCAGGCCAGGATGCGCATGGCCGGCACCGCAGCAGCCAGCTGTGCGGACGAGAGCCCCGGCCCCATCAACGAGACAAGCCAAGGGGCGGCCAGACCGATCACCACAGCCAGGCCGATGCTGCCCAATCCCAGCGCCATGCTCAGCTGACTGAACCACAGGCCGCGCTGACCCGCGGTGCGGCCTTGCCACAATGCCAGCGCGGAAGACGTCAGCAAGCCCGCAGCCAATATGCTGCGCACGGCCTCGCTGAGGAACATCGCGATGATGAAGCAGTCGGTGCGCGCGCCTGCCCCCCAACTGGCCACCAGCAGCCATTCACGGGCAAAGCCCGCCACCAGGCCGGCCAGGGTGACCAGCGTGAGCAGGGACGCAGCGCCCAGCATGTGTTGGCCGTTCAGTGCAGCAAGGTGAACAAGCCTTTGCCGCCCACCTTGTAGTTGAGGTCCTTCACGCGCTGGCCCAGCACCTTGGCACCCGGCCCACCCACGATGGTGTAGGGTGCCACCGGCTTGGAGACCACGGTGTTGGCCGCCACCACAGCCCCCTCGCCGATGTGCGCCCCCGCCAGCAGGATCACGCGCGTGGTGATCCAGGCGCGGTCTTCGATGATGATGGGCGCCCCCACGGCCCAGAATTCCGGTGCATTCAGATCATGGCCGCCGGCGATCATGATGGTGTGCGAGGCCACGGTGACGTGGTTGCCGATGCGCAGGCCCGCACGCGCGTCGATCTGGCAGTGCCAGCCGATGCAGCTGTCTTCGCCGATCTGCAAGCCCTCGATGCCCAGCACCTCGGTGTTGCGCCACAAGGTCGAGCCCTTGCCGATCTTGGCCCCTCCGATGCGCAACCAGGCCAGACGGATCGAGTGGCTGGGGATCTTGTTGATCAGGATGTTGTAGACCTGCTCCCAGCCACGGCGCCAGCGGTCCACCACGGTGGGCCAGTTGATGCCGTACAGCGGCACGAAGCCGGCGGGGATCTCGTCGCGCAGCATGGCGTAAAAGCGCCGGGCCACTGGCTGCTCAATGCGCGCTTCGATGTTGACGTAGGCGATGTAGGCCTGTGTCTGGCCCTCTCGGTCTGGCTGCTCGAAGACCACATTGTTCGCGCACATCCAGTCGTAGGCTTGCTGCAGCGCGGCCAGATCGACCTGAAGTCGGGCGGCGTACTCGGGCAGATGTTCACGCAGATCGAGGCTGTGAAGGATGCGGTGTTTCATGATGTCGATGGGCTCGGCCGCGAGGCCTGCAGGCTGATGGCCACGGTCATCCAGAACAAGGCGATCAGCACCTGGGTGAAGCTGAAGTAGTGATCGATGAAGCCGGTGAGCAGGGCCGCCATGACGGCGCCCACGCTGCCGACGCGAAGGGCGTTGTCCTTGTTCATCTTGGAGAGGTCGCCCAGGTCGCGAACCTCACGCCACCAAGCGCGGTTGAGGGCGATGAACAGCAGCATGCCGGGCAGGCCCAGCTTGTACCAGTAGTTGAGCCACAGGTTGGAAATACCATAGACCCCCGCGCCCGTGGCCGGTGTCTCCACCTTGAAACCCAGACCCAGCGGGTAGCTCGCCACGGCAAGGTGAAAGTGCGCGTACTCCTCAAAGCGGATGCCCGTGCTGGCATCTTGCGAGCCGCCAAACAGCGACATCAGCCGCTCCTGAGCGGGTGGATAAGCCACGAGCATGGTCGCTGCCAGCAAGCCGCCGATCAGCAAGGTCCGGCCCGCCAGCGGCACACGGCGATAGGCCAGCCAGACGATCAAGGCGCCCAGGCACAGCAAGGCGCCACGCGAGCCGCTGAACACGATGCCGGCCGAACCCGCCAGCGCCACGAACAGGCACAGGGCGCGGCGCCAGCCCGTTTGCGTGAGGCCGTAGAACATGGCCAGCGGCACGCCCAGCAGCAAGGCGCCGCCGGTGGAGTTGGGGTGCACCCAGGGCGAGGCCATGCGGTTGTACATCGCGGAGAAGATGTCTTCCAGGGCCTCAGGGTGGGCATAGTGCAGGCTGGACAGCACGGGGATCATGGCGCGGGCGTCGGGCGAGCGGATGAACATGCCAAGCGACAGCAGCAGCAAGGCCGCGAAGCCGATCACCAGGCAGTCCATCATGCGACGCTGCAAGGCCTTGGTCGGCGTGAGGATGGGCACGAGGAAGAGCGTCGACACATTGAGCAACCAGCGCAGCCAGTTGACGGGCCCGTTGCCTTCGGCCTGCACCATGAACTGACCGGCCACCAATGGCACGACCGTCCAGGCCATCAGCCAGAGCATGCGGCGCTCGGTGTCGCCCTTCTGCCAGGGCGGCAGGCGCCCCATCAGCCATTGCCAAAACACGCCCACCCAGGTCAGGGCGAGCAAGGCTTCGGACAAGGTCATGCGGATGCCGACGGTGACGGTGCTCCAGGGCACGAAAGGCGCCAGCAGGCAAAAGAGCAGGAGACCGCGAGCTGGCTTGGCCACGACGGCCACGGCCGCCACCACACCGCCAACGGCCATCACCAGCAATGGTGGGCCACCCAGCAGCATCAAGCCACCGAACAGCAAGCCGATGAGCACCGGCCCCATGGCGGATGCAGTGACGGGCCAACGCTGCAAGAGCGTCATGCCAGCTCCTTCAAGAGCTCATCGACACGGACCGCATAGGCTGGCAGGTCGTAGCGACGGGCCCATGCCTGCAAAGCTTCGATGGATTCTTCCTCGCCCCGCCCTTGTCGGGCCAGGCGGTTCATCAGTTGCACGAGGCTGACCTCATCTCGCGGATCGAAACGCGGCGCACCGGCCGGCGTGATCTCATCCAGCGCCGAGCCTTTGGCCGTGGCCACCGGTGTGCCGCAAGCGGCCGCTTCGATCACCGGCAAACCGAAGCCTTCGGCCAGCGCGGGATGCCACAGCCGTTCGGCCTGGCGATACCAGTTGCCCAGTTGCGCATCGTTGAGGCCATGCACGAACCGCACTTGCGGCGGCACGGCTTTCACGTCACGCGGGTGGCCGATGACGACCAAGGGCGGGATGAGGTCAGGCCAGGTGTCGTGGGCCTGTTGCCACGCCGCCAGGAACCAGTTGATGTTCTTGCGTGGCGCGTGGGTGCCCACCACCAGCCAGTAGCGCTGCGGCGCGAACACGTCCTGATGCAGACGTTGCCAGGCCTCCAGCGGCACGGCATCGGCCAGCAGGCGCAAGCGCGAGGCCGTGTCGGGGAACTGGTCCAGCACCATTTCTGCCGTGAAGGACGAGGGCACCCAGATGACATCGGCCAATCGCATGGCGTGGCGCACGCTCCAGCGGTCGCACTGCTGATCGAGCCGCGCCTTCAGACCCGATGAGCGTCGACCTTCGCGCTGCTGGAACTGGAACAGGTCCTGCACCTGGAGGACCCATTTCGTGCGTTTGCGGCGCACATCCGTCAGGCCGATGGGCAGCCCCATATTGGCCGTGGCGATGTAGACATCCACGGCCATGGCGCTGATGGCTTCGGGCAGGAAGTCGCGCTCGAAACGGTAGCGCTCCAATGGGCGCTGCAAGGCCTCGATGGAGACGGGCCGTGCGGGACAGCAGGCCCAGGTGCGGTGCTGGTGCGTCAGGGGGGCATTGGTGAAGGGTACAGCCTCGGTGTCCGTGCGCATGCGCACCGTGTTGTAGAGCGCCAGCGCCTGCCGGCCCACGCCCGAGTAGGGTGCAGCCGTCAGGGCGCGGATGTCCAGGCCTACGCGCATGCCTGCTCCCTCACACCACCTTCATGCACGGCCTCGTAGGCCGCTTCCAGTTGACGTGCACAGGCCTGCCAGTCGAAGCGAGCAGTGACGAAAGCGCGCGCCTGTTGCCCCAGGCGCGCAGCTCGCTGCGGGTCATCGAGCAACTCGGCAACGGCCTGGGCCATGGCTTCGGCGTTGTCGGCCACCAGGGCCTGCTCGCCGGCCTGGACGCCCAGTCCTGACAAGCCTTCCGTGGTGCTGACCACAGGCAGGCTCGCGGCCAGGGCTTCCAGCACTTTGAGCTTGGAGCCACCGCCGAAACGCAAGGGCGCCAGGAAGACCGAGGACTCGGCCTGCACGCTGGGCAGGTGGTCCACATAGCCACGCCATTCGATGCGTGGGTCGCGCCAGCGTTGTCGCCACTCGGGCGGCAAGGCATGCCCACAGACCACGAAGCGCGCTTGCGGCTGCAAGGCCCACAGCCTTGGCCAGATGGCTTCCATCGCCCACTCCACCGCGTCCACATTGGGCGCGTATTCGTAGTTGCCCACGAACAGCACGCGCTTGCTGCGCCCATCCGGATGGACATGCGCAAAACCCTGGATGTCGGCCCCATTGCTGACTACATGGGGGTGACGGCGGGTCAGCACCGCGAGCTTGCGGGCATCGGACTCGGTCACGGCCACGACCACGCTGGCTTGCGCGAGAACGTGCTGCTCCCATCGTCGTGCGCGCCATTGGTCGTAGCGGGCCAGCGGGCGCGCCCAGATGGGCCACTTGCCATACGTGGCCGCACCCAGCTCGGACTCGACGTTATGTTCGACCAGGATGAAGGGCTGGCGATGCAGACGCAGCGCGGCCTCAAAAGGCTCAAAACCATAGCTGTGCTCGATCTGAACGACATCCCAACGCTGGCGCTTGAGCAGTTGCTCGAACTGGCGCGACAAGGCCGGCGCATACCCGTTGATGCTGGTCAGCAGCGGCAGCGAGGAGAAGGCCGCACGCCACAAGGTGCGCGGGTCCTTCAGCGAGCGCCGGGGCAGCACGATCAGCTCCTTGACCCATGGCGCAAGAGCCGCCTGCACATCGGCATCGGCCGGTGTCTTGGACTGCACCAGCAGCGTGATCTCGTGCCCGCGTTGGGCCAGCGCCTTCAGCAGGTGGTACTGGCGAGACTTGCCGCCGCTGGTGATGGGCCACGGCAGATAAGGCATGGTCCACAGGATGCGCAAGGGCTTCATGACGTCCACACCAGGATCTGCAGGTCGGTGTTCACGTCGAGGGTCAGGCCCGATGACGATGTGCTCTTGGCCTCGACACGAACCTCACGTTGCGTGCCGCCAAGAGGCTGGTGCCAGGTACCCGACTGCACGCCGGACAGGCTCACGCTCATGGGCTCATGGGCCCAGGCCATCCACAGGCGCTTGCCATCAGGCCGCTGCCAGCTGATGCTGACCAGCCCCGGTGGCATGCCGCCGGCGATCGACACGGGCTCAGCCGGATCCAGACGTGGCCCGCAGATGGCCAGAAAGCGTTGCAGCGCCAGGTAGACGGGCTTGGGCTGGCCATTGGCGCGCAGCAGGCCATAGCGCTTGTCTCGCGGTCCCACGCGGGGATCGTCCAGATCGGCCAAGGTGAAAAGGAAGACGCGATCGAAGTCCTGCGTGGCCATCAAGGCCAGGCGCTTGAGCGTGTGGCCGGCCTGCCCATCCTCGCCGACCAGCGGCTGTTCTTCGACCGGGCCGTCATAGCTGGACCAGCCCCATTCGGTCGCCCAGATCTGCCTGGCGCCATAGGCGCGCAGCCCCTTGTTCAGGAAGGGCACATGGGTGAGCAGATCGCGTGCGCCATCTTCGGCCCCCTCGGGCTCGGCGGTATAGGGGTGGTAGCAGGCGATCAGCTTGAGCTGGTAGGCACCGAGCTTGCCCATGGCATCGAGCATCAGCCCTTCGCGGCCCGCCATCTGGCTGTAGTAGGCCATGCCGGCCATGGCAATGGGCTTGTCTGGAGATACCTGACGCAAGGCGGCCACCGCCGGTTGCAGCAGGCGCCCATAGCCTTCAGGGTCGATGCGAGGTTGCCAGAAGGCGGGGATGTTGGGCTCGTTCCAGACCTGCCAGACATCCACTTGCGGGTAGCGCCTGGCCAGCAGTTGCAGCCGCTGGGCGTAGACCGCCGGATCCTTGGGCGGGTACTTGTCGGCGTAGTCGGCGCCCGCCGGCGCGGCGCTGGCGAAACGGGGCGAGCCCACGACATAAGCCACGCTGTGCAAGCCCGCGCTTTGGACCAGGCCCATCATGCGATCGGTCGCGTCCAGTCGCCACCGGCCAGGCTCGGGTTCGATCAGCATCCAATGCAGTGCCAGACGCACCCAGCTCAACCCCAAAGCCTTGAGACGCTCGACCTGCTGGCGCGCCACATCGGCTGGGAACCACTGCAGCTGCGCGTTGACGCCCAGAAACTCAGCCCAGATCACAGACCGCACCGGCCGAACGTCCAAGGCACGCGGCGCCTTGCCCACCCAGGACCGCCAACCCGCCATGCCGACACCCGGCCAGACCGCACCTGCGGCCCCGAGGGCCAGCGCACCACCGAAGCGCAACTGCTGGCGCCGGGTGGCGGCCGGCAAGGTCATAGGGATTCCTTTTGCGACCACACGGACGCCGGCCCATCATTGGAGACGCCCCGCGCGCGCGGCGCACGGGCCATGGCACGTTGAAAGTGCCCGACGAAGCGCTGCCCGGTCATCGCCCAGGCACGCTCTTGCGCCAATGCGCTGGCGCGGTTGGCCCATTGCTGCAGGATCTCGGGCTTGTTGAGCACGCCTTCGATCTGCGCGGCCAAGGCCCCCACATCGCCCTGGCGGTAGGCCGAGCCATTGCCATGGCTGATCTCTTCGGCGAAGGCACGCGCATCCGAGGTGATGGCACCGCGTCCACAGGCGATTGCCCAGGCCAGGGCGCCACTGGTGCCGCGCATCTGCCCCAGCAGGGCCAGCTTGCGGGACTCGCGATAGGGCAGGATCATCAGGTGATGCCGCTGGACCAGGTCGGGCACATCGCGCTCGTCCACGTCCAGCTCCCAGTCCACCTGGGCGCTCAGGCCGCGTCGCTCGGCACGCGCACGCAGTTCATCGACATAGCTGCCACGCGCACCGAAGGCGATGTCGGGCGAGGTGCCGCCGGCGACCGTCACGCGCAAGCGCGAGGCCAGCTCGGGCTGCTCGTTGCGCACGCGACCCACGGCATCGATCAGGTCCTCGATGCCTTTGCCGTGGTAGATGAAGCCGAAGTACAGCAGGCGGATCGGGTCGAGATCCGGCAGGGGCTTGTGGGGCAGGCTCAAGGCGCCATGGGCGATCACGCTGACACGGTCGACCGGCAACTTCATGCGCTTGATGAGGCGGCCCGCGCCGGTCTGCGTCAATGCCACCAGACCATCGAGCTGGCGGGCCAGCTTGCGCTCGGCCATCAGCGTGGCAGGATCGGACAGGAGCGCCACGGCCTGCTTGGCCGGACGCGGCAGCGCCGACATGCCGTTGACCAGGCTCCAGACACGGTTGACCGGCTTCCAGATCAGGCGCTCCGGGTCATGCACCGTGGCCGACAAAGCCGGCCGATTGGGCAGGCTGGCCAGCGCGCACAGGGTGAGGAATTCGCTGAGGCGGCCACCGCCGAGTTCAGCATGGACCACGTCCACACGGCGCCAATCGCGTTCGGCCACCCAGGCCCGCGCTGCAGCCAGACTCTCGATGGGGCGCTGGCCGGCCAGCGGGGTCAGCACGTCGACCCCGGCCTGGTTGAGCGAGGCCCGGAAATGGGATGCGTACTCCGCGATCCCGGTTTGTTCAGGTGGCAAAGGCGACAACAAGGCCAGACGCATAACGCCCCTCAGCGTTGCAGCCAGCGAAGCACTTCGGGCGGAACCTCGAATCGCCGGCGGTTGACGATGACACCATCCACTTTGCGGAAGGCGGTGCGCAAGACACCAAGCGCATTGTCCACCACGGGAATGGTGCTGGCGCGGGCCTCCACCACCAAGACGATCAGATTGGCATGACTGAGTCGCACAAATGCCTCACGGTTGCTGTGCAAACCCGAAGCCTCAAGCAAAACCACCTCGCCCGGCGCCGCCTTGGGCACCTCAGGGTTGATACGCACAGACAGGCCCTGGGCCTCCAGCAGGCTCTTCAGGCGCGCGGCCAGGAAGCTCACGCCCTCACCCGCACGCGCCGAACTCAGGCCCAGCACCAGGCCTTCCTGCTGGATGCGCGCCAGCGGCAAGGTACCGTAGATGCGATAGAGGCTGGCGTGAAAGTCGTTGTCCGGCCCGCCCTCGGTGATGTCCTTGACCGTGGACCACAGGGGCACGCCGAAGCGTTCCTCGAAGCGGCCGCCGTCATGGATGCGTTGGTCGAACAGCGAGTACAGGTAGACCACCAGCAGCCCCACCAGGGCGCCGGCCGGCAAGGCCATGACGATCAGCAACAGGCTCTTGGGCGAGCTGCGCGTGGGGTTGAGCGTGGCCTCCTGGATTTCGGCGATGTTGTTGATGCGCTGGTCATCCAGGGCCTGGTCGATGCGCGCCTTCTCCAGGCTGTCGAGGTACAGGCCACGGCTCTTTTCTGCCACCGACAGCACCTGCTCCAGGCGCGCCAGTTCGGGCTCGCGCTCCATCACCTTGCGGCGCGTGGCTTCCAGATCGGCCACTTCCTTGTCAAACGAGGCGTAGAGCGTGTTGAGCTCCTGCAGACGCACCGACTTCTCCAGCTGACTGCGCTCCATCGTGACGTTGAGTTCGTTGGGCGCACGCTTCTCGCCACGCTGCACCACACGGTCTTCTTCCTTGAGTTGGGTTTCCAGTTGGGCGATGCTGTCGTTGATGGCCTTGATGGCCGGCGCACTGTCCTTGAACACCCGCGAGGCCTCGGCGCGCTGACGCTTGAGTTCGGCCAGTTGACCGCTCAGGGCCTGCCAGGTGGCGCTCTGGCTCAGGTCGCGCTCGGACACGGTTTCCTTGGGCAGGGCCCGTGCACGCCCGGCCGCGAAGCTGATGCCGTTTTGCAAGGCTGTGCGCTCGGCCGCGATCTCGGCCAGGCGCGTGCGCAAATCGTTAAGGCGCTTGGTCAGCATGTCCAGGCGCTCTTGTGCGCTGGCACCCTGGATGTCTTCCAGGCGCTTGCGCAGCAGGGACTTGGCCGACTCGATCTGCTGGTCGACCTCGCGCACCTTGCCGTCATAAAAAATCACAAGGCCCTTGCGTCCCAAGGCTGCGGTGCGTTGATCGAGGTAGACGCGGATCCAGGTCTGCAAGACGCGTTGCGCCTGCTGCGGATCGTTCCAGGTGAAGCTCAGCTCCATCACATTGGAGCCCGGCCCGTGGCTGACCTGAAAGCGTGCGGCCAGCAGCTCGGCCAGCGTCTCTTCCTCGCTTTGCACCTCGCTCAGACCCAGCGCCGACAAGCCCTGCGCCAGCCCTTGTCCCACGGCCTTCCTGGCACGCTTGAGACCCGACTTGATCGAAGCCAGCACCCCTTCCTTGGCCGGCTCGTTGTTCAGCTCGGTCAGGTACAGGCGCGCCACTTCCATCAGCACGGGCCTGCCGGTGAGCATCTTTTCTTCGTCGACGATGGGGTCGCGCGTGGTGACCTGCGGGTAGACCGTCTGGCGGTCCACAGCGTCGATGGGCACCGTCATGTTCTCGCGCCCCGGCTTGACCAGCAAGCGCGCGTCCGACACGTATTTGTGCGGCAGCAGGAAGGCACCCAGCACCGCCAGCACCGCCGTCGTCACGAGGGCCAGCTTGAACTGCCGCTGGAAGATGTAAAAGAGGCGAATGAGATCGCGCAAAGAACGGATGTCGATCATGTCTGGCGCGATCAGTGGTTCAGGTTGACGTTGCCGGTGATGCCCACGCCCAGCGAGCGCGAGAAGGGCAGCAACTGGTTGAAGTACAGGTCCACGCCGTCGGCTGAACCACCGGCGGAGGATTTGGGCACGAACACGATGTCGCCGCGTTGCAGCGCAATGGACGTGCGGCCCGCCGAGCCGGACTGCAAAACGCGGCTGAAGTCGATGAAATAGGCCTGGTAGCGGTCCTTGTCGTCCAGACGCAGCAGGGCGATGCGTGATGGGTCGGCCGAGACCGCCAGGCCGCCGGCGGCGAACATGGCCTGCTCCAGGTTGGCGACCGCATTGAGGTCGATGGTCAGCGGGTTGCGCACGGCCCCACCGATCACGACCTTGCTGGTGGGCGAGGACACGATGTTCACGGTCACACCCGGGTCGCGGTAGTAGGCATCGAGCTTGCCGCGCAGCAGGGTGGCCAGTTCATCGGGTGTCTTGCCTGCCGCATCGACCGTGCCGGCGTAGCGAAATGAGAAGCTGCCATCGGGGCGCACCACATAGAGCTGGGTCTGGCTGTCTTCCACGAGATTGCGCAGATCCAGCGAAGCGGAGTCCTGCGCATCACGCACGATGCGCAAGGTGTCGCCCGCGCGGATGCGCGTGGGCACTTTGGGCATGGCAGCCAACTGCTCGGGCGTCACCGTGGCAGCTTGCAGATCAGCGCCATTGGGTGTCTCCAGCACGCTCAAGGGCGTACAGGCGGCCAGTCCACAGAACGCGAGCGCACAGGCCAGCCAGCGTACAGCTAGTACAGATTGCATCGTCATGAGGGAAGAACAGGTCTCAGCGCAGGCAGACCGACCTGCCCGCGGATGATACGGGGACGAAACGAGACAGGGCTACCCGCAAGAAGGGGCTCACCCCCCATGTTGCGGTTTCGTCATGTGGGCGCTGCTGACCGTGTGCTGCCAACGCACCAGGGCGGCGGCCATGCGCGTGCGCGATGGCCGGCGCAGCCAGGGCACCCCGAACTTGGCGAAAAACCGCGCCATGCTGCGCAAATGCGTCTTGCCCGATCGCGACAGGATGCCTGCACCGCTGGCACGCTGGTGGTCGTGCACCAGCTCCACCTCGGGCACGGCCATGACGCGCCAGCCATAGGCCCACATGCGCGCGCACAGGTCGACCTCTTCGAAGTAGAGGAAGTACCCTTCGTCCATGCGCCCGACCAGCTCGAAGGCTGTGCGCCGAACCACGAAACCCGTGCCCATGACCCAGTCGGCCTCGAAAGGCTCTTCATGCCACTTGCGGGTCAGCAGATGCGAACGCTCCAGCTTTTGCATGGGCGCCAGCTTGCCCAGGGCCGTGCGGCGCGCCAGGATGTCGGGCAGGGAGTAGAAGCGGCGTGCCGAGTACTGCAGGCTGCCGTCCGGGTTGATGAGCTTGAGCCCGACCACGCCCAGGCGCGGACGCTGGTCGAACAGGCGGCGCACCACGTCCATGTTGTTGCGCAGAAAGCGCGTGTCCGGATTGAGCACCAGCACCAGATCGGTCTTGAGTGCGGCCACACCCAGGTTCACGCCCGCACCGAAGCCGCCATTGACCTTGGACAAGACGCGCACCACCCCGGCAGGCAGACTGCGGTTGAGGCGCTGACCCGAGCCGTCGGGCGAGTCGTTGTCCACCACCACGATGTGCTGGGGTGCCGCGATGCCGTGCTCCAGCAAGGACGCCACGCACTGCATCGTGAGGTCGAAGGTCTGGTAGTTGACGATGACCACGCCCAAGCTGCATGAGGGCGCAGGCAAACCTGAAGTCAGGATGTCGGTCATGGTGTCGGTCTCGATGACGGTGCCCAAAGGCACGGGGACAGCCGCTCTCTGTGCGACCACAAGCAATATCCGAGCCCCACCTCCGCAGCAAGCTGTTCCGCCAACCCATCTGACGGGGTTTCTTAAACCGAGGGCACAGGGAGATTTTCCGATTTTTTCAGCCAAACCAGGGTGAACCCTAGCCCCGCGAATGAGCGTTCTTAGATGAGCAGATGTTTCCTGCTGTCGCCATTCGTCAAATTGTTACCCGTACATCATTTCACGACAATGAAACGTTGCGAATTGCTGACAGGTAATGGCGCATGGCGCACCGTCCTGGGCTCCGTCACCCCGCGTCTGGAGGGCTGCACCGCGATGGGTGGCTCAGTCCAGCCAGGTCGTCTTTAGCATCGCGGGGCGTCGGGAGGCGACGATGGACGTCGTCCTACAGGAAACGCCAACACAACAAGGAGACCCTGATGTTGAAGAAGGCCCTGCTGGGCAGCGCCATGCTGCTTGCAGCCACCCTCGGCCACGCGCAAGACGCGAACGCCCCCATCCCCCCTGCATCCAGCCTGTCCCCCTTCGTCGGCCTGGGCCTGACCTTCGGCGGCGACCAGATCGGCAAGGACATCCAGTACAGCAACGGCAACAGCTCCAAGCTGCACGCCGGCGGCCTGGTGGACCTGCGCGTGGGCGCCGAGTACCGCGTCAGCGGCTCACCCCTGTCCTTCCAGCTCAGCGCGGGCTACCACGTCGACACCTCGCTGGCCGCTGACAACGGCAGCGCCAGTTTCAAGCGCTTCCCCATCGAGTTGCTGGCGCACTGGGCCATCAACGACAGCTGGCGCATTGGCGGCGGCGTGCGCAAGGCCCTGAGCGCCGAGGCCAAGTCATCCGGTCTGGGCACGGGCTACGTGGCCAACGAGAAGTTCAACAGCTCGACGGGTGTGGTCCTCGAAGTCGAGACCTTCGCGCTGAGCCCCAAGGTGGGCATCAAGATCCGCGGCGTGAGCGAGAAGTACAAGTCCCAGGACGTCCCGGGCCGCGAGCTGGACGGTAGCCACATCGGCGTGATCGGCGTGTACTACTTCCGTTGATCTCTGCCTGACGGATCAGGCCAGCGACCAGTCCAGGCGCTGGCCTTTTTCCTGCCAGAACGCACTGGCTCGACCGAAGTGCCCATTGCCCACGAAGGGCACGGGCCCGCGCGTGGCCGACAAGGGCGAGGGGTGGTTGCTCTGCAGGATCAGGTGCCGCGCCACACCGCCTGCGGCTTGCGCCGCCGCCTGCTCGATCAAGGGCGCCTTGCGCTGCGCATGCGCGCCCCAGAGCATGAAGACCCTGGGCCCGGCGTCGGCCGCCACGGCCTCGATCAAGGCGTCGGTGAGGCGCTCCCAGCCCCAGCCCGCGTGGCTGGCCGCTTCTCCAGACTGGACCGTCAGCACCGTGTTGAGCAGCAGCACGCCGCGCTCGGCCCAGGCTTGCAGGCAACCGTGCGCGGGTGGCACCAGCCCCAGGTCCCGCTGGATCTCCTTGCGGATGTTGCGCAGGCTGGGTGGAATGGCCACGCCGGGGCGCACCGAAAAGGCCAGGCCATGCGCCTGACCCGGCCCGTGATAAGGGTCCTGCCCCAGGATCACGGCCTTGACCTGGTCGCGACGCGTCCAGCGCAGGGCCGCGAAGACATCGTCAGGGAAGATGAGCGCACCGGCCTCGCGTGCCGCGTCGACCTTGGCGATCAGCGCCTGGCCGGTGGTGCTGGCGCGAAAGGCGTCGGTCAGCGGGCGCCAGTCCGTGGGCACCTCATCGAACAGGTCCGCCAAGGGACGACACAGGCCGGAGGGTGCCGAGGCCGCATCGGCATTGCCCGCCAAAGCCGGCTGCGCCTCGTCGAACAAGGCTTGCTGCGACACCGCCATGTGCGCTCGGCTCGCGCTCAGGCAAACAAAGTGGCCAGGGCCACGCCCGGGTCCGGCTGGCGCATGAAGGCCTCGCCGACCAGGAAGGCATGGACATGGGCTTGGCGCATGCGCCGCACATCGTCCGCCCCCAGGATCCCCGACTCGGTCACCAGCAGGCGGTCGGCAGGCACGCGGTCCAGCAGGCCCAAGGTTGTGTCCAGCGTGACCTCGAAGGTGCGCAGGTTGCGGTTGTTGATGCCCACCAGCGGTGTCCTGAGCTTGAGGGCGCGGTCCAGCTCAGCGCCGTCGTGCACCTCGACCAGCACGGCCATGCCCAGCTCATGTGCACAGGCCTCCAGATCGGCCATCTGCGCGTCGTCCAGGCAGGCGGCGATCAGCAGGATGCAATCGGCGCCCATGGCCCGGGCCTCGTAGACCTGGTAGGCATCGACCATGAAATCCTTGCGCAGCACAGGCAGGGTGCAGGCGGCACGGGCCTCCTGCAGATACTGCGCCTTGCCCTGAAAGAACTGCGCATCGGTCAGCACGCTCAGGCAGGCCGCGCCATGGCTGGCGTAAGACGCCGCGATCTCGGCCGGCACGAAATGCTCACGCAGCACACCCTTGCTGGGGCTGGCCTTCTTGACCTCGGCAATGACCCCGGCCCGGCCCGCCGCGATCTTGGCGCGCACGGCCCCGACGAAGTCACGCACATCGGCCAGATCGCGGTTGCGCGACTCGGCCTGCGCCCGCACGGCGCTCAAGGACTGCAGCTTGAGGGCAGCGGCGATTTCTTCGTGCTTGACGGCAACGATCTTGTTGAGGATGTCGGACATGGGCAGTGGCAGGCGATAACTGGCGACGACGGGCGATGCGATCACAGGGGGCCAGCCAACGATTATCCGTGTTTGTCATCGCCGCCGTTGACGACCGGCCCTCATCCACGATGCGAAAACAACTTCAGTTCTGCGCAACAACAGCCGATAGCACCTGGCCAACCAACCCCGGAGTGCCGTATTGGCCTGGGCCTTTTTTCACCGTTGCTGGACCCATCTGCTGGTCCTGGTCATGCTGTGCGCGTCCGTCGTGGGCGCGCGCGCCGACACCGTTGCCCTGACCCCGAGCTTTACGAGCGAGGCCATTGGGCGCCATCTGCGCGTGCTGGAAGACAGCGGCGGGCGCATGACCCTCGCCGACATCCTGGCCGTGCCCGCCAACCAGCGCTGGGAAGACCGCCACAGCGACAACCTGAACTTCGGCTACAGCCGCGCCGCCTTCTGGCTGCATGGTGAGCTGCTCAACCAGAGCGAGCAGCTCGACTGGCTGCTGGGCATGCGCTACCCGCTGTTGGACTACCTTGACATCTACATCGTATGGCCCGATGGCCGCGTGCAGCACCACGCCAGTGGTGATCGGCGCCCCTTCGGCACCCGCTCGATCGACGACCGCAACTTCTACTTCCAGTTCAAGCTGAAACCTGGCGAGCACGTGCAGCTTTATGTGCGGCTGCAAGGCCAGGGCTCGCTGCAAGCCCCGCTGGAAGTGAGCACGCCTTCGGCCTACCACTTGCAGTCTCATTTGGAGCAACTGCTGCTTGGCGCCTACAGCGGCGCCCTGCTGGCCATGCTGGTCTACAACCTGTTGCTGGCCATCTCGCTGCGCGAACGCACCTACTCCTACTACGTGGGCTACATCGCCGTGTTCGGCATGACCCAGTTCACGCTCAGCGGCATGGCCTTCGAGGTCCTCTGGCCCAACAGCCCCAACTGGGGCAACCACGCCGCCCCGGTCTTCATGGGCCTGGCCGGCTGGCTGCTGGTGCTGTTCAGCCGGCAGTTCCTGAACCTGGCCGCCCACATGCCCCGCGCCGATCGGGCTGCCAAGGCGCTGCAGTGGCTGTTCCTGGCCACGGCACCGCAAAGCTTCTTCCTGCCCTACGCCATCCCGATCAAGATCGTGACGCTGGCGACCATCGTCACCCCGGTGCTGCTGCTGCTCATCACGGTAGGCCTGCTGCGCCAGGGCCTGCGGCAGGCCAGGTACTTCCTGGCCGCATTCTCGGTCTTGCTGCTGGGTGTGCTGTTGACGGCGCTGCACATGTTCGGCGTGGTGCAGGGCTCCTTCCTGGCCGAGTACGGCATGCAGATCGGCTCCATGCTGGAGTTCACGCTGCTGTCCTTCGCGCTGGCCCACCGCCTCAAGCTCGCCCGTGAAGAGAACGAGCGCCTGCAGCGCGCCCATGCAGCCGAGCTGGAGAGCCGCGTGCAGGTGCGCACCCAGGAGCTGGACAAGGCCATGACCGCGCTCAGCCAGGTCAACGAGCGCCTGCAGACCCTGACCGAGCAGGACACCCTCACGGGCCTGAAGAACCGCATGTTCCTCTCGGAGCGCCTGCCCGAGATCTGGCGCCAGGCCCAGCGCTGGCACACACCGCTGTCGGTGCTGATGATCGACGTCGATCACTTCAAGCAGGTCAACGACCAGCACGGCCACCTCGCCGGCGACGAGGCCCTCAAGCTGGTGGCCGGCCTCATCGGCCACGCCGTGCAAAGGCCGGGCGACCACGCGGTGCGCTATGGCGGCGAGGAGTTCCTCGTGCTGCTGCCGCAAACGCATGCGGTCGGGGCGGTCCACATCGCCGAATCCATCCGCCTGAGCGTGCAGGCTTTGAGTTTCAAATGGGGCGACCACCCCATCCCGTTGACGGTGAGCATCGGCCTGGCCAGCGTGGTGCCCACCACCGACCTGCCACCGCAAGCCTTGCTCAACGCGGCCGACCAGATGCTCTACCAGGCCAAGCAGCAGGGGCGCAACCGCTGCGCCTTCAACCCCGAGTTGCTGGCGACCTTGCCGCGCAAGTCCGTGACACCCGCCTCGACGGGCGCTGCAGCCAGCCAGCCGGTCAAGCCTGCCCCGCAGCCAAACCCTGCGTCGTCTGGATGAAATTGAACAGGGCCTCACCAGCTCGACCGCTGGCCAGGGCCTCGCGCGCACGATCGACCCCATCGGCCAGCGAGTCGGCCACATCGGCCGCATAGAGCGCGGCACCGGCATTGAGCAGCACGATGTCGCGCGCCGGGCCGGGCTCGTTGTCGAACACGCGGCGCACGATGGCCATGGACATCTCGCGGCTCTGGGCCTTGAGCATCGACCCATCGTGTTCGGCCAGACCGAACTGGCCCGGGTTGACGCAGTACTCGCGCACCTCGCCGTTCTTGAGTTCGGCCACCAGGGTGTCGCCCGCGAGCGTGATCTCATCGAGCCCATCGCTGCCATGCACGACCAGCACATGGTCCGAGCCCAGGCGCTGCAGCACGCGCGCCATGATGCCCACCAGGTCAGCATGGAACACACCCATCAGTTGATTGGGCGCGCCCGCCGGGTTGGTCAAGGGCCCCAGGATGTTGAAGAGCGTGCGCACGCCCAGTTCCTTGCGCACCGGCGCCGCATGCCTCATGGCCCCATGGTGATTGGGCGCGAACATGAAGCCCACATTCGATGCCGCCAGCGACTGCGCAACCTGCTCGGGCTTGAGGTCAATGGCCGCACCCAGAGCTTCCAGCACATCGGCACTGCCCGTGCTCGACGACACGCTGCGCCCGCCATGCTTGGCCACGCGGGCCCCCGCCGCAGCGGCCACGAACATCGCGGTGGTCGAGATGTTGAAGGTGTGCTGGCCATCGCCGCCCGTGCCGCACACGTCCACCAGGTGCAGCTTGTTGGAGATGTGGACCGGCGTGGCGAACTCGCGCATCACCTGCGCCGCCGCCGTGATCTCACCCACGGTTTCCTTCTTGACGCGCAGGCCCGCGATGAACGCCGCCATGACCACGGGCGACATCTCGCCGCGCATGATCCGGCGCATCAAGCCCAGCATCTCGTCATGGAAAATCTCGCGGTGCTCGATGACGCGCTGCAGCGCCTGTTGATCGGTCAACTGGGTCATGGTGCCTGCCTCGCCTTACAGCTCACATCTTCAGGAAGTTCGCCAGCATGGCGTGCCCATGCTCGGTCAGGATGGACTCGGGGTGGAACTGCACCCCTTCCAGCGGCGCGAAGCGCTTGTCCGTCTGCGGGCCCTTGTGGCGCACACCCATGATCTCGCCATCCTCCGTCGTGGAGGTGATCTCCAGGCAGTCGGGCAGGGTCTCGCGCTCGATGGCCAGCGAGTGGTAGCGGATCACCGTGAACTGTTTGGGCAGGCCTTTGTAGACGCCCTTTTCATCGGTCGTGATGACACTGGTCTTGCCATGCATCTGCTCGTGCGCACGGATGACCTTGCCGCCCAGGGCCGCACCAATGCTTTGATGCCCCAGGCACACGCCCAGGATGGGCAACTGCCCCGTGAAGCGCTGCAAGGCAGGCACGCAGATGCCGGCTTCGGCCGGCGAGCAAGGGCCAGGCGAGAGTACCAGACGATCTGGCTGGAGGGCGGCGATCTCGTCGAGCGTGATCTCGTCGTTGCGGTAGACCTTCACCTCTTCACCCAGTTCGCAGAAGTACTGCACCAGGTTGAAGGTGAAGCTGTCGTAGTTGTCGATCATGAGCAGCATGGGCACTATCCTAATTCGCTGATACACGCTGACGCGCGCTGATGCGGGATGTGAGACATGGGGCGTTGTGCACCACCCCTCAGATGTCTCCCCCTCGGAGACCCCGGTTCAGATGCGCGCCTTGGGGAGTGGCACGCGCAGGGTCATGTAGTGTCTGGCTGGCGTCACCGCCACCAGCGCACATCCAGGCGAGAAAAGTCCGAGGGCTGCTGCATGCGGGTGATTCTACATGGCGCTCTATGGCCTAAGTGGCCCCGCCCTGAGTGAGGGGGCCTTGCGCCAGAGAGACCATGCCGCGCCATGCCAAGATGGCGCCCCATGACCAAAGCGCGCACCCCAGCCGACAGCCCCGCTCACAGCCTGCTCGGCCTGGAGCTGGCACGATTCGTCTGCGCGGTGTCGGTGCTGATCTGGCACTACCAGCACTTCTATTTCCAGGGCCTGACGCCAGTCGGCTTCGAGCCCCATGCCCAACCCCTCTACGGGCTGTTCAAACCCTTCTATGAAGTGGGCTGGCTGGGCGTGCAGTCCTTCTGGACCTTGTCGGGCTTCATCTTCTTCTGGAAGTACGCCCAGCCCATCGCGCAAGGCCAAGTGAGCGCCCGGCGCTTCACCGTGCTGCGCTTTTCCAGGCTGTACCCGCTGCACCTGCTGACCCTGCTGAGCGTGGCCGCCCTGATCCCCTGGTATCGGCACCTGCATGGCAGCGACTATGTCTACCTCCACAACGACGCCTGGCACTTCGCGCTGCAACTGTTCATGGCCAGCGACTGGCCCGGGCGCAGCGAGTGGTCCTTCAACGGCCCGATCTGGAGCATCTCCATCGAGGTGCTGGTCTATGCGCTGTTCTTCGCGCTGAGCCGCTTGGGCCTGACGCGCTGGTGGCAGGCCCTGGGCCTGGTGGCGGCCTCCGGCACGGTCTATGGCTTGAAGCTCACGCCACACCCCATCGTGCTGTGTGTGTTCTTCTTCTACCTGGGCGCAGTGACGCAGCTGGGGCATGCCGCCCTGATCAGGCAGCCGCGTGCGCGCCAGACCCTGGCGCATGTGCTGGGCCTGCTGGCCGTGGCCGCTGCAACGGCCTTGCTGCTGATGGGCAAGCTGCGCCCCATGTTCTACGTGGCCCTGCTCACGCCCGTGGCGCTGCTGCTCCTGCTGGACTGGGTGCACCCGCGTTCGGGAACGGTGCAGCGCTGGATCAACACCCTGGGCAACACCACCTATGCGAGCTACCTGCTGCACTTCCCATTGCAACTGCTGCTGGCCTGCCTCACCAGTGCCCTGGGCTTCTCACTGCCCTTGCACGAACCGGCCTGGTTGATCGCCTGGCTGGCTGGGGTGTTCGGCCTGGCCGCGCTGGTCTACCGCGTCATCGAGATGCCGGCACAGACCTGGTTGCGCCAGCGCCTGGACCGTCGCTGAGCCAAGGTCGAGTCAGAGCCCCTGCTCGACCATCTCGGCCGCGCGCACCACGGCGCGCGCCTTGGCCTCGGTCTCTTTCCATTCCAGCTCGGGCACCGAATCGGCCACCACACCGGCACCCGCCTGCACATACAGGGTCTGGTCCTTGATGACGCCGGTGCGGATGGCAATGGCCACGTCCATGTCGCCCGCAAAACTCAGGTAGCCCACGGCCCCGCCGTAGACACCACGCTGCACAGGCTCCAGCTCGTCGATGATCTCCATCGCACGGATCTTGGGCGCACCGCTCAGGGTGCCGGCGGGGAAGCTCGCGCGCAGCACGTCCAGCCCCGTCATGCCCTCCTTCAAGGCGCCCTCGACATTGCTGACGATGTGCATCACATGCGAATAGCGCTCGATGCCGAAGGCCTCGGTCACCTTCACCGAGCCCGTCTTGGCGATGCGGCCGATGTCGTTGCGCGCCAGGTCGATCAGCATGACGTGCTCGGCGCGCTCCTTGGGGTCGGCCAGCAGTTCCTTCTCGTTGGCCAGATCCTGCTCGGGCGTGGCACCGCGCGGACGCGTGCCCGCAATCGGGCGAATGGTCACGGTCTCGCCGCCGTCCTTGGCTTTTTCTTGGCGCACGAGAATCTCGGGCGAAGAACCCACGACATGGTGGTCGCCCATGTCGTAGTAATACATGTAGGGGCTCGGGTTGAGCGAACGCAGCGCGCGATAAAGGCTTAGCGGCGAGGCGGTATAGCGCTTTTGCAAGCGCTGGCCTATCACGACCTGCATGCAGTCACCCGCCGCGATGTACTCCTTGCACCGGAGCACCGCGGCCTCGAAATCGGCCTTGGCGAAATGCCGCTCGACCGGGTAGGACTCGCCCGGCGTGATCGGCGGCACCGGCACGACCTCGTTGAGCTGGGCCTGCAACTGCGCGATGCGCGTCGCCGCCTTGGCATAGGCGCCAGGCTGGCTCGGGTCGGCATAGACAATCAGGAAGAGGCGATCGGCCAGGTTGTCGATCACCGCCAGCTCTTCGCACTGCAGCAAGAGGATGTCGGGCGTGCCGATGCCGCCGGGCTTGTGTGTCTTGGCCAGCCGGTGCTCGATGTGGCGCACGGTGTCGTAGCCGAAATACCCAGCCAGCCCGCCGCAAAAGCGTGGCAAGCCCTGCTGCGGCAAGGCCACCTTGAAGCGCTTTTGGTAGTCGGCGATGAAGTCCAGCGGGTTGCCATCGAAGGTCTCGACCACCTGGCCATCGGTGACGACCTCGACATGGCGCTCCGTGGCGCGCACCAGCGTGCGGGCCGGCAAACCGACGAAGGAGTAGCGGCCGAAGCGCTCGCCCCCCACCACCGACTCGAGCAGAAAGCTAAGCGGCTGGCCCTTGGTCAGCTTGAGGTAGAGCGACAGGGGGGTGTCCAGATCGGCCAGGGCTCGCGCGACCAGGGGAATGCGGTTGTGGCCCTCAGCGGCCAGAGCATCGAATGCTTGTTGCGTGATCATGGTCTGGTGGGCCTCCACGCCCAGTGGCTTGCTGCGTCGTCGACCAGGGCAGTCGGCTTTGCGCCACAAATGTCATCTTGTGAAACACCCTCTGAAGGGCGAGTCGGGACCGATCGTTAACGCCCGCTTACCGTTGTGACGTCAACGGACTCTCGCTCGCCAGGGCCGCCGCTATGATCGCGACGCTCTGAGCGACGAGAAAAGGGAGTCAGCGTCGCCAGGGCCATGCCCCCCGGTCGTGCGAACCTTTGGTCTGTTTGCGCGAGATGAACATCAAACGAGTGTAGCAGGGCGCAGATGGCGCCAAATGACCAAACCCCCCCGAATGAGCTCTTGCGGCAAGGGCAAACCCAGATTGTGATTCGCATTGAACGGGTAACAATCTCTTACCAGTACAGTTCCGCTTCAGCGTGAATTTGCCCTTGACACGGCACACGCCCGCTGCCTCGGGACGCTTTACAAGTATTCGTATGTTGTCCTCTCTCGCTGGAATGGCCCGCATCGGGCGCCACGCCACGGCCATCGCAGGCCTGTCCCTTGCTCTCGGGCTGGCTCAATGGGCCGGCGCTCAGACGGCCGATGTGGTGGGCGTGCACTACCCCGCCACCATCAAGGTCGAAGGCACCAACCTGACCCTCAATGGCAGCGGCATCAGCTACCGCGCCGTGGCCAAGCTCTACACCGTGGGCCTGTACGTGCCGCAAAAGGCCAACAAGTCCGAAACCGTTTTCGCCACCGGCGGCCCCAAGCAGCTGCGCTTCGTGATGCTGCAAGGCATGCGGGTTGACGAACTCGGCAAAGTCATCACCAAGGGCATCGAGAACAACAGCAGCCGTGAAGAGTTCTTCAAGCTGATCCCCTCGATCCGGCAGATGGGCGAGGAGTTCTCGCGCATCCGCCGTCTCAACACGGGCGACACCTTCGCCATCGAGTACGTGCCCAAGCGCGGCACGATGTTCTTCGTCAACGGCCAGCCGGCCGGCCTGCCACTGGAAGACAACCTGTTCTTCCCGGCTGTGCTGCGCACCTGGCTGGGCGGCCGCCCCGTCACGCCTGACTTGAAAGACGCCTTGCTCGACTACAAGGCGCCGCCGGTGCTCGACGCGCTGCAGTAAGCAGGCGCACACCCGATATCAAGCCGACTGGCCCAGCACCTCGGGCCAGTTGACCTCGTCCAGGCGCGGCACGTGTGCCAGGGCAGGCACCTCTTCCACCGGATGGCCGTGGTTGTAGCCATAGGTCACGAGCAGTACGCTGCAACCAGCGGCACGCGCGGCCTGCGCGTCATTGCTCGAATCACCCACCATCAAGGTGCTGGCAGGCGTGGTGCCCAGGGCTTCGCAGGTCTTGATCAGGGGCAGCGGGTCGGGCTTCTTGCGCTCGAAGGCATCGCCCCCAAACACCTTGTCAAAATATGGCAGCAGGCCCTTGCGCTCCAACAGCTGTTTGGCAAAGGCCGTGGGCTTGTTGGTCAGGCAGGCCAGCGGCACACCCAGTTTGCGCAACTGGCCCAGACCTTCGGCCACGCCGGGAAAGACATCCGAGTGCTCGCCGTTGAGCCGGGGGTAATGCTCGTGGTAGTGGTGCAGCGCCGTGGGCAAATGCTCGGCCACCTCGGCCGCGTCGGGCTGCAGACCCCAGGCATGCGCCAGGCTGCGCCGCACCAGGTCTTCCGTGCCCTTGCCGACGGTCAGCTCGATGAAGGCACGGTCCACCCGGGCAATCTCGACGGGGTGAACCCCCACATCGGCCAGGGTGTGCTGAAGAACGACGACGAAATCACCCAGGGTATCGACCATGGTGCCGTCTAGATCGACGATGGCGGCTTGGAAAGGCATGTGGTGCATTTGAATAGAGTCCTGAACGGAAGAATAGAGTTCTGAATTTTTCGAATGCACTCAAGACCTCTGCAGTAAAAAAGTTCTGAACGCACATGATTGAACGGAAATAGTGCGTTCAATCCACGAACGGCCAAAAGATCCGCAAAAAGGCCTTACGAAGAGAGTGGTATTTCGGAAGGATTTTGATAGGCCCTGCGGCCCACTTCAAGCCAGGAATACCAATTTGGTATCTACCAGTGCTTAGTGGGGGCCTGCAACTATGTGTCGAGTCTGATTCGTTGTGAATCAAGCACTTAGCTATGGCCCTTGGGCGGACGAAGCGCTATAAAGTGTCGAGCGAATCAAGGACTGTTGGGCAGGTTGAATATGGCGGGGCAACTAAGTGTCGAATACCACCTAGCTTATCGCCTCAAACAAGGCGGATCGTCGCCTCCCCCGCTAGAGGTGGCAAAGAGAGCTTTGCAGGGCTCGATGTGGGCCGGGTGAAGCATCCCGTTACTCGCAGCTCCAGTCGAACTGGAAGGCATCGCCCATCTCGAAACTCATGGGCACGAACGCCATGCGGGCGGGCGCATCGGATTGCGCCTGC
>RXJQ01000096.1:0-2077 GCA_003963115.1 Burkholderiales bacterium
TTGGTCCACCTTGACGATCTGTATGTCAGACATGTTGCGCTCCCATCGATGGCGTGCTCGCCACCATCTTGCGAAGCGGCCTTGCGCATCACCACCGGTAATCATCGGCATTTGACGGCCCTTTCGGCATCAGCTCCCGACTTGGGCCTCAAGTGTATTGACCGTTTGCAAGGTGGGCACTACCTTGTCGCCATGCAGCAGCTGGCCCTGCATTCAAACAAGGCAAGCCCTGGAGTTCATGCACCCTCGTGATGGCCACGCCATCACCAAAGACATCAACATGCCATCGAGACAACTTTCGAGGTGAGGGCACGGCCGCACTGATGCGGCATGCGCGCATTCACCCCGAAAGCTTCTTCGATCGGTAGCTGGCACACCGATCCGAACGGGCTCACCACCCGATCAAGCCAGCCCTGGAGTCTCTTCATCGCCGTCGGCAGTGCGTCAAAGCACCATGCCGACTGTTCGTCACCCTGTGGGGCATTGCCCCCTCCGTGGTGCGCCGTGCCTCCCTATTTCACATGGAGGCCACGATGCTGCACACGAGCACATCTCTGGTTGCCCCCCCAGCTGCCTTGAATGGCTTCATGGGGGAGACGCAGTCCGTTTTTCCGAACGAATCGCCAGACCCACTGTCGTTGGACGCCCCAAATGAACGCATCGACTGGAGCGAGGAAGACATCGTCTTCCTGCACTGGCGCTTGCTGCAGGAGATCAACCAGTTGTCTGACCCGGCCACGCCGCTGGAAGACAAGTTCGACACCCTGCGCTGGGTGTTCACCGAGCGAGACAAGGACCAACAGCCCTTCTCGTTCGTGAACTGCCTGCGTGTCGTGGGCTGCAGCCCGCTTTCACCGATTGCCTATTGCGGCCTCGTGGATGCGCAAGACATCCGCGACCACATCCGCAACAAGCTCAAGGCCTGGTTGTCTGACTCGCTTGCCCGATACCCGCAATGGGTTCGCGATGCCATCGCCAACAACCCCCAGTGGGTTGAGGCTCGGCTGGCCAAGAACCCGCAATGGATCAATGAACAGCTCAAGCAGATGTCCGAGCAGGGCGACCTGTTCACCTGATCCGACATGTTCGAAACAGGGGCGAGCTCCGATCGTTCGCCTCGGCCCTGACATCACATATGGAGTGCCCTATGCACAAACAATCCCTTGCCCATGGCAACCACATCCCCATGCTGATGGTCGTTGAACCACAGGACATCGAGTTCCTGGTCAAGGAAAGCGAAGTCTTGACCGGCCAGGCCGGCCGCATCTTTGTCATCGCCGGTGCCGACTGGCTGAGCTACCGCGTGCTGTGGAGCCAGGCAGGTTTCAAGGTCGAGCGCCTGGACGACAAAGGCCAGGTCTTGCACACCCAGCACCAACTGCCCTGGGAGTTCGTCGAGCACAGCGTGATCGAAGCACTTCAGGCGGGGCAGCTGTTCACCCCATCGGTTCGCCCTCGCGGCTGACCACTGCACTACCCCCAGGAGGGCATGTCACCAACACGGAGTTCATCATGAACAATCCCGAGTACGAAGCTCGCATTGAAGACGTCAAACGCCGAGCCCATGGCCGCTGGACCGAAATCCTTGGCAGCCTGGGCGTTGGCGAGCAGATCCTCAAGAAGCGCAACCAGCCCTGCCCGCTCTGTGGCGGTACGGATCGGTTTCAGTACACCGACAAATTCGGTGAAGGCAACTACCACTGCCGAGCCTGTGGCGCCGGAGGTGGCTTCAAGCTGCTGCAGGCCGTCTTGGGCCTGGATTTCAACACCGCACTCAAGGAAGTCGAACGCGTGGTGGGCACCTCGCCCTCTGCACAGCACGTGGCGTCCCCAGAACCTTCGGCCGAGCGCATGAAGGCCCTGGCCAAGCGGCTCTGGGAAGAAGCCAAGCCCGTGACGCCCGGTGACGAGGTAGACCGCTACCTGTCCGGTCGGCGGCTCGCCTTCGCCCACTACCCCAAGGTGCTGCGATTGCATCCAGCGCTGGGCTACTACGAGAAAGACCCGACCTCGGGCAAGTCGCGCAAAGTGGCCGAATACGCCGCCATGCTGGCTTGCATCCAGGGCGCTGATGGGC
>RXJQ01000096.1:2127-2769 GCA_003963115.1 Burkholderiales bacterium
CAGCCGTGCGCTTGTTCGAGCCCGAGCACGAACTGGCGATTGCCGAGGGCATCGAGACCGCCATGGCGGTGCACCTGGCCACCGGCAAGCCCGTATGGGCCGGACTCAATGCCGGGAACCTGGAAAAGCTGTGGCTGCCCGACACGGTGCAGAGCATCTGCATCTATGCCGACAACGATGCCCACGCGGACTTTGACGGCCAGATGTTTGCATTTGCCCTGGCTCGGCGGCTGAAGAAGCAGGAGCGCCAGAGCGGCCCTCGGCAAGTGCGGGTGCTCTTACCCAAGACGCCGGGCACCGACTGGGCCGATGTGTGGTTGGCCAAGGCGGAGCACACCGCCCAGACCGCCTGAACCAGTTTCCCCCACTGGTAGCTGTCAAACCAGGCCAAGCCGCACGGCAAGGCAAAGACAGCCCTGGCGTGTTGTATGAGTGATTTGTGAGTTGGGCGCAGCCCTGGCCTGTGGTCAGTTTGCGCCCTGTGTGGATGGGTCAACACCCATCCGTCATCAACCCTGGCGGGGATGTGTACCCCCGCATGTGGGCCATGCCGTCTCCGCCATTTCTTTCCCGAACAGGAGCTTGATATGAGAAGCGGACGTTCCCTGGTGAGCCTGGCCCATGAACTTGAGCGCCAGTTGC
>RXJQ01000096.1:2819-27499 GCA_003963115.1 Burkholderiales bacterium
ATTGGCTGACAAATTGAAGATTCCCTATGCGTACTTTGAGCGCATGCGCTCCGAGCAGCCGGTCTTGCTGGACCGTAACGTGAACACCTGGCTGCAAAGCGACGATGACCGTCGCATGATCAGAACGCTGGATGGCAATGTCCGGGCTGTGCTGTCAGACCGCTACCGTCGCCTTGACAACTACGATCTGGCCGAGAGCGTGCTGCCCATCCTGCAGCAGTTGCCTGATGTGCGCTTCGAATCGGTGGAACTCACCGACACGAGGATGTACATCAAGTGCATCACGCCGCAATTGAAAGTCGAGATGGCGCCTGGCGACATCGTCCAGGCTGGCGTGGTCATCTCCAACTCGGAGGTGGGACAAGGCACGCTGTCGGTCCAGCCCTTGCTGTACCGGCTGGTGTGCCGCAATGGCCTGATTGCTTCAGACCGCTCCTTGCGCAAAACCCACGTCGGGCGTGCGCTCGGGTCCGATGAAAGCATCATGGTCTTCAAGGACGACACCTTGCAAGCCGACGACAAGGCCTTCTTCCTGAAGGTTCGCGACGTGGTGCAGGCGGCCGTGTCTGAGGCAACGTTCATGCAGGCTGCGCAGAAGATGCAAAAGACCTTGCAGATTCACCTCGTCGGCAACCCCGTCAAGACGGTCGAAGTGCTGGCTCAGCGCTACACGTTGAATGACGCTGAACGCGCCGGTGTGCTGCGACACCTGATCGCCGAAGGTGATCTGTCGGGGTATGGCCTGGTGAATGCCGTCACGCACTTCTCGCAGGAAGTTGAGGACTACGACCGTGCCACCGAGTTTGAAGCACTGGGCGGGAAATTGATCGAACTGCCAGTCAAGGAATGGAAGGATTTGGCACAAGCCATCTGATCTCGGATCACAGTGATTCACCACCAGGGCCTTGGCTCTGGTGGTTTTTTAATTCCACGCTCAAGTTCCAGGCATGACGCTCATTGACGGTGACAAATGCGGCAGGCAATGCAGGCTGTTGTCGGTGGCAAACACGCCATCCCCCCGCACTCGGGCATTGATTCCATGGCGTGGTCATGAATATGCTGAGCCGACCCGTCACTCCACACACACAACACCAAAGCAGTCATACCTCGCCGCAATACCTGGCCCATCTCGACTCGCATCTGGGCACACCAACAGGAGAAGACCATGAGCAGCATCCAGTTCACCGATGTGCAGTTGACCAATTTGTACCTGTTGCAGGCCATCAGGCTGGGCATTGCGCAAGATCGGGTATCGACATGCTGCAAGTTCGGGTTGGATGCCGCACAAGCAGATTTCCTTGGTGCCATGAGCCAGGAACAGTTGTGGGCATTCGTCGCTCAAATCGGCCAAAGCACCCTCTTCCCTCCACGCCAGGATTTGCTTGCCTTGCTCAAGGCACCCGCGCCGCTTCAGGCATCGCTGGCCGCTGTTCATGCGCCAAGGCCACGGCAACTCGCGTCCATGGTGCCCGCAAGCACGTCGTGATCGGAGGGGGCCATGATGTCAACACGTGCTGACCGCCATTTGTGCGCCATACGCCTGGCGCAAGACTGTGCCCAACTGGGCGCCCGGGTGCGCACCATCCATCACCTCACAGGGCTCAACCCTCGGGATGTGCAGAGGTTGTTCTTCAACGACCCACAAGCCATACCACGCGGACGTCCACCCAACTCACTGGAGTGGTATCACGGCGCCAACCTCATTGCGCGGGCAGAATCCTCGATCTTCATGTCGATGTACCGCCGCCTGCGCAACACTGGCTTCGGCGCCGCAGAGACGCTGGTCAGCGCCTATCGTGGATACCAAGCCGTCTGCCAGTGTCCGCACCGCATCAGTTTTGACCGAGCGTTTGATCTGGCATCGCACACCGACGGAATCTGGCTGGCCAGCACGCCTGTGTTCGATGTCATCGCGTGCCCGACCTGCGGCAGCGATGTGCTGATGGCCATCGGCACCCTGGTCCACTCCGGCGACAACTGTCCGTTCTGCAAACTGGTACAGCGCTACAGTTGCGACCCTCGGCTCCAGGCCTCATTTCCGAATCAGGCGAGCCCGGCCGCACCTGCGAGAGTCTTCTAAGACTATGGACGGGGATCAACCCACCTTCAGCTGTTCCAGTGTCTTGCCAGCAGCCAATGCCGCCTTGATCCACTTGGGCTGAAGCCCTCGCCCACTCCAGGTCTCACCCGTTTCAGCGTTGTGGTACTTGGGAGCCACTTTGCTCCCCGCAGCCGCACTGGAGCGAGTAGCCGCTGCGGCTTTCAATCCCAAATCGGCCACTGTCAAGCCATTGACAGCAAGCATTTGCTTGATGTGTGCGATCACCCCTGCGCGCTCAGCCTTGCGGGCATCCTGCAATTGCCTGTCCAACTCCGAGGCCTGCTTGTCAAGGGCCGCTTTCTGGGCCAAGAGTTCTTGGTAGGTGCTCATGATTTCGTATGTCTGGCTGTGCCAAGTCTGGATCTCAACATCCTACATTGCATGTTCCATGGCTTCGTGACCAACGTGCCTGCATCTTCATCGGTGCGTGCAGAGTCAGACGATCAACACTCACTGGGATCAAGCCATGCCAACCTGCGACGTGGCGGCCAACTTAAGCCCCGTTGAATCGCGCAAGTGCCTTCCGTTTGGAGCAAGATAGGGCTCTCAATCCCCGATACTTACAATTGAGATGATTTATCTCTGGGAGTTCAGTGATGGCAAAGCGATTGGTCTTGTTTAACCACAAGGGTGGCGTCAGCAAAACTACGACCGTCTACAACCTTGGCTGGATGCTTGCCGAGCAAGGGCATCGGGTCCTGCTGGTCGATGCCGACCCGCAATGCAATCTCACCAGCTTGATACTTGGTGATGACTTCGACGCGTACTACTTGGACGACGCTACTCGACTTCAGAACATCAGGGACGGCGTCGCGCCAGCCTTCACGGGGAAGCCCACGCCCATCCAACCCGTAACCTGCAGATCTCCGGCGCGCCAGCCCCGGGTGCACCTGCTGGCCGGCCATGCGACGCTTTCCGAATACGACGCGTCACTGACATTCGCACAGACGTCGAATGCTCTGGCTACGCTCCAAAACCTACCCGGCGCCTTTCATGAGTTGATCCGCCAGGTCGAGGAAGCCAACCTGATCGACTACACGATCATTGACCTCAACCCTGGCCTGAGTGCAATCAACCAGAACCTTTTTCTCAACTCTGACTTCTTTCTGATACCAACCAACCCCGACCCATTTTCCATCATGGCGTTGCAGACGCTGGAATCCATCTTCCCAAGATGGGCCAACTGGAAGATTGGCAACGAAGCGGCATTCCAAGAATCGGCCTATCCGCTGCGTCAGGGCCTACCCAAGTTCGCAGGCACCGTAATCCAGCGCTTCAACGTGCGAAAGGGACGTGCGGCTGCGCCGTATCGTGACAACATCGCCGAGATCAAGACAGTTACCCAGAACCGCTTGTATCCCGCACTTAGGAATGCTGGACTCACGCTGCCCGACATCGAGTATCCAGAAGCCCTACGCAACGACGGGTTCTGTCTGGAGGAGATCCCCGACTTTGGGGCCTTGCTACCGCGCTCCCACGAGTCTGGCGTACCGGTGTTCGCGCTACGCGATAACGAGCTGGGTGCCACCGGAATCGTCCTAGCCAACACGATCGACAAGCGCAACCAAATCCGTGATCAGTACACCACCGTCGCAGAGACGCTGCAGGATCTCACGGGCTAAAAGACCATGCTTAACGCCAAGGGGGTTTTTCACAGAAATATCAGTCAGGCCAATGAGCTTGGAGGCCTCTACGACTATTTGAGCACCTCGGTTGCCATTCCCGAACAATTCGAAGACTTGCTGCGCTCGCAAGTGGTCAATGCCGTGAGCGCATTCGACAAGCTGATGCACGACTTGATTCGCATCGGCATGGTGAATATATTCGAGAATCAAAGGCCTTCGACCAGCAAATATTTGAGCGAGACCATCGCCATACAGCATCTACCTTCGCTGCTGGCCAGCGCGGTTCCGCCACCACCCGTTCGTTTCGAGGAAATCGTCCGTGAAAAACTCAGTAAATTGTCTTTTCAGGATCCGACAAAGGTCGCCGATGGCCTCAGCTACATCTGGAACGAACCCCAAAGGTGGCAACAGATCGCTCTAGGCCTCGGAATGTCCGACGATGAGGCCAAGCGCAAGTTGCGGCTGATCATCACGCGTCGCAACGCCATCGTGCATGAGGCTGATCTCGATCCGGTGACCAGCCAAAAACAGAGCATCACGCGTGCAGAGGCAACGGACATTGCCGACTTTCTTCGGGCTCTCGGCGATCGGATTTGCGACTTAGTTGTATGAGCCGTGTATTTCGAGTGCGATTCAGATAAGCACAGTGGGTGCGGGGCCTGCTACCAGCCTTGACCGAACATTGATCGCGACTAAGCGAACTCCTGCTCCATTCTGGTCGACAGTACCCGTTGAAGACATGTCGCGCCATAGGCTAGGCCATTCTCATCGAGCTTCAAGGCCAAGGCGCCGGACGGATCGAGCCCGTCGCTCGAATCCGCAATCGCCCCTCATTCTTCAAGTCTTGATGGCAAAAGCCCAAATGAACAGACTGCATTTAGAGGTGCGCGCGGCAATGCATGGTGACCAAATGGCTGGGTCATTTGCAATGGACCACCATGCTCGCACCATCTCTGCCACACAGCACCTTTGCATCGTCAGACCCCGGCTTCGAGGCTCTGCCCATTGATGATCTGCTGCCCCAACACGATGACCTGATCGCCCGCATCAAGCTCTGCCACGGGTCAGACCGCGCCGATTTCGAGCAGACCATCATGTCGCTGATCAGGCGATACGCCAGCCTGGTACACCTGCTGCCGGCCACATCCGACAACTACTTCTGCACCCCTGGCGGCCTGCTGCGCCTGGGCATGGAAGTCAGCTTCTTCAGTCTGCAAGGCACGGATGCGCACATCTTCTCCGGGCGCTCCACCATCTCGGCACGCCGCCACCTGGAACCGCGCTGGCGCCTGGCAACCTTCGTCGCCGGACTTTGCTGCGAGGCCCACCGAGTACTCAGCCACATCATCGTGACCGACGCCCCAGGCGAAGTCTGGCCTGCCTACCTGTTGCCCCTGAGTGATTGGCTGATGACACGCCAGGCAGACCGCTACTTCTTGCGCTGGCGCCCACAAGCCATTGAGACACGCAGCCTGGGCGTGTTCACACTGGCCCATGTCGTGCCACCAGCGGTCATGCACTACCTGGCGGAAGACAACACGGTCATCGTGCACCACCTCATGGCCAGCGTCAGCGGCATTTCGCAATATCGAGATCACAACGTGCTGGACGAGTTGGTTCGCCGTTCCTTGGCGTTGGTGATTGACCGCAACCTGCTGGCCAACGCCGACCGCTACGGCACGCCCCAATACGGCTCACACCTTGAACGCTACCTTGTTGACGCGCTGAGGCATCTCGCAGGATCCAACCCAGGGTGGCAGGCCAATCGCGAGAAGTCTCGCGTCTGGTTCGGCCCTGATGGCTTGTTCCTGGCCTGGCCCAGCGCTGCAGAAGACATCCAAAAGCTGCTGGACACCACGCAGTTGCCGGGCATCCCCAAAGCACCAGAGACCATCATGGAAGTGCTCCTACTGGCCAGGGTGTTCGAACCCACGCCCTCAGGAAGCCCTACCTGGCTCATACAACCACCAGGTGCCAAAGCCAGGATCGAAGCCGTCAAGCTGTCGTCAACGGCGATTCTGTTTGTAGGACACGACCCGTTTCCGCCGCTGCTGGCGGAGAGTCTCACGGGTACCCCACGCAACAACAGTCCATCGGTACCGGTCGCATCTCAGTCCCAACCGGATGGCCCATCTGGCACCCAACTCTCGCTCATCCCTGGTAACCCAGAGCCAGAGCAAACTCAACAAGCTGCGTCGAATGGCCCAGCTGCTCCAGCCGAAACGGCACTTCTGTCGACCGCTCCCCCATCTACTGTGGCATCGACCAGCAACGGCCAGACAGCCGAGCAAGCGCCAATTGATCTTCAGGCGCCGTTGCGCCTCAACCCCGTGGTGCGCGACGCATTGACCGAGGTGGTCAACACCTTGAACACAGGTGCCGGACCCGCCCAATGTTGCACTGTCGCTTTTGGGGTGTTTGTGCCTCTGCACGAGTTCGAGCGGCGTGGCATTCAGCCCTCTATGGCTCTGCGTGCACTGTCTGATGTGCATATGCTGGTTCGCGCCCAGGGCAAAGGCCCGCCCACAACCTCAAGGGATTTCAACGGCACACCAACCGTGGGCTTGACCATTGATCCGCGCTTCTTCAGCGGCGTAGACATGGCCGCCTTTGCCGTGCCCGCGGCTCAGGGAGGGTGACATGCCCATCCGCCGTTACGAGATGCCATGGCGCCACGCCTACGAGGCCTACGCAGCCCTTGCCTGGGGCATCGCGTTGATGTTCTTCACAGCGGTCGGCTCCACCGGCCAACTGCCCCGTGTTCTCGCTTTCCCCCTGTCCATCGCTTGCCTTGGCATGAGCGCCCTCAGGGTCTCTCAGGCACTGCGCATTCTCGTGTTGCGGGCGTCACTGGCTGGTCATGCCATCGAGGTGATCAGCACGCAAACCCAGGCGCGGTGGTGTCAGGATCCAACAGCCGTTTTCCTGGGCTTCGGCTTCGAGTGGCGGCCCGTGCACTCTCAGCGTCTGTATGAACTGGCCAAGATCGACTACCGCGAGTTCACGGTGTCTCCGCACCTCTTGAGTCTGCTGGGCTATGACAGCGCCCCCCAACCAGATGCCGAGATCGGCTTGCCCTACATACACGGCGTCGAGCCCCATGAGGTTGCACTGCATCGCCCCTTGCAGAACTTCGAAGGCGGCACGCTGCTGGTCGGCACCACCCAATCCGGCAAAGGTGTGGCCCTGGCCAACCTCATCACCCAGGCCGTCAGGCGCGGCGACGTGGTGATCGTCATCGACCCCAAGAACAGCCGTCGCCTCAAGCGCGTGGTTGAGCGCGCCTGCCAAGACTGGCGTGAGCCCGACACCTTCATGGAGTTTCATCCTGCCTTCCCGGAAGCCGGTGTGCGGCTGGACTTCACCTTCAACTGGCAAAAGCCCACCGAGATTGCATCCCGCATCCAATCGATCATGCCGCCGGACACGGCTGGCGCGTTCTCCGCCTTCGGCTGGGATGCGGTCAACGTGGTCGTGCAAGGTCTGGTTGAACTGGAAGAGCGCCCCAACCTGGCCAAGCTGACCCGCTACATCGAGGGTGGCATCGAACCCGTGCTGGAGGGCTCTCTGCGCCGCTTTTATGAGGAAACCTTGGGGCCAGCCTGGCGTGAGTTGCCAGAAATGAAGAAGCTGATGCAGGAGGCACACCGAGGCCACATGAAGCGCCCATCAGAAGCTGCCAGCGCCGAGTTGATGACCTTTGTCGCGTACTACGAACACCACATTGCCCAGTCACAACGCAGCAAGGTGATCGATGCCCAGGTGCGCACCTTCAGGCACAACCGCGAGCACTACCAGAAGATCACCGCCAACCTGTTGCCCGTGCTGTCAATGCTGACCTCGGGCGACTTGGGCCGCACGCTGTCGCCCGACCCGTTCGACGCCAACGACACGCGCCCGATCATGAACTTCGAGAAAATCGAGCGCGGCGGACATGTGCTGTACATGTGTCTGGATTCGCTGCCCGACCCCTCGGTGGCATCAGCCATCGGTGCACTGGCACTGGCCGACCTGGCCGCTCGGGCGGGCATGCGCTACAACCTGGGCGGTTACCGGCGCATTGCGCTGTTTGTGGATGAGGTGGCCAACGTCATCAACCAGCCCTTGATCGAGATCCTCAACAAGGGTGCGGAAGGCGGTATCTACACCACCTGCGCGATGCAGACGCTGGCCGACCTGGCCAAACGCCTGGGCAGCGAAGCAGCAGCACGCATGGCGCTGGGTAATCTGAACAACCTGATTGCGCTGCGCTCGAAAGACCGACCCACACAGGATTTCATCGTGGAGACCTTTGGCAAGACGGCCATCCATTCGATGCGCGTTGGGCTGGGGCATGGTGCGGACACCCATCTGGGTGACTTCTCGACCAGCTATTCAAGCCAGCTCTCCGAGAGCTTCGAGGAGATGGTGCCTGCCGATGTCCTGGGCAAACTGCCCAACCTTCAGTACTTTGCCTCGGTGTCTGGCGGGCGCATCATCAAAGGCCGCTTTCCCATCCTGGATCCGGATGCGCAAGGGGACGATCAACCCATCAGGAGGGCGGCATGATCAGGGCGATGGCCGTGGTGTCATTGCTGGCATTGCTGGTTCTGGTGCTCTATGTGCCGTCCGCCCATCCCCCAGAACGGTTCATAGAGCAACTGCGAACGGAATACACCAATGCGGCGGTGTTCTGGGGCAAGGACGCAGGCACCCGCATGCTGTCGCGTGCGATGAACATGCAGGAGTCGGCACGTCAGGCATCACCCGTCCCCTCATCCAAAGACGCGGCCCCCGCGGGTGGCGTCAACGCGGCTGTCGGGCAAGAAATGGCCTCGGTCAACCAACGGCTGTTCAACAACCCCTACTTCCGCTCGATTGACGCACTGCTGCTGCTCGCCAGCTTCCGCCTGGCCATGCTGCTGGAGTGGCTCCCCTGGCTGTCGGCCTTCCCGGTTGCTGCCTTGGTGGATGGCTGCCTTGTACGAGTGGTCAAAGCCAAAGAGTTCCTGCACCACAGCCCGGAGATGTTCGCCTTGTATGCCTGCTTGGCCATCCTCACCAGTTGCGCAACCGTCCTGGCGTTTGTGCTGCCCTTCACCTTGCATCCCCTGGCCGTGCCATGCGTGCCTGTGGTCATCGGCACGTTGATGGGGACGGCGATCAGGGACTTTCACGCAAGAATCTGAACATCAGGCCTGCAAGAACCTTGCTTCAAGTACCACAGCAGCCTGAGCTTCGGCTCGGCGCGGCCGCGGCCGGACGAGACAGATCCTCCAGAATGGAACAATCGAGCGTAGGGCCCCCCGCGCAATCCCTGTCGCATGCGCGCACAAAGGCTCCCAGGCTGCTCTCTAGTGCCTGGAGTTCCAACAGCCTACGCTGCACCTCAGCCAAATGCTTGGCAGCGAGGTCTCGGACTTCAACGCAAGGTCGAGTTGGCTCATCGACAAGACAGACAAGTTCTCGCACCTGATCAATGGAGAAGCCGAAGTCTCGACATCGACGGATGAAAGTCAGACGTGCGATGGTCGCCTCCGAGAAATTTCGTCGACATCCATCCGTCCGATCTGCGTTTGGCAAGAGGCCAATATCCTCGTAGTAGCGGATGGTCGGGACAGAGCAACCCGTCCGTTTGGCAACAACGCAGATTGATAAATTTGGTGCAGCCATCTTTCTATCTTAGATCACGCGCAGACTCCTGCTGCACACCCACAGGGTTTGAGTGGACGCGGCGGCACCTGCGAGCCACAAGCCCAAGCGGCTCGAATCACCCGTGCACTTCTAGTTCAACCACCAAGCCCGTTGCCCAGACTGCCGAGCTTAGGTCAACGGGCCATGCCGATCATCTGAGATTGCAGCCCCCCGAACACATGGAGACCTTAGGACTGACCGATGTGCGCCGACGGCGCCAGGCCATCAGCACACTGCCTAAGGCCAACACCAGCAATACCCCACCAATCAGGACAAGCTCATCAGCACATGCAACCATGGATGCTCCGATTGCAGCAAGGGCGGTAGATCCTGCCGCCAGGGCAGCAGTACCACCAAGCAGGGGGACGGCACAGCAGGCAGCACATTCTGCTCCGACACCGACAGCGGCTTTCCAAGGTCTCATTTCAGTCTTTCCGTAAGTGAGCACGTCGCCCACATCACAACGGTACGACCTCAAGCTACTTGAGATGCAAGAGGTTTGTATGAAAATGCCGACATGGATTTGCTCAAAACCTTCCTGCTGTTTGTCGTCACGGCCATCGCCGAGATCCTTGGGTGCTACCTACCTTACCTTTGGCTTCACCAGGGCCGCTCGGCGTGGCTTTTGTTGCCAGCGGCGGCAAGTTTGGCCCTTTTTGCATGGCTACTGTCGCTGCACCCCAGCGCGGCTGGCCGCGTCTACGCCGCCTATGGCGGGGTCTACATCCTTGTGGCCATCGTGTGGTTAATGCTGGTCGACAAAGTCCAGCCAACAGCGACAGACTGGATCGGGGTAACCGTCAGCCTGTGTGGAATGGCCATCATCATGTACGGCCCGCGGACAGACTGATCGTCCACAGAGAAAGCAGAGCCACATCCGATAGCAGTGATGACATCAGTTAGCTCCTGGCTCTGTACAAAGTGCGGTATCCAACGTCGAGCAACGGTTCATCAAAAACGTCGAACAGATTTGAAGCGATGGCCAGCTTCTTGAGCGTGGCGTGGCCATGTCTGTCCTTCATGTGCGTGACCGCATCAGGCTCCTGTAGCCATGCAATGCGCCCCGCATCCGCGAGATAGGTCCATCCTTCGGCCCGCCGTCTTTGTGCAGCCACATCGCTCAGGACCGCATCCAGACGGCTGTGCTGCAACAGGATCAACTCGAAGTGGCGCAAGCCCTCATCAGATGCGAAGAATGCGCCATGCACTGGCCAACATCAAGCAACGCCTTGGAGAGCGAACGGAGATTTTCGTACATGGGCAACACCCTGCCCCGCTGATCATCGAGATACTTGGCTGCCTCGGCCACCTTCTCCTGTGGGCCAGGCTGGCCCTGCGCTATGTCAGACCATCGACCAGCATGGCGTCAAGACTGTTCTGAACCTGCGTGGCACGAATCATGGTCAACCTTGGTACGACAGCGACGTGGCCATCACGGAAACCACCGGAGTCAGGCTTCTGGATGTGCCCCTGTCCGCCTACAGGGAGAACTGACACTTGAGCAGTCTCCTGATGAAGACATCGCCCACGCCCTTGTTGGTTCACTGTGCATCGGGTTCCGATCGAACAGGCCTGGAATTGAGTCGAGGGGCGCCGATCGCGGTGGCCAATGATGAGCTCTCGGCAAAGTATGGTCACTTTCCAACGCTGGAGTCAGATTCTGCGGCCATGGGCCGCAGCTGGACGAAGTACGCCGATTCTGGACAAACAAAGACGCCTTCGGCACTCTCGCCATAGGCCCAGCAAGTTGCTCGGCGCGGCAAAAGGAGATGACAAAACTGTAACCAATCTGTACGGAGCGTGTCGGGCACGAACTTCTAGAGTCACCTCCAGGACATGCCGCTCAAGCCCATCAATCGATGTGCCGGTTGTCCCGGAACCAACTGGAGCTGATCATGAATCATTGCCTGACCAAAACCGCCTTCGTTCTCAGCCTCGCATTGTCTGCGGCCTTGGCGAGCGCCACGACGGATCGATCGACTACCCGCGACGGCAAGTCCATGTATGGCGCCATGTCCAGCCCATCCCAAGCAGTCAAGGTCGTCGATGTCGAATCCGCCAAGTTCGTCAACGTGGTCTGCGGCGAAACCGTCACTTTCCGCAGCGGCGACAAGAGCTTCAGCTGGAAGTTCGAGGTGCTCAACCATCAGGCCGTGGACCTGATGGCCGTGGCACCGAAGGGCTTCACTAACAAATCGCTGAAGGTCTACATCACCCCCAACCTGCACGAAAGCAATTGACGGAACGGGGCAGCGGCCCATCACAAGGTTGGGCCAGGTCCAGCGGCGTCGGGCAACATCATCCCGATGCGGGTCACGCCTGCGGCTGACTCCGCGAATGCATGGCCGCCATGCATTCGCGCGATGGCCGCCACGATGGACAAGCCAAGCCCATGGTTGCGATCCGCAGGGCTGCGCGCGGGATCGGCTCGGTAGAAGCGGTCGAACAACCTGGGCAGATGCTCCACACCGATGGTCGCCCCCTTGTTGTAGACGGCAATCCTCACCCAGCCGATTTTCTCGCGATCGATCTGGATCAACACCGATGACTCCGGTGAAGCGTAGCGCGTGGCATTGCCCAAGAGATTCGACAGCGCCCGCCGCAACAACGGGCCATCCACCGTGGCGAAAGCATCGCCCGAGATCTTGGCAGTCAGCCCCGCGTCAAGGAGCGCCGCCTCATGAAACTCGATCACCTCTTCCGCCAAGACACTAAGGCAAGGCGTCCATTCGCGCCGCGCAGGCCCACCACGTTCGGCATTGGACAGAAACAGCATGTCGCCGACGATACTGGCAAGACTGCGTAGCTCTTCTAGATTGGATGCCAATGCCTCTCTGAGATCATCGGCACTTCGAGGTTTGCGCAACGCCAACTCACAGCTGCTGATCAACGTCGCCAGCGGCGTGTTCAGTTCGTGTGCCACATCGGCATTGAAGGCCTCCATCTGCTTGTAGGCAACGCCAAGGCGGTCCAGCAAGGCATTGAACTGCTGAATCAAGGGTTGCAGTTCGTAGGCCTGACCCGCGCCGTCCAGGCGTCGTTCCAGGTCCGTGGCCGTGACGAGTCCGGTCTGCTCGACAAGCTTGTGCAGTGGCGCCAGACCCAGGCGAACCAGCATGAACCCTCCGACGGAAACCGCCAGGGCACCCACCAGCGCCGCGACCGCCAGCGTCCACGCCAGGCGGGCGAGCAAGGCGTCATCCATGCGTTTGTCCAGTACCAAGATGGCCCGAGCCATTCCGCCATCTTCAGACCGCACTTTGATGTCGAACGCCCTGCTCTTGATCTCATTTGGACCGGCCCGCCATGAAGATGTCTCAAAAAGCACTTGGCCATCACGCCCCATCAAGCGCAAAGAAAGTTCGTCATGCCCTGCCAGAAAGCTGCCAAGCACTTGACGCACATCAGCCAGGTCCCGCTCACCGTCGCTGCCTGCAAGCAGGTGTTCGACGGTGTTCTGCTTCTGTGACAGCGCTTCATCCTGCCGCTCGGACACCGTCAGCGCGAACAGCACGTACACCACCACGCAAACCAGGCCAAGGCCCAGCATGGTCTGGAGCGCCAACCAGCGTGACAGCCGCCCCCGAAGGCTGGCCGTCGTGACAATGTCGCTCACGGCTCGCGAACCTCCAGCACGTAGCCCATCCCGCGCACCGTGTGCAACAACGGTCTCTCAAAAGGCTGATCCAGCTTGGAGCGCAGGCGACGAATGGCCACCTCCACGACATTGGTCTCGCTGTCGAAGTGCATGTCCCAGACCTGCTCGGCCAATTCGGTACGCGACAGCACTTCGCCCTGGCGTCGCAGCAGCAGGCTCAGCAGGTTGAACTCCTTAGCCGTGAGGTCGAGCCGCTGCCCAGATCGCGTGGCTTTTCGACGAAGCAGATCCACATCCAGATCGGCCACCTTCAAAACCGTCGGCTCGCCAGCATTTCGCTGCCCGCCCGACCGTCTGAGCAGAACCTGGATGCGCGCAACCAATTCCGAAAACGCGAACGGTTTGACGAGGTAATCGTCCGCTCCGCCTTGAAGGCCTTTGACACGGTCTTCGACCTGTCCGCGGGCCGTCAACATGAGCACCGGCGTCTGTTTGCTTTGCCGCAGAGCAGCGAGCACTGCCAGGCCGTCGATGCCGGGGAGCATGCCATCCAGGACGAGAAGGTCATAGTCGATCTCGATCGCCATGTGCAAGCCGTCAATGCCGCTGTTGGCCACGTCGACCACATAGCCTTCCTCGCAGAGACCCTTGCGAAGGTACTCGGCCATCTTGACGCTGTCTTCGATCACCAGAATTTTCATGCGTTTGATTGTTAAATGGCTGTTACACAAGGAAGATGACGAATTTGTCATCTTTGAGTTGGCCTTCTGTCGCCTGCATCTGCATAGGCTTTCACCTCCATAACCTTCAAGGACTGAAGATGAGAAAAGTGAACAGCCTGATTGCCTGCTCGATCCTGGCCATCAGTGCCAGCGCCTTTGCGGCGGATGGACACGAACACGGGCACGAACATGAACCGCTGCACGGCGGCGTGGTGGTGGAAGCCAGCGAAATGGACTTCGAACTGGTGGCCAAGGCCGACCTGATCAGCCTGTATGTGCGCGATCACGGCAAGGCTGTCAAGATGCAAGGTGCCAGCGGCAAACTGACCCTCATCAAGGGCGCCGACAAAAACGAAGTGCAACTCGCGCCAGCGGGTGAGAAGCTGGAAGCCAAAGGCACCTTCGATGTGATCGCGGGCGCCAAGGCGGTGGCTGTCGTGACGCTGCCTGGCAAGAAGCCAGTCTCTGTTCGCTTTGCGCTGAAGTGATGCAAGCCCCCGAGGCTGGCCGATGACTCGGCTGCTTCGGGGCCAGCGCAGGTCCTGATGCATCCGCTGCCAGATCATTGCTGATGGGGGCAATTGGGCAGCTTCAATGCCCCCAGTTTGAAGGACCTCGATGCCGTCTGGTAGTAGGCGATCGCCTCATTCAACAAGACCGGATCCACTGCTTTGGGCGTCGTCTCCAGCGTCCGAGGATCGACCCTGTAGCTCTCCACCCGTTGCCGAGGCAGCAACACCGTGAGCGTGTTGCTTCGCAGGTAGCCAAGCGACTGATAGTTGCTGACGAAGACCCTTCTCAACGGCTCCTCTTCTTCGAAGAGACAGCGTCCAAAAAAGTAGTCGGCCCCCTTTTTCCCCAATAGCTCGACGATCGTGGGTGCCAGGTCCAACTGGCTGACCAGCGGTTCGTATACACTTGGCTTCAGCAGATCAGGCGCGAAGAAGATCAAAGGGATTCTGTAGCCATCCAGTGGCAACTTGGTCTTTCCCGCCACCGACGCGCCATGGTCGGCGACGATGATGAACAGGGTGTCCTTGAACCAGGGTTGTGCACGAGCCCTGTCGATGAAGTCGCCGATCGCGAAATCGGTGTACTTGACGGCGCCGAGTCGCCCACCGGGCGAAGGGATGTCGATGCGGCCAGCGGGATAGGTGTAAGGGCGGTGGTTGGACGTCGTCATGATGTGCGCAAAGAATGGACTGCTTTGCGCCCTTTCCTCATCAAGCGTGCTCAAGGCCTGGCTGAACAGCACCTCGTCCGCCACACCCCAGACGTTTTCGAAGACGATGGTGCGCTTTTCCATGTCCGTCCTGTCGATCACCTTGTAGCCGTTGCCCCCAAAATAGGCATTCATGTTGTCGAAGTAGCCGTACCCGCCGTAGAAAAAGTAGGGCTTGAAGCCTTGAGCGCCAAGCACTTCTCCCAGCGTGGCGAGGTGTTCGTTCTGAGGTCGGCGGACAATGGCTTGCCCGGGAACTGGGGGCGTTCCCAGCGACAGCGCCTCCAACCCCCTGACCGTGCGTGTTCCCGTGGCATAGGCGTGCGAGAACAGCAGTCCTTGCTTGGCGAGTGCATCGAGCCGGGGCGTCAACCCTCGCGAGTCGCCGTATGCGCCAAGAAATGAAGCCGAGAGGCTTTCCGCCGAGATCAGCACCACGTTCCGTGGACGCCGGATGAAGGGCCATGCGTGGTTCGCGGCGCCCTTCAATGCCTGAGCAGAAAGATCGGACAACGGTCTGCGTTGCATCCCCATGGTTCGAAGAATTCGGTCTGCCTCGCTTTGCGGCATCGTTCGATAAAAGCGATCGAAATCTAGTTCGTTCCGCCGCATGGCCGCCGCCAGCGTGAACAGACCGTTCCCGGAGATCTCGTCCGCATAGGCGTTGCCTGCCCCTTCCATCTGGTCCACGCTGACCGTGAACCCCGCGATCACGGGCAGAACCACGCCCGCCACCACCAGCTTGGCGCGCTGGATGCGTGTGATCTTGACGTTGTCCATGTTTCGAACGGCGCCCCGCAAGAACCAGACAATGAGACCAGCCACCACTGCGATGGCGGCCAAGACGGTTGGAACAGGATAGGACTGCCGGATGTTGCCGATCACCTCCTGCGTATAAAGCAGGTAGTCGACCGCGATGAAGTTGAACCGTGTTGAAAATTCCAGCCAGAAGGTGACCTCCGCTCCGATGCCAAACAGCATGACGAAGACAGAAAACCACAGCCACTTGAGCCGAAGCGTTTTATGCAAAAAGCTGGTTCGCCAACGATTGGGCAGCACCGCCTCGTAAAGGCAAACCGGCGCGACCAGGAAGGCCAGCGTCGCCAAATCGAACAGAAGTCCCTTGGTCAGCACATAGGGCCAGAGATCGATGCCGACCTGCCCCGCATCCAGCGTGATCAGCAGGCCGATGCGCAGGCAGGTGAAGGCAGTCAACCAGATGATGGCGACCAGCCAGGGAACGCCCATGGACCTGAAAGCATTCGTGGGAACTGAAAACATCTAAGGTGATTCTGATGTGTGTCGGGCGGTATCGACCCTATTCCCAACACGTCTGACAAATGAACGAAGACGTGATCGTTTCAAGTTGAATGGCAATGGCTCACGCCACCGATGCCGATTGCTTGCCTCGGTAAGTTGCCTGGTAAATGCATCTCAGTAAAAGACGCGACGACAATCTCGCCATGCTTTGACCGACCTCACAGGCATATCCGCGAGATCAATATCGAAGTGCGTCCCGTTCCTTGATCAATTTGTCCAACTTGCGCTGGGCCTGTTCCGTCTCCGAAGCCAACGAGCGCTGACGGCGGCCATACTGTGAAGAAAATCTACGGCCTTGCCGATCCCCCTCCACGACTTGGCGCCCGGCCTCTTGATCGGACCGACGGCCCCTGAGCTCTTCGTAGACACTGGCAATCTGGTTGTCCAGATCCTTCAGCCGAAGAGATCGCGCAGCAGCGTCTTTCAGCAACTGCTCTCGCGTCATCGCAAGCGCGCGTTGCGCAGCTTCGGCCTGCTGCGGATCAGCCGGGTGAGGTTCGACAGATATCGCGTAAGACCGCTTCGCCTTTGCCTCAGGTTCGTCGCCATACACGACCTGCCCATTGGGCATGATCGACTTGTAGAGGATGCGTTCCTCGGCCCAACAGTAAGGGGTCATGCAGAGACATGCCAGCGCGATCGAGCTGCTGGCGAGATGTCCAGGCACGCTTCGCATTGAATTGCTCATCCATAAGCTCCTTCTTCATTTCTCGCCATCGCAAAGCTCACGTGTTCAGACGCGCTATGCAGGCGAACCGCCAGATCAGGGAACCGTGCCTTCGCCACCAGTTGTAGTCGGTGACGGAACCGTACGATCCAGCACGCGCAGAATCCGGCTTTCGTCGATCAGCGCACGCCCTTCCTGCCGCGACAAGCGAACAAGGTCGAATCTCTTCCCATACCTTCCACGCCTGCGTACTTCCAGCACAACGACATCACCTGCTCGCAGTTCCAGGGGAATGGTCGCGTCCACCCCCTCCTGAATGCGAACTTCGTGAAGCCCCGGCGAAACGTCCACGGCAACGACCGAATAGGGGATGAGGCTTTCCAGCGGCTGCCCACTCAACCCCAAAGGCACCAGCCCTTGGACGTCGCCGTCCCGTGCTCGAACGATCACCACCCGCCCCGCGTCCGGCCGCGATGCCAGGTTGCGCACCTTGACCGCGTCGGCAGACTTCGGCGACGGCCCCGGCACGCAAGTTCTCGTCTGGAGAATGGTGAAACATATGGGCTTCAGCCGCTTGGCCTCATCCCTCTCGGGGAGGGCGCAGCCTTGCAACACCGCGGCGAACAGCCCCAGCAAGACCATGCCGGGCGCAGAGAACGTCGCGCGAGGGAAGGCGCACGCGTTTCTCTCACTGGGCCAAAGCCGGGGCCACCGGCCCCATGCTTTGGTCATGCAATCGCCCCATCCTCGTGTGCGTCAGGAGAGGGCTTGGTTTCGGTGGTCTGGGCGTCCTCTTCATCCTTTCGATGGACGATGCGGTAAAGCACAGGCAGCACCAGCAAAGTCAGCATCGTCGAAGACAGGATGCCCCCGATCACGACGGTCGCCAGCGGCCTTTGAACCTCCGCGCCCGTGCCGGTGGCAAGGGCCATCGGCACGAAGCCCAGCGAAGCCACCAGTGCCGTCATCAGGACCGGCCTTAGCCGCGTCAAGGCGCCCTCGTGGATGGCCTCGTCAAGCGACCGCCCTTCGTCACGCAAGTTGCGAATGAAGGAGATCATCACCAGCCCGTTCAGCACGGCCACCCCTGACAGTGCGATGAAGCCGATGGCCGCTGAGATCGACAAAGGGATGTCCCGCAGCCACAGGGCCAGGATGCCCCCCGTCAGCGCGAACGGGATCCCGGTGAACACCAGCAAGCCGTCCTTCACGTTGCCGAACATGGCAAAAAGCAGCACGAAAACCAGCAGCAGCGAGACCGGCACGACGATCTGCAGGCGCTGCGTGGCGGACTGCAGGTTCTCGAACTGGCCGCCCCACACGGTCCAGTAGCCCGTGGGGACCTTGACCGCTTCCAGCGCCTTCTGGGCATCCCCGACGAAGGTGCCGATGTCACGGCCACGCACATTGGCGCTGATGACGATGCGGCGCTTGCCGTTCTCGCGGCTGACCTGGTTGGGACCAGGCGCCGAGTCGATGGAAGCCACCTCGGACAGCGGAATGAAGCGCGCGCCCTCGCCGTCTCCACCCTTCAAGGCGATGGGGAGGCGCCGAACGGCTTCCAGATCCGTGCGGACATCTTCCGGCAGGCGCACGACGATGTCGAAGCGACGGTCGCCCTCGAACAGCGTCCCAGCCTCCTTGCCACCCACGGCCGTGGCCAGCGTGTCCTGGATGTCGCCGATGTTCAGGCCATAGCGCGTCGCCTTCTCGCGGTCGATGTTGATGGTCAGCATGGGCAGGCCCGTGGTCTGTTCCACCTTCACCTCGGACGAGCCCGGGATGCCTTGCAGAACCTTCGCGATCTGGTTGGCCGTGTTGTTGAGGACATCCATGTCATCGCCGAACAGCTTGACCGCGACGTCACTGCGTACACCGGAGATCAACTCGTTGAAGCGCAGTTGGATGGGCTGGGAGAACTCGTAGTTCTGCCCCGGCAGCTTGGCCACTTCCGCTTGAACGGCGGCCAAAATCTCGTCGCGTGTCTTGCGCGGCTCGGGCCATTTGTCCACTGGCTTGAGCATCACGTACCCGTCCGAAATGTTGGGCGGCATCGGATCGGCCGCGATCTCGGCGGTACCGGTTCGGGCAAAAACACGCTCGATCTCCGGGAACTTGGCCTTCAGATGGCTTTCCAGCTTGGTTTGCATGGCCACCGACTGGCTGAGGCTGGTGCCAGGAATACGCAGCGCTTGCACCGCGAAGTCGCCTTCGTTCAGACTGGGTACGAACTCGCTGCCCATGCGGGAAGCCACCACGCCACAGACCAGAACGAGCACGGCAGCCGCCGTCAGAACGACGGGCTTGGCACCCATCACCGTGTTCAGCATGGGCTCATACCAGCGCTTGGCGGTGCGGATCACCACGTTTTCGGTCTCCGACACCTTCTTGCCGATGAACAGCGCCACGGCAGCGGGGATGAAGGTGATGGACAGGATCATGGCACCCAACAACGCCGTCACCACGGTGAACGCCATTGGATGGAACATCTTGCCTTCCACACCGGCCAGCGCGAAGATGGGCAGGTAGACGATCATGATGATCAGTTGCCCGAACAGCAGCGGACGACGGGCCTCCTGGGAAGCCGCGAAGACTTCATGGAAGCGCTCTCGCAAGGTCAACTCTCGGCCGTGATGCGCCTGCGCATGCGCCAGGCGGCGCACGCAGTTCTCCACGATCACCACCGCGCCATCGACGATGATCCCGAAGTCCAGCGCACCCAGACTCATCAGGTTCGCACTGACCTTCTGGCTGACCATGCCGCTGAAGGTGAAGAGCATGGACAGCGGGATCACCATGGCGGTGATCACCGCGGCCCGCATGTTGCCCAGGAACAAAAAGAGGATGGCGATCACCAGGATGGCGCCTTCCATCAGGTTCTTCTTCACCGTGGCGATCGCCTTGTCCACCAGGACGGTCCGGTCGTAGGCGGTCACGGCATGAACACCAGCTGGCAGGGACTTGTTGATCTCCGCCATCTTGATGTCAACTGCTTGCGAGACCTTGCGGCTGTTCTCGCCAATGAGCATGAACACGGTGCCCAGGACGACCTCTCGGCCGTTGTCGGTGGCGGCGCCCGTGCGCAACTCCTTGCCCTGCCCAACTTCTGCGATGTCGCGGATGCGGATGGGCACATCCGTCGTCTGCTTGACGATGATGCTGCCCAGGTCCTGGGTGCCACGCACCTGACCAGGTGCACGGATCAAATACTGCTCGCCTTCGCGTTCGATGTAGCCTGCCCCGACGTTGCCGTTGTTGCGCTCCAGCGCATTGACCACGTCGCCCAGCGTCAGGCCATGCGCCATGAGCTTCTCGGGGCTGGGTGCGACCTGGTATTCCTTGGCATAGCCGCCGATGGAATTGATCTCGGTCACGCCTGTCACATTGCGCAGTTGAGGCTTGATGATCCAGTCCTGGATCTCGCGCAGGTCAGTCGGCGTGTAAGCCGTGCCATCTGGCTTCTTGGCGCCGTCCTTGGCTTCGACGGTCCACATGTAAATCTCGCCCAAGCCTGTGGAGATGGGCCCCATGGCTGGGGTGACGCCTTGCGGCAGCCGCGCCTTGGCTTCCTGGATCCGCTCGTTCACCAGTTGGCGCGCGAAGTACAGGTCGGTGCCGTCCTTGAAGATCACGGTGATCTGGGACAGGCCGTAGCGCGACAGGGAGCGGGTCTGCTCCAAGCCGGGCAGGCCCGCCATCACCGTTTCCAGCGGGTAGGTCACGCGCTGCTCGGTTTCCAGCGGCGAATAGCCGGGTGTCTGGGTGTTGATCTGGACCTGGACGTTGGTGATGTCCGGCACGGCATCGATGGGCAGCTTCTGATAGCTGAAGACGCCCAGGGCGGCCATGCCGAAGACGGCCAGCAGCACAAGCCAGCGCTGCTCAATGGCAAATCGGATGATGCGTTCAAACATGATGGGTGGACCTCGCGCTCAATGCTCGTGCTCGGCCGAAGCCTTGCCGATTTCAGCTTTGATGACGAAGCTGTTCGTCGCCGCATAGCGGGTACCGGCGCTCAAGCCCTTGACGACTTCGGTGCGCTTGCCATCGGTGTGGCCGACTTCCACGGGTTTGGCCTGGAAGCCGCCCGGTACTTCGACGAACACGACTTGACGGCCCTCCATGGTCTGCACCGCGCCAGCCGTCACGGTCACGGGTGCTTCCGCCTCGCCGGAAGTCACCGCGACATTGACGAACAGGCCGGGACGCCACGAAAGGTCGGGATTGGTCAACACCACCCGGGCGGTGGCTGTGCGCGTCTGCTCGCCAATCAGCGATCCGACGTAGGTCACGGTGCCCTTGGCCGTGGCGTCGAAGGAACTGGATCGCACGGTGACCTTCTCGCCCACCTTCACCAGGTTCAGGTCCTTAGCAGGCACGTTGATCGTTGCCCAAACGGTGGACAAGTCGGACAGGGTGAACACATTGGCGTCTTCTTTGACCGACTCGCCCAGCGCGATGTGCTTCTCGACCACGACCGCGTCAAACGGTGCGCGCAGCTCGTAGCGATTCAATGCGCCAGCCGAAGGCGAGGCACCCAATGCCTTGAGCTTCTGGTTGGCGTTGTTGACGGCAATCTCGGCTTCGCGCAGGGCCTGCGTCGCCTGCAGGACGTCCATCTGCGGCGAGATCTTGTCTTCAAAGAGCTTCTTCTCTCGGTCGTAGGTGGTCTGCGCCAAGGTCAGGCGCTTCTGGGCCGCCTGCAACTCGCTCCGCTGTTCGGACAGGACCACGCTGGAAATGACCGCGAGGACCTGGCCCTTCTTGACCTGCTGCCCCAGGTTGGCCGACACCGATTCGACAACGCCACCGACACGGGGCACAACGTGTGCCGTGCGATCCTCGTTGAACTTGATTTCGCCGGACAGCTGCACCGTCGAAAGGATCTTGCCAGGTTGGGCCGCTTGGACTTCAACGCCCGCTGCTGCGATCTGCTGAGCATTCAGAGAGACAGGCTCTTCCTCGCCTTCCTCGTGCTTGCCAGCGTTGGCGGCGGCAGCGCCCTTTTCAGAAGCGGTTTCGCCTTCATGCTTGTCATGCGCCCCATGCTCCTCGGCCTTCTCATGATGTTCCTTGTCATCGTGTCCCTTGGCTTCGTCGTGGCCGGACTCGGACTTCTTCTCGCCGTGGTGCTCGGCGTCATCGTGTCCCTTGGCCTCGCCGTGACCGTGGCCATGGCTCTCCTCGGCCGCTTCGCCGGCAGGCGCGCTGGCAGACCGCGTCAGCACAAATGCGCTGGCGCCCAACCCCGCCAAAACGATGGCGATGATGGCAACGAGTTGCTTTTGGCTGATGCGCCCAGCCTGGCGTTGTGATTGGGAGCGTGTCATGCGATGCTTTCTCATGGCTTGGACGTCGTCTGTTCTTCGCCGCTGGTCCCCAGCAGGCGATCGATGTTGGCGTTGGTGCGGTACAGCTCATTGAGCGCACGCAGGTACTGGGCGCGGGCCTGGAGCAAGGTCCGTTGGGCATCCAGGGCGTCGAGGAAGCTGAACTTGCCCAGCTCGAAGCCGGTCGTGGCGGCCTGCCACGCGCTCTCGGCGCCCGGCAGTACCTCGCTGCGCAGGACGTCCACCTCAGCCTGGGCGAAGCGCTGACGCTCCGTCAATTGCACCCACTCGGTCTCGACGCGGATCCGCGTTGCCTGGAAGTCCGCTTCGGCCTTATCGTGCAGGCGCAAGGCCTGAAGCAGGTTCCCCCGGTTGGTATCGAGCACAGGGATGGGAATGGCCAGGCCGATCACAGCCTGATTGCGTCCGACCTGCTGATCCCGCTTGGCACCCAAGGTCAGGGTCACGTCCGGAACACGGCGCGCCTCCTCAAGCTCGACCATGGCTTGCCGCTTGTCGACCTCCAGGCGTGCCTGCCGCAGCACCGGCACATCTGACAACTGAGAAGCCTCCAGATTGCGAGAGGCTGGCTGGACACCCGATTGCCAAACCAGTGTCTGAGCACGAACGGCAGATGCTGGGCCCAGCAGAGCTGCCAGCCCTTGGCGAGCGGATCGGAGTTCGCTCTGCGCTTGAAGCAGTTCCAGTCGGACACCAGCGTGAGCAACCTTCGCCCTGGTCTCGTCCATTGCAGAGACCTTGCCGGCCTGGACTCGCTTGGAGACCGCATCCGTGCCTCGCATGGACAAGTCGACGGAGGCCTGCGCCAGCTTCACCCGTTCCTGAGCGATGGCGGCAGCAAAGAATGCATCGGCCACATCCGCTCTGATCTGCGCGCGACGCCCTTCGATGTCCACGGCGGTTTGAGCCCGCGCGGCCTCGGCGACCGAGATCCGCGCTGACCGTTTACCGCCCAGCTCGATGGGCTGGCTCAACTGCACCGTGGTCGTCCGGCTGTCTCGCCGCGTATCTTCCAGCAGTGCCTGGACTTCAGGATTGGGACGTGCACCCGCTTGAATGACGGCCCCTTCGCTGGCTGCCAGTTCCTGCTGGTTGGCCACGATTTGAGGACTGAACTGAAGCGCCAGCCTGATGGCCTCGCTCAGCGTCAAGGGCTGCGCCACGGGCACCGCCTTGTGCACGGCTTGCCCATCCGAATTGGACGGGCTAACTTGAGCAAAGGTGGCGGAAGAAAAAAGTGTGGCCGTGACCAACGCGAACGTCGTCATCGGCACCATGTGCCTGTACATCGAATTCTCCGGGTTGTGGGAACAACAACAAGAAGGAATCCGGCGAGAGAGGCCGTGGCCTCGCTATCTGAAGACAGGAAAAAAGCTTGCGCAGCAGCCGTCTCGCCGAATCAAACGGCGAGACGTATGTCGGGACGCTCGGGTCCCGCTGGAATGTTGGAGGCGTAGCCCTCGATCGAGTGGCCAAACCATTCCCTGCTGGACGCCACCTGAGGGGTGTGCGTCTCACTGACCGGCGAGGCAGCGCTCATGTGGCAGACAGTGCAGTCGTTGTCGGCACTGGCCTTCTTGTCGCTACCGCTCTTGTCCTTTGCGGCTTTATCGCCAGGGCGCTCCCCACGTTGCGGATCAAGATGGTTGTGCTCGTGGTGCCCGAAATGGCGCTGCGCGGCAGGGTTGCTTTCATGCTGGCAATAGCTGGCCACCGCAGCCCAGGACATCTGGAGCGGAAACCAAATCAGCAGGAACAAGCAAAGCAATCGACGCATGGCGCGGCAAGTATAGGTTGAAAAAAATGCCTTGTGGATCAGAAATGAGTTGCGCCTGACAAATACACGTGAAGGAAGTTGCCTGGCATGTCCGTCGATAGAAGATCCAATCTCTTTGAATCCATTTGAATCCCTGTAGCGGCTACAGAGTCAACACCTTTCGCGAAGATTGTTGTGAATTTTTCCACAGGGCAATGAATCAAGCCTGTCTAGGTTGCTCGGTCTCGCTCTGAGCCACATGCCCGTCCACATTGCTGGCCTCCACACTGTGGGCATGCCGATCCGGCGCCGCTTTGGGATTGTCGACTTGGGGTTCTACGCCCTCGTCTTTGACAGCGTAGTTGCGCTGCGGCTCGCGATCTTTTTGAGGCTTCGCAACAGTCCTGGCATGTTTGGAAGTGGCACCCATGATGGCTCCTTTGCAATGACAACGAGTGTCATCGGCAAGGCATATGCCGATCTGGTTCGAATTGAATCCAATGTCATGCCAGAAGGCTGAAGGCTGAAGGCTGAAGGCTGAAGGCTGAAGGCTGAGGGCTGAGGGCTGAGGGCTGAGGGCTGAGGGCTGAGGGCTGAGGGCTGAGGGCTGAGGGCTGAGGGCTGAGGGCTGAGGGCTGAGGGCTG
>RXJQ01000096.1:27549-39212 GCA_003963115.1 Burkholderiales bacterium
AAACATGACAAGTGTGCAGGCGAAGATATTGGTCGTCGAAAACGACATTAAGACTGGCGATCACTATCGCCTAGGTTTGAGCGAGGCCGGATTCGCCGTCGACCTTGCCAAAAGCGGCATCGAGGCGTTGAAACTGGCATCGCTGCAAATGTTCGATCTCTTGATCATCGACACCGCCTTGAAAGGCATGACGGGCTGTGAACTGCTGCAGGCGCTCCGGCGTCAGGATTCGTTGATTCCAGTTCTTTTCTTGAATGGACGCGACCATCATGAGTGCCGCGTCAACACGCTCCAGCGTGGCGTTGAAGACTTTCTCAAAAAGCCGTTCTCCTTCTCGGAACTCCTGTGCAGCGTCAGGACCATCCTGCGCGGACGCTCGGACGATGCCAGCAGTCTCCCTTCGATCTGCATCGGTGATCTGGAGTTGGACCTGTTGCGCCGCCGCGTGCACCGTGCAGGCACCCGAATCGATCTGACGCCCAAGGAATTCGGCCTGCTGGAACTTCTGATGCGTCGCCAAGGCGAAGTCCTTCCGCGATCACTGATTGCCTCCCAGGTGTGGGACATGCCCTTCGGGAGCGACACCAACGTCATCGATGTGGCAGTGCGTCGCCTGCGACTCAAGATCGATGAAGGGCAAGAGAAGAAGATGATTTTCACGGTGCGAGGCATGGGCTACATGCTCGAAGCGCCCGCACCGTGACCGCATTCAAGGAACAAGAGCGTGATGTCGACCACAGGCAACTTCTACGAGGACAAGGCGGAGGAGTATTTTTCCCTCACCTTCGATGCCGACACGTCCGCACCCAGGGAACGCTTCCTGGCGAAGCTGCCTCGACGAGCACGTATCCTGGATGCGGGTTGCGGTTCAGGCAGGGATCTTCGCGCCTTCAAGCGTGCAGGCCATGTCGCTCTTGGAATCGACTCCTCGGTCGCCATGGCCAGCCTCGCTTATGCCTACTCTGGCGCCGAATGCATGGTGCTTCGTCTCGAAGACATTGCCTTTGAGCGCAGCTTCGATGGCATCTGGGCTTGCGCTTCCCTGCTCCACCTGCCAAGGGCGCAACTCGTTCCAGTACTGATTCGCCTGCACCAAGCACTCGTGTTTGGCGGAACGTTGTTCCTTGCTCTTCAAGAGGGACAAGGAGAGCGATGCATCGAGGATGGGCGACACTATGTGTACTACCGCCTCTCGGAGGTTATGAACGCCCTAGGTCACGCTGGCTTCGAAGCAAGCGAATCATGGCTGACAACCAGCTCCCCTCTTCTCTATGGCACGCCACATTGGATCAACGTCCTTGCCATCGCCAGTTGATATGAACATTGCATAAGAACCTTGCATAAGCCAAGGCTGATGCAACTTCAAGGTTTGATGTGCTGAATTGACACCGTCTGATCAAAGAAAGGAATCTTCATGCAATGCCCCGCTTGCAAAACCGTTCAACTTGCGATGAGCCATCGCGAGAACGTCGAAATCGATTACTGCCCGCAATGCAGGGGCGTATGGCTGGACCGAGGAGAGTTGGACAAAATCATTGAACAGAGCCAGCGCGACCCCGTGTCGACGCAGGCCCACATGGATCCCGGCATTTCAACAGGACGTGGTGAACACCATGGTCGGCGCGAACATGGCGGCGGCCATCAAAAGTCTGGTCATGGCTCCAGCCATGGAGGCAGTTTTCTGAGGAGACTGTTCGATTGATGTGCTGGCATTGCCGGAGCGATTTTGGTGACGGGAATAATGGGCATCTGCATGCTCATGTCTCGTCATCCATCCTTGGCACACCCATTTGATGGTGATACATTTTTAAGATGCGCCGCCTGATTGCCATTTTCTTGTTGTTGATCGTGCCGCTACAGCTTGGATATGCTGCGGCCGCGGCCTATTGCCAGCACGAGACTGGCAGTGCGGCCGGGCATTTCGGGCACCATGCGCATGAACACAGGGCGCAGGTAGGAGCCGATCAAGACAATGGCAAAGGCAAGTTGTCATTGCAGCTTGACCAGGATTGCGGCCTCTGCCATCTCCAGATGCCCCAGCTGCTGCCCCAGCACACCACGGTGACACCGACCTCCGTCGAGACTTCACTCTACCGTGCACCGGTGATCGCGTATTCCTCGGCCGATCGCCGCCGTCTCGAACGCCCCAATTGGACATCCTCGCTGTAAATCGGCGAGCAGTTCGTCCATTCCTGGCTTCCATACGCTTCGAATGAATCCGTCATGAACTGACGGCTTCTGCTCGTCGAATTCCTCCCATCACGCTTGGAGAATTCGATGCGAAGTTCATTGACCGTGCCCATGTTTTGCCATGGCAGACGCGGTAGCGCTCACCTGTCCCTGATTGCATCCATCCAGACTGCGCCCGTCGCTACCGGAGCGCAGTGGCCAGTCCTGCGCGCGCAAGGGGCCCTCGCATGACCACGCCCTTCACCCACAACGAGTTGGGCCTGGTGTGGTTGGCTTTGGGGCTGTGTGGGGTGCTTGCACTGCTTCTGTTTGCCTGGTGGCTGGCGCATCACCCTCCCAAGGTGACACCAACCCCACAGCCCAAGTACACCGATGCTCTCCGGCATCGACTGAACGGCAAACGAGCTACCGAACGGCAAGCGCCACCGAACTCGACCGGCACGGCATCGGGTACTCATGGTCAGCCGCCCGCTGGAAAACAAGACGGCAAAGCCAAAGGAAGAAGGCCATGAGCATACGTTCCACCCGTTTGTGGATGGCATGCCCCTCACTCCCTGAGCAAATGCCATGAGGTACACGACGCTCCGATCCTTCGGCTCCTTGCTGTGCATCCGGGTCGTGGCTGCGCGTCTCGCTGCCAATGATGAAGGTTCGTTTACGGTCCATTCATGGCGCGCGTCGGAGGTGGCAGCCCAGGTTCGGCCTTCAGGATCCCGCACCACATCAGATGAACTGATGCGCGCGGTGGTCTCCTGGCTGGTCTGCGAGTTGATGCTCCAACGCTCAGCCCTGCACTTCCGATTGTGCGGTCAAGCCATGACCGCCGGCCTGCACATCGCGCGTGCTACTTTGAGCTGGGATGGTCCACACGGCAGGCGCAGCGCGGCGGTAAGCCCCCACAGCGGTTTGCTCGGCCCTCAAGGCATTTTCGAGCTACCTCCAGGAACCAGGATCACTGCCGTGTTGCACCTCCAGGGTCGCCGTCCAGTGACTGTCAGGTTCGTGCTACCGCCAAACCGACCTCCTTGTGCCTGCTGAGCATCAATCTTCGATCCGGCATCCGACTCAACACAAGAGACCGCATCATGATCAAACCCATCTCCATGAATCTGACACTGCCTTCCACGCCGGCGGTGCCATCGCCCCGCTTGACGCCTCCAGTGGTTCCACCGACAAATCCTTCTGGGGAACAGGAGGAGGACGGCTTCAAAGAGCACGCGATCCTGCTGCGCTCCAAGAGGCAGGAAATACTCGCCTCCAACATCGCGAACGTCGATACCCCTCACTACCAGGCCAAAGACCTCGATTTCCGGACCAGCCTGCGGAACGCCGTGAACAACCAGCGCTCAGAGGGCACCGATCCCAGTGAGCTTCGAAAGACGGCGGCGGGACACTTGTCGCAGTTGCCGCAACCATCAGGAAGCACATTCAACAGCACGGTGGCGCTTGTCTACCGCGTTCCGATCCAGACCAGCCTGGACAGCAATACCGTGGATATGGACGTCGAACGTGGGCAAATCGCCGACAACGCCATCCGCTATCAGTTGGCCTTGCAGGCCTATGAGGATGAGTACAAGGAATTCCGGCAAGCTTCGATGACGGGAGGGACACGCTGATAGCGCTTGACTCTGTACCCACTACAGGGTTTCTAATGCAGGTATCCGCTGACATGGCTTGTCCACTGCCTGTCCGCTTGGCCTTTCAGCACCATTGTTCGCCTTTCCCTATACTGCCCAACCATGCGCCGCTGGCTGATCTTGTTCCTGGTGTTTGTCCTTCCGCTCCAACTCAGTTGGGCGGCGGCTGGCATCGCCTGTGCGCATGAGACCGGCCCTGCCGCCGACCACTTCGGACATCACGTGCATCAGCACCAGGACAGTGGCAAATCGGTGGAGCACGGAAAGTCAGTTGCCGACAAAGGCCAGGCCGATGCAGATTGCCCATACTGCCATGTGAGCGTTCCAACGCCCGTGGTGGAGTTCCATTTCTTCGATGCTCCGCTGACCAGCTCGACCGCCTTGCCCGAACCGCTGTCCTGGCGGGCATGGGTATTCGAAGAGGCGCCCGAGAAGCCCAACTGGCGTATGCCCAGTTGATCCAGCTGAGCGCTTTTCCCCGCTGAAACCAACAGCCTCAAGCTTCCCGCGCCGCTGGATCCACCAGTTCTGACTTTGTTCAACTGGAGGACTCGATGCGCCATGTGCCATCACCCACTGATTGCCCTGCCTTGTCGGCCACCCTCCGGGACTGCTCGGAGGACTACTGCCGCGCTCGAAACGCTTCTCATGCGCCGCAGGCAATCCTGGTCCTCCGTAGATCCCTCTATCTGGAGTACCTCTCATGATCAAGTCACTGACTTGGGTATCACTGCTTCTGGCCCTGCTGGCGTCTGGATGCGCCAGCATGGACACCGACACTTACGGCCGCAAGGAAGGCTGGCGCAGGGCCCGTGTGGTCGAAGTGGGCGGCATTGAATCGCCCATGAAGACCCTGCAGACGGACTGCCGTTCGGAACTGGGTCCTAACCCGCCCTACACCCGGTTTGCCGTTGTTTCCTACAACGTGCGCGGTAGTCCAAGGAACAAGGCCCGGCGAATCTCGGCCATTCCCAATGATTTGAACCTCCAGGCCGACGACCTCGTCTACGTCAACATTCAAAACTGCCTGGCGCCGTTGCGCAAGCGGGATGCGTTGGGCAACACCCCATGAGATGCCGGCCATGGATCCAACTCATCCCTGGGAGCGTCCTGATCAAGGCCGCTGCCCCAGGATACGGCCCCTTCACCGCTTATGCCCCAGGGCGCGTCTCTGATTCCGCTTCCATCAAAAAAGAAAGGTCGAGAAGATGACCCAGCCTCAAAAGCTTCGACTGGAAATCCCACTGTTGCTGCCCAGTCTCCCGGACATCAGGGATCGCTGCGTCAAGCTCCTGATCCAGACACTTGAATCGCGTGAAGGCATCGCCGCTGCTCACGTCGCTGATGCGGCCACCGGGGGCACTCCTGAGCTGTGCATCCACTACGATCCAGATGTCATCTCCCTGGGCAAAGTGCGTGACATCGCGCGTGGGGCTGGCGCCAAGTTAACGGATCGTTTTGGCCACATGCTTTTGCGAGTGGGAACGACACATCCCCGCGCAGCCCGAACTTTGACGGCCAAGCTCCAGGTCCTGAAAGGCGTCGTCGAAGCCGAAGTCAATGCCTCGGGTTCCGTCCGCATCGAGTTCGATCGGGAACAGGTCGAAGAGAAGGATTTGCGCACGATGCTCAGCGGCTTCGGCATCGAAGACCGCGCCTCTCTCTCGCCTGGTTCATCAACGTCCATCAAGGATGATGGACATGACCATCAGTCCCATTCCCATCCCGAAAAGCTCGCATCGGTGTCCGACCACACAGATCATGCGAACGAGCATGGTGACGGCCATGATCATTCGCATGGTGACGAGAAGCACGGCAAGCATGCATCAAGTGATCATGAAGGCCATGACCATTCCGGTGGACTCTTCGGTGAAAAAACAGAACTGATCTTTGCCGCGATCGCGGGAGCCTTGCTGCTGGCCGGATGGGTGCTGGAATCACAGAAGCTGGCCACGGAAACCGTGAGCATGGCCTTCTTTGTGATGGCCTATCTGTTTGGCGGCTACTTCACCCTGCTGGAAGCCATCGACAACATCAAGGCCAAGCGCTTTGAGATCGACATGCTGATGTTGGTGGCCGCCGCTGGCGCAGCCGCACTCGGGCAATGGTTCGAGGGTGCCTTGCTGCTGTTCCTGTTCAGCATGGGGCACTCGCTTGAGCATTACGCCATGGGCAGGGCCCGCAAGGCAATCGAGGCGCTGGCCAAACTCGCCCCTGAAGTGGCATTGCGTCGGCGTGACGGCAAGACAGAAGAAATCGCCGTGGCCCAACTGCAAGTGGGCGACACCGTCGTCGTGCGACCGAACGAACGGTTGCCCGCGGATGGCTTCGTGGTCTTGGGCGAAAGCAGCGTCAACCAGGCTCCCGTGACAGGCGAAAGCGTTCCGGTGGACAAGCGGCCTGTCCAAGACGCGCAGGCCGCGTTGCAAGGCTTCGACAAGTTGCCGCCGCAGCACCGCGTCTTCGCAGGGACCATCAATGGCTCGGGCGCGCTTGAAGTGGTCGTTGCGCGGCAGGCCAGCGAATCGACCATGGCACGCGTCGTCAAACTGGTCACGGAGGCTGAAACCCAACGCTCCCCTACTCAGAACTTCACTGAAAAATTCGAACGCGTCTTCGTGCCCCTCATCCTGGCGCTCGTGGGTTTGCTGCTGTTCGCATGGGTTGTCGTTGACGAGCCCTTCTCCGCGAGTTTCTACCGAGCCATGGCGGTGTTGGTTGCTGCCAGTCCCTGCGCGCTGGCCATTTCGGTTCCCAGCGCTGTACTCAGCGGCGTGGCCCGCGCGGGTCGAGGTGGGGTCCTGGTCAAAGGCGGTGGCCCGCTGGAGAACTTGGGCACGCTCACGGCCATCGCCTTCGACAAGACCGGCACGCTGACCGAAGGCAAGCCTCGCCTGACGGATGTCGTGGCCGCTCAAGGCGTCGACGAGAAGGAATTGCTGTCCATCGCTTTGGCCGTGGAAGAGCACAGCGATCACCCGCTGGCCTCCGCCGTGGTGGAAGGCGCCAAGCAGCGGTTGGGTGATGGCCATGCCGCACCCCAGGTCCAAGGCCTGGAAAGCATCACTGGCCGAGGTGTGAAGGCACGAATCGGTGGCGACGAGGTGTACATCGGCAAGCCGGTTCTGTTCGAAGAACTCAAAGGCGAAGCCGTACCGGCTGACTTGAAGACGGCCAATGAACGCTTGGTGGCCGACGGCAGGACCACCATGATCGTGCGACTGGGCGGGCGCTACCTCGGTGCGCTGGGCATGATGGACACGCCTCGGCCAGTTGCTGCTGAAGTGATGAAGTCCCTGCAGAAACTGGGGATCGAGCGTCTGGTGATGATCTCCGGAGACAACCAGAAGGTTGCCGAATCCGTTGCCAAGAGCGTGGGTCTGACGGAAGCGCGGGGCGACCTGATGCCGGAAGACAAGGTCAAGACGATCATGGACCTCCGGTCGAGCGCTGGTAAGGTCGCGATGGTGGGCGACGGCGTCAACGATGCGCCTGCCATGGCCAATGCCACGGTGGGCATCGCCATGGGCGCCGCTGGCTCGGATGTGGCTTTGGAAACAGCCGACGTGGCGCTCATGGCCGATGACCTGACCCAGTTGCCCTTTGCCGTCGGCCTGTCACGCCAGACGAGTCGCATCATCCGCCAGAACCTTTGGGTGAGTTTGGGCGTGGTGGCTGTGCTGATTCCGTCCACGATCCTGGGTTTGAAGATGGGCACGGCCGTGCTTTTCCACGAAGGCTCCACCCTCCTGGTTGTCATCAATGCGCTGCGCCTGCTGGCATTCAATCAGCCGGAATCGCTGACACCCGTCCCGTCCGACACCCCGAAGGCTTAAGCCACTGGCTTTCATCAAACAGAGAGGCGTCCAATGAAAATCGGCGATCTTGCCAACCTCACCGGCACCCAGGTGGAGACCATCCGCTACTACGAAAGGGAAGGACTCCTGCCCGAGCCCGCGCGCACGGCCACGAACTATCGCATCTACGATGTTGAGCACGTTGAGCGACTGGCCTTCATACGGCGCTGCCGCTCCCTGGACATGGGCCTCGACGAAGTTCGTGTCTTGCTTGGACTGAAGGACAAGCCCTCCCAGAGTTGCGAAGATGCCAACCGTGTGCTCGATGAGCACCTTGGTCATGTCACCCAGCGAATTGATGAGCTGGTGGCCCTGAAGGCACAGTTGGAGAGCTTGCGTTCCCAGTGCGGTGAGGCCAAGGAATCAGCCGACTGCGGCATCCTAAAAGAACTGAGCAACGGGAATCAACAGCCCTCGCAAACCGGCCACCAGCACATCGATTCGGTACATGGCCTTGGTAGATAGCCCCTCTCCCACGCCTCCCGCAGAAACTATAGGGTGGCGCAGAAGCGTGGTGCTTTGCATTTGGCAGCCAGTTCACGCTGAAATGCGCTCGGGCTCTTGGCTGTCCATGCATTTGTTGGCGTCGCCGCAATTCAGAGGCTTTTCTCGTTGCTGCATGGCTGGTCCAATCTCGTAGAACTGGATCTCGCCACCACCCTTGAGGTGTCGGCCAGATGGCCCATTTGCAGTGCATGAGCCATTGGCCTTGCCGGCGTCTCCACGCCGCGCGCATTGACAGAAATGCGAGCGCCCTCCCCGAATTTGAATGGGAAAACTGGCTACTTGCACATGGCAACGCTTGCTCTATGGCCTGGGCACACCCGTGCTCAGGCCACATCGCCGCCAATCCCCTTATCATTTGGCTGCTGCAGGTTCGTACCTCGGCCCGGCGTTTCCTCCCTGAGCCGGTGGCGCACCGTGATGACAGCGATGCGTCTTGTGCTCGCTGATCACCCGCTGATCGGCGGGCTTTTTTTGTCTCGCGGAAATTGAACTCCTCCATCTTGGCCGTACCGCGTCAGTACTCGCTATGAACTGGAGCCGAAATCCCCATGACAAAGCCCGCATTCACCCGTGACCATGCTGTACCCTGGCCCTAATCTGTACTCATGCGCTCATCCGAGCGATTGCCGAATCAGAGAACAGAGGTACGCACCATGCTCACCGCTGCACCGCCCGGATTTCAGGACTCTCGACACACCGCAACAGTGGAATCCCAGCCGTCCGACGTCATCGAAACGCGGCTGTGGCTGGAAGAACATGTCTGGCTTTATGGCGTGCTCAAGTCCGATCGCAACGTCGGCCCGATCTTTCGATTTCCTGACCTGATCAGTGCCTGCGTCTCCCAGGTCTTCTCCGGCCCCGAAGCGGCAAGACAGATCTTCAGCTTTCTCGGAACCGAGCTTGTGGCCCGCTCGCCCAATACGCCTCGTCGTCGGGAAGCCATGTGGCGACCGCAGTACGACTTGCTCCTTGAGTTGCAGCGCTCACCCGCCAATCGGCACCCCAACCCGAAGTTCCAGCTCGACCACTTGACCACCGCCTGCGTGGCGCTGTGTCAACAGGCGGATGAGACCGGCGCCAGCGTCCTTCAACAAGCTCGCATCAACATGGCACAGCGCTTCCGTCCAGAGCACGCCACACAGACCCGCTGAGGCCATCGACCGCCCAGCGCTCTGACCAGCACATGGCATGAAGAATCTCCAAACGATTCACGTGCCCTGACCACGCCAAGGTCGTCCAACCACGGCAGACCTGAACAAGACCTTGATCGGCACCGTGCCGGTCTCACCCCATCCGTCCCGCCGCGCAACGTGCATTGGCGGATTCATCGGTCTTGTTTGGAGTGCGCCATGCAATGGGGTCCCTTGTCTGGATGTCTTGCGCTGCTGAGCCTGCCGGCACACGCCCTGGCTTGCTGGGACGAGGCGGCGCATCGATATGGCGTGTCATCGCAATTGCTCTATGCCGTTGCAAAGGTCGAGTCGCACCTCAATCCAAATGCAATCAACCTCAGCCACCGCCAACGCACGGGCAGCTATGACATCGGGCTGATGCAGATCAACAGCTCGAACCTGCCTGCGCTGGCACGGTTCGGCATCACCGAAAGCGACCTGTACAGCCCTTGCACGAACATCCATGTGGGCGCCTGGCTGCTTGCCCAAACCCTGGCCAAGCAAGGGCTGACCTGGGATGGGGTGGGTGCCTACAACGCAGCGTGTACCCAACTCAAGGGAGTGGCCTGCCAGAGCGCACGCAGACGCTACGCCTGGAAGGTCTATCGGCAGTTGCACGCCTCGGCAATCCAGTCCCCACAGCCAACCGCCGTATGGCCGCAGAGCCGATCAGAGGCAAAGCAGCCCCTCTTCATCCTTGCCGCTCGGGTGTCGCCATGACGCGGGTACAGGACCTCGCCATGACCAGCGCCTCGGCAGCGGTGATTCTGTTTGCCTTCTCGTCTTGCACCTTGCCCGCCAAGCAGGGCCATGCAACCGCGATACCACAAGCTAAGCGGAACGCCTCACACATCGCGCAGCTTGAACGTGGCCGCGACGCGTACTTTGCCCAGTGCGTCGAGCCTGCCTGTCCTACCACCACACCCAAAACGCTGGCTGTGGCCGATGCACAGCCGCAGCCTTCGATGCGAGGCAACGCGCGCGCCCTTGCATCCGTCGCGCCAACTGAAGTGACCAAGCCTGCCCCGCTGCACAAGCCTCAGGTGCTGGTCCTGGAGTTTGCAACCGACAGTGCGGTGCTGACACCTGTACACCGGACCCTGCTGAACAGCGCAGCCAAAGCCCTGGGACGTGCCCAGCGTGTGCTCATCGTGGGACGCACCGACAACGTCGGCCCTGATGCGCCCAATCAGGCCATCGCGCTAGCTCGGGCTGATGCCGTTCGAGATCACATCAAGCGCATCAGTCCCTCACACCCCAATGACATCCGCATCGATGCCAGAGGCCTGTGCTGCTACATCGCCAACAACGACACACCTGAGGGCCGAGCCCGCAATCGTCGCGTTGAGGTCGTGTTCACAGCCTCATCCGAGGGTGGGCCATGACACACCAATGGCCCTCACCCGTGAGCCCGTCGCCCACCGCATCCCCCTCCTGAGACGTGCTCACACGTTCGCAGGATCGCCCCCGCCTGCGTCAGGCCTTGACGCGCAACCCAGCCAGGAGATTCCCATGCGCACAGCCATCATCCATCCCTTCGTCCCTGTTCGTCAAACTGTCCAACAGGATGATCAGCAAAGCAACCCATCCAGTGCCCGAGTCACCGGCAAGCCCACACACAAGCGCTGGCGTGTGGCCTCGGCGCTGGCCATGCTCACCCTGGGCTTGGGCCTGTCCATGCCTGGTTTCGCCCTCGACCTGGTGGCGTTCACCGGCATCACCGGGCCGCTGACATCCGCCCTCGCCCAGATCTCCGCGCTGGGGCCTAGCGTCAAGGCCCTGGTCGGCTTCGTCGGTTTCGTGGTCGCCCTGATCTCGCTGTCGGCCCTGCGCAATTTCGGGCCGGTGCTGTTCTACGTGGGCCTGGCCATCTTCGGTGCGGTAGGCCTGGTGATCGCGGGCGCCATCATGGGCGCCGTCGTCTGAGGTCAGCCCAAACCTGCAGGAGCCTGACATGCAAGCCGACACCTACATCCCCCGTCGCCTGGATGACCCCTGGAAGATCGGCTTCTGGGACATCGATGTGGCCGCCCCGGTGATCTTCTTTTTCTTTGTCGGCTACCTGTCGGGCACCAAGCTGGCCTTTGCGGCCTGCGCAGGTGCGGGGATCTTCCTGTCGCGCTGGATCGCCCGCATCAAGGCCGACAAGCACCAGGCCTTCGCGATGCACTGGCTGTACTGGCACCTGCCGCCCAGCCCCATGACCGCGATGCGCGCCACCCCGCCCTCGCACATCCGCCGCATGGTCGGCTGAGTCTGGAGCACGCCATGGACTTCGAGCGACTCAACAGCGACATCAA